>NZ_AFQV01000019.1 GCF_000220085.1 Streptococcus mitis SK1080 | reverse complement strand
TTGGATATTTGAGTCTTTGATATCGAGTAGTTTTGTGATAAAATGTAATTGTTCCATATGAATCTTTCTAATGAGTTGTTTGGTCGCTTTTCATTATAGGTCATATGGGACTTTTTTTCTACACAAAATAGGCTCCATAATATCCATAGGGGATTTACCCACTACAAATATTATAGAGCCTTTTTTAATATAATAAAATGAAATAAAAACCGAACAAATATATTGGAACAGTCAGATTGATTTCTAAAAATGTTTTAGACGTTGGTGCGTACTATTCTAACTTCAATATACTATATAAGTTAGTTTTTACAGCCATATCTTTTTCTATTTTAGTTGCTTATTTGCTTGCCCAGTAGTATACTAAGCTTAACCTTACAGAAAGCGGCAACAAATAATAAAAATGTCTACTTTTTTCAAAAAAAGTTTTTGGTCAACCTTTTTGACTTTTAATCAAACAGCTATACTATTCCATTTAAAGGATGGTTTGTATTGACAATACCTAACAACTGAGTTTATATATTTGGTGATAGGGTACTTTATATTTGCAAATGTTTACGTAGCTATCTTTAGCAATTCGAAAACTTGGGATAAAAGTTGGGATAAAAAGAAAAATGGCAGTAAGAAAAAGTATATTCTGAAAAAGTAATCTGAGATGTAGAGAATTGCTCTGATTCAACGGAGATCATTTCCAGTTGACGCAAGCTTAAAAAAACGTTATAATAAGAAAGTTGAGAATTGATTTTCAGTTGTCTTAGTCCAGAGAAGTGGCGGTGCTGCGAGCCATCTAAGCTAGGAAATCATGCTACTCAATCATACAATTGCATAAGAATAAGAGAATGACAAGTTCATTGAATGAAGGTGGTACCGCGGTTTTTCGCCCTTCGTGATATGAGCTTGTCTTTTGGTTTTTGGAGGTGTTGATGAAAACATTTCTTGTCAAACAAAAGTTTCGTCTTGGAGGCGAACGTTTCGCTATCAAGGATGACAGGGGAGAAATCGCCTATCAGGTAGAGGGACCATTTTTTAAGATTCCCAAAACTTTTACCATCTATGATGCTAATGGTGAACAGGTTAGTCAGATCAGTAAAGAAATCTTGACCTTGCTTCCTCGATTTGAAATTCAGCTTCAGGATGGCTCGAGTTTTGTCATTCGCAAGAAGTTGACCTTCTGGAGAGATAAGTATGAGTTTGATAATCTGGGTCTTCGTATCGAGGGCAATATCTGGGATTTGGATTTCAAATTGTTGGATGATCGCGATCAGCTGATTGCAGAAATTAAGAAGGAACTCTTCCATCTGACCTCTACCTATACCGTAACGGTTCTGGAGGACGCTTATGCCGATCTAGTCATTTCCCTCTGTGTCGCGATTGACTATGTGGAAATGCTGGAAAGCCAATCACATTAAACAAGTAAATAAGGAGACAATATGAAACAACTATCTAGTGCACAAGTACGCCAAATGTGGCTTGATTTCTGGGCGACCAAAGGTCACTCTGTAGAACCATCAGTAAGTTTGGTTCCTGTAAATGACCCAACTCTTTTGTGGATAAACTCTGGGGTAGCAACGCTTAAGAAATACTTTGACGGGACCATCATCCCTGAAAATCCACGTATTACCAATGCCCAAAAGGCTATCCGTACCAACGACATTGAAAACGTAGGGAAGACAGCACGTCACCATACTATGTTTGAAATGTTGGGGAACTTCTCTATCGGGGATTACTTCCGTGACGAAGCTATCACTTGGGCTTATGAGCTTTTGACAAGCCCTGAGTGGTTTGACTTCCCAGCTGAAAAACTTTACATGACTTACTATCCAGATGATAAAGATTCATATAACCGCTGGATTGAAGTGGGAGTGGATCCAAGTCACTTGATTCCAATCGAGGACAACTTCTGGGAAATCGGTGCAGGACCTTCTGGCCCAGATACAGAAATCTTCTTTGACCGTGGTGAAGCCTTTGACCCAGAAAATATCGGTCTTCGTCTCCTTGCAGAAGATATCGAAAACGACCGTTATATCGAAATCTGGAACATCGTTTTGTCACAATTTAACGCAGACCCTGCTGTTCCTCGTAGCGAATACAAGGAATTGCCACACAAGAACATTGATACGGGCGCTGGTTTGGAGCGTTTGGTGGCCGTTATCCAAGGGGCTAAGACCAACTTCGAAACAGACCTCTTCATGCCAATCATTCGTGAAGTGGAGAAATTGTCTGGTAAGGTCTATGACCAAGATGGCGACAACATGAGCTTTAAAGTTATCGCTGACCATATCCGTTCTCTTTCATTTGCCATCGGTGATGGTGCCCTTCCTGGAAACGAAGGACGTGGTTATGTCCTTCGCCGTCTTCTTCGTCGTGCTTCTATGCATGGTCAAAAATTGGGAATCAACGAGCCTTTCCTTTACAAACTCGTTCCAACCGTTGGAAAAATCATGGAAAGCTACTACCCAGAAGTGCTTGAAAAACGTGACTTTATCGAAAAAATCGTTAAGAGCGAAGAAGAATCATTTGCTCGTACCCTTCACTCAGGTCAACACTTTGCCCAAGGCATTGTAGCAGACTTGAAAGAAAAAGGTCAATCTGTCATTGCTGGATCAGATGTATTCAAACTTTATGACACTTATGGATTCCCAGTTGAATTGACTGAAGAAATCGCTGAAGAAGCTGGTATGACTGTGGACCGTGAAGGTTTTGAAGCAGCCATGAAAGAGCAACAAGAGCGTGCGCGTGCGTCAGCTGTCAAGGGTGGCTCAATGGGTATGCAAAATGAAACTCTTCAAAACATCACTGTAGAAAGTGTCTTCAACTACAATGCTAGCCAATTGTCTTCTAAATTGGTGGCTATCGTGGCTGACAATGCAGAAGTAGAAGCTGTTTCAGAAGGAACTGCCTCTCTGATCTTTGCAGAGACTCCATTCTACGCTGAAATGGGTGGACAGGTAGCTGACCACGGACAAATCTTGGATGAGTCAGGTAAGGTTGTGGCTACTGTGACAAATGTTCAAAAAGCACCAAACGGACAAGCTCTTCATACTGTTGAAGTTCTTGCACCGCTTGCCTTGAACCAAGAATATACCTTGGCAATTGATACAAATCGTCGTCACCGTGTCATGAAAAACCACACTGCGACTCACTTGCTTCACGCTGCTCTTCACAATATCCTTGGCAGCCATGCAACACAAGCAGGATCTCTTAACGAAGTTGAATTCCTTCGCTTTGACTTTACCCACTTCCAAGCAGTAACTGCTGAAGAATTGCGCGCGATTGAGCAGCAAGTCAACGAAAAAATCTGGGAAGCTCTTGAAGTGAAGACAGTTGAAACGGATATTGACACTGCCAAAGAAATGGGAGCTATGGCCCTCTTTGGTGAGAAATACGGCAAGGAAGTTCGTGTCGTTACTATCGGTGACTACTCTATCGAGCTTTGTGGTGGTACCCACGTTGGTAACACTTCTGAAATTGGTCTTTTCAAGATTGTCAAAGAAGAAGGGATCGGATCAGGAACTCGCCGTATTTTAGCAGTGACTGGTAAGGAAGCCTTTGAAGCCTACCGCGAACAAGAAGATGCTCTTAAAGCTGTCGCAGCAACCTTGAAAGCACCTCAAGTCAAGGAAGTCCCTCACAAAGTAGAAGGACTTCAAGAACAACTTCGTCAATTGCAAAAAGAAAATGCTGAGTTGAAAGAAAAAGCCGCAGCTGCAGCCGCAGGCGATATCTTCAAGGACGTTAAAGAAGTCAATGGTCACCGTTACATTGCTAGCCAAGTATCTGTATCTGACGCTGGTGCCCTTCGTACCTTTGCGGACAACTGGAAACAAAAAGACTACTCTGATCTTCTTGTCCTAGTTGCCGCTATCGGTGACAAAGTCAATGTCCTTGTAGCAAGCAAGACAAAAGACCTTCATGCAGGAAACCTTGTCAAAGAATTGGCGCCAATCGTCGATGGACGTGGTGGTGGTAAACCAGACATGGCCATGGCAGGAGGAAGCAACCAAGCTAAGATTCAAGAATTGTTGGATGCAGTAGCAGGTAAATTGTAAGAAAACAAAGATCTATCCAATTGGGTAGGTCTTTTTGTGAATGCAAAAAAGCCAAATCCCCTTGGACCTGGCTTGATTATCATTAGCTATTAGATTGTATTGGCTGCCCAGACACTTACGGATTTAGCTGAGACTGAGAATTGTCCATAACCTTCCTCATCGATTGTAACTTGATCTTGGTGGTTTTCAAGTAAATCTACAAAGGTTTGGTTAGCCCATTCTTGGCCGACAAACATTGACTTGCTGTTTTCTTGGTCATTTGAGATGAGGACTGCGATTGGGGCTTGATTTTCAGCACCTGAACGTACCCAACCGATACAGTTAGGGTCATCAAAGTAGTCTGTTTGCTCTCCATAGGCCAAATCTTTTCGGATGGCTAGGAGGCGGTCAAGGACTTCTTTGAAATCTTGTTGAGCATATTGCCCTGAAATCCCATAGTAGTCGCCGTAAAAGACACATGGAAGGCCATTTTGGCGTAACAGAATGAGGGCATAGGCTGCTGGTTTGAACCATTCTTCAACAGTAGACTCAAGAGCCTGTCCTCGTTGGGTATCGTGGTTGTCGACAAAAGTCACAGCCTTGTCAGGCTTGAGTTCAACCAAGCTATCTGTGAAAATACCACGAAGGTCATAGTTTGAACCTGCTCGACTAGCATCAAAGAGATTCTGGTGGAGACGAACATCGACAAGGTCAAAGCGTTCTTCCGTTTTTTCGAGATAGTCCAGATTGGCTTCCTTGTCTGGGTTCCAAAATTCACCAAAAACATAGAAATCGTCACCGTATTTTTCCTTCATATCGCGGATAAAATTGCGCATAAAGAAAGAGTCAATGTGTTTGACGGCATCCAAACGGAAACCAGCTACACCAGTCGTTTCCATGAACCAATCAGCCCAGTCATAGATATTTTGGATGACTTCAGGATGCTTAAAGTCTAGGTCGGCATACATGAGGTAGTCGTAGTTACCGTTTTCATTATCGACCAATTCCTCATTTGCCCAACCCTTGTTGTCTCCTTGAATCAGATAAATCCCAGACTTTCGGCGTTTGGCATCATAGTCTGTACCGGTGAAGTGGTACCAGTGCCAGTGGAAATCATTGTAGGTATCTTGGCGACCATCGAAGGTAAAGCTAGTCCAGCCATTGATGGTGAAGGGTTCCCCAAGTTCAACTGTACGGTCTACAGGATCCACTTCGATAACCTGAAAGGCTTCCATGTGATCAGCAGCAGCCTTGTGATTGAGCACCACATCGGCCATAGGTTGAATTCCCTGTACTTTTAGAGCTTGAATGGCTTGAAGATAGTCTTCTTTAAAACCATACTTGGTGCGGACAGTTCCTTTTTGGTTAAACTCGCCTAGGTCGAATAAGTCATAGACCCCATAGCCGACATCTTTTTCATTGGTCGCCTTAAAAGCTGGTGGCATCCAGACATGACTGATGCCGAGATTAGCTAGGTGTGGAGCATCTTCAGCCAGACGCGTCCAGTGCTGACCATCGTGGGGCAAATACCATTCAAAGTATTGCATGAGTGTTTGATTTTGCATGATGTTTCCTCTTACTTGTCAATCTTGTTCTTTATTCTATCATAAAGTATTGGTTAGCGCCAACGTTTGCATAAGATAGAAGGAAACTATTTTAACTACTTAAAATAAAGTATTGATTTTTTTGTATCAAAGTGCTAGTATAATAGTATGTAATATAGATAAAGATAGGAGTCATCCCATGATTGAATTTCAAAATGTTAGTAAGTTGTATGGTGATAAAGAGGCTTTGAGCAATCTCAATTTGCAGATTGAAAATGGGGAGATTATGGGCTTGATTGGCCATAATGGGGCTGGAAAATCGACCACTATAAAATCCCTAGTCAGTATCATTTCGCCCAGCAGTGGTCGTATTTTGGTGGACGGTCAGGATTTATCGGAAAATCGCTTGGCGATCAAACGGAAGATTGGCTACGTAGCAGATTCGCCTGACTTATTTTTACGCTTAACGGCCAATGAATTTTGGGAATTGATTGCTTCATCCTATGATCTGACTAGCTCTGACTTGGAGACTAGTCTAGCTAGGCTATTGAACGTTTTTGATTTTGCTGAAAATCGCTATCAGGTCATTGAAACCCTTTCTCACGGAATGCGTCAGAAAGTCTTTGTCATCGGAGCACTCTTGTCTGATCCTGATATTTGGGTATTGGACGAACCCTTGACTGGTTTGGATCCCCAGGCTGCTTTTGATTTGAAGCAAATGATGAAGGAACATGCACAAAAAGGCAAGACAGTCTTGTTTTCAACCCATGTCCTAGAGGTAGCCGAGCAAGTCTGTGATCGGATTGCCATTTTGAAAAAGGGGCATTTGATTTATTGTGGTAGCGTAGAGGACTTGAGAAAAGACCATCCAGACCAGTCTTTAGAAAGTATCTATCTTAGCCTTGCTGGTAGAAAAGAGGAGGTTTCAGATGCGTCTCAAGGTCATTAAAAAATTAGTTGATATCAATATCCTCTATTCATCTAAGGAAGCTAATCTGGCTAACCTACGAAAGAAGCAGGCTAAGAATCCTGGGAAAAAAGTAAATGTTTCCGCTAGAGTCCTAAGTTCTTACATTTTTTCCAGTCTTTTATTACTTATCTTTTTTAGTAATATAGCCTTTCGTTTTCCTTTTGAGGAAAGTCCTGTTCATTTTAGTTTCATGGTTGCTATTTTCCTAGTGCTTGCCTTTTCAACTTCTTTCACTGCATTTTACAATGTCTTTTATGAGAGTAAGGACTTGGCATCTTATAGGCCCTATGCCTTTAAAGAATCAGAGATTATAATTGCTAAAGGACTGTCTGTCCTCTTGCCAGCTCTAGCTGGAATTGTACCAATCCTAGCTTATTTTCTAGCCCTCTACATTAGGCTAGCTCCTTCTCTTTGGCTGGGTTTTCCTTTGATGCTGCTGTCCTTGGCCTTATTATTTGTCTCTGTCACTTTAGTGATGGTAGTGGCAGTACATTTCTTGGCTCAGACTAGGGTCTTCAGAAAGTATCAGTCTATTTTTTCGAATGTGATGATTGGGATAGGAGTTCTCATACCTTTAATATTTGTCTTCTTTCTACAGTCGACTTCTGGAGTTATAGTTGACAGAGTTAGAGACATTCCACCTCTTCTTTATCCTATTCATCTCTTTTACAAAATAGCAGTGGAGCCTTTTTCGACAGAAGCCATCTTGGGTTTGCTCGCTTGGATAGGACTAACTCTCTTCCTGCTTTATCTGACCAAAAAGAAGGTCCTTCCTCGTTTTTATGACGTTATCCTGCTTAATAGTGAGGAGAAGGTCAAAAAAGAACGTCGCAGTAAGGAGAGAATTTCAACTACTAAAAAGGGCTTTTTCCGTATGGTTTTGCGCTACAACCTCTCTCTCTTGGGACAGGGAACTGGCGTGGTTACAGTGCTTTTTACAAGTGCTTTCCTTCCTTATCTCATGATGATCGGTCTGATTTCCAAAATCCGAGATTCTCAGATAGTTCCAGACATTCATCCTCCATACTGGTTACCCTTGTTTTTTATAGCTCTCTTTATAGCAGTTGTCAATAACAATATCACCAGCCTGCCTTCAATTGCCTTGTCTTTAGAGAGGGAAAATTTTGATTTTCTTAAGAGTTTACCCTTTGACTTTGCTCGTTATGTGAAAGTGAAATTTTGGATTATCTTTGCTGTTCAGTCCTTTTTACCTATCGTGACTTTACTTGGTCTTTCTCTATATTTAGGCTTGCCCATCCTTTCGATGATTTATCTTCTTGTGGCATGGATCCTTGCCAGTGTCATCCTTTCTTGTCACCATTATTTTAAGGATGTGAAGAATCTGTCAACCAATTGGAGTAGTATTACTGACCTGGTGAATCGTTCAAATGGTATAGTAGCAATAGTTTTACTCTTAATTTATAGTGTAATCCTGATGGCCCTTGTAATAGGGAGCTTATTCTTGGTTCGGTCTCTCTCCCCTATCCTTGCCATTAGCTTGGGAGTAGGAGCTCTTATCCTCTTGCTTGGTCTTGCTATTTTTGGCTATCATTACTACCTGTCACGCATATTGACAGAAATAGAAAAAAGATGAGATAGTTGGTCGCTTGCTTGATAAATTCAATTCGACAAACGCTTTTATAGTTTGTTATAATGTAGTTGTAAATGATTAAGATTGGTAATCAAAAAATATAGGGAGGAATGTTTTGAATAAGAAATATAATATAGTTCTATTATTGTTGTTTATAGTTTATTTATTTGGATATTTTTCAATTTCAAAAACATTAATTCCTATAATGTGTGTGATCCAAGTATTTTTGATAGAAGATATATTTAGAGTTCGAAATAGAATGATGCAAATAGGTGAAATTTTAATTATTGTTGCTTCTATAATATTATTTATTGATAGTATATTTAGTTTGTAACAAAAGGCTTTTCTATAAAATCAAATTTTCCAGATACCTGCTGAAGCTGATTTATATCCTCATATTTCTTCTACTATCTTCGTCACTAAACTTGACAGACATATATTGCAGGTACAGCCTATCTATCTACAATCTCACAGTAAATCTGAGGCTAGTTTTCTAGTTTGTTCTTTGATTTTCGTTGAATTTTATTTGATAAAAAGAAATGCTCCTCCACGATGGAAGAGCATCTTTTATTGTGATTTTGATTCGGTTTCTGCCGACTCTGGGTGGAGTTCTTGGTAACTTGGTGCCTTGAAAAGGTCAGTACTGGTTTTGCCTTGTCGTTGGCTAAAGAGACTGGTTGATTGACTACCTTTTTCCTGCTCAATCTTTTGCAGAATTGGTAAAGAATTGAGGTAAGAAATACTTTCTGTATCAACTTTTCCAAGATGATCTGCTTGGTAGAAACGGATCAAATCGCCAGTTTGAATCTGGTCGCTGATTTTCAGCTGTTGACTGGCTGCCTGTCGAACGCTTTCCAGTTCGGTCTGAGCTTGTTCATCAAGATTACTGATTTCGAGACCACTTTCAGTATAGTAGGTTCGTCCGTCATAACTAGTGTATTTTGGTGTGACGAAGGAATTGGCAGTTCGAAAGGCAACTATTTCTTGGTGATCTGGAGACAGAAGGTCTTGTCCAACTTGAAGGAAGGAATCGGACTCAATACCAAGGAGGTGTTCGAGAGTCGGTAAGATATCGATTTGTCCACCGTAGGTATTGATGATTTGCCCCTTTTCATAACCAGGCATGACCACCATAAAAGGCACTCGTTGCAACATGGCATTGTCGTAATTCGACCAGTTCTCAGAAGTATTTCCAATCAAGGGTGCCAGATCAGGATTTCGGGAGTTGGAAATACCATAATGGTCTCCGTAGATGACGATGATGGATTTTTCATAGAGGCCACTTTCTTTGAGATAGTCAAAGAAGGCCTTGATGGCACTATCCAGATAGTTGGCGGTTTGGAAGTAGCCATTGATTGTTTCATCTTTGGTCTTGGCCAAGGGGAAACCAAGCTCATCGCCAGTCAAATTGCTAGCATAGGGATAGTGATTGGACACTGTAATATACTTGGTATAAAAAGGCTGCTGCAGGTGCTCCAGATATTGGATAGAATCTTTCATCATGATTTTATCATTTAAACCATATTGGAAAGAATTGCTACTGTCTTGCTTGGTGAAGTAGGAAGCATCAAAGAAGTATTGATAGCCCCATTGTTTGTAGGTCGTATTTCGGTTCCAGAAGGTCCCAATATTGCCGTGAAAGACAGCACTCGATTGATAGCCGTTTTTTGATAGGATAAAAGGCGCAGCTTGCTGGGTATTGGTACCACCGTAATTGACCATAAAGGAACCTTGGTCAAGTCCAAACAAACCAGTCTCCAGCATGGTTTCCGCATCTGAGGTTTTCCCAGCCTTGACTTGGTTAAAGATATTCGAAAAGGCTAGTGTAGATTGCGAATGGTAGAGGGAATTAAGGAAGGGAGTGACTTCATGCTCAGTTCCATCTAGGTTGAGTTTATAGTCAAGAAGAAATTGCTGGAAGCTCTCCAAGTGGAGATAAATCACATTTTTTCCTTTGGCCAAGCCAAAATAGTCTGGATTGGGCTTAGCCGAATGCTCTTGAATATAATCTGTAATAGGTTGAAGATCAGTCTCAGAAGCCTTGGCACGTTCCTTGTTTGCACTGTAGGATTGGTTGGCACTATAGCCTAAAAAGGCGGGTAGACTAAGGGCGCGGACAACATAATAATTAGAAAATCCTCGCGACAGGAGATCGGGACGCTCAATTTCAGCCAAGAAAAGATTAGCTGAAAAGAGCAGGGCCGAGAGAGCAGTGATGGCAACACTGGAGCGGAATTTGAAGGGTCTCCTATCCAGCTGGATGAATTTTTTATAGAAAAGGAAAGCCAGCAATGGGAAATCCATAAAATAGATGAAATCCCAAAAGCGCAGTAACTCTAGTTCTGCAGTACCAACAGATACCTTGCTGACCACCTTCATGGTATTAGCCGTGATAAAGTCGCTAAATTCTCGATAGTAAAAGACATTGGAATAAAGCCAAATGAATAAAAGGCTATAAATAGCTATACTCAGGCCATAAAAAATCTTGGTTGAGCGAGCATAGAGGGCTAGAGCCAGCAGGAGTAGCCCCAAAGGAAGGGGATTGAAAAAGGCGATAAAGGCAAGGTAATTTCCCTGCAACTTGCCCACTTGAATATCTAAATTAAAGTCAACGGTATAGGCTAATAAGGTTTTGAGCCAATAGAGGATTAAAAGGGTTAGGACAAAACCCAGTCTGGTACCCATGGCTTTTTGGATTTTGTTAAAATTGCTTTTCACACATTTACTTCCTAATTTTTTATTAGTATTAGTATACCATTTTTTAAAAGAAGAGTAAAAAAGCAAGGGTAGTTTCTTTTTTGAGAATTGGCTAAAAGTTTGATATAATAGTAGTTATGAATAGAATAAGAGTTAGCAAAAGGGTTGAAAAGAAGCTCGCCAAAGGTCTGGTTTTACTAGAAGCCAGTGATCTTGAGAATGTCAATCTTAAGGATCAGGAAGTAGAAGTGCAGAGTCAGGAAGGAATCTTTCTTGGGACTGCCTACCTTTCGCAGCAAAACAAGGGCTTGGGCTGGTTTGTTAGTAAGGACAAGGTGGCCTTCAATCAAGCTTTCTTTGAAACGTTGTTTAGACAAGCTAAAGAAAAGAGAAGTGCCTACTATCAAGACGAATTGACAACTGCCTTTCGTCTCTTTAACCAAGAGGGAGATGGCTTTGGCGGTCTGACAGTGGACCTTTATGGTGACTATGCTGTCTTTTCTTGGTATAACTCTTATGTTTATCAGATTCGCAAGGTTATCTCAGAAGCCTTTAGCCAGGTTTTTCCTGAGGTGTTAGGGGCCTATGAGAAGATACGCTTTAAGGGTTTGGACTATGAATCAGCCCATGTTTATGGTCAAGAAGCACCTGACTTTTTCACTGTTCTGGAAAATGGTGTCTTGTATCAAGTCTTTATGAATGATGGCCTGATGACAGGGATTTTCCTTGACCAGCACGAGGTTCGCGGTAGTCTGGTTGATGGATTGGCTATGGGCAAATCCTTGCTCAATATGTTTTCTTATACAGCTGCCTTTTCCGTGGCTGCGGCCATGGGAGGAGCAAGCCAGACTACTTCGGTTGACCTAGCTAAACGTTCACGAGAATTGTCTCAAGCGCATTTTCAGGCAAATGGAATCAGCACAGACGACCATCGTTTTATAGTCATGGATGTCTTTGAATATTTCAAATATGCCAAACGAAAAGGCTTGACTTACGATGTGATTGTCCTAGATCCGCCTAGCTTTGCTCGGAACAAAAAACAAACGTTCTCTGTGGCCAAGGATTATCACAAGTTGATCTCTCAGAGTCTTGAGATTTTAAATCCGGGAGGTATTATTATTGCCAGTACCAATGCTGCCAATGTTTCCCGTCAGAAATTTACAGAACAAATTGATAAAGGCTTTGCAGGAAGAAGTTATCAGATTTTAAATAAATATGGTCTTCCAGCAGATTTCGCCTATAATAAAAAAGATGAAAGTAGTAATTACCTCAAGGTGATTAGTATGAAGGTTAGTAAATGAAATTAATCGTTTCAGTAATGCCAAGAAGTTTAGAGGAGGCCCAGGCTCTGGATGCTACAAGGTACCTGGATGCCGACATCATTGAATGGCGTGCCGACTATCTGCCTAAGGAAGCGATTTTGCAGGTAGCTCCAGCTATTTTTGAAAAATTCGCAGGTCGTGAGTTGGTTTTCACGCTGAGAACTCGTTCTGAAGGGGGAGAAATCGACCTTTCTCCAGAAGAATATATCCATCTAATCAAGGAAGTGGCGCAACTCTATCAACCAGACTATATTGATTTTGAGTACTATAGCTATAAGGATGTTTTTGAGGAAATGCTGGACTTCCCAAATCTCGTTTTGAGTTACCATAATTTCCAAGAAACACCTGAAAATATGATGGAAATTTTGTCAGAGTTGACGAGCCTAAATCCAAAACTTGTCAAGGTTGCGGTGATGGCTCACACGGAGCAGGATGTCTTAGACTTGATGAACTATACACGAGGCTTTAAAACCCTCAATCCTGAGCAGGAATATGTGACCATTTCTATGGGCAAGGTGGGTAAGGTCTCTCGTATCACTGCGGATGTGACAGGTTCGAGCTGGTCCTTTGCTAGTCTAGATGAGGCAAGTGCCCCAGGTCAGATTTCCTTAGCTAACATGAAAAAAATTCGGGAGATTTTGGATGAAGCTTGATGGCTATACACGTTTAGCTGCCGTTGTTGCCAATCCTATTAAGCATTCTATTTCCCCCTTTATTCACAACAGCGCCTTTGAGGCGACAGCTACCAACGGTGCTTATGTGGCTTGGGAGATTGAAGCGAGTGACTTGGCAGAAACAGTGGCTAATATTCGTCGCTACCAGATGTTTGGCATCAACCTGTCCATGCCCTATAAGGAGCAAGTGATTTCTTATTTGGATGGGCTGAGCGATGAAGCGCGCTTGATTGGTGCAGTTAATACGGTTGTCAATGAGAATGGCAATTTAATTGGATATAATACAGATGGCAAGGGATTTTTTAAGAGCTTGCCTTCTTTTACAATTACAGGTAAAAAGATGACCCTGCTTGGTGCAGGTGGTGCGGCTAAGTCCATCTTGGCACAGGCTATTTTGGACGGCGTCAGTCAGATTTCGGTCTTTGTTCGTTCAGTTTCCATGGAAAAAACAAGACCTTACCTGACCAAGTTACAGGAGCAGACAGGCTTTAAAGTGGACTTGTATGCTTTAGAAGATGTTCCTGAACTGCAAGCAAGGATTGCTGAGTCGGATTTACTTGTTAATGCGACAAGTGTAGGGATGGATGGTCAATCATCTCCAGTTCCTGAAAACATTGTCCTACCAGAAACTCTCTTAGTGGCAGATATTATTTACCAACCCTTTGAAACGCCATTTTTAAAATGGGCTAGAAATCAGGGCAATCCAGCCGTCAATGGTCTGGGGATGTTGCTCTATCAGGCTGCAGAAGCTTTTAAACTGTGGACAGGCAAGGAAATGCCGACAGAAGAGATTTGGCAGTCCTTAACAGAAAAATACCAATAAAGAAAGGGAGATTCTCCTATGAAAATCAGAATCGATATTCCTCATCATCCTTATGATATTCAGATTGAAAAAGGTTGTCTGGCTCAAGCTGGTCAGTGGTTGCGAGAACTCTGGCAACCACAAAAGGTAGTCATTGTAACAGACAACCATGTGGCTTCTCTCTATGCTGAGAAGGTCAAACTCAGCCTAGAAGATGCTGGTTTTCAGGTAGCTGTTTTTGATTTCTTAGAAGGTGAAGAAAGAAAGAATTTAACTACTGTCCAGAAAGTCTATGAATTTTTAGTCAAGCAAGGTCTGACTCGTAGTGATGGAATCGTGGCTCTCGGAGGTGGTGTCGTTGGAGACCTGGCTGGTTTCGTAGCCTCTACCTATATGCGGGGTATTCATTTTGTTCAGATTCCGACTAGCTTGACAGCTCAGGTTGATTCGTCTATCGGCGGAAAGACGGGTGTTAATACTCCATTTGCTAAAAATATGGTGGGGACCTTTGCCCAACCAGACGGGGTTCTGATTGATCCGCTTGTCCTTGAAACGCTTGGAAAAAGAGAGTTGATTGAAGGGATGGGTGAAGTTATCAAGTATGGCTTGATTGAGGATCCAGAACTTTGGGCTCTTTTGACGGAGCTGGATGGTTCTGTTGAGAGCATTTTGGAGCATGCAGAGACCTTGATTGAACATTCTTGTCAGGTTAAGCGCAAGATGGTAGTTGAGGATGAGTTGGACAATGGTGTACGCCTTTACCTCAACTTTGGCCACACTATTGGTCATGCCATTGAAGCGACGGCTGGTTATGGAAAAGTTATGCATGGTGAAGCTGTGGCTATGGGAATGGTACAGATTTCCAAGGTAGCTGAGGAAAAAGGCCTTATGCCAGCTGGCATTACCCAATCTATCACAGAGATGTGTCAGAAATTTGGCTTGCCTGTTGACTATGAAAACTGGGATGTTGACAAGCTTTATCAGGCTTTGACTCATGACAAGAAAGCGCGTGGCAACACCCTGAAATTGGTCTTGGTACCAGAGCTTGGTTCAGCGACTATTCACCCAGTTTCTCTGGAAGAGATGAAAGACTACTTGGTAAAATAAGGAGAGTGTATGAGATATTTAACAGCAGGAGAATCACACGGCCCCCGTCTGACAGCTATCATTGAAGGAATTCCAGCTGGACTTCCTTTGACAGCTGAGGATATCAATGGCGACCTTAAACGCCGTCAGGGTGGCTACGGTCGTGGCGGTCGTATGAAGATTGAGAGCGACCAAGTTATCTTTACTTCGGGTGTTCGCCATGGGAAGACGACAGGGGCTCCTATTACAATGGATGTCATCAATAAGGACCACCAAAAATGGCTGGATATCATGTCTGCGGAAGACATTGAAGACCGTCTTAAAAGCAAACGAAAAATCACTCATCCACGTCCAGGTCATGCCGACTTGGTAGGGGGAATCAAGTACCGTTTTGACGATTTGAGAAATTCTTTGGAGCGTTCATCAGCTCGTGAAACCACCATGCGGGTGGCAGTTGGGGCAGTAGCCAAACGCCTCTTGGCTGAGCTGGATATGGAGATTGCCAACCATGTCGTGGTCTTTGGTGGCAAGGAAATCGATGTTCCTGAAAATCTAACGGTCGCTGAGATTAAGGAAAGAGCTGCCCAGTCTGAAATTTCTATTGTCAACCAAGAACGGGAACAGGAAATCAAGGACTATATTGACCAAATCAAGCGTGATGGAGATACCATCGGTGGAGTTGTGGAGACAGTTGTTGGAGGTGTTCCAGTTGGTCTTGGTTCCTATGTCCAATGGGACAGAAAATTGGATGCAAGATTGGCCCAAGCTGTTGTCTCTATCAATGCCTTTAAAGGGGTGGAATTTGGTCTTGGATTTGAAGCTGGTTACCGCAAAGGCAGCCAAGTTATGGATGAAATTCTCTGGTCTAAAGAAGACGGTTATACTCGCCGTACCAATAATCTGGGTGGCTTTGAAGGTGGTATGACCAATGGGCAACCCATTGTTGTTCGTGGCGTTATGAAACCTATTCCTACTCTCTACAAACCACTTATGAGTGTGGATATTGAAACCCATGAACCCTACAAGGCAACAGTCGAAAGAAGTGATCCGACTGCTCTTCCAGCTGCAGGTGTAGTTATGGAAGCTGTTGTGGCAACGGTTCTGGCACAAGAAATCCTTGAAAAATTCTCATCAGACAATCTTGAGGAATTAAAAGAAGCAGTAGCCAAACACCGGGAGTATACAAAGAACTATTAAGGAGTTCCTATGGCAAAAACAGTCTATATAGCAGGTCTTGGTTTGATTGGTGCCTCTATGGCACTTGGTATCAAACGTGATCATCCAGATTATGAAATTTTAGGTTATAACCGCAGTCAAGCTTCGAGAGATATCGCCTTGAAAGAAGACATGATTGACCGTGCAACGGATGATTTTGTCAGTTTTGCTCCTTTGGCAGATATCATCATTCTCAGCTTGCCAATCAAACAAACCATTGCTTTCATTCAGGAATTGGCCAACTTGGACTTGAAAGATGGCGTCATTATTTCAGATGCTGGTTCGACCAAGTCAGCCATTGTAGATGCAGCGGAGCAGTATTTGGCTGGCAAGCCTGTCCGCTTTATCGGGGCCCATCCTATGGCTGGTAGCCACAAGACAGGAGCTGCCTCTGCGGATGTCAATCTTTTTGAAAATGCCTATTATATCTTCACGCCATCGAGTTTGACAGGTCAGGACACACTTGAGGAAATGAAGGATCTGCTTTCAGGTCTTCATGCTCGCTTTATCGAGATTGATGCCAAGGAGCACGATCGAGTGACTTCTCAGATTAGCCATTTTCCACATATTCTGGCTTCCAGTCTCATGGAGCAGACTGCAGCCTATGCTCAAGAACATGAGATGGCAAGACGCTTTGCGGCCGGTGGTTTTCGAGATATGACTCGAATTGCGGAGAGTGAGCCAGGTATGTGGACTTCTATTCTCTTGTCCAATCGTGAAACTATTCTGGATCGAATTGAGGATTTCAAGGAGCGCTTAGATGAGGTTGGACAAGCCATCAGCAAGGGAGATGAGGAGCAGATTTGGAACTTTTTCAATCAGGCGCGTGAGCAACGTCAGGCCATGGAAATTCATAAGCGTGGTGGTGTGGACAGTTCTTACGATCTCTATGTTGACGTTCCCGATGAAGAAGATGTCATCTTGCGGATTTTGGAACTACTACGTGGAACTTCCTTGGTTAACATCCACATCAACGAGGAAAATCGTGAGGATATTCACGGGATTCTACAAATTTCATTTAAAAATGCTCAAGATTTAGAACGAGCCGAGCACCTCATAACAGAAAACACCGACTACACAGTCGTGATCAAATAAGGAGAACATCATGTCAAATATTTACGATAGTGCAAATGAACTCAGTCGCGGTTTACGCGAATTACCAGAATACAAGGCTGTCAAAGCGGCTAAAGATGCGATTGCAGCAGACGCTGAGGCGAGCAAAATCTTTACAGAATATGTTGCTTTCCAAGAGGAAATTCAAAAACTAGCGCAGACAGGGAAAATGCCAGATGCTTCCTTCCAAGCTAAAATGGAAGGCTTTGGTAAGCAGATTCAGGGGAACAGCCTCTTGTCAGAATTCTTTACTAAGCAACAACAATTGGCCATTTACCTTTCTGACATTGAAAAAATTGTTTTTGAACCAGTTTCAGAATTGCTAAAATAAGAAAATAACTATCATAAAGTCAGGAATTTTTAAGGAATTTCTGGCTTTTTATGATAAAATAGGTAAAAGTATTGCAAGTATGAGGTCTATTATGAAACTAAAAACAAACATTCGCCACTTACACGGCAGTATCCGAGTTCCAGGTGACAAGTCTATCAGTCACCGTTCCATTATCTTTGGAAGTTTGGCTGAGGGTGAGACCAAGGTTTATGATATTCTGCGAGGTGAAGACGTTCTTTCGACCATGCAGGTTTTTCGTGACCTTGGTGTTGAAATTGAGGACAAAGATGGGGTTATTACTATTCAAGGTGTCGGCATGGACGGCTTGAAAACTCCACAAAATGCCCTTGATATGGGAAATTCTGGAACCTCGATTCGCCTGATTTCAGGTGTTCTTGCTGGTGCAGACTTTGAAGTAGAGATGTTCGGAGACGACAGTCTATCCAAACGTCCTATGGATCGTGTGACTATTCCACTGAAAAAAATGGGCGTCAGCATTTCAGGTCAAACTGAGCGAGACCTGCCTCCCCTTCACTTAAAAGGGACGAAAAACCTGAGACCTATTCATTATGAGTTGCCAATCGCCTCTGCCCAAGTTAAGTCAGCCTTGATGTTCGCGGCCTTGCAGGCTCAGGGGGAGTCCGTTATTATCGAAAAAGAATGCACCCGTAATCATACTGAAGATATGTTGCAACAATTTGGTGGCCATTTAAGTGTGGAGGGCAAGAAAATCACAGTCCAAGGGCCTCAAAAACTGACTGGACAAAAGGTGGTTGTTCCAGGAGATATTTCCAGTGCAGCCTTTTGGTTGGTCGCAGGTTTGATTGTTCCAAATTCTCGTGTGGTGCTTAATAATGTGGGCATCAACGAAACGCGTACTGGTATTATTGATGTCATTCGTGCCATGGGTGGGAAACTAGAAATAACTGAAATTGACCCAGTCGCTAAATCTGCAACCCTGACTGTTGAGTCTTCTGACTTGAAAGGAACAGAGATTGGTGGTGCCTTGATCCCACGCTTGATTGATGAATTGCCAATTATTGCTCTTCTTGCGACCCAAGCACATGGTGTAACAGTTATCAAAGATGCTGAGGAACTTAAAGTCAAAGAAACAGACCGCATTCAGGTTGTGGCAGACGCTTTAAATAGCATGGGTGCGGATATCACACCTACAGCAGATGGAATGATTATCAAAGGAAAATCAGCCCTTCACGGTGCTAGAGTCAATACGTTTGGTGACCACCGTATCGGCATGATGACAGCTATCGCAGCCCTCTTGGTTGCAGATGGAGAAGTGGAGCTTGACCGTGCAGAAGCCATTAATACCAGTTATCCTAGCTTCTTTGATGATTTGGAGAGCTTGATTCATGGCTAAGGTATTACTAGGATTTATGGGGGCTGGCAAATCGACTATTGCCAGAGGTTTAGACCCTAATTACCTTGATATGGATGCCCTGATTGAGAAACGCTTAGGCATGTCCATTGCGGAATTTTTCGCTGAAAAGGGCGAAGAAGTCTTTCGTCAGGTAGAATCAGAAGTCCTAGCTGATTTACTACAAAGAGACCAAGTCGTGTCAACTGGTGGAGGAGTGGTCGTTTCTCAGCGAAACCGTGACTTACTCAAGACTAATGCAGATAATATCTACCTGAAAGCAGATTTTGAAACCCTCTACCAACGCATAGCAGCTGATAAGGACAATCAGCGCCCGTTGTTTCTAAATAATAGCAAGGATGAACTAGCAGCTATTTTTCAAGAAAGACAGGCCTGGTATGAGGAAGTGGCTAGTCAGATTTTGGATGTAACCAAGCTAAGCCCAGAGGAAATTATAGAGGAACTGAGATGAAAATTGCTTATCTAGGTCCCAAGGGATCATTTTCACACTATGTTGTGCAGACAGCTTTTCCTCATGAGGAATTGCAGGCTTTTGCCAATATTACAGATGTCATCAAGGCCTATGAGCAAGGCTTGGTGGACTATTCTGTGGTGCCAGTTGAAAATTCTATCGAGGGTAGTGTTCATGAAACCTTGGACTACCTTTTTCATCAGGCTCGCATTCAAGCAGTTGCAGAAATCGTTCAGCCTATTCATCAGCAGTTGATGGTGGTTCCAGGCCATACTAAGATTGAAAAGATTTTTTCTCATCCACAGGCTTTGGCTCAAGGAAAGAAATTCATCGATGAACAATATCCAGAGGCCCAAATCGAGGTAACAGCTAGTACAGCTTATGCGGCCCGTTTTATTTCCGAACATCCAGACCAGCCTTTTGCGGCAATTGCACCTAGAAGTTCTGCAGAAGAATATGACTTGGAACTGATTGCCGAGGATATTCAGGAAATGGAAGCCAATTTCACACGATTCTGGGTTCTGGGAGCTGAAGGTGCAGCTATTCCCTTGCAAGCACAAACTGAAAAAATGAGTTTGGCCTTGACCTTACCTGACAACCTTCCAGGTGCACTTTATAAGGCCCTGTCGACCTTTGCTTGGCGAGGAATTGACCTGACAAAAATTGAAAGTCGTCCACTCAAGACAGCGCTAGGCGAATACTTTTTCATTATCGATGTAGACTATACTGATAAGGACCTGGTCCACTTTGCCCAAAAAGAACTAGAAGCGATTGGAATCCAGTATAAAGTTCTGGGTGCCTATCCTATTTATCCAATATCAGAGCATGGAAAGGAGAGAAGATGAGTAAAGAAAATCCTCTCAGTCATCATGAAAAATTACGTTATGATTATTTGCTAAAAAATATTCACTATCTCAATGAGAGAGAAAAAAACGAGTTTGCCTATTTGCAAGAAAAGCTAACTCTTGCTAGGGGAAATAGTAGTTCTAGCTTGGAACAAGAAAGAGAAGAGCAGGTTGACTTACCAAGCTATGCGAACCGGAGTCGCTCACAATCCAAATCACAAGCACTCTATGCTCCTCCCAAAAAGAAAAGACGGAAGCTCCGTCTTAAACGCATTTTTATGGTAATTTTCTCTCTTCTAGTCTGTGTGGCTTTAGCCATGGTATTCATGTTTTTACGTGGTTACCAAGATGCTAGCGCAAAGAAAACTGCTGATGCCAAGGCAGCACAGGTTCAAGTTTTTAATGGTCAAGATACTAGAGATGGAGTTAATATTTTGATCATGGGGACGGACGGTCGAATCGGTCAAAATAGTGCTGAGACGCGGACTGACTCTATTATGGTCTTAAATGTCGGAGGTTCGGACAAGAAAATCAAGCTAGTCAGTTTCATGCGTGATAATTTGGTCTATATAGATGGTTATAGTCAAGTGATTAACGGTAGAAAACAGACGGATAACAAGTTAAACGTAGCCTATGAGTTAGGAGAACAAGAGGGGCAAAAAGGGGCAGAAATGGTTCGCCAAGTCTTGAAAGATAATTTTGACTTGGACATTAAGTACTATGCCTTGGTCGATTTTCAGGCCTTTGCCACAGCGATTGATACGCTTTTCCCCGATGGGGTGACGATTGATGCTCAATTTTCAACATTGAATGGGCGTCCACTAACAGAAGCTACAGTCGGAGATGATTTACACGCTACTGAGACTGAGTCCCCAACCCAAACCATCAAAGTCGGAAAACAGCAGATGAATGGCTCGACCCTGCTCAATTATGCTCGTTTCCGTGATGACGATGAGGCGGATTACGGCCGTACAAAAAGACAGCAACAAGTTTTAACAGCAATTTTAGAGCAAATTAAAGATCCTACTAAACTTTTCACTGGTTCTGAAGCTCTTGGAAAGGTTTTTGCTATGACCTCAACCAATGCACCCTATACTTTCCTCCTAACAAACGGTTTATCTGTTTTGGATGGAGCGAAAAATGGTATTGAAAAATTGACGATTCCAGAACTGGGTGACTGGGTAGATGCCTATGATGTTTATGGAGGCTTGGGCTTGCTGGTTGATCAAAACAAATATCAAACCAAGCTCGCTCAAATGGGCCTGAGATAAGATAATACTCAATGAAAATCAAAGTGTAAACTAGGAAGCTAGCCGCAGGCTGCTAAAAACACAGTTTTGAGGTTGTAGATAAGACTGACGAAGTCAGTTACCTACACCTACGGCAAGGTGAAGCTGACGTGGTTTGAATAGTATAAGACAGAAAAATCAAAGTTTGATAGCTATTTATCTAGCAGTCAGGCTTTGATTTTTTACAGTCTGCAATAGATTTTCACCCCCTATTTGTGGTATAATGAAACGATACGATAGAAAGAATAATGAACAATATGACTGATTTAAAAGCAATTCAGGCTCGTAGTCTGGAGATGGCTGAATATTTTGTGGCCTTTTGCAAGGAACATGATTTACTTTGTTATCTTTGTGGAGGAGGTGCTATTGGTGCCCTTAGAAACAAGGGGTTTATTCCTTGGGATGACGACCTAGACTTTTTTATGCCTCGTAAAGATTATGAGAAATTAGCAGAATTATGGCCTCGTTATGCAGATGAGCGTTATTTCTTGTCGAAGAGTCACAAGGATTTTGTAGACCGCAATCTTTTTATTACCATTCGTGACAAGGAAACCACCTGTATCAAACCTTACCAGCAGGATTTAGAATTGCCACATGGTCTGGCCTTGGATGTCTTGCCTTTGGATTATTATCCGAAAAATCCAGCTGAGCGGAAGAAACAGGTTCGTTGGGCACTGATTTATTCACTCTTTTGTGCGCAAACTATTCCGGAAAAGCATGGCGCACTTATGAAATGGGGAAGCCGTATTTTACTGGGTGTGACTCCAAAATCTCTCCGTTATCGCATTTGGAAAAAAGCTGAGAAAGAAATGACCAAGTATGATTTGTCTGAGAGCGATGGCATCACAGAATTATGCTCAGGTCCTGGCTACATGAGAAACAAGTACCCAATCGCATCTTTTGAAGACAATCTTTTCTTACCATTTGAAGGGACAGAGATGCCTATTCCAGTTGGCTACGATGCCTATCTCAGCACTGCTTTTGGAGATTATATGACGCCACCGCCAGCAAATAAGCAAGTACCGCATCATGATGCTGTCATCGCTGATATGGATAAGTCTTATACAGAATACAAGGGAGAATATGGTGGCTAAGAAAAAAATCTTATTTTTTATGTGGTCTTTTTCTCTCGGGGGTGGAGCAGAGAAGATTCTGTCGACAATTGTTTCAAATCTGGATCCAGAAAAGTATGATATTGATATTCTTGAAATGGAGCACTTTGACAAGGGATACGAATCTGTTCCCAAGCATGTAGGCATTTTAAAATCCCTTCAGGATTATCGCCAAGCCAGATGGTTACGAGCTCTTTTGTGGAGAATGAGAATTTATTTTCCAAGCCTGACTCGTCGCTTACTGGTGAAAGATGACTATGATGTTGAGGTTTCTTTTACCATTATGAATCCTCCACTGTTGTTCTCTAAAAGAAAAGAAGTCAAGAAAATCTCTTGGATTCATGGAAGTATCGAAGAATTTCTTAAGGATAGCTCTAAAAGAGAATCGCATAGACGCCAGTTGGATGCTGCGGATATCATTGTAGGAATTTCAAAAAAGACCAGCAATTCTATTAAGGAAGTCTATCCAGATTATGCTTCTAAATTACAGACAGTCTACAATGGATATGATTTTCAGACTATTCTAGAAAAATCTCAAGAGAAGATCGACATCGAGATTGCTCCTCAAAGTATCTGTACTATCGGACGGATTGAGGAAAATAAGGGTTCTGACCGTGTGGTGGAAGTGATACGGTTATTGCACCAAGAGGGGAAAAACTATCATCTCTACTTCATAGGGGCTGGTGATATGGAAGAGGAACTGAAAAAACGAGTCAAAGAGTATGGGCTTGAGGACTATGTACATTTCCTTGGTTATCAAAAAAATCCTTATCAGTATTTGTCTCAGATGAAAGTTCTCTTGTCTATGTCTAAACAAGAAGGTTTTCCTGGAGTGTATGTGGAAGCCTTGAGTCTGGGACTTCCTTTTGTCTCTACGGATGTCGGAGGGGCTGAGGAATTATCCCAAGAAGGACGATTTGGACAAATCATTGAGAGCAATCAAGAGGCAGCTCAGGCAATTACTAATTACATGACTTCTGCCTCAAACTTCGATGTTAATGAGGCTAGTCAATTCATTCAACAATTTACAATTGCCAAACAAATCGAACAAGTAGAAAAACTATTAGAGGAGTAGCATGGGAACTGCATTAATTAGTGTCATTGTGCCAGTCTATAATGTGGCGCAGTACCTAGAAAAATCGATAGCTTCCATTCAGAAGCAGACCTACCAAAATCTGGAAATTATTCTTGTTGATGATGGTGCAACAGATGAGAGTGGTCGCTTGTGTGATTCAATCGCTGAACAAGATGACAGGGTGTCAGTGCTTCATAAAAAGAACGAAGGATTGTCGCAAGCACGAAATGATGGAATGAAGCAGGCTCACGGGGATTATCTGATTTTTATTGACTCAGATGATTATATCCATCCAGAAATGATTCAGAGTTTATATGAGCAATTAATTCAAGAAGATGCGGATGTTTCAAGCTGTGGTGTCATGAATGTCTATGCTAATGATGAAAGCCCACAGTCAGCTAATCAGGATGACTATTTTGTCTGTGATTCCCAAACATTTCTAAGGGAATACCTCATAGGTGAAAAAATACCTGGGACGATTTGCAATAAGCTAATCAAGAGAGAGATTGCAACTGCCCTATCCTTTCCTAAGGGATTGATTTATGAAGATGCTTATTATCATTTTGATTTAATCAAGTTGGCCAAGAAGTATGTGGTTAATACTAAACCCTATTATTACTATTTCCATAGAGGGGATAGTATTACGACTAAACCCTATGCAGAGAAGGATTTAGCCTATATTGATATCTACCAAAAGTTTTATAATGAAGTTATGAAAAACTATCCTGATTTGAAAGAGGTTGCTTTTTTTAGATTGGCCTATGCTTACTTCTTTATTCTGGATAAGATGTTGCTAGATGATCAGTATAAACAGTTTGAAGCCTATTCTCAGATTCATCGTTTTTTAAAAGGCCATGCCCTTGCTATTGCTAGAAATCCAATTTTCCGTAAGGGGAGAAGAATTAGTGCTCTGGCTCTATTCATAAACATTTCCTTATACCGATTCTTATTACTGAAAAATATTGAAAAATCTAAAAAATTACATTAGAACGGGGGTGAGCAAGTGATTGATGGAAAACGATTATTATTTAGTTTGACCATAGTCAGTTATGCCTTGACGCTAGTAAGTGGAATTGTGTATCTGTTTAATAATAACAATGTTAGCTTGCTTTCTACTTTATTGTTCTTACTGGTTAGTAGCTTAATTGCCTGCTGGAATGATATCAAGTATTACTTAATCCATTTTATTTTCTATTTAACTATTTTTGTCTTTCTGGTATCAAGACCGACCATTGATTATTTTAGGGATGGCGCTTTGGATACCTATCATCCCATAGCCTATCGTTTTGCCTTTATAGTTGTCATGGTTTCGATTCTGGGCTTGACCACAGGAGGCGTCCTGGCTCGTTACTTCATAGCTAGGAAGAAAATAAAAGTAGCAAATATAGGAAATTCTCTAAAAGAGGTTTATACCAAGCGGTTACGCTTTGTATCACTAGGAGTTTTTCTTCTAACCTATCCTTTCTATTTCATTCGGTTATTTGAACGACTCCTGTATCGCTTGCAGACTTCCTACTATGCCTACTATGCAAATTTTGAAAGTAAACTGCCTTATTTTACCTATATCTTATCAACATTTACGGTCTATGCAATGTGTATGTATTTGGCAACCAAGCCAAAGAAATGGCAGGCAACAGCAGTGCTTATCTCCTTTATTGTAGCCAATACTATTCATTTGGCAATCGGGACACGAAATCCCTTTATTTTAAGTATTTTATTTGCTTTTGTTTATTACTTTATGCGGGAGCAAACTGAAAAGGGAAAATGGATTGGGTTTAAAGAAAAGTTAGCAATTTTTGTAGGTTCTCCTATTCTCATGTTAGCGATGGGAGTGCTCAATTATGTACGGGATAATGTCCAAGTTTCCCATACAGGTTTCTGGGATATCCTGCTTGACTTTATCTATAAACAAGGAACCAGTTTTGGTGTCTTGGCTCGAGGTTTTCTATTTAACAGTAGCCTCCCTTACCGAGATTTCCGTAATTTTACTTTTGGTCCTGTTCTTGATTATTTTGCAAGGGGAAGCTTGGGGGCTATTTTCGGAGGAAAAGCCTTTGAACATACAACCAATAGTGTGGAGCTAGCTATCGATAGTAATAGTTATGCCCACAATTTGTCCTATCTTGTTTTGAACAAGGAATATTTAAAAGGACATGGTATCGGAAGTAGCTATATCATGGAGTTGTATACAGACTATGGTATGATAGGAGTCTTTCTACTTAGTCTCTTACTCGGTATGTTATTTATAGCCATGTTGCAAGTAGCCTATCGCTCAAGGACAATCCTATTTGCCTTGTCCCTACTCATCTTGAATAATCTATTCTTTATGCCTAGAAGTAGCTTTTCAGAAAGTTTCTTCAATTTATTTACAATGCAATTCTGGGGAATTGTTATTGTGATGATATTTGTAGCAAAAATGCTTACAAAGGAAAACCAGTATCTACTAAACAAAGGAGAAAAAAATCATGTTTGAACATTATTCAGTAGCTGATTTGTTTGCAAATCTTTATAAAAAACGAAAAGTAAATATTTTAGCTCTCATCGCTTTATTTGCTCTCATTGCTGTACCATTTACAATTAAAGCAGTTAAGAATAAAAATACTGTCAAAGACACAACAAGTTATTCAACTTATATCAGCTATAAAATCACCCCTCCAGAAGATTCAGCTAAAACGATTTTGAATCATCAAATTGGTGGTTATAGTGATTTCTACGGGAAATTGATTGATGGGAATTTGAATGGAGCTTATCTTTTCAATGATGTAGAACCCAGTGAACTGAAAAAAATTGCCAGTGAATTGGATACGACAGAAACAACCTTGAAAAATTCTACGAATGATTATTGGTGGAAAAAACTGACCGTCTACTATATGATTGACGATGCAGGGGTCGGTGTGAAAATTTTGACACCAAGCAAGGATGTCAATGACTTGTTAGAGAGAAAATTTGATGGATTGATTGAGAAATTTAAACACACTTATGCAAATGTGAAAATTGAAAAATTGGAAACCATCAACTCTAAAGAATTGAATGCAAACGGTGAGACAGCACTTGGATTAAATGTGAAAAACTTGATTCTCCGTTTAGCTGTTATTGGAGTAGTCTGTGTGATTTTGGTTGTGATGGGAAATGTATTGGTTTATCTCTTTAATCCAACAATCAATAGAGCAGGTGATTTTTCTCAATATCAAATTGATTTTGTAACAGAGATCACAACAATTGCTAATCTAGCAGATGTCTTGTCTTACAAAAATGCTGGACAAGAATTAACAATCGTTAGCTCAAACAAAGCTATCCTAGATAAATTGAAACAAAATCAAGAGTCTTTAAAAGGAATTCATTTTGTCGATTTACAGGATGTGCCATCGCTTTTAGAAAGAGATACAGTCCTTCTTGTTGAAGAATACGGAGTAACTCGTTATAAGAAATTTGAGCAAAGTCTTCAAATTCTTCGAAACTTAAATCGTTCTATCCTCGGTGTAGCAACCTTTAAATTATAAGTATTCTGATGTATCAGGTCTTCAAAGTTGGCTAAGAGCCTATTTTGAAGGCTTTTTCTATTTGTTAACAGAAATTTTCTTTTATACTCAATGAAAATCAAAAAGCAAACTAGGAAGCTAGCCGCAGGTTGCTCAAAACACTGTTTTGAGGTTGCAGATAGAGCTGACGTGGTTTGAAGAGATTTTCGAAGAGTATTAGGGTCTTCTACAGAAGTTACCTTAGGGAAAATCTATCCGTATAGAGGAGCCTTCTTTTGATAAAATCGTAAAAATCTAGTATAATAGATAGAACTGAAAGTATGAGGTTACTAGCAATGAAAATGAAACAAATTAGTGATACAACTTTGAAAATCACGATGTCTTTAGAGGATTTGATGGATCGAGGAATGGAGATTGCTGACTTTCTCGTTCCTCAAGAAAAAACAGAAGAGTTCTTTTATGCTATCTTGGATGAGTTAGAGATGCCTGATAGCTTTCTGGATACAGGCATGTTGAGCTTCCGTGTGACTCCAAAACCTGATAAGGTCGATGTCTTTGTGACCAAGTCAAAGATTGACCAAAATCTAGATTTTGAAGACTTATCAGATTTACCAGATATGGAAGAATTGGCTCAAATGTCGCCAGATGAATTTATCAAAACCTTGGAAAAAAGCATCGCAGATAAAACCAAGGATGATATCGAAGCGATTCAATCTTTAGAGCAAGTCGAAGCCAAGGAAGAAGAGCAGGAGCAGGCTCAACAAGAAGCTGAAAGCAAGAAAGAGCCTTACATCTATTACATCCTTTCTTTTGCAAAGTTGGCTGACTTGGTAGCTTTTGCCAAGACAGTGACTTTTGAGATGGAAACTTCTGAACTCTACAAGATGAATGAGCGCTATTATTTGACCATTTTAGTGGATATTGAAAATCATCCAAGTCCATATCCAGCTTGGCTGTTGGCTCGTATGCGCGAGTTTGCAGACGATAGTGATATCAGTCGTTCAGTCTTACAAGAGTATGGCCAAGTCTTGATGAATCACGATGCAGTTCTCAATCTGCAAAAGATTGGGTAATCATTTCTGGAAAGCTATTTCTAGATTTTAAGAAGAGCGAATCATCTGATTCGTTTTTTCTTTTTTAGACTGAAATAGTGATTTACTATAATAGGAATTTTCACAAAATTCTGTTATAATGGCTATATTAGAAAATTTCGAGGAGATAAACATGACAGTTAAAATTGCTTTACTAGGATTTGGTACCGTTGCAAGTGGTGTGCCTTTCCTCCTAAAGGAAAATGGAGAAAAAATCAATCAATCAGCACATTCAGAGATTGAAGTTGCTAAGGTGTTGGTCAAGGATGAAGATGAAAAGAATCGCTTGCTTGCAGCAGGGAATGACTTTAACTTTGTAACCAATGTGGATGACATTTTGTCAGATCAAGACATTACGATCGTAGTGGAATTGATGGGGCGTATCGAACCTGCTAAAACCTTTATCACTCGTGCCTTGGAAGCTGGAAAGCATGTTGTTACTGCTAACAAGGACCTTTTGGCTGTCCATGGTGCAGAATTGTTAGAAATCGCTAAAGAGCATAATGTAGCACTTTACTACGAAGCAGCAGTAGCTGGTGGTATTCCAATTCTTCGTACCTTGGCAAATTCCTTGGCTTCTGATAAAATCACGCGCGTGCTTGGAGTAGTCAACGGAACTTCCAACTTTATGATGACCAAGATGGTGGAAGAAGGTTGGTCTTACGATGATGCTCTTGCGGAAGCGCAACGTCTAGGATTTGCAGAAAGCGACCCGACAAATGACGTGGATGGGATTGATGCAGCCTACAAGATGGTTATTTTGAGCCAATTTGCTTTTGGTATGAAGGTTGCCTTTGACGATGTAGCCCACAAGGGAATTCGTAACATCACACCAGAAGATGTAGCTGTAGCTCAAGACCTTGGTTATGTAGTGAAATTGGTTGGTTCTATCGAGGAAACTCCTTCAGGAATTGCTGCAGAAGTGACTCCAACCTTCCTTCCTAAAGCGCATCCACTTGCCAGTGTGAATGGCGTAATGAACGCTGTCTTTGTAGAATCTATCGGTATTGGTGAGTCTATGTACTACGGACCAGGTGCTGGTCAAAAACCAACTGCAACAAGTGTTGTAGCAGATATTGTCCGTATCGTTCGTCGCTTGAATGATGGTACTATTGGTAAAGACTTCAACGAATATAGTCGTGACTTGGTCTTGGCAAATCCAGAAGATGTCAAAGCAAATTACTACTTCTCAATCTTGGCGCCAGACTCAAAAGGTCAGGTCTTGAAGTTGGCTGAAATCTTTAATGCCCAAGAAATTTCCTTTAAGCAAATTCTCCAAGATGGAAAAGATGGTGACAAGGCGCGTGTTGTGATCATCACACACAAGATTAATAAAGTCCAGCTTGAAAATGTCTCAGCTGAATTGAAGAAGGTTTCAGAATTTGACCTCTTGAATACCTTCAAGGTGCTAGGAGAATAAGATGAAAATTATTGTACCTGCAACCAGTGCCAATATCGGGCCAGGATTTGACTCGGTCGGTGTAGCTGTAACCAAGTATCTTCAAATTGAGGTCTGCGAAGAACGATATGAGTGGTTGATTGAACACCAAATTGGCAAATGGATTCCTCATGACGAGCGTAATCTCTTGCTCAAAATCGCCTTGCAAATTGTACCAGACTTACACCCAAGACGCTTGAAAATGACCAGCGATGTTCCCTTGGCGCGTGGTTTGGGTTCTTCTAGCTCAGTTATTGTTGCTGGGATTGAATTAGCCAACCAATTAGGCCAGCTCAACTTGTCTGACCATGAAAAATTGCAGTTGGCGACCAAGATTGAAGGGCATCCTGACAATGTGGCTCCAGCCATTTATGGTAATCTCGTTATTGCGAGTTCCGTTGAAGGGCAAGTCTCTGCGATTGTGGCAGACTTCCCAGAATGTGATTTTCTAGCTTACATTCCTAACTATGAACTACGCACTCGCGATAGCCGTGGTGTCTTGCCTAAAAAATTGTCCTACAAGGAAGCTGTTGCTGCTAGTTCTATCGCCAATGTGGCGGTTGCTGCCTTGTTGGCAGGAGACATGGTGACAGCTGGGCAAGCAATCGAGGGAGACCTCTTCCACGAACGTTACCGTCAGGACTTGGTGAGAGAATTTTCTACGATTAAGCAAGTAGCCAAAGAGAATGGTGCCTATGCGACCTACCTTTCTGGTGCTGGACCAACAGTGATGGTCTTGGCTTCTCATGACAAGATGCCAACGATTAAGGCAGAATTGGAAAAGCAACCTTTCAAAGGAAAATTGCATGATTTGAAAGTTGATACCCAAGGTGTACGTGTCCAAGCAAAATAAAGAATAGAAGATAGGATGGGGAAACTCTTGACCAGAGGGCTTCCTATCCTTTTTTTGAAAAGAAGTCTAGTTAAAAACTTGATAAAGGAGAAACGAAGATGGCAGAAATTTATCTAGCAGGTGGTTGTTTTTGGGGTTTAGAGGAATATTTTTCCCGTATTTCTGGAGTCCTTGCAACCAGTGTAGGCTACGCTAATGGACAAGTCGAAACGACCAATTATCAGTTGCTCAAGGAAACAGACCATGCAGAAACGGTGCAAGTGATTTACGATGAGAAGACAGTGTCACTCAGAGAGATTTTGCTTTATTATTTCCGAGTCATCGATCCCTTGTCAATCAATCAACAAGGGAATGACCGTGGTCGCCAATATCGAACTGGGATTTATTACCAAGATGAAGCAGACTTGCCAGCTATCTACACAGTGGTGCAGGAGCAGGAACGTATGCTTGGTCGCAAGATTGCAGTAGAGGTGGAGAAACTACGTCATTACATTTTAGCTGAAGACTATCACCAAGACTATCTTAAGAAAAATCCTTCAGGTTACTGTCATATCGATGTGATCGATGCTGAGAAGCCATTGATTGACGCAGCAAATTATGAAAAGCCTAGTCAAGAAGTGTTGAAGGAAAGATTATCAGAAGAATCTTATCGTGTTACCCAAGAAGCTGCTACAGAGGCTCCATTTACCAATGCCTATGAGCAAACCTTTGAAGAAGGGATTTATGTAGACATTACGACAGGTGAGCCACTCTTTTTTGCCAAGGATAAGTTTGCATCAGGTTGTGGTTGGCCAAGTTTTAGCCGTCCGATTTCCAAGGAATTGATTCATTATTACAAGGACCTGAGTCATGGAATGGAGCGAATCGAGGTTCGTTCTCGGTCAGGCAATGCTCACTTGGGTCATGTTTTCACAGATGGACCGCGTGAGTTTGGTGGCCTCCGTTACTGTATTAATTCTGCATCCTTGCGTTTTGTAGCCAAGGATGAGATGGAAGAGGAAGGATATGACTATTTATTACCGTACTTAAACAAATAAAACTGAGAAGGTGGGGCTTCCCACTTTCTTCATTTCCAGAATAAGAATAGAAGGGATTTATGAAACACCTATTATCTTACTTCAAACTTTACATCAAGGAATCAATTTTAGCACCCCTGTTCAAGCTGCTTGAAGCTGTTTTTGAGCTCTTGGTTCCCATGGTGATTGCTGAGATTGTTGACCAATCCTTGCCCCAAAGAAATCAAGGTCATCTATGGATGCAGATTGGCCTGCTCCTTATCTTTACAGTAATTGGTGTTGTGGTGGCTTTAATAGCTCAGTTCTACTCAGCTAAGGCTGCGGTTGGATTTGTCAAAGGACTGACAGATGATCTCTATCGCCATATTCTTTCATTGCCCAAGGACAGCAGAGACCGTTTGACAACTTCTAGCTTGGTCACTCGCTTGACTTCGGATACCTATCAGATTCAGACTGGGATTAATCAATTCCTGCGTCTCTTTTTGCGAGCGCCTATTATCGTTTTTGGTGCCATTTTTATGGCTTATCGCCTCTCAGCTGAGTTGACTTTCTGGTTCTTGGTCATGGTTGTGATTTTGACTATCGTCATTGTAGGGCTATCTCGACTGGTCAATCCTCTCTACAGTAGTCTCAGAAAGAAAACGGACCAACTGGTTCAAGAAATGCGCCAGCAATTACAAGGGATGCGGGTTATTCGTGCTTTTGGGCAAGAAAAACGAGAGTTACAAATTTTTCAAATCCTTAACCAAGTCTATGCTAGATTACAAGAAAAGACAGGTTTCTGGTTTAGTTTATTAACACCTCTTACCTATTTGATTGTTACTGGAACCCTCCTTATTATTATCTGGCAGGGATATGTTTCTATTCAAGGAGGATTGCTCAGTCAAGGTGCTCTGATCGCCCTTATCAACTATCTCTTACAGATCTTGGTGGAATTGGTCAAGCTAGCCATGCTGATAAATTCTCTCAACCAATCCTATATCTCAGCTAAGCGAATTGAGGAAGTCTTTGCTGAGGCTCCAGAAGACATCCATTCAGAATTAGAACAAAAGCAAGCTACCAGTGATCAGGTTTTACAAGTTCAAGAACTGACCTTTACCTATCCAGATGCGGCTCAGCCTTCTCTGAGAGACATTTCCTTTGATATGAAGCAAGGGCAAATCCTTGGTATTATTGGGGGAACGGGTTCTGGTAAATCAAGTTTGGTGCAAGTCTTACTTGGACTTTATCCAGCAGACAAGGGGAGCATTGACCTTTATCGAGATGGATGTAGTCCTCGTAATCTTGAGCAGTGGCGGTCATGGATTGCCTATGTGCCCCAAAAGGTCGAACTCTTTAAGGGAACCATTCGTTCCAACTTGACTCTAGGTTTCAATCAAGAAGTGACTGACCAAGAACTTTGGCAGGCCTTAGAAATTGCGCAAGCTAAGGATTTTGTCAGTGAAAAGGAAGGAGTTTTGGATGCCACTGTTGAGGCAGGAGGGCGAAATTTCTCAGGTGGACAAAAACAAAGGCTGTCTATTGCTCGCGCGGTATTGCGCCAAGCTCCATTTCTCATCCTAGATGATGCAACCTCGGCCCTCGACACTATTACCGAGTCCAAACTCTTGAAAGCTATTCGAGAAAACTTGCCAGACACGAGCTTAATCTTGATTTCTCAACGAACCTCAACACTTCGGATGGCAGACCAGATTCTCCTCTTGGAAAAAGGTGAACTCCTAGCTATCGGCAAGCACGAGGACTTGATGAAATCGAGTCAAGTCTATCGTGAAATCAATGCATCCCAACATGGAAAGGAGGACTAGCATGAGACGACAAACTGCAAACCAGACGCTCACGCGTTTGGCCAAAGATTTAGCAAGCCATCCCTTCCTCCTTTTCCTAACTTTTCTAGGAACCATTGCCCAGGTAGGCTTATCAATTTACCTACCTATTCTGATTGGGCAGGTCATCGACCAAGTCCTAGTGGTTGATTCTTCACCAGTTTTTTGGCAGATTTTTCTCCAAATGATCTTGGTGGTCATAGGAAATACACTGGTACAATGGGCCAATCCTCTTCTTTATAATCGCCTAATCTTCTCTTATACCAGAGACTTACGAGAGCGAATCATCCATAAGCTCCATCGTTTACCGATTGCTTTTGTGGATCAGCAAGGAAGTGGAGAGATGGTCAGTCGTGTAACAACAGACATAGAACAGTTGGCAGCCGGCTTGACCATGATTTTTAACCAATTTTTCATTGGTGTCTTGATGATTTTGGTTAGTATTCTAGCCATGCTTCAAATTCACCTCCTCATGACCCTCTTGGTCTTGCTGTTGACGCCACTGTCTATGGTAATCTCACGCTTTATTGCCAAACGCTCCTATCATCTCTTCCAAAAGCAAACAGAGACGAGGGGAATTCAGACTCAGTTGATTGAAGAATCGTTGAGCCAGCAGACCATTATCCAGTCCTTTAATGCTCAAGAAGATTTTATCCAAAGACTGCACGAGGCGAATGCCAACTACTCAGGCTATTCTCAGTCAGCTATCTTTTATTCTTCAACGGTCAATCCTTCGACTCGCTTTGTCAATGCGCTTATTTATGCCCTTCTAGCTGGAGTGGGAGCTTATCGTATCATGATAGGCTCTACCTTGACCATTGGACGCTTAGTGACTTTTTTGAACTATGTTCAACAGTACACCAAGCCTTTTAATGATATTTCTTCAGTGCTAGCTGAGTTGCAAAGTGCTCTCGCTTGCGCGGAGCGTGTTTATGGAGTCTTAGATAGTCCTGAGGTGGCTGAAAGTGGTAAGGAAGAGTTGACCAGTGACCAAGTTAAGGGAGCTATTTCCTTTAAACATGTCTCTTTTGGCTACCATCCTGAAAAGATTTTGATTAAGGATTTATCTATTGATATTCCAGCTGGTAGCAAGGTAGCTATTGTTGGTCCGACAGGTGCTGGAAAATCAACCCTTATCAATCTCCTCATGCGTTTTTATCCCATTAACTCGGGAGATATCTTGCTGGATGGGAAATCCATTTATGACTATACCCGGGCATCATTGAGACAACAGTTTGGTATGGTGCTCCAAGAAACCTGGCTCAAGCAAGGAACCATCCATGACAATATTGCCTTTTGTAATCCTGATGCTAGTCGGGAGCAAGTGAATGCTGCTGCCAAAGCAGCCAATGCAGACTTTTTCATCCAACAGTTGCCGCAGGGTTACGATACCAAGTTGGAAAATGCAGGAGAATCTCTCTCTGTCGGTCAAGCCCAGCTCTTGACCATTGCCCGAGTCTTTCTGGCTATTCCAAAGATTCTCATCTTAGACGAGGCGACTTCCTCCATCGATACACGGACAGAAGTGCTAGTTCAGGATGCATTTGCTAAACTCATGAAGGGGCGCACAAGCTTTATCATTGCTCACCGCTTGTCAACCATTCAGGATGCGGATATGATTCTAGTCTTAGTGGATGGCGATATTGTGGAGCATGGCAATCATCAGGACCTCATGGCTAGAAAAGGCAAGTATTACCAAATGCAGCAAGCTGCCGCTTTTAGCTCTGAATAAGCCTTTCTATTTTAAAATCTTATGAACGAAAAAAGTTGCCTTCGGGTGACTTTTTTGTTACAATAGCTAGAAAAAAATCAAGGTCTTAGAAAGAGAAAAACAATGAAAGTCTATCAGCATGTAAATATCGTGACTTGTGATCAAGATTTCCATGTTTATCTGAATGGAATCTTAGCAGTTAAGGATTCTCAAATCGTCTATGTTGGTCAAGAGAAGTCAGAGATTTTAGAGCAAGCTGAGCAGATTATAGACTATCAGGGAGCCTGGATTATGCCTGGTTTGGTCAATTGCCACACCCATTCTGCTATGACAGGTTTGAGAGGGATTCGAGATGATAGCAATCTCCATGAATGGCTCAATGACTATATCTGGCCTGCAGAAGCAGGATTTACTCCCGACATGACTACTAAGGCGGTCAAAGAAGCTCTGACAGAGATGCTCCAGTCAGGAACAACAACCTTTAATGATATGTATAATCCCAATGGTGTGGAGATTGAACGGATTTATCAGGCAGTGAAAGATTCCAAGATGCGTTGTTATTTCTCACCGACCCTCTTTTCTTCAGAGGCAGAAACAACTGCTGAGACGATAAGCAGAACTCGAGCAATCATTGAGGAAATTATTGGATATAAAAATCCAAATTTCAAGGTGATGGTAGCTCCTCATTCTCCTTACAGCTGTAATCAAGACTTGCTACAAGCGAGTTTAGACATGGCAAAAGAGCTAAATATTCCTCTCCATATCCATGTGGCGGAGACCAAGGAGGAATCAGGAGTTATCCTGAAACGCTACGGCAAACGCCCCCTTGCTTTTCTAGAAGAACTGGGTTACTTAGATCATCCGTCCGTCTTTGCTCACGGGGTCGAATTAAACGAGCGAGAAATTGAGCGCTTGGCATCCTCTCAAGTGGCTATTGCCCACAACCCTATCAGCAATCTCAAACTGGCCTCAGGGATTGCTCCAATCATCCAACTTCAAAAAGCAGGAGTGGCTGTCGGAATTGCGACAGATTCGGTTGCTTCCAATAACAATCTAGATATGTTTGAGGAAGGACGGACTGCAGCCCTTCTTCAGAAGATGAAAAGTGAGGATGCCAGCCAATTCCCGATTGAAACAGCTCTCAAAGCACTAACAATCGAAGGGGCTAAGGTCCTAGGGATGGAAGAACAGATAGGAAGTCTGGAAGTAGGTAAACAGGCAGATTTTCTCGTTATTCAACCACAAGGGAAAATCCATCTTCAACCTCAAGAGAATATGCTCTCTCACCTGGTTTATGCTGTCAAGTCCAGTGATGTTGATGATGTTTATATCGCTGGAGAACAGGTTGTTAAGCAAGGTCAAGTCCTGACAGTAGAACTTTAAAAGAAAAATCACGAAAAATTTTAAAAAAAGTTTGCAAAAATCTTGCATTCTTTTTTTAACTATGCTATACTTATATACGGTTTGAAAAAACTGCCTAAGACAGTAGGGGAGCTTGACTCATAAATATCCTACCGAGGACAAAACGTATCATGTAAAAAGAAGCGTATTGTACTTTCGTGTCTAGGTTTGGGCGCGTTTTTCTTTTAGAAAAATTCCCCAAGCAAAATAATTACGGAGGTGAACACACTAATGAGTGAAGCAATTATTGCTAAAAAAGCGGAACTAGTTGACGTAGTAGCTGAAAAAATGAAAGCTGCTGCATCTATCGTCGTTGTTGACGCTCGTGGTTTGACAGTTGAGCAAGATACAGTTCTTCGTCGTGAGCTTCGTGGAAGCGAAGTTGAGTATAAAGTTATTAAAAACTCAATCTTGCGTCGTGCAGCTGAAAAAGCTGGTCTTGAAGAACTTGCATCAGTATTTGTTGGACCATCTGCAGTAGCATTTTCTAACGAAGATGTTATCGCACCAGCGAAAATCTTGAACGATTTTGCTAAAGACGCTGAAGCACTTGAAATCAAAGGTGGTGCAATCGAAGGCGCTGTCGCATCTAAAGAAGAGATTCTTGCTCTTGCAACTCTTCCAAACCGCGAAGGACTTCTTTCTATGCTCCTTTCTGTACTTCAAGCGCCAGTGCGCAACGTTGCCCTTGCAGTCAAAGCGGTTGCAGACAACAAAGAAGACGCAGCTTAATCTTAAGCTACGCAGCGTAGCCTAGCTACAAAAAATATTATAAATTTAAAAACATATTTGGAGGAAATAACAATGGCATTGAACATTGAAAACATTATTGCTGAAATTAAAGAAGCTTCAATCCTTGAATTGAACGACCTTGTAAAAGCTATCGAAGAAGAATTTGGTGTAACTGCAGCTGCTCCTGTAGCTGTTGCTGCAGCTGGTGCTGCTGACGCTGGTGCTGCTAAAGATTCATTCGACGTTGAATTGACATCTGCAGGCGACAAAAAAGTTGGCGTTATCAAAGTTGTACGTGAAATCACAGGTCTTGGTCTTAAAGAAGCTAAAGAACTTGTTGACGGTGCACCAGCACTTGTTAAAGAAGGCGTTGCAACTGCAGAAGCTGAAGAAATCAAAGCTAAATTGGAAGAAGCTGGAGCTTCAGTTACTCTTAAATAATAGAGCGACTACATTAGTAGCTTAAAAACATGATTGAACCGCTATTCTTAGGAGTAGCGGTTTTTCTTTTTGTTCAAGAAGGGGCAAAAGGGGGCATCATCTTTATGTAATAAGTAAATATACCAACTGTTTAACTCAACATAAAAATCCCCAATCATAGCGATTGAGGATTAAGCAAATGAATCTTACACAATACCTTGTGCAATCATAGCATTTGCTACATTTTCAAAGGCAGCAATATTAGCTCCTGCAAGGTAGTCTTTATCAAGACCGTATGTTTCTGAAGTTGTTTTAGCTGTGTTGAAGATGTTTGTCATGATGTCTTTGAGACGTCCATCAACTTCTTCACGAGTCCATGAGAGACGAAGGCTATTTTGGCTCATTTCAAGGGCTGAAACGGCTACACCACCAGCGTTGGCAGCTTTTGCAGGTCCGTAGAAGATACCATTTTCTTTGTAAACTTTGATGGCATCAAGGTTACTTGGCATGTTAGCACCTTCAGATACACAGATAACGCCTTGAGCAACCAAACGTTTAGCTGCTTCACCGTTGATTTCGTTTTGAGTAGCACATGGAAGAGCGATGTCATAGTTTCCTGCGTAAGTCCATACAGAACCTTCGTGGTAGCTTGCAGTTGCTTTTTCAGCGGCATACTCAGTCAAACGAGCGCGACGTTTTTCTTTAACATCAACCAAAAGATCGAAGTCGATACCATTTTCATCGATGACATAACCATTTGAGTCAGAAACAGAGATAACAGTTGCACCAAGTTCAGTTGCTTTTTGAAGAGCGTATTGAGCTACATTACCTGAACCTGAAATAACCACTTTCTTACCAGCAAAGCTGTTGCTGTTAGCTTTAAGCATTTCTTCAGTGTAGTAAACCAAACCGTAACCAGTTGCTTCTGGACGAATCAAGCTACCACCAAATCCAAGAGGTTTACCAGTCAAGACACCGGCATCAAATTGGTTAAGGCGTTTGTATTGACCATAAAGGTAACCAATTTCACGTCCACCAACACCGATATCACCAGCAGGTACGTCAAGTGATGGTCCGATGTGTTTTTGCAATTCAGTCATGAAGCTTTGGCAGAAGCGCATCACTTCAGCATCTGTTTTACCTTTAGGATCGAAGTCTGATCCACCTTTACCTCCACCGATTGGAAGTCCAGTCAAGACGTTTTTGAAGATTTGTTCAAATCCGAGGAATTTCAAAATCCCTTGGTTTACAGTTGGGTGGAAACGAAGTCCACCTTTGTATGGTCCAACAGCTGAGTTGAATTGAACACGGTAACCACGGTTTACTTGAATGTTTCCATCACGGTCAACCCAAGGAACACGGAAAGAAATCACGCGCTCTGGCTCGGTAATACGTGCCAAGATATTTTCTTCGATATACTCAGGGTGTTTTTCAAATACAGGTTCCAAAGTGTTGAAAAATTCTTCAACAGCTTGGAGGAATTCAGCCTCGTGCCCGTTACGAGCTTTTACAGTTTCAAACACGCTTTGGATATATTCTTTAGCAGATGTCATATCGTTCTCCTTAAATTCTAATTTAATTATGTGTGTCATTATAGCAGAATTTTTTTTAACTGTAAAGAGAAAAACAAAAATTTTCTAAAAATTCTATCAATTTAGTTCAGATTTTTCTTTAATTTATAAAATACGAACCTTTTTCTTTGAAATATCTTTCTCAAAGAGAAATTGTGAAAATATGGTATAATATTAGCAATAAAAGGAATCTGGAGGATCAGAATCATGGTATCAACGAAAACACAAATTGCTGGTTTTGCGTTTGACAATTGCTTGATGAATGCAGCAGGTGTGGCTTGCATGACGATAGAGGAGCTGGAAGGGGTTAAAAACTCAGTGGCAGGAACCTTTGTCACTAAGACAGCGACCTTGGACTTTCGTCAGGGAAATCCTGAACCACGCTACCAAGATGTTCCACTTGGTTCCATCAACTCTATGGGCTTGCCAAATAATGGCTTAGACTATTATTTGGATTATCTTTTGGATTTGCAGGAAAAAGAGCCGAACCGAACTTTCTTCTTATCTCTGGTCGGAATGTCTCCAGAGGAAACCCATACTATCTTGAAAAAAGTCCAAGAGAGTGATTTTCGTGGTCTGACTGAGCTAAATCTCTCCTGTCCAAATGTGCCAGGTAAACCTCAGATTGCCTATGATTTTGAGACGACAGACCGAATTTTGGCAGAAGTATTTGCCTACTTTACCAAACCACTTGGAATTAAATTGCCACCATATTTTGACATTGTTCACTTTGACCAAGCAGCAGCGATTTTCAACAAATACCCGCTCAAGTTTGTCAACTGTGTTAACTCTATCGGAAACGGCCTCTATATAGAAGATGAATCTGTCGTGATTCGTCCTAAGAATGGTTTTGGTGGGATTGGGGGAGAGTACATCAAACCGACTGCTCTAGCCAATGTTCACGCCTTCTACCAACGCTTAAATCCTCAAATCCAAATCATCGGAACAGGTGGCGTTCTGACTGGTCGAGATGCCTTTGAACACATCCTCTGTGGTGCTAGTATGGTACAGGTGGGAACCACCCTTCACAAAGAAGGTGTCGGTGCCTTCGAACGTATTACCAATGAACTAAAAGCAATCATGGCGGAAAAAGGGTACGAGAGCCTAGAAGATTTCCGTGGAAAATTGCGCTATATTGACTAAATTAAATCGAAAAATCAGAAGAAAGGAGAGAAGATGCTAGCTATTGAAGAAAGCCAGAAGTTGACTTTATCAAATTTACCTAGCCTGAGCCTTTTTACAGGCATAGATCAGGGCCAGTTTGAAGTGATGAAGAGTCAAGTGTTGAAACAGATTGGGTATGATTCTGCCGACCTCAACTTTGCCTACTTTGATATGAAAGAAGCGGTCTACAAGGATGTGGAACTGGAGTTGGTCAGCCTTCCTTTCTTTGCGGATGAGAAAATCGTGATATTAGACCATTTTGTTGATATCACAACAGCCAAGAAACGCTTTTTAACAGATGATGAGCTCAAGTCGTTTGAAGAATACCTTGATAACCCTTCGCCAACAACCAAGTTGTTGATCTTTGCGGAAGGAAAACTGGATAGTAAGAGACGGCTGGTTAAATTACTTAAGCGTGATGCCAAGGTTTTTGATGCAGTAGAAGCCAAAGAACAAGAATTGCGCCAGTATTTCCAAAAGTGGAGCCAGAAACAAGGTCTGCAGTTTTTGGGGCAATCCTTTGAAAATCTACTTATCAAATCTGGTTTTCAATTTAGCGAAATCCAGAAAAATCTGCTCTTTTTACAGTCCTATAAGGCAGATTCTGTTATCGAGGAAGAGGATATTGTCAATGCTATTCCCAAGACCTTGCAGGACAATATTTTTGATTTAACTCAGTTTATTCTGACTAAAAAGATGGACCAGGCGCGCGAATTAGTTAGAGACTTGACCTTGCAAGGTGAAGATGAAATCAAGTTGATTGCAGTCATGTTAGGACAGTTTCGGACTTTTACTCAGGTGAAGATTTTGGCGGAGTCTGGGCAAACAGAATCACAGATTGCAAGTAGTTTAGGTAGTTATCTAGGACGCACTCCCAATCCCTATCAAATCAAGTTTGCGCTGAGAGATTCGCGAGCACTTTCCTTGAGTTTTTTGAAGCAAGCTATTTCCTATTTGATTGAGACAGACTATCAGATTAAGACAGGTCTTTATGAAAAAGGTTTCCTTTTTGAAAAGGCACTCTTGCAGATTGCTAGTCAGGTCAATTGATACTTGTTTTGAAACTACAACCCGCGTCAGGATTAGCTTGTCGTGGGTTTCTTGCTTTATACTCAATGAAAATCAAAGAGTAAACTAGGAAACTAGCCGCAGGTTGCTCAAAGCACTGTTTTGAGGTTGTGGATAGAACTGACGAAGTCAGCTCAAAACATGTTTTTGAGGTTGCGGATAGAACTGACGAAGTCAGCTCAAAACACTGTTTTGAGGTTGTAGATAAGACTGACGAAGTCAGTCACATATATACCCTAAGGCGATGTTGACGCAGTTTGAAGAGATTTTCGAAGAGTATTAGTTAGAAAGTATCTCAGTGATTTCCTTATCTATAAGCAAAAAACTTGAAAAAAGTGAATGTTTGCGTTATCATTTTCATATAGAAAGAAAAAGAGGTATTACAGATGGCTATTATCTTACCAGAACTTCCATATGCATACGACGCTTTGGAACCATACATCGATGCGGAAACAATGCACTTGCACCATGACAAACACCATCAAACTTATGTCAACAATGCTAATGCAGCTCTTGAAAAACACCCTGAAATTGGTGAAGACCTTGAAGCCTTGCTTGCTGATGTAGAATCTATCCCAGCTGATATCCGTCAAGCACTTATCAACAACGGTGGTGGACACTTGAACCACGCTCTTTTCTGGGAATTGATGACTCCTGAAAAAACAGCTCCTTCAGCAGAACTGGCAGCAGCAATCGATGCAACATTTGGTTCATTTGAAGAATTCCAAGCAGCCTTCACTGCAGCAGCAACAACTCGTTTCGGTTCTGGATGGGCATGGTTGGTTGTTAACAAAGAAGGTAAACTTGAAGTGACTTCAACAGCAAACCAAGACACACCAATCTCAGAAGGTAAAAAACCAATCTTGGGCTTGGACGTTTGGGAACATGCTTACTATGTGAAATACCGCAACGTGCGTCCTGACTACATCAAAGCTTTCTTCTCAGTGATCAACTGGAACAAAGTAGATGAATTGTACGCAGCTGCTAAATAATGATAGTTGGAGGGAAGAATTGTTCTTCTCTTTTTAAGGTTATATGATTCGAGTCTGACAAAATCGTCAGACTTTTTTCATTTTTATGAGAAACGTGCTAACTGCTAGAAATTATGGTAGAATAAAGTATTAAGTAATCGTGAAAAAAGGATATCTATGCGAAAAGAAATTGCACCTGAATTATACAACTATAACAAGTTTCCTGGTCCTGAGTTTCATTTACACGGGGACAAGGTTGAAACGGAAGGGATAGCTTTTTCCTTGGTGGAAAACATCAAGGATGCCTTCGATGTGACGGCTTTTAATCAGCGTTTTTCAGAAGTCTTAACCAAGTTTGATTATATCGTGGGAGACTGGAGCAACGAACAGCTTCGTCTACGAGGTTTTTATAAGGATGATCGAACAGAAGAAAAACTTGAAAAAATCAGTCGTTTACAAGACTATCTTTTAGAGTATTGTAGTTATGGTTGTGCCTATTTTGTCTTAGAAAATGAAGCCCCTAAGCGAGCATCATTTGACAAGAAAATGCGTAAAAAGGAAGAAGAGCAGCCTTCTAGAAAAGGAAAGAAACCGGTTCAAACCAAACGAAAACCGAATGCAGATAAGAAAAATAGACGTCGTCAGAAGGACCAGCATTCTCAGAAAGAGGACAAGGGGCAACGTCATTTTGTCATTCGTCAGAAGTGAGTATAGAATAAGGAGAAGAAATGAAACCGTCAATTTATAGTTTAACACGTCAAACCATGCAGGAATGGGTTTTGGAGCAAGGAGAAAAGAAATTCCGTGCAGATCAAATCTGGGAATGGCTTTACCGTAAACGTGTCCAGTCATTTGAAGAAATGACCAACCTTTCCAAGGATTTGATTGCTAAGCTTAATGACCAGTTTGTGGTCAATCCCTTGAAACAACGTATCGTTCAAGAGTCTGCTGATGGGACAGTTAAATATCTTTTTGAATTGCCAGATGGTATGTTGATTGAGACAGTACTCATGCGTCAACACTATGGTTTGTCAGTCTGTGTGACCACTCAGGTCGGCTGTAATATCGGTTGTACCTTCTGTGCTTCTGGTTTGATTAAGAAACAACGTGACCTCAATAACGGTGAAATCGTAGCGCAAATCATGCTGGTTCAGAAATACTTTGATGAGCGTGGTCAGGACGAACGCGTCAGCCATATCGTTGTCATGGGAATCGGTGAGCCCTTTGATAACTACAACAATGTCTTGAATTTCGTTCGTACTATCAATGATGACAAGGGAATGGCCATCGGTGCTCGTCACATTACGGTTTCAACCTCAGGTTTGGCCCATAAAATTCGTGATTTTGCTAATGAGGGTGTTCAGGTCAATCTTGCCGTTTCTCTTCACGCACCTAACAATGAGTTGCGCTCAAGTATTATGAAGATTAACCGCGCCTTTCCGATTGAAAAACTTTTCGCTGCTATTGAGTACTATATCGAAACAACTAATCGCCGTGTGACCTTTGAATACATCATGCTCAATGAAGTCAATGATGGTGTAGAACAAGCCTTGGAATTGGCTGAATTGCTCAAGAACATCAAGAAATTGTCTTATGTAAACTTGATTCCTTACAACCCAGTTAGTGAGCATGACCAATATAGCCGTAGTCCTAAAGAGCGCGTCCTGGCCTTCTATGATACGCTTAAGAAAAAAGGGGTTAACTGTGTGGTTCGTCAAGAGCACGGAACAGATATTGATGCAGCTTGTGGACAATTGCGTTCCAATACAATGAAACGTGACCGCCAGAAAGCAGTCGCAGCAGTCAATCCTTAATGATGAAGAAGAGTTATAATCATGTTTTGGTCTGGGGAGTCATTTTCTATAGTATTTGTATCGTTTACTTTTGCTTTACTCCTCAAGAACATTCTCCCGTGGGAGTGGAAACTCCAGGTATTCAGCATCTTGGACGCCTGGTTTTTCTTTTGACTCCTTTCAATTCTTTCTGGAAACTGGGCGAAGTGAGTGACATAGGACAATTATGTTGGCTTTTTCTACAAAATGTCCTCAATGTCTTCTTGCTTTTTCCTCTGATGTTCCAACTCCTTTATCTCCTTCCAAATTTGCGGAAAACAAGAAAAGTGCTCTTTTTTAGTTTTCTAGTGAGTCTTGGAATCGAGTGTACACAGTTAGTCTTGGACTTTTTCTTTGATTTTAATCGCGTCTTTGAAATTGATGATTTGTGGACCAATACCTTGGGTGGCTATCTGGCTTGGCTACTTTATAAACGATTACATAAAAACAAGATAAGGAATTAAAATGAGTATTTTAGAAGTTAAAAATCTGAGTCACGGTTTTGGTGACCGTGCAATTTTTGAAGATGTGTCCTTCCGTCTCCTCAAGGGGGAACATATCGGTCTGGTTGGTGCCAATGGTGAAGGAAAATCAACCTTTATGAGCATTGTGACTGGTAAGATGCTGCCAGATGAAGGGAAGGTTGAGTGGTCCAAATATGTGACTGCCGGTTACTTGGATCAGCACTCTGTCCTTGCTGAAGGGCAGTCGGTGCGCGATGTTCTCCGTACGGCTTTTGATGAGCTTTTCAAGGCGGAAGTCCGTATCAATGACCTTTATATGGAAATGGCTGAAGACGGAGCGGATGTTGATGCTCTCATGGAAGAAGTGGGAGAACTTCAAGACCGTCTGGAGAGTCGTGATTTCTATACCTTGGATGCTAAGATTGATGAAGTAGCGCGTGCCCTTGGTGTCATGGACTTTGGCATGGATACAGATGTAACCTCTTTGTCAGGTGGGCAAAGAACCAAGGTGCTGTTGGCAAAACTCCTCCTTGAAAAGCCCGATATCTTGCTTTTGGATGAGCCGACCAACTACTTGGATGCTGAGCATATTGATTGGCTCAAGCGCTATCTCCAAAACTATGAGAATGCCTTTGTTCTTATTTCACACGATATTCCATTCCTAAATGACGTTATCAATATCGTCTATCATGTGGAGAATCAACAGCTGACGCGATACTCTGGTGACTACTACCAGTTCCAAGAAGTCTATGCCATGAAGAAATCTCAGCTAGAGGCTGCCTACGAACGTCAGCAAAAAGAAATTGCGGATCTCAAGGATTTCGTGGCTCGAAACAAAGCGCGTGTTGCAACACGAAACATGGCCATGTCCCGTCAGAAGAAATTGGATAAGATGGATATTATCGAACTGCAAAGTGAGAAACCAAAACCATCCTTTGATTTCAAACCGGCTCGTACACCAGGGCGCTTTATTTTCCAAGCCAAGGATTTGCAAATTGGTTATGTCCGTCCTCTGACCAAGCCTTTAAATCTGACTTTTGAACGTAATCAAAAGGTTGCTATTATCGGGGCAAATGGTATCGGGAAAACAACTCTCTTGAAGTCTCTATTGGGAATTATCCCGCCAATCGCTGGGGAGGTTGAACGCGGTGACTACCTAGAACTTGGTTATTTTGAGCAGGAAGTAGAAGGTGGCAATCGTCAAACACCACTAGAGGCTGTCTGGAATGCCTTTCCTGCACTTAACCAAGCAGAAGTTCGTGCAGCCCTTGCCCGTTGTGGCTTGACAACCAAGCATATTGAAAGCCAAATTCAGGTCTTGTCAGGTGGGGAACAAGCCAAGGTTCGTTTCTGTCTCTTGATGAATCGTGAAAACAACGTTTTAGTGCTGGACGAGCCGACCAACCACTTGGATGTGGATGCCAAGGATGAACTCAAACGTGCTCTCAAAGAATACAAGGGATCTATTCTTATGGTCTGCCACGAACCAGACTTTTATGAAGGCTGGATGGATCAAATATGGGATTTTAACAAGCTAACTTAAAATGAATATAAGAGAAATACAGTACCGAATGTGGGTACTGTATTTTTTAGGTTTTTAAGATTTAAAATCGTAGTCTTTCACCACTTCGATGCTATCGATAGTAATAGCAGTCGTTGGCTTGTCTTTTTCATCTTTTTCGGCTTTAGCAATTTTATCTACTACATCCATACCGTCAATCACTTGACCAAAAACTGGGTGTTTGCCATCTAGACTAGGGTTTCCCCCTTCTTTATAGGCTTCGATGATTTTCTTTGGATACTTGCTTGTAGGGAGTTTAGCAGAGGTATCTGTAGAGTTTTGGTTGATGAAGAATTGGCTGCCATTGGTGTTTGGTTGACCAGTATTAGCCATAGAAAGAGCACCACGGATGTTATAGAGATAAGGAGTAATCTCGTTTTTGAAACCAGTTCCCTTGTCTTTAGTCTTATCCTTGTCATGCCAGATGGACTGACCACCTGTACCGTCTCCTTTTGGATCCCCAGTTTGAACCATGAAGCCATCGATGACACGGTGGAAGGTAATGCCGTTATAGTAGCCTTCTTTGGCATGAGTGAGGAAGTTTTCAACTGCTAGAGGAGCGAGTTTAGGGAAGAGTTTAATGCGGATATCACCTTGACTTGTGTGGAGAATCACTTCAGCCTCGTCTTCAGCAACTTCTTTAGATAGTTGTGGGAAATTGGCGTTTTCGTTTGTTAAAGCATCGTTTAACTCCTTGGCAGATTGTGCTGCTGCTTTGGAGCTTTCTTCAGCGGCCAAGCTAGAATCTACATAGTCATCACCACGCAAACTACGTTGGATGCTGCTACATCCAGCTAGGGCAATAGTTGATAGTAAAAGAAGGGTTGCTAGTTTTTTCATTCTATTCCTCTCAAAAATTCATTTCTACCATTGTACCCTAAAAGGAAGTGGATTTCAAATATTAGTGACAAGACAGTTTAAGAGGAAGCCAACCAGAAAGTCGCTTGCTTAGGGGCATCAATGCCATAAGTGTACTCGAAGTATTTAGGAAACCAGATCTTAAGAAAGCTCGTAAAGTATCACAATTAGTAAACGTTAATTCGAAAGAATTACTATATTTTAAAAGAGCACATTTTCAAAGGATTTTTCTTTTACCTTCAATTCCTAATTAATCAATGAGCTTAATACTAGGTCTCGAAAAGAATTATGCGTCCTCTTTCTGTCTGAGTTCAAAGAGGTCTTCTACTTTCAGATTAAAAACTTGAGCAATTTTAAGAGCCATTTCCAGCGAAGGATTGTAACGGTTATTTTCCAAGTGCAGAATTGTCTCGCGTCGCATGCCGATGAGGTCGGCTAACTCCTGCTGGGTCATGCCTGTGGACTCACGAACAGATTTGAGATTAGTAATAATCTTGCTTTCTTTGGCCATGCTTATCCTCTACGTTCCAAGATAAAATAGACAACCGCAAAGATGAAAATCAAGGCAGCTATGCTAATAAATATCTGTCCCATGTAAAGAGTGAGAGACCCCATATACCCAATGATAACTGCTAGTATCATCAGTGCGCCTAGTATAAAAACAAACATCAAGCTAGCTGCCTTGGCTAAATTAGCATAAAAGCGTTCGTCCGGAGTTTCCTTGACATTTTTCAAGGAGAAAAAAACAAATACAATCACTTCAATAACGAGGCCAATTCCTAAAATCCATTCTTTAATACCAGAACTTTCGCTTGGGTTCGCAACCCAAATTCCTACTGTATAAAAAATGCTTGCTGCAAACACAAGTATCGCGTAAAGCTTAGCAGACAAGTCAAAAATAATCTTTCCCTTACCTTTCTGCCTCTTATGAGGCCGTGGTTTCCTATGTAGCCAGCCCCAAATAGCTACAATTTGACCTAACACTGAAATACCAGTAATAACTAACTTGGGTCCCCAACTAAGATTAGAACCAAATAAAACAGTAAAATCAATAAAGAGAGCTACGGCAATCACTGCAATGAGGCCACGCATTTTTTGACTTTTTTTCATGATAGACTCCTTTTTTATGTTATAAATATATAACACTTAAATTTTATGTTATAAATATATCACATTTAAATCTGGAAAGCAAGAATTTATGTGCCAAGGTGGCAATTATTTGAAAAATTTTTTTAATAAAAGCCCTCGATAGTCAAACAACTAAAGAATTCTTTGAAGCAATGCATCGGATTTGATTTGGATAGTTTCGTTAATAATATTTGATGATAAAGAATTTTTGGAAAATCTAGATACTGTATGAATCTCTACTTTTTTCTTAGACTGTTATAAACTCTCTCAGAATAAGCTTTGTAGGTGTAGAAGTTAATTTTTACAGAACTAAACTATTCCCCTATTTAGAATCTATTGATTCATATTTTATGAATTAATTAGTAGATATCATTCTTAAAATCCTTGATATTTCGCTTGGGATTTAGGAGTCAAGCATTCAAATCACGTTCAGGTGAGATGAAGGGCTTAACTTGGTGGTTTTTATCACATTTTTCTAAAATAGTATTCACTGATAGCCTCTTTCAAACATTTATTTCCTACTTCTAACAAATTTATAAATGGTTTAAAAATTTTATAGTCTGTCAAGTTTTTTTCTTGACACCTGTTAGAAATCTGCTATAATAGAACATGTGCTAAATAGCTCAGCTATTTCACCGAAATAAAAAATAAGAAAAGAGACTTTAAAAATGGCAGTTAAAATCCGTTTGACTCGTATGGGTTCTAAGAAAAAACCTTTCTACCGTATCAACGTAGCAGATTCACGTTCACCACGTGACGGACGTTTCATCGAAACAGTTGGAACATACAACCCACTTGTTGCTGAAAACCAAGTAACTTTGAAAGAAGACCGCGTTCTTGCATGGTTGGCTGATGGAGCTCAACCTTCAGATACAGTTCGCAACATCCTTTCAAAAGAAGGTGTATTGAAGAAATTCCACGATTCTAAATTCTCAAAATAAGTTTAAAGTAGGTTGACAGATGGATACGATTGAAAATCTCATTATTGCGATTGTGAAACCCTTAATTTCACAACCAGATGCCTTAACTATCAAGATTGAAGATACACCAGAATTTTTGGAATATCATTTGGATCTTGATCAAAGCGATGTGGGTCGTGTAATCGGTCGTAAGGGTCGCACTATTTCTGCGATAAGAACGATTGTCTACTCTGTCCCAACTGAAGACAAAAAAGTAAGAATCGTTATTGACGAAAAATAAGAAGAGCGGGACGGATGTCTCGCTTTTTTTGCAAGGAGCAGGATATGAAGGATTTAACGTTTAGACAATTACAAGACTAGTTATACTCAATGAAAATCAAAGAGCAAACTAGGAAGCTAGCCGCAGGCTGTACTGGAGTACGGCAAGGTGAAGCTGACGTAGTTTGAATTTGATTTTCGAAGAGTATTACTCGAACATTACCAGTAGTCTCGAACTGAGGAAGGTCTCTTTATGAAGTTAGTGGAGGAAGTCGGAGAAGTAGCTGAGGTTTTGAATGGTCGTTCTGGTAGAAAAGAGGGTATCAAGGACTCAAATGAGGAACTAGCAAAAGAACTGGCTGATATCATTCACTACACCGTCGCAATTGCGGCCATCAACGACATAGATCTAACCAAGACCATTTTTGAAAAAGACAAAAAGGCGGCTATCAAATATCAGCATGAACGAGATTTGGAAAGATGTTTGAAGGGGTACGAGAGTTGTTGTCCCCTTCCTCCAACTTGTGAAAATCCTTGGAACGTGATAAAATAAAGGATAGAAATAGATACAGGAGACAAGATGAACTACTTTAATGTTGGGAAAATCGTCAATACGCAAGGGTTGCAGGGTGAGATGCGAGTCTTGTCTGTGACAGATTTTGCAGAAGAACGGTTTAAAAAAGGGGCTGAGCTGGCCTTGTTTGATGAAAAAGATCAGTTTGTTCAAACAGTGACCATTGCTAGCCACCGTAAACAGAAGAACTTTGACATTATTAAATTCAAAGATATGTACCATATCAACGCTATCGAAAAGTATAAGGGGTACAGTCTCAAGGTTGCTGAGGAAGATTTGAATGATTTAGACGACGGTGAATTTTATTATCACGAGATTATCGGTTTGGAAGTCTATGAGGGTGATAACTTGATTGGAACCATCAAAGAAATCCTGCAACCAGGTGCCAACGATGTCTGGGTGGTCAAGCGAAAAGGCAAGCGTGATTTGTTATTGCCTTATATCCCACCCGTGGTTCTCAATGTTGATATTCCAAATAACCGAGTCGATGTGGAAATCTTAGAAGGGTTAGACGATGAAGATTGATATTTTAACCCTTTTTCCAGAGATGTTTTCTCCGCTAGAACACTCCATCGTTGGAAAGGCACGTGAAAAAGGGCTCTTGGATATCCAGTATCATAATTTTCGAGAATATGCTGAAAAGGCTCGCCATGTCGACGATGAGCCCTACGGAGGCGGTCAGGGGATGTTGCTCCGAGCTCAACCCATTTTCGATGCCTTTGATGCTATTGAAAAGAAAAATCCGCGCGTCATTCTCCTCGATCCTGCTGGAAAGCAGTTTGATCAAGCTTATGCTGAGGATTTGGCTCAAGAGGAAGAGCTAATCTTTATCTGTGGGCACTATGAGGGTTATGATGAGCGTATTAAGACCTTGGTGACAGATGAGATTTCCCTGGGCGACTATGTCTTGACTGGTGGGGAATTGGCGGCCATGACTATGATTGATGCTACGGTACGCCTGATTCCAGAAGTGATTGGTAAGGAGTCTAGCCACCAAGATGATAGTTTTTCTTCTGGCCTTCTCGAATATCCTCAATACACACGTCCCTATGATTATCGAGGCATGGTTGTACCGGATATTCTGATGAGCGGGCACCATGAAAAGATTCGTCAGTGGCGCCTGTATGAGAGTCTAAAGAAAACCTATAAACGCAGACCGGATTTGCTTGAACATTATCAACTGACAGCAGAAGAAGAAAAAATGCTGGCAGAAATCAAAGAAAACAAAGAATAAAGGAGAAACCTATGCAAGTAATCAAACGTGATGGAGAAATTGCTGAATTTAATCCAGATAAGATTTACCAAGCTATCTTAAAGGCAGCTCAGACTGTCTATGTATTGACAGATGATTTGCGTCAAAACCTTGCACAAGTCACTAAGAAAGTGGTTTTGGATTTGGAAGAAGCCAAGGTGGAACGTGCTACCATTAGCATGATTCAGTCTATGGTTGAACATCGTTTACTGGGAGCAGGTTACATTACCATCGCAGAACACTACATTTCCTATCGTTTACAACGTGACTTGGAAAGAAGTGGTTATGGAGATCATATCGCAGTTCATTTACATTTTGAACAAATTCGCTAAGAAAAAAGAGTGGGATGAAGCAACTACATCTCACTCTTTCTTAAATCTATTTTTTTGGGCTGTTTGGATGGTTGAAGGCACAAATCGCAGGCGTTGAATATCGCTTATGCGGATAATACGGGTCACATTTTTGGCAAAATTTTTCACGATAATTTGCTGGCGTTGCTGATCGTATTTGATGATATCACCTGTAAAGCTTGTCTCAGACAAGATAAGGTGAACAGCAGTTTGTTTCTGGATAGCCTCTTCAATAGTGGCTGTAAGGGAGTTGCTTTCAGTATGGTCAGGTTGGTCATGTCCATTTAAAAAGTCATGTATTTTATCTAAAACTTGCTGGAATTTATGTCTCATAGTGGCCTCCCTTCTTTTATATCAATATTATATAAAATTTTCGTAAAATCTACAAGATTTTACGAATAATCAAATGAAAGCTAAAAAAGGAGAAGAAAATGGCAGAATTTACATTTGAAATTGAAGAGCACTTGTTGACTCTTTCTGAAAACGAAAAAGGTTGGACCAAGGAAATCAACCGTGTGAGCTTTAATGGTGCCCCTGCAAAGTTTGATATTCGTGCTTGGAGTCCAGATCATACTAAAATGGGCAAGGGGATTACTCTCTCCAATGAAGAATTTCAAACAATGGTGGATGCTTTTAAAGGCAACTAAGTTTTCAAAATGAAAGAAAAGGATATTGAGTCATGACAACTCGATATCCTTTTTTAGTTAGCAAAGTAAGCCTGATTTTTAAGGCGTTGAAGTAGTGGACGGCTAATAAAACTAATAGCCAGAAGTTTACCAAGGTCTGGAATGATAAAGGGAATGACCCCCACAACAAGAGCTTTTTCAAATGCCATTCCAGCTAGAAAATGCAAGCTGAGAATCCCGCCGACAAAGACAAGGGCATCACCCAAGAGGTTTGCAAGAAAAATCTTGACAACACCACTATCGCTGCTAGTTAGGGAGGAAGTAAGTCCAGAGTATACAAGATAAAACCAAAGATAACCCGCAGTAGGACCAACCAACGCCTGCAATCCTGCTCCACCTCCTGCAAAAACAGGAAGACCGATGGCACCTAGAAGAAGATAAAGTCCAACAGAAAGTACAGCCTCTCTGGGTCTAAAGACAGTAGCAATCAAGCCGATTGCAAAGTTTTGCAGAGTGAAGGGGACGGGTCCAATTGGAAGACTGATTTGTGCCAAAACAGCAATGAGAGCAGCCCCAATAGCTGGGATGGCATAAACGTGAGCTTTTTTCAAAATAGTTAACCTCTTTTATAATGTATAGTAACTATTATACTCGTAGAGTAATCATTGTCAACCAATTTTTAAAAACAAGATAACAAAAACTGTAACGGCCGATTTGATTCACAAGAGAAGTTGGATAATTGTTTTGTTGATTCGAAAACATCAAAAAAGAAGCAGACACAGTTGTATCAGCTTCTTTTATTTCGATTAACGCATGGTTACAAATTCTTCAGATGCAGTTGGGTGAATTGCCACAGTTGCATCAAAGTCAGCCTTGGTTGCTCCCATTTTGATAGCAACAGCAAAGCCTTGAATCATTTCATCAACACCATAGCCAATTCCATGAAGTCCGACAACTTTTTCTTCTGAACCAGCTGTGATCAATTTGAAACGGGATTCTTGTCTATTGCTAGTAACGGCAGAGTACATAGATGCAAAGCTTGATTTGTAAACCTTGATTTGGTCTTGACCGTATTCTTTAATAGCTTGCTCTTCGGTCAATCCAACCGTTCCGATAGCAGGGTGTGAAAAGACAACGGTTGGAATAGTTGAGTAGTCCATTTTAGCAGTTGTTTTTCCGTTAAAGAGACGTTCAGATAGGGTACGCCCAGCCTTGATAGCAACTGGAGTCAGTTCTTTTTCACCTGTTACATCACCTAGAGCGTAGATTCCTTCAACAACAGTATTTTGGTATTCATCCACTTGGATAAAGCCACGTTCGTTCAGGGTTACTCCAGCTTTTTCAAGTTGCAATCCCTTAACGTTTGGACGGCGACCAGTAGCCCAGATAACTTGGCTAGCTGTGTGACTGGTACCATCTTCGAAATGAATAGTAATGCCTTCAGCAGTTTTTTCTAACTTGGCAGGGACTTTGTGAGTATGAAGTGGTAAGTTGGTTCTTTCCATTTCCTTGACCAAACCTTCAACGATGTAAGAGTCAAAACCACGTAAAGGGCGATCACGGCGAACAAAGAGGTCTGTCTTGACACCAAAAGTGTGGAGTACGCCAGCCAATTCCACAGCGATATAACCAGCGCCTAGAATGGCAACTGACTCTGGAAGTTCTTCCCAGGCAAATACATCATCAGAAGAGCCACCTAGCTCAGCACCAGGAATATTTGGAATACTTGGATGGGCACCTGTAGCAATCACGATATGTTTAGCACGAATCAGTTCACCATTTACGCTGACAGTATGAGAATCTACAAATTCAGCATGGCCTTCAATCAAGTCTACACCGTTACGTTTAAAACTGCCATCATAAGAAGAACGAGCGCGATCAATGTAGGCTTCACGATTGCGACGTAGGGTTGCAAAGTCAAAGTTAAGATTAGTAGTCTTAAAGCCGTAGTCTTCTCCAAATTGATGGAAAGTCTCAGCGATTTGCGCCCCGTACCACATGATTTTTTTCGGAACACAACCGACGTTAACACAGGTTCCACCTAATTTCTTTTCCTCAATAACGGCTGCTTTAGCTCCGTGTTCACCAGCACGGTTCATGGTAGCAATTCCTCCGCTACCTCCACCGATAGCGATGATATCGTATTCTCTCATTGAAAACTCCTTTGTACTCTTTTAAATAGTCGAGTGTCATTTTTTGATAGTCATATTCTATCTTTTTTTTGATTTGATTGCAAAAATCTGCTACGTACAAAAAAATTCAAGAAAAGGCTTGCAAAAAAGAAAAATAAAGTGTATGATATAACTAGTACAATGATTGTAAAATGAATTCCGAACAATAATTAAATCCTGAAATGTCATTATTTCGTTCTGAAATGTTATTGTTTCAAATTGATAATTTTTGTATAATATTGTTAAGAACTTTAAATCAAAAAGGAGTTTCATTATGAAAAAGAATGGTAAAGCTAAAAAGTGGCAATTGTATGCAGCAATTGGTGCTGCGAGTGTAGTTGTATTAGGTGCTGGGGGGATTTTGCTCTTTAGACAACCATCTCAGACTGCTGTAAAAGATGAGGCTACTCATCTTGTTGTTGCCAAGGAAGGAAGCGTGGCATCCTCTGTTTTATTGTCAGGGACAGTAACAGCAAAAAATGAACAATATGTTTATTTTGATGCTAGTAAGGGAGATTTAGATGAAATCCTTGTTTCTGTGGGTGATAAAGTCAGTGAAGGGCAGGCTTTAGTCAAGTACAGTAGTTCAGAAGCCCAGGCGGCCTATGATTCAGCGAGTCGGGCAGTAGCTAAGGCAGATCGTCATATCAATGAACTCAATCAAGCACGAAATGAAGCCGCTTCAGCTCCGGCTCCTCAAGCCTCTGCGCCAGCAGGAGGAGAAGATGCAACGGTGCAAAGCCCAACTCCAGTGGCTGGAAATTCTGTTGCTTCTATTGACGCTCAGTTGGGTGATGCCCGTGATGCTCGTGCAGATGCAGCAGCACAATTAAGTAAGGCTCAAAGTCAGTTAGATGCAATGACGGTTCTCAGTACCCTAGAGGGAACTGTGGTCGAAGTCAACCACAATGTTTCTAAATCTCCAACAGGAGCTAGCCAAGTAGTCGTTCATGTCGTAAGTAATGAAAACTTGCAAGTTAAGGGAGAACTATCTGAATATAACCTCGCCAACCTATCTGTAGGTCAAGAAGTAAGCTTTACTTCTAAAGTGTATCCTGATAAAAAATGGACTGGGAAATTAAGCTATATTTCTGACTATCCTAAAAACAATGGTGAAGCAGCTAGTCCAGCTGCCGCAGCAGGTGGTAATTCTGGTTCTAAATATCCATATACCATCGATGTTACAAGTGAAATCGGTGATTTGAAACAAGGATTCTCAGTAAGTGTTGAGGTCAAGAATAAGAGTAAAGCCATTTTGGTTCCTCTAACAAGTGTTGTGACTGAAAATGATAAGAACTATGTCTGGGTACTTGACGAGCAGAAAAAGGCCAAGAAAGTGGAAGTTGGTTTGGGCAATGCTGATGCAGACAACCAAGAAATCACTTCAGGTCTGACAAATGGAGTCAAGGTCATCAGTAATCCAACATCTTCCTTGGAAGAAGGAAAAGAGGTGAAGGCTGATGAAGCAACTAATTAGTCTAAAAAATATCTGCAGAAGTTACCGTAACGGTGACCAAGAACTGCAGGTTCTCAAAAATATCAACCTAGAAGTGAATGAGGGTGAATTTGTTGCCATCATGGGACCATCTGGTTCAGGTAAGTCTACTCTCATGAATACGATTGGTATGTTGGATACACCAAGTAGTGGAGAGTATTATCTTGAAGGTCAAGAAGTGGCTGGATTGGGTGAAAAACAACTAGCTAAGGTTCGCAACAAACAAATCGGATTTGTCTTTCAACAGTTCTTTCTTCTATCTAAACTCAATGCTCTGCAAAATGTAGAATTGCCCTTGATTTACGCAGGAGTTTCGGCTTCAAAACGGCGCAAGTTAGCTGAGGAATATCTGGATAAGGTTGAATTGACTGAGCGTAGTCACCATTTACCTTCAGAATTATCTGGTGGTCAAAAGCAACGTGTAGCTATTGCGCGTGCCTTGGTAAACAATCCTTCTATTATTCTAGCAGACGAACCGACAGGAGCCTTGGATACCAAAACAGGTAATCAAATCATGCAGCTATTGGTTGACTTGAACAAAGAAGGAAAAACCATTATCATGGTAACGCATGAGCCTGAAATAGCTGCTTATGCCAAACGTCAGATTGTCATTCGCGATGGAGTTATTTCATCTGATAGTGCTCAGTTAGAAAAGGAGGAAAACTAAGATGCAGAATCTGAAATTTGCCTTTTCATCTATTATGGCTCACAAGATGCGTTCTTTGCTTACCATGATTGGGATTATTATCGGTGTTTCATCAGTTGTTGTGATTATGGCTCTAGGTGACTCCCTATCTCGTCAACTCAACAAAGATATGACCAAATCTCAGAAGAATATTAGTGTCTTTTTCTCTTCTAAAAAAAGTAAAGATGGGTCTTTTACTCAGAAACAATCAGCTTTTACGGTTTCTGGAAAAGAAGAGGAAGTTCATGTTGAACCACCAAAACCGCAAGAATCTTGGGTCAAGGAGGCAGCCAAACTCAAGGGAGTGGATAACTACTATGTAACCAACTCAACGAACGCCATTTTGACTTATAAAGATAAAAAGGTTGAAAATGCTAATTTGACAGGTGGAAACAGAACTTATATGGAGGCTGTTAATAATGAAATTCTTGCGGGACGTAGTCTGAGAGAACAAGATTTCAAAGAATTTGCAAGTGTCATTTTGCTTGATGAAGAATTATCCATTAGTTTATTTGGCTCTCCTCAAGAGGCTATTAACAAGATTGTAGAAGTCAATGGATTTAGTTACCGGGTTATTGGGGTTTATACTAGTCCAGAGGCTAAACGTTCAAAAATATATGGTTTTGGTGGCTTGCCCATTACCACAAATACTTCCCTTGCTGCGAATTTTAATGTAGATGAAATAGCTAATATTGTCTTTCGAGTGAATGACACAAGCTTGACTCAAACTCTGGGTCCAGAATTAGCACGAAAAATGACAGAGCTTGCTGGCTTGCAACAGGGAGAATATCAAGTGGCAGATGAGTCAGCTGCATTTGCAGAAGTTCAACAAACGTTTAGTTTTATGACGACGATTATTAGTGCCATTGCAGGTATTTCTCTCTTTGTTGGAGGAACTGGTGTTATGAATATCATGCTGGTTTCGGTGACAGAGCGTACCCGTGAAATTGGTCTCCGTAAGGCTTTGGGTGCAACACGTGCTAATATTTTAATCCAGTTTTTGATTGAATCCATGATTTTGACCTTGTTAGGTGGCTTGATTGGATTGACAATTGCAAGTGGTTTAACTGCCTTAGCAGGTTTGCTATTGCAAGGCTTGATTGCGGGTATAGAAGTGGGAGTATCGATCCCAGTTGCCCTATTTAGTCTTGCAGTTTCGGCTAGCGTAGGTATCGTTTTTGGAGTCTTGCCAGCCAACAAGGCATCGAAACTTGATCCAATTGAAGCTCTTCGTTATGAATAGAATAAACAAGATGGACACTCGTCTATCTTGTTTTTATATAGATTTCCCTATCGAAAATCCTTAAAAATGTGATATAATGAAGTGTTAGAAAAACAGGTTTCATTTGCCTGGAAAGGAAAAATTATGTCTGAAAAGAATTTTTATATTACAACACCGATTTACTATCCATCTGGTAAACTTCATATCGGTTCTGCCTACACAACAATCGCCTGTGATGTCCTAGCACGTTACAAACGTCTGATGGGCTACGATGTCTTTTATTTGACAGGTCTTGATGAGCATGGTCAAAAGATTCAACAAAAAGCAGAAGAGGCTGGCATTACACCACAAGCCTATGTTGATGGAATGGCAGTTGGAGTCAAAGAACTCTGGCAATTACTCGATATCTCATACGATAAATTCATCCGTACAACGGATGACTACCATGAAAAAGTTGTCGCACAGGTCTTTGAGCGCTTGCTGGCTCAAGATGATATCTATTTGGGTGAATACTCTGGTTGGTATTCAGTTTCAGATGAGGAATTCTTTACAGAAAGCCAGCTTGCGGAAGTTTTCCGTGATGAAGCTGGAAATGTAACTGGTGGAATCGCTCCATCAGGTCACGAAGTGGAATGGGTTTCTGAAGAATCATACTTCCTTCGCCTCAGCAAATACCAAGATCGTTTGGTTGAATTTTTCAAGTCCCATCCTGAATTTATCACTCCAGATGGTCGTCTGAATGAAATGCTTCGCAACTTCATCGAGCCAGGTTTAGAGGATTTGGCAGTTTCTCGTACAACCTTTACCTGGGGTGTTCCAGTACCATCAAATCCTAAACACGTTGTCTATGTTTGGTTTGATGCTCTGCTCAACTATGTGACAGCTCTTGGCTACGATCAAGACGAACACGCTAACTTTGACAAGTTCTGGAACGGAACAGTCTTCCACATGGTTGGAAAAGACATCCTTCGTTTTCACTCTATCTACTGGCCAATCCTTCTTATGATGTTGGATATCAAATTGCCAGAACGTTTGATTGGTCATGGTTGGTTTGTCATGAAAGACGGTAAGATGTCTAAGTCTAAAGGGAATGTTGTCTATCCTGAAATGTTGATAGAGCGTTTTGGACTAGATCCACTTCGTTACTACCTCATGCGTAGCCTTCCAGTTGGTTCAGACGGAACCTTCACTCCTGAAGACTATGTAGGCCGTATCAACTATGAATTGGCCAATGACCTTGGAAACCTCCTCAATCGTACGGTTTCTATGATTAACAAGTACTTTGATGGACAAATTCCTGCCTATGTAGAAGGGGTGACTGAATTTGACAATGCTCTTGCTGATGTTGCAGAACAATCAATTGCTGACTACCATACATACATGGAAGCAGTTGACTACCCACGTGCCCTTGAAGCAGTCTGGACCCTCATCTCTCGTACTAATAAATACATCGACGAGACAGCTCCATGGGTCTTGGCCAAGGATGAAGCTCTTCGTAACCAATTGGCAAGTGTCATGAGCCACTTGGCAGCTAGCCTTCGTGTCGTCGCTCACTTGATTGAGCCGTTTATGATGGAAACCAGTCGTGCAGTTTTGACTCAACTTGGTTTATCAGAAGTTGCTAGCCTTGAGAACTTGAGCTTGGTTGATTTCCCTGCAGGTGTGACTGTAGTTGCTAAAGGAACACCAATCTTCCCACGCCTGGATATGGAAGAAGAAATCGCCTATATCAAGGAACAAATGGAAGGCAACAAACCAGCAGTCGAAACAGAGTGGAACCCAGACGAAGTTGAACTCAAACTAAACAAGGAAGAAATCAAGTTTGAAGACTTTGACAAGGTTGAAATCCGTGTCGCAGAAGTCAAAGAAGTGTCTAAAGTAGAAGGTTCAGATAAGTTGCTTCAATTCCGCTTGGATGCTGGTGATGGTGAAGACCGTCAAATCCTCTCAGGAATTGCAAAATACTATCCAAATGAACAAGAATTGGTCGGCAAGAAAGTTCAAATTGTTGCCAACCTCAAACCACGTAAAATGATGAAAAAATATGTCAGCCAAGGGATGATCCTATCAGCTGAACATGATGGACAATTAACCCTTCTTACAGTTGATCCAGCTGTACCAAACGGAAGTGTGATTGGGTAACAATGGACAGGACTAGTTCATGCTAGTTCTGTTTTTTTATTTACACTCAATGAAAATCAAAGAGCAAACTAGGAAACTAGCCGCAGGTTGCTCAAAGCACTGCTTTGAGGTTGTAGATGAAACTGACGAAGTCAGCTCAAAACACTGTTTTGAGGTTGTGGATAGAACTGACGAAGTCAGCTCAAAACACTGCTTTGAGGTTGTAGATGAAACTGACGAAGTCAGCTCAAAACACTGTTTTGAGGTTGTAGATAGAACTGACGAAGTCAGTAACCATATCTACAGTAAGGCGACGCTGACGTTGTTTGAAGAGATTTTCGAAGAGTATTAACTATTATGCTTTACAAACTAGTGTAGAAGTAGTATACTATAGGTGGAGCTACTAGTAGGTATTACAAAATAGATTAGAAGGAGGAAGGGATGAAGGAAACTCAGCTATTAAAAGGTGTTCTTGAAGGTTGTGTCTTGGATATGATTGGTCAAAAAGAGCGATATGGTTATGAGTTGGTTCAGACTTTGCGAGAGGCTGGATTTGATACTATCGTTCCAGGAACTATTTATCCTTTGTTGCAAAAGTTAGAAAAAAATCAATGGATAAGAGGCGACATGCGCCCGTCGCCAGATGGTCCAGATCGGAAGTATTTTTCGTTAACTAAAGAAGGAGAAGAGCGTGTCTCGGTCTTTTGGCAACAATGGGACGATTTAAGTCAAAAAGTTGAAGGGATTAAGAATGGGGGGTAAACCATGAAGAAAATGAAGTATTACGAAGAAACAAGCGCTTTGCTGCATGAGTTTTCTGAGGAGAATCAAAAGTATTTTGAGGAGCTGTGGGATAGTTTTAATCTTGCTGGATTTCTCTATGATGAAGACTATCTCAGAGAGCAGATTTATTTGATGATGTTAGATTTCTCAGAAGCAGAACGAGATGGCATGAGTGCAGAGGATTATTTAGGTAAGAATCCTAAAAAAATAATGAAAGAGATTCTCAAGGAAGCACCACGCAGTTCTATCAAGGAGTCCCTTTTGACACCAATTTTTGTCCTAGCGATATTACGTTACTATCATCTACTGGGTGATTTTTCTAAAGGTCCTCTCTTAACAGTCAATTTGCTCACATTTTTAGGGCAACTTCTTCTTTTTCTGATTGGATTTGGACTTGTGGCCACAATCTTACGTTGGGGGCTAGTCCAAGATTCTCCTAAAATGAAAATTGGCACTTATATTGTCGTTGGAATTCTTGTTCTGTTAGTCGTTCTAGGATATGTAGGAATGGCAAGTTTCATACAAGAAGGAGCCTTTTATCTTCCTGCTCCCTGGGATAGTTTATCTGTCTTTACGATTTCCCTAGTCATCAGTATTTGGAATTGGAAAGAAGCGATTTTTCGTCCCTTTGTCAGTATGATTGTTGCCCATCTTGTGGTAGGGTCTCTGCTCCGTTATTATGCGTGGATGGGCATTTCAAATGTTTTCCTTACAAAATTCATTCCTTTAGCTGTTCTTTTTATTGGCATTTTTCTCTTGTTCCGTGGGTTTAAGAAGATAAAATGGAGTGAAATATAGTCAAAAAGCCGTTGCAAAGCGGTTTTTTGTTATAATGAAGGGAAGAATGTTAGAAATTAAAGGAGAAAAATTTGATGAGATACATAACTCTTGGTCAAGATGACAAAGAATTATCAGAAATTGTTCTCGGAATGATGAGAATAAAAGATAAGTCTGTAAAAGAAGTTGAAGAGCTTGTAGAAACAGCACTTTCTGTTGGAATCAATGCTTTCGACTTGGCTGATATATATGGTCGTGGTCGTTGTGAAGAACTGTTAGGTCTTGTCCTAAAAAATCGTCCAGATTTAAGAGAAAAGATGTGGATTCAGTCCAAATGTGGCATTCGCATAGAAGAATTTACCTATTTTGATTTTTCTAAGGACTATATTATAAAATCAGTAGACGGTATTTTGCAAAGATTGAAGATTGATCATCTGGACAGCTTGCTTCTTCATCGACCAGATGCTTTGATGGAATCTGACCAAGTAGCAGAAGCCTTTGATCTCCTTTATAAACAAGGTAAGGTTCGAAATTTTGGAGTTTCTAATCAAAATCCCATGATGATGGAGTTGCTTAAAAAAGATGTCAAGCAGCCGTTAGCTGTTAATCAGCTACAATTGAGTGCGGCTTTTACTCCAGGATTCGAATCAGGTTTTCATGTTAATATGGAAGATAGTCAAGCAGCTATGCGAGATGGCAGCATTTTTGAATATTGCAAATTACACGATGTGGTCATTCAAGCATGGTCTGTCTTACAATTCGGGTATTTTAGAGGGAATTTTGTTGGCAATGAGAAATTTCAAGCTTTAAATCAAGTACTTGAGCGTTTAGCTATTAAATATGGAGTAACTTCTTCAACTATTGCCATTTCTTGGATATTACGCTACCCAGCCAAAATGCAGGCAGTCGTAGGTACAACAAATCCTAAGCATTTGATAGAAGCTAGCCAAGCGACAAACTTTAATTTAACAAGAAAAGAATGGTATGAAATTTATCTTGCTGCAGGAAATAATTTGCCGTAAGTAGAAGCAGATGTAAATAAATCACAGTCAAAAAGCCGTTTTAAAGCGGTTTTTTTGTTATAATGAAGGGAAGAATTATTGATATTAAAGGAGATAAACATGACATTTGAAGAAATTCTACCTGGGTTAAAGGCTAAGAAAAAATATGTACGTACTGGTTGGGGAGGTGCTGAAAACTATGTCCAACTCTTTGATACCATCGAGCAAAATGGTGTGGCTTTAGAGGTAACTCCTTATTTTTTGATTAACGTTTCTGGCGAAGGAGAAGGATTTTCAATGTGGAGCCCGACACCTTGTGATGTTTTGGCGACGGATTGGGTAGAAGTGCATGACTAAACGTGTACTCGTTACAGGTGTGAGTTCAGGCATTGGATTGGCGCAGGCTCGACTTTTTTTAGAGAAGGGCTATCAAGTTTATGGAGTGGACCAAGGTGAAAATCCATTCCTACAGGGTGATTTCCATTTTTTACAGAGAGATTTGACCTTGGACTTGGAGCCTATTTTTGACTGGTGTCCTCAGGTTGATGTTTTGTGCAATACTGCTGGAGTTTTGGATGCTTACAAACCGCTTTTGGAACAGACAGCACAGGAAATTCAAGAGATTTTTGAAATCAATTATGTGACTCCTGTTGAGTTGACTCGGCATTATTTGACACAAATGTTGGAGAATAAAAAAGGAATCATTATCAATATGTGCTCCATTGCTTCGAGCCTAGCAGGTGGCGGTGGACACGCCTATACTTCATCTAAGCATGCTTTGGCTGGCTTCACCAAGCAGCTAGCTTTAGACTATGCAGAAGCTGGGATTCAGGTCTTTGGGATTGCTCCAGGAGCAGTCAAGACGGGTATGACCGCTGCGGATTTTGAGCCAGGTGGATTGGCTGACTGGGTTGCTAGTGAAACACCAATCAAGCGCTGGATCGAGCCAGAGGAAGTAGCAGAGCTTAGTCTTTTCTTAGCAAGTGAAAAAGCAAGGGCCATGCAAGGACAAATTCTGACTATTGATGGTGGCTGGTCTTTGAAGTAGGTGGAGTTGGATGGATATTCAAGAGATCACAGAAGAAAATGCATCGCCATTAGTCTTGAAGGTTAAGTCTGAATTATTAGGATTTCCAGAATTGGACAAGACCTTGTATATGAATTGGAAGGTGAAGTAGGGGGGATAATGGAACTATTTAAAACATGGAAGAAAAATATGGTTCTCTATGGTCTTAAATCTCAAATCGGAACTGTCTACCGAAACAGTGATAGGACAACAAGCTTTTATGATGTTGGGAATTTTCTATACCTAGCAGGGGAGTTGGATTCCAGATTTTGGGAAGATTTTGTTAGGAAATATGGTTTAGATTATAAGATTATTATTTCAGAAAATACCAATTGGCAAGATTTTCTGCATCGGAAAGTGGGGTTAAATTCTTTTACTCGCTATTCTTTTAAAGATAAGGCAAATTTTCAGGTTGAATTTTTAAATAATCTAGTTACTCATTTAGAGGAAGGTTACAATATTGTGCCTATTGATAATCATATTTATAACTGCTTTTCTGAGGAAGAATGGTCACAGGATTTACAGGGGGATTTTGAGTCCTATCAGGATTTTGTTTTAAAAGGTGGATTTGGCTTTGTGATTCTTAAAAATAATGAACTGATTGCTGGGATTTCCTCAGGGTTAGTTTACTGTGAAGCGGTTGAAGTGGAAGTTGCAACTAGACCAAACGAACAAGGAAATGGATTTGCTAAAAAGCTTGGTGCTGCAATGATTCTAGAGAGTTTAAATAGAGATATGTTTCCACTTTGGGATGCTCATAACGAGGCTTCCAAAAAAGTAGCAGAATTTTTAGGATATGAGTTAGCTGAACCTTATGAAGCTTTTGAACTAGAGGGAAATTTCACATAATTATATATGATATTGTATCTTTTAAGACGAGGTGAATAGCTATGAAAAACCAACTGGCTCTTAGTGGCGAAAAACTTGATGAAAAAGTTTACCCACAACTATTTCATCATGTTGGCATGATTCGTGGGGAATACTTGTTGAGAGAACTCAACCAAAACATACTACTACCAAGTTGTCAGCAATTTGTAAAAGATTATCTAGAGACTATCTGTTCCTTGTACTCAGATGAGGAGATCTGGTATCGTTTTTCTGAATTAACGAATATAGAAGCCAATTGTTTAGAGGGAACTAAAGAGCATTTTGACGAAGGGCATCCTTTGTTTGGTTATAGAGGGACCAGGCGTTTACTGGTGTGTCCAGATGAATTTCAGGCTGAGGCAAATGTCGTTACAGAAGTTTATCAAACCAATCCTAATCTGTCTGTTATTTTTCCTTTTGTCAATGATGCTGAGCAGTTAAAGCAAGCTATCACAGTATTACGTCAGCATGGTTTTACTGGAAAAGTCGCCACAATGATTGAATTACCGTCAGCTTATTTTGACTTGGACAGGATACTGGAAACTAGTATTTCAAAGATTATAGTTGGAATGAATGATTTGACTTCTTTTGTTTTTGCGACTGTGAGAAACAGTCAATGGCATGATATGGAAAGTCCAATAATGTTAGATATGCTGAGACAGATGCAGGATAAAGCAAGGACGAAAAAGATTGACTTTGCTGTGGCAGGTTATCTGAATGCTTCCTTCATACAAAAAATGAATCTGATGGGTATCAAGTGCATTATCCACTACAGTTCTATTCCAGAGATTTTTGATTTAGAGATTGACTATCCAGACCACCTCAAACGTGTAAAAGAAGTGAGTATAAATTACAAAGGAGCAACCCATGACACCGCAAGAAATGTGGAATGCCTACAAGCAAATCAATCCCTCAATTGGAGATGAGATAGATGCTTGGGCTTTTGGAGTGGAACCAGACCTTTTAGCAGATTTGGTTTTAAGAGGCGAAAAGACTGCAACAGCTTCAGCCTACGACCTCTATGCACTAGAAGATGAACCCCTTCCGCAAGAAGGCACCTTTGACATCATTTTAGATAGTCAAAATCAGGCTGTCTGCATTGTCGAAATTACAAAGGTTTCTGTTGAATCCTTCAATCAAGTTTCTGCTGACCATGCCTTTAAGGAAGGGGAAGGTGACAAATCTTTAGCCTATTGGCGTCAGGTTCATGAGGACTTTTTCACCGAGTGGATGAGGGAGGCAGGACAGATTTTTACACCTGACAGCAAGGTTGTTTTAGAAGAATTTCGCAAGGTCTACCCTCTGTAGACTGTTAGACGGAAGAAAGTTTTGGAAATCGCTGTCCAATCCTTTTTTCTTAGACAAAACATGATATAATAAGTTTGTTTGAAGAAGAGCAGCAGCTCTTAAACTTAGAATAGGAGAAAACTATGCAAGCAGTTGAACATTTTATTAAGCAATTTGTTCCTGAACATTATGATTTATTTTTAGACTTGAGTCGTGAGACCAAGACGTTTTCTGGTAAGGTGACCATCAATGGTCAAGCACATAGTGACCGTATTTCCCTTCATCAAAAAGACTTGGAAATCGCTTCTATAGAAGTTGCAGGTCAAGCTCGTCCATTTACAGTTGACCATGAAAATGAAGCCCTTCATTTTGAACTTGCGGAAGCAGGTCAAGTTGAAGTGGTTATCGCTTTCTCAGGAAAAATTACAGATAACATGACAGGGATCTACCCTTCTTACTATACAGTTGATGGAGTCAAGAAGGAGGTCTTGTCTACTCAGTTTGAGAGCCATTTTGCGCGCGAAGCCTTCCCATGTGTGGATGAGCCTGAAGCCAAAGCAACTTTTGACCTCTCTCTACGTTTTGACCAAGCAGAAGGTGAATTGGCCTTGTCAAACATGCCAGAAATCGATGTTGAAAACCGTAAGGAAACAGGTATCTGGAAGTTTGAGACAACACCTCGCATGTCTTCTTACTTGTTAGCCTTTGTTGCGGGTGATTTGCAAGGTGTGACGGCTAAAACTAAAAACGGTACCCTCGTAGGTGTCTACTCAACCAAAGCCCACCCACTATCTAACCTTGATTTCTCACTGGATATCGCTGTTCGCTCTATCGAGTTTTACGAGGATTACTACGGAGTCAAGTATCCAATCCCTCAATCTCTCCACATCGCCCTTCCCGACTTTTCAGCTGGAGCTATGGAAAACTGGGGTCTTGTGACCTACCGTGAAGTTTACTTGGTTGTCGATGAGAACTCTACATTTGCCAGCCGTCAACAAGTTGCCCTTGTTGTAGCCCATGAATTGGCTCACCAATGGTTTGGGAACCTCGTGACTATGAAATGGTGGGATGACCTTTGGCTCAATGAAAGCTTTGCTAACATGATGGAGTACGTCTGTGTGGATGCTATTGAACCAAGCTGGAATATCTTTGAAGATTTCCAAACAGGTGGAGTGCCTCACGCTCTTGAACGTGACGCAACTGATGGTGTTCAGTCTGTTCACGTCGAAGTCAAACACCCAGATGAAATCAATACGCTCTTTGATGGCGCTATCGTCTATGCCAAAGGAAGCCGTCTCATGCACATGCTTCGCCGTTGGCTAGGAGATGCTGATTTTGCCAAAGGTTTGCATGCCTACTTTGAAAAACATCAGTACAGCAATACAATTGGTCGTGACCTTTGGGATGCCCTTGGTCAAGCGTCAGGACGTGATGTCGCAGCCTTTATGGATTCTTGGTTAGAACAGCCTGGTTATCCAGTTCTCACTGTTGAAGTTGAAAATGATGTTTTGAAGATTTCACAAAAACAATTCTTCATCGGTGAGCACGAAGACAAGAACCGTCTCTGGGTTGTGCCGCTGAATAGTAACTGGAAAGGCTTGCCTGATACACTTGAAACAGAAAGTATCGAAATCCCTGGCTACGCAGCTCTTCTTGCTGAAAACAAAACAGCACTTCGTCTCAACACTGAAAATACAGCCCACTACATTACCGACTATCAAGGAGACTTGTTGGATGCAGTTCTTGCTGACCTAGTTAATCTTGATAACACAAGTAAACTTCAAATCGTCCAAGAACGTCGTTTGCTTGCTGAGGCAGGGCACATTTCTTATGCTGACTTGCTCCCAGTTCTTGATAAACTTGCTAAGGAAGAATCTTACCTTGTCGTTTCAGCTGTTTCTGAAGTAATTTCTGCTCTTGAGCGCTTTATCGATGAAGGAACAGAAGCTGAAAGAGCCTTCAAAGCCTTGGTTGCTAAATTGGCTCGTCACAACTATGACCGTCTTGGTTTTGAAGCTAAAGATGGAGAATCAGATGAGGATGAATTGGTTCGTCAGTTAGCCATTTCTATGATGATTCGCTCAAATGATGCAGAAGCGAGTCAAGTCGCTAGCCAAATCTTCGCGGCTCACAAGGAGAATCTTGCAGGACTTCCAGCAGCAATTCGCTCACAAGTTCTGATCAATGAGATGAAACATCATGAGACTAAAGACTTGTTAGCACTTTATCTTGATACTTATACTCACGCAACAGATGCTGTCTTTAAACGTCAGTTGGCAGCAGCTCTTGCCTACAGTACAGATGCGGACAATATCCAAACCTTGATTGCTGCTTGGAAGGACAAATTTGTGGTCAAACCACAAGACTTGTCTGCTTGGTATTACCAATTCCTAGCTCACAAAGCAACTCAGGAAACAGCTTGGTCTTGGGCGCGTGAAAACTGGGCTTGGATTAAGGCAGCTCTTGGTGGAGATATGAGCTTTGATAGCTTTGTTATCCTTCCTGCACACGTATTTAAGACTCAGCAACGCTTGGCAGAGTACAAGGAATTCTTTGAGCCACAACTTTCTGACCTTGCTCTTAGCCGTAACATCGGTATGGGAATCAAGGAAATTGCAGCGCGTGTTGACTTGATTAACCGTGAAAAAGCTGCAGTGGAAGCAGTCGTTCTTCAATATGAGAAAGCTTAAACATTCGTAAAATAATAAAAACTCAACTTTCTCTCTTAAAGTGAGAGGGAGTTGAGTTTTTTTAAGGCAAATTTGGTATAATGGTTTTAATAAGGAGGAGTTTCTCATGATAAAAATCTTATTGGTTGAGGATGACCTAGGCCTGTCAAATTCAGTATTTGACTTTTTAGACGATTTTGCGGATGTCATGCAGGTATTTGATGGGGAAGAAGGTCTCTACGAAGCTGAAAGTGGTGTCTATGACTTGATTTTGCTTGATTTGATGCTGCCTGAAAAAAATGGCTTCCAAGTCTTGAAAGAATTGCGTGAAAAGGGAATTACGACACCAGTTCTGATTATGACTGCCAAGGAAAGTTTGGATGACAAGGGACATGGATTTGAACTGGGAGCGGATGATTATCTGACTAAACCTTTCTATTTAGAAGAACTCAAAATGCGGATTCAAGCCCTTCTCAAACGTTCAGGCAAGTTTAATGAAAATACGCTATCTTATGGAGATATTCTCATCAATTTATCAACAAATACCGTTAAGGTTGAAGATACTACTGTCGAATTGCTGGGGAAAGAGTTCGATTTACTGGTTTATTTCCTTCAAAATCAAAATGTTATTTTGCCTAAGACGCAGATTTTTGATCGTCTATGGGGATTTGATAGTGACACAACGATTTCAGTTGTCGAAGTTTATGTTTCAAAAGTCCGTAAGAAATTAAAAGGAACCACTTTTGCAGAGAATTTGCAAACCTTGCGTAGTGTTGGGTATATTTTAAAAGATGTTCAGTAAACTAAAAAAAACATGGTATGCGGATGACTTTAGTTATTTTATCCGCAACTTTGGTGTCTTCACTCTGATTTTCTCTACCATGACTCTGATTATTTTACAAGTCATGCATTCGAGTCTTTATACTTCGGTGGATGATAAGCTCCACGGACTGAGTGAAAATCCTCAAGCAGTTATTCAGCTGGCAGTAAATAGGGCAACAGAAGAGATTAAAGATTTAGAAAATGCCGCTACAGATACTAGCAAGACTGAGATAAAACCCAATGTCAGTTCCAATACGGAAGTCATTCTCTTTGATAAGAACTTTACTCAACTTCTTTCTGGAAATCGATTTTTGGGCTTGGATAAGATTAAGTTAGAAAAGAAAGAACTAGGCCATATCTATCAGATTCAGGTTTTTAATAGCTATGGGCAGGAAGAAATCTATCGTATGATTTTGATGGAAACCAATATTAGTTCGGTTTCAACCAATATCAAGTATGCTGCTGTCTTGATAAATACCAGTCAGTTAGAGCAGGCCAGTCAAAAGCATGAGAAATTGATTGTGATTGTGATGGCAAGTTTCTGGATTTTGTCTTTGCTTGCCAGTCTCTATCTAGCTAGGGTTAGTGTTAGGCCCCTGCTTGAGAGCATGCAGAAGCAACAGTCCTTTGTGGAAAATGCCAGTCATGAGTTACGAACTCCACTCGCAGTTTTGCAAAATCGCTTAGAGACCCTTTTTCGTAAGCCAGAAGCTACCATTATGGATGTGAGTGAAAGCATTGCATCGAGCTTGGAAGAAGTCCGAAATATGCGTTTTTTGACGACAAACTTGCTGAACTTAGCTCGTAGAGATGATGGGATTAAGCCAGAACTTGCAGAAGTTCCAACTAGCTTTTTTAATACAACTTTCACAAACTATGAGATGATTGCTTCGGAAAATGATCGTGTCTTCCGTTTTGAAAATCGGATCCATCGCACGATTGTGACGGATCAACTGCTCTTGAAGCAGTTGATGACGATTCTCTTCGATAATGCTGTCAAGTATACTGAAGAGGATGGTGAGATTGATTTTCTTATCTCGGCGACCGATCGTAATCTGTATTTGCTAGTTTCCGATAATGGAGTCGGTATTTCGACAGAAGATAAGAAGAAAATTTTTGATCGTTTTTATCGAGTCGACAAGGCTAGAACCCGTCAAAAAGGTGGTTTTGGTTTAGGATTATCTCTGGCCAAGCAAATTGTAGATGCCCTAAAAGGAACCATTACTGTTAAAGATAATAAACCCAAGGGAACAATCTTTGAAGTGAAGATTGCTATCCACACACCATCGAAAAAGAAAAAATAAACATATCGCTCCGGATGGGGCGATATGTTTATTTTTTAAGTTTTCGTTTGATAATAGAGCGTTGGATTTTTAAAACAAGTAAGCTGGATACTATTGCTGCAGGTAAGGCGAGCACAGTTGTTAATTTTAATGATAAAAAGATAAAACTAAAGATGGCAATGCAGATACAAAAAACAGCGATATTGACAAAAAATAAAATTTCTTTGAGATTGCTATCAGTTTGTGCTTCAGGTGTATAAGCTTGATAATGAGGAAGTTGTTGGTTTAATTCTTCTTGATAGTCTACCTCATAGGATTGTAATTTTCTTACGGGCATTATTCTCTCCTTAACAGTACATACCTATTTTATCATTTTTTCAGCAGAGAATTATTACAGAAAGGTTACAAAAAGAATAAAGTCCCTTTTCATTTTCAAAGAATAGCTGATTTTCCAGAAATGTGGTATAATTTTTCTTATGGAAAAGATTATCATTACAGCAACTGCTGAAAGTATTGAACAAGTTGAACAACTGCTCGAAGCTGGCGTAGACCGTATCTATGTCGGTGAGAAAGATTTTGGCCTTCGTCTGCCAACAACCTTTAGTCATGATCAATTGCGTGAAATCGCTAAGCTGGTTCATGATGCTGGTAAGGAATTGATTGTTGCGGTTAACGCCCTCATGCACCAAGATATGATGGACCGTATCAAGCCTTTCTTAGACTTTTTGGAAGAAATCAAGATAGACTACATTACGATTGGGGATGCAGGTGTCTTTTACGTAGTCAACCGCGATGGTTACTCCTTTAAGACTATCTACGATGCTTCAACTATGGTGACAAGCAGTCGTCAGATTAACTTCTGGGGACAAAAGGCTGGCGCATCTGAGGCTGTTTTGGCGCGTGAAATTCCATCTGCTGAACTCTTTAAAATGCCAGAGATTTTGGAAATTCCTGCTGAAGTTTTGGTTTACGGTGCTAGTGTCATCCATCATTCTAAACGTCCACTCTTGCAAAACTATTATAACTTTACGCATATCGATGATGAAAAGACGCGCAAGCGTGATCTCTTCTTGGCTGAGCCGAGTGACCCAGAGAGCCACTATTCCATTTTTGAAGACAATCATGGTACCCACATCTTTGCCAACAATGACCTTGATTTGATGACAAAATTGATAGAATTGGTAGAGCATGGTTTCACTCACTGGAAACTAGAAGGTCTCTATACACCTGGTCAGAACTTTGTTGAGATTGCAAAACTCTTTATCCAAGCGCGTAGCTTGATCCAAGAGGGCAACTTTAGCCATGACCAAGCCTTCTTGCTGGATGAGGAAGTACGCAAGTTACACCCTAAAAACCGTTTCCTTGATACAGGATTTTATGATTACGATCCTGATATGGTTAAATAAAGCAAATGATTCGTTGAGAGAAGGAAGACGCAAACATTTCTTCTCTCAATTTTTCTTATTCTCCAATATTTTCAAAAAATAAGTAGGCTAGGATGCTCTGTTTGCTGGGATTTTTAACACAAGTAACCTTCTTGAGTTTGAAAATTATCCCATGTTTGCAGGTGCCAAATGGCCCTTTTTTTGGTATAATTTTTTATAATGAAAATGATTGGTAATCGCTATGTTGTGGTGGATTTAGAGGCAACTAGCACAGGTAGTAAGGCTAAAATTATCCAAGTGGGAATTGTCGTGATTGAGGATGGGAAAATCGTCGATCACTATACGACAGATGTCAATCCACACGAACCTTTGGATGCTCATATCAAAGAACTGACAGGGCTGACTGACCAACGTCTGGCGCAAGCACCTGATTTTTCGCAGGTTGCCAGAAAAATCTTTGACTTGGTGGAGGATGGGATTTTTGTAGCCCATAATGTTCAGTTTGATGCCAATCTCTTGGCGGAAAACTTATTTTTTGAAGGTTATGAGCTAAGAAACCCTCGTGTTGATACGGTCGAATTGGCCCAGGTCTTTTTCCCTGAACTGGAAAAATATAGCTTGCCGATATTGTGTCGAGAATTAGGAATTCCTCTTAAACACGCTCACACAGCCCTTTCAGATGCCCAAGCTACAGCGGAATTACTCTTATTTCTACGGAAAAAGATGGCTCAGCTTCCTAAAGGTCTCTTGGAACGCTTGCTGGAAATGGCTGACGCCCTCTTATATGAGTCCTACTTGGTTATTGAAGAAATTTATCGAAGTCAATCTATCCTGAGTTCACCAGACTTGGTCCAAGTTCAAGGACTGTATTTCAAGAAAACTGCAGCTCCCCTGGAGCTACGAAAACTATCTCAAGATTTTTCTAAAAATATTTCTCTATTGAACCTTGAAGTGAGGGAGGAACAAGAAAGTTTTGCTAAAGAGGTTGGCTTGCTATTAAAAGATGAGTCTGTATCTCTGATTCAAGCACCGACAGGGATTGGGAAAACTTATGGCTATCTCTTACCAGCTTTATCCCAAGTGAAAAATCGTCAGATTGTTCTTAGTGTTCCGACAAAGATTCTTCAAAATCAGATCATGGAAGAAGAAGCTAAACGTCTCAAGGAAGTATTTCATACAGATATTCATTCTTTAAAGGGACCACACAATTATTTGAAGTTGGATGCCTTTTATCGTTCCTTGCAGGAAAATGATGAAAATCGCTTATTTAGACGCTTTAAAATGCAACTCTTGGTCTGGTTGACAGAGACAGAAACGGGGGATTTGGATGAAATTGGGCAACTCTACCGTTACCAACATTTTCTAACAGACCTTCGTCATGACGGGAATTTATCATCTCAAAGCTTATTTGTGACGGAAGATTTTTGGAAACGTAGTCAAGAAAGGGCACAAACCTGCAAACTTTTAGTGACCAATCATGCCTATCTTGTAACTAGACTGGAAGATAATCCTGAATTTGTCAGTGACCGTTTATTGATTATTGATGAAGTTCAAAAGATTTTGTTAGCTCTAGAAAATCTGCTTCAAGAGACCTACGATATCCAGTCTATTATCGATTTGCTTGATAAGGCTTTACTGGAGGAGCAAAATAAGGTCCAGCAACGAATACTAGAAAGTATTCGCTTTGAGTGCCTTTACTTGATTGAACAATTTCAGTCTGGAAAATCTAGGAAAAATATCTTGGATTCTCTGACCAATCTCCATCAGTATTTTTCAGAATTCGAGGTAGAAGGCTTTGAGGAGCTGGTTCGCTATTTTACAGCTGACCGAGATTATTGGCTTGAAGCAATTGAAACGAGTCAAAAGAAAGTTCAAATTTCTTCTACGAAATCAGGACGTATTCTCCTATCTTCTTTAGTACCTAATTCATGTCAAGTTTTGGGAGTGTCGGCCACTCTTGAGATTAGTCAGAGAGTTTCTTTGGCAGACCTTTTGGGTTATCCTGAAGCTAAATTTGTTAAGATTGAAGCTGGTAAAAAACAGGATCAAGAAGTGGTCTTGGTCAAAGATTTTCCTCTAGTAACAGAAACTTCCTTAGAAGTCTATGCCAAAGAGGTAGCTGAATTGCTGATGGAAGTTAAAGATTTCCAACAACCGATTTTGGTTCTCTTTACTGCTAAAGACATGCTTCTAGCAGTATCGGATTTACTCCCTGTAAGTCACTTGGCCCAGTATAAAAATGGTGATGTTCATCAGCTAAAGAAACGCTTTGAAAAAGGTGAACAACAAATCCTGCTTGGTGCAGCAAGTTTCTGGGAGGGAGTTGATTTTTCAAGTCATCCTTTTGTGATTCAAGTTGTACCAAGACTTCCTTTCCAAAATCCTCAAGAGCCCTTGACGAAAAAGATCAATCAGGAACTGAATCAAGAAGGGAAAAATGCCTTTTATGATTATCAATTGCCAATGGCTATTATTCGTTTAAAACAGGCTTTGGGAAGAAGTATGAGACGTGAACACCAACGTTCCTTAACTCTTATTTTGGATAGGAGAATTGTCGGAAAGCGATATGGCAAACAAATTGTAACTTCTCTAGCAAAAGAAGCGACTGTTAAAACCGTCTCTCGATCCGAAGTTGATGAAGCTGTTGATAAATTTTTAAATGAACTTTGATAAATAGTATTGTATGAAAGTATAAGGTTAGTGTATATGAAACGTTCTCTCGACTCTAGAGTCGATTATAGTTTGCTATTGCCAGTATTTTTTCTACTGGTTATTGGCGTGGTGGCTATCTATATAGCTGTTAGTCATGATTATCCAAACAATATTCTTCCCATTTTAGGGCAGCAGGTAGCCTGGATAGCCTTGGGGCTTGTGATTGGTTTTATCGTCATGCTCTTTAATACAGAATTTCTTTGGAAAGTGACCCCTTTTCTATATATGTTAGGCTTGGGACTTATGGTCTTGCCGATTGTCTTTTATAATCCAAGCTTAGTTGCATCAACGGGTGCCAAAAACTGGGTATCGGTAAATGGTGTTACCTTGTTTCAGCCGTCAGAATTTATGAAGATATCCTATATCCTCATGTTGGCCCGTGTGATTGTCCAGTTTACCAAAAAACATAAGGAATGGAGACGCACAGTTCCGCTGGACTTCTTGTTGATTTTCTGGATGATTCTCTTTACCATTCCAGTCCTAGTTCTTTTGGCACTTCAAAGTGACTTAGGGACGGCTTTGGTTTTTGTAGCCATTTTCTCAGGAATCGTCTTGCTATCAGGAGTTTCTTGGAAAATTATTATCCCAGTATTTGTGACTGCTGTAACAGGAATTGCTGGTTTCTTAGCTATTTTTATCAGCAAGGACGGCCGGGCTTTTCTCCATCAACTGGGAATGCCGACCTACCAAATCAACCGTATTTTGGCTTGGCTCAATCCTTTTGATTTTGCCCAAACAACCACTTACCAACAGGCTCAAGGACAGATTGCCATTGGGAGTGGTGGCTTGTTTGGTCAAGGTTTTAATGCTTCGAATCTGCTTATTCCAGTTCGTGAGTCAGATATGATTTTCACGGTCATTGCAGAAGATTTTGGCTTTATTGGCTCTGTCCTTGTTATTGCCATTTATCTCATGTTGATTTATCGTATGTTGAAGATTACTCTTAAATCAAATAATCAGTTCTACACCTATATTTCCACTGGTTTGATTATGATGTTACTCTTCCACATCTTTGAGAATATCGGTGCTGTGACTGGCCTACTTCCTTTGACGGGGATTCCCTTGCCTTTTATTTCGCAAGGAGGATCGGCTATTATCAGTAATTTGATCGGTGTTGGCTTGCTTTTATCGATGAGTTATCAAACCAATCTAGCTGAAGAAAAGAGTGGAAAAGTCCGATTCAAGAGGAAAAAGGTTGTATTAAAACGAATCAAATAAGGAGAAAATCATGGTTAAAGTAGCCGTTATGTTAGCTCAGGGCTTTGAAGAAATTGAAGCTTTGACAGTTGTGGATGTTTTGCGTCGTGCAAATATTACTTGTGATATGGTAGGATTTGAAGAGCAAGTGACAGGCTCGCACGCAATCCAAGTAAGAGCAGATCGTGTCTTTGATGGTGATTTATCAGACTATGACATGATTGTCCTTCCTGGAGGGATGCCTGGTTCTGCACATTTACGTGATAATCAGGCCTTGATTCAAGAATTGCAAAACTTCGAACAAGAAGGGAAGAAACTGGCGGCCATTTGTGCGGCGCCAATTGCGCTCAATCAAGCAGGGCTATTGAAAAACAAGGAATACACTTGTTATGACGGTGTTCAAGAGCAAATCTTTGATGGTCAATATATCAAGGAAACAGTAGTGGTAGATGGTCAATTGATAACTAGTCGAGGTCCCTCTACAGCCCTTGCCTTTGCCTACGAGTTGGTGGACCAACTAGGAGGAGACGCAGAGAGTTTACGAACAGGAATGCTCTATCGAGATGTCTTTTGTAAAAATCAGTAAAACGGGAGTCAAACTCTCGTTTTTTATGTGGAAAAATCAGGGAAATCATCGCTTTTTTCATAAAAAAATGCTATAATGAAGGGTATGAAATATCACGATTATATCTGGGATTTAGGTGGAACTTTACTGGATAATTATGAAACGTCAACAGCTGCATTTGTTGAAACATTGGCACTGTATGGCATCACACAAGACCATGACAGTGTCTATCAAGCTTTAAAGGTTTCTACTGATTTTGCGATTGAGACATTCGCTCCCAATTTAGAGAATTTTTTAGAAAAATACAAGGAAAATGAAGCCAGAGAGCTTGAACACCCGATTTTGTTTGAAGGAGTTTCTGAATTATTGGAAGACATTTCAAATCAAGGTGGCTGTCATTTTTTGGTCTCTCATCGAAATAATCAGGTCTTAGAAATTTTAGAAAAAACTTCTATAGCAACCTATTTTACGGAAGTAGTGACTTCTAGCTCAGGTTTTAAGAGAAAGCCAAATCCTGAGTCTATGATTTATTTAAGAGAAAAATATCAGATTGGCTCTGGTCTTGTCATTGGTGATCGACCGATTGATATCGAAGCAGGTCAAGCTGCAAGACTCGATACCCACTTGTTTACCAGTATCGTGAATTTAAGACAAGTATTAGACATATAAGAAAAAGGAATAAGATGACAGAAGAAATCAAAAATCTGCAGGCACAGGATTATGATGCCAGTCAAATTCAAGTTTTAGAGGGCTTAGAGGCTGTTCGTATGCGTCCAGGGATGTACATTGGATCAACCTCAAAAGAAGGTCTTCACCATCTAGTCTGGGAAATTGTTGATAACTCAATTGATGAGGCCCTGGCAGGATTTGCCAGCCATATTCAAGTTTTTATTGAGCCAGATGATTCGATTACTGTTGTCGATGATGGGCGTGGTATCCCAGTCGATATTCAGGAAAAAACAGGCCGTCCTGCTGTTGAGACCGTCTTTACAGTCCTTCACGCTGGAGGAAAGTTCGGCGGTGGCGGATACAAGGTTTCAGGTGGTCTTCACGGAGTAGGATCATCAGTCGTTAATGCTCTTTCCACTCAATTAGACGTCCATGTCCACAAAAACGGTAAGATTCATTACCAAGAATACCGTCGTGGTCATGTTGTCGCAGACCTTGAGGTGGTTGGGGATACAGATAGAACTGGAACAACGGTTCATTTCACACCAGATCCAGAAATCTTCACCGAAACAACAACCTTTGATTTCGATAAATTAAATAAACGCATTCAAGAGTTGGCCTTTCTAAATCGCGGTCTTCAAATTTCTATCACTGATAAGCGCCAAGGTTTGGAACAAACCAAACACTATCACTATGAAGGTGGGATTGCTAGTTACGTTGAATATATCAATGAGAATAAGGATGTTATCTTTGATACACCAATCTATACAGATGGTGAGATGGATGATATCACAGTTGAGGTAGCCATGCAGTACACAACTGGTTACCATGAAAATGTCATGAGTTTCGCTAACAATATTCATACTCATGAAGGTGGAACGCATGAACAAGGTTTCCGTACAGCCTTGACACGTGTTATCAACGATTATGCTCGTAAGAATAAGTTACTAAAAGACAATGAAGACAACCTGACAGGGGAAGATGTTCGCGAAGGATTAACTGCAGTTATCTCAGTTAAACACCCAAATCCACAGTTTGAAGGACAAACTAAGACCAAACTGGGGAATAGCGAAGTGGTCAAGATTACCAATCGCCTCTTCAGTGATGCCTTCTCCGATTTCCTCATGGAAAATCCACAGATTGCCAAACGTATCGTGGAAAAAGGGATTTTGGCTGCCAAAGCTCGTGTGGCTGCCAAGCGTGCGCGTGAAGTCACTCGTAAAAAATCTGGTTTGGAAATTTCCAACCTTCCAGGGAAACTAGCAGACTGTTCTTCTAACAATCCTGCTGAAACAGAACTCTTCATCGTTGAAGGAGATTCAGCTGGTGGATCAGCTAAATCTGGTCGTAACCGTGAGTTTCAGGCTATCCTTCCAATTCGCGGTAAAATTTTGAACGTTGAAAAAGCTAGCATGGATAAGATTCTTGCTAACGAAGAAATTCGTAGTCTTTTCACAGCCATGGGAACAGGATTTGGCGCAGAATTTGATGTTTCGAAAGCCCGTTACCAAAAACTCGTTTTGATGACCGATGCCGATGTCGATGGAGCCCACATTCGTACCCTTCTTTTGACCTTGATTTATCGTTATATGAAACCAATCCTAGAAGCTGGTTATGTTTATATTGCCCAACCACCAATCTATGGTGTCAAGGTTGGAAGCGAGATTAAAGAATATATTCAGCCGGGTGCAGATCAAGAAATCAAACTCCAAGAAGCTTTAGCCCGTTATAGTGAAGGTCGTACCAAACCGACTATTCAGCGTTATAAGGGGCTAGGTGAAATGGATGATCATCAGTTGTGGGAAACAACCATGGATCCCGAACATCGCTTGATGGCTAGAGTTTCTGTGGACGATGCTGCAGAAGCAGATAAAATCTTTGACATGTTGATGGGGGATCGAGTAGAACCTCGTCGTGAGTTTATCGAAGAAAATGCCGTCTATAGTACACTTGATGTCTAAAAAATCGGGAGAAGTAGTTCCCTTGGTCTAAAAAATATGATATAATCATTACGATTGTTTCAAGTAAAAAAGGAGTTTGATATGTCTAATGGACAACTAATTTATTTAATGGTTGCAATTGCAGTCGTTTTAGTTCTGGCTTATGTAGTGGCGATCTTTCTACGTAAGCGAAACGAGGGAAGATTAGAGGCGCTAGAAGAAAGAAAAGAAGAACTATACAATCTTCCAGTAAATGATGAAGTAGAAGCTGTAAAAAATATGCACTTGATTGGACAAAGTCAAGTGGCTTTCCGTGAATGGAATCAAAAATGGGTCGATTTATCTCTCAACTCTTTTGCCGATATTGAAAATAATCTCTTTGAAGCAGAAGGCTATAACCATTCATTTCGTTTTCTCAAGGCCAGTCATCAAATTGATCAAATTGAGAGTCAAATTACTTTGATTGAAGAAGATATTACTGAAATTCGCAATGCTTTGGCAGACTTAGAGAAGCAAGAATCTAAAAATAGTGGTCGTGTTCTTCATGCTTTGGATTTATTTGAGGAACTTCAGCATAGAGTTGCTGAAAATTCAGAACAGTATGGTCAAGCCTCGGATGAAATTGAAAAACAATTAGAAAATATCCAATCTGAATTTTCACAATTTGTAACCTTGAATTCATCGGGTGACCCAGTAGAAGCTGCTGTGATTTTGGATAATGCTGAAAATCATATCTTGGCTTTGACACATATTGTTGATCGTATACCAGCAATTGTAACAACATTATCTAAAGAGCTACCAGATCAACTAGAAGATTTAGAAGATGGTTATCGTAAGCTCTTAGATGCTAATTATCATTTTGTTGAAACGGATATTGAAGCGCGTTTCCACTTGCTTTATGAAGCATTCAAGAAAAACCAAGAGAATATTCGTCAGTTGGAATTGGATAATGCCGAATATGAGAATGGACAGGCACAAGAGGAAATCAATGCCTTGTATGATATTTTTACTCGAGAAATTGCTGCTCAGAAAGTAGTGGAGAATCTACTTGCAACTCTTCCAACTTACCTTCAACATATGAAAGAGAATAATACTTTATTGGGAGAAGATATTGCACGTTTGAGCAAGACCTATTTACTTCCTGAGACAGCTGCAAGCCATGTTCGTCGTATTCAGACAGAATTAGAGAGTTTTGAGGCAGCTATTGTTGAGGTAACTTCAAATCAAGAAGAACCAACCCAAGCTTATTCAGTTCTTGAAGAAAATCTTGAGGATTTACAAACTCAACTAAAAGATATTGAAGATGAGCAAATTTCAGTTAGTGAGCGCCTGACACAAATTGAGAAAGATGATATCAATGCACGTCAAAAGGCAAATGTTTATGTCAATCGTCTCCATACTATCAAGCGATACATGGAAAAACGCAATCTGCCAGGTATTCCACAAACTTTCTTGAAGTTATTCTTTACGGCAAGCAATAATACCGAGGATTTAATGGTTGAGTTAGAACAGAAAATGATTAACATTGAATCTGTTACCCGAGTTCTTGAAATTGCAACGAATGATATGGAAGCTTTAGAAACGGAAACTTATAATATTGTACAATATGCAACCTTGACAGAGCAATTATTACAATATTCTAACCGCTATCGCTCATTTGATGAACGCATTCAAGAAGCATTTAACGAAGCTTTAGAGATTTTTGAAAAAGAATTTGATTATCACGCTTCATTTGACAAGATTTCTCAAGCATTAGAAGTGGCAGAGCCTGGTGTAACCAATCGCTTTGTTACCTCATATGAGAAAACACGTGAAACGATTCGTTTTTAATAAAAGAAAAAGATTTGATTGTGTGAAAAGCAGAATCAAATCTTTTTCTATAGTAATATCGTGAGCAAAAGGATTCAAAATGATAAAAACGCATAATAGCAGTTCATGAAAAACTTGATACTATGCGTTTTATTGTGGAAAGACTTACTGGATTTTTTCTCAAATCGAGTTTTTACTCAACTTCTTTATTTGATTGGAATAGAAATCCCAATTAATTTCTCTGAGTAGAGTGTCTTGATATTGGCTTCATCAATAGAGTCCTTATCAATTTTACGTTTCAAGAAAAACTCTTGAATGGTTTCGATTTCAGGTTCACGAATAGCACGGTGTTTGTTTGAGATGAGGATTTCATAGTGAAGCGGCGCTTGGGTAAAAATAACATCTGTATTCCCCGCAGAATAAACCTCAACAAGGGTTGCATCGGTACTTTCTAGCTGACTTTTTACAAGTTGCGAGTGTGAGTTTGTCGTATTGATAAGCTTCATAATATTTCCTCCGATTTTCTAATTCTATTATAGCACTTTTTGAATAAAGTCGCTTGATTTATACTCAATGAAAATCAAAGAGCAAACTAGTAAGCTAGCCGTAGGCTGCTCAAAACACAGTTTTGAGGTTGTAGATAAGACTGACGAAGTCAGTGACCATATCTACGGTAAAGCGACGCTGACGTGGTTTGAAGAGATTTTCGAAGAGTATTAGCCAATCTTATGCTGTTTTTTCCAAGATTGGATGGCCCATTTATGGCTACCACGTTTGAGATTTTCAATAGCCTCATCAATAGGGAACCAAGCAATATGATTAAAGTCTTCTAGTGGTTTTTGAACTTCTTTGAAAGAAGTCGCTTCATAGAGGTAGGCAGGATTGTAGTAGTAGGTGTCACGATGACGAGAGTAGAAATATTCGTCAGCTTGTCCGTAATAAGTACCAATTTCAGCTGTGAAACCAAGCTCTTCAATCAATTCACGCTTTAGAGCTTCCTGATGATTTTCACCTGATTCAATTTCGCCACCTGGTAAGAACCAAGCACCATTAGGAGCTTGAACTAAAACTATTTGTTTTTGTTCAGCGTCAGGGATAACTGCATACACTCCATAGCGTGCAACATAGTCTGTATTCGCTTTTTTTTCTCCGAAAGTTGGGTTTGCCATTGCATTTTCCTCATTATCTAGTATCGTTATTATTATCATAATGGACAAAGAGCAAGCTGTCAAGAAATTACAGTTATTTTAGTAAAAAAGGAGCAGAAAATTTTCATTTTCTACTCCCTTTCTATAGGATTTATACTTCTTTTTCAGAAGTCTTTACTTCAGCTTTTTTGGCAGATTTAATTTGAATCTTGCCCTTGCTGGTCATAACTGCCTTGAGGTCTTTTTCGCTTGGATTTTCAAGGTAGTAGTCAGTGATTGCGTCCTCAATATAGTCTTGAATAGTGCGGCGAAGTGGGCGTGCTCCCATTTTTGGATCATAACCGAGGTCAACTAACTTTTCCTTGACCTTGTCAGTTACATCTAAATGAATGTTATTGCTAGAGAGGCGCTTGTTAACATCAGCTAGCATGAGCTCGACAATCTGAAGGAGGTTATCTTTGCTGAGAGCCTTAAATTCGATAATACCATCAAAACGGTTCATAAACTCTGGGCTAAAGAAGTTACCGAGTTCACCGAGAACAGAGTTGGTACGTCCTTCTCTAGCAGCCCCAAATCCAACGCTGGCTTCTGCTTTACCTGTACCTGCATTTGAGGTCATGATGATGATGGCATCCTTGAAGCTAACGGTACGCCCTTGCCCATCTGTCAAACGACCATCGTCCAAGACTTGAAGGAACATGTGCATAACATCTGGGTGAGCTTTTTCCACTTCATCGAGAAGGATGAGAGAATATGGATTGCGGCGAACTTTTTCAGTTAATTGACCAGCCTCGTCATAGCCAACATAACCTGGAGGAGCGCCGACCAACTTAGCCACACTGTGTTTTTCCATGTATTCACTCATATCAAAGCGAATCATACTATCAGCAGAACCAAAGAGTTCGATAGCTAGTTGTTTGGAAAGTTCTGTCTTACCGACACCAGTTGGCCCAACGAAGAGGAAGCTTCCGATTGGGCGGTTAGGGGTACCAAGTCCAACCCGATTACGGCGAATAGCCTTAGCTATCTTATCGACTGCATCGTCCTGTCCAATAACATGAGACTTGAGATCTTCGGCTAGATGGATGAGTTGAGATTGTTCTTTCTCTTTTAAATCACCAACAGGGATATTGGTTTTCTGCTCGATAATGTGCTCAATAGTTTTCTCACTGATGATTGGAGTATCCTGGTCTGTGACCTTTTTCTTTTGCATTTCCTTATACTTGGCAATCTGGTCACGGAAGTAGGCGGCTTTTTCAAAATCTTCTTCTCGTGTAGCTTGAGACTTGAGATTTTCAGCCTCAATCAAGCGTTGATCAATCACTTTAGGATCGACAAAATTCAAGGTCAAGTTCATCTTAGAACCAGCTTCATCTAGGAGGTCAATGGCCTTGTCAGGTAAGAAGCGATCTTGGATATAGCGATTGGAAAGAGTTGCAGCTGCTTCAATCGCAGCATCGGTATATTGAACGTGGTGGTAGTCTTCGTATTTCTTTTGAATCCCTTTGAGGATAGTGATTGTTTCGTCCACCGTTGGTTCATCGACTTTAACAGGCTGCATACGACGCTCTAGGGCAGCATCCTTTTCAATGATACGGTATTCATTGAGGGTAGTAGCGCCGACCAGTTGCAGTTCCCCACGAGCAAGGGCTGGCTTGAGGATATTTCCTGCGTCCATATTACCATCACTCGCAGAACCAGCACCAACAATTTCATGGATTTCATCGATAAAGAGGATAATGTCCTCACGTTTGCGAATTTCTTCCATGAGTTTTTGCATGCGTTCTTCAAATTGTCCACGAATACCCGTTCCTTGCACCAAGCTAACCACATCCAGACGGATGACTTGTTTACCTTGGAGTTTATGTGGAACATCGCCATCGACGATTTTCTGAGCTAGGCCTTCGACAACAGCAGTTTTTCCGACACCTGGTTCACCGATAAGGACAGGATTATTCTTGGTTCTGCGATTGAGAATTTCGATGACACGGATAATCTCATCGTCGCGCCCAATAACGGGGTCGATATCGCCACGACGGGCAATCTCAGTTACGTTGATACCAAATTCTTCCAGCAGCCCTTTTTCTTGGCTAGGTGGCGGAGTTTGAGCGGATCCACGATTTTGGGAACCATAACCGCCGTTTCCACCGTAACCTCCACCTGATTGGGTTGGGGGAATAGGAGGAGTGTTGTTAGAAGGTCTGAAATTGTTTAGGTCATTGAAGAAATCGCCAAAGGGATCAAAGTCACGATTGTTCAGATCCGTCATGCCTTTAAAGAGACTATTGTTAGGATCTGTTTTGATAATCTTGTAGCAGTTTTGACAGAGGTCAATTTGTTTTTGTTTTCCATTGAGATTGGTGTAAAGATGAATTGTTGAGTCGTTGATTTTACAGTTTTGACAAAGCATACATCTACCTCATTTCTTTCTTTAGCTTGACCTGTTTAAAGGTCAAAAATAGTCAAATTTCTATACTCTCATTATAACAGGATTGGGGTGTAAAGCAAGTAAAAAGATTGCAGCTTTGAGAAGTTGTTACAATGAAAATTTTTTTGAATTTGGACTATAAAAAAATCCTATTTGTGAGACAAAAAGGATTTTGGTTAGACATGCAGGGTGTAATCCCAGCTTGTTTTGTATTAGTAAAGGAGTTCGTAAATCTCCATTGCAATCAAGTCAATGCTGTCAAACGTATAAGTTTCGCGAGCTTCGACATCACGAAGGGTAAAGATTGAGCCGTTTTCTTCGTCGTGGCTGTATGCAACTTCTGCAACAACAACTCCTTCGCGTTCAAAATTACGTTTTAAATTTCCGCCGTCTTTTGCCATTGCTTCAAGGCGGTTGATGATTCTAACCAAATGTGATTCCATTTTGATTCTCCTTCATTTCTTATCGTTACTATTTTACCATAAAGGATGCCAACTTGACTAGAAAAAACTAAGATTTCTCGCTAATTCTGCTAGTTTAAAGATTTTTAAATAAATTGGATAAAAGATTTGAATTTTAATTCAATGCATGTTATAATCATACAGTACTCTATTTTAGAAAGCAGTGTGACTATGAATTTTTCTTTTTTACCTAAGTATTTACCTTATTTTAACTATGGGGCTGTTGTGACGGTTCTCATTTCTATCTGTGTTGTCTTTTTGGGAACTATTTTGGGTGTTGTCTTGGCTTTTGGGCAACGTTCAAAGTTTAAACCGCTTGTTTGGCTCGCCAACTTGTACGTTTGGATTTTCCGTGGGACACCGATGATGGTTCAGATTATGATTGCCTTTGCTCTTATGCACATCAATGCTCCGACTATTCAGGTTGGAATTTTAGGTGTTGATCTTTCTCGTCTGATTCCAGGGATTTTGATTATCTCTATGAACAGTGGTGCTTATGTTTCTGAGACTGTTCGTGCCGGAATCAATGCGGTTCCAAAAGGTCAGCTAGAAGCGGCTTATTCGCTAGGGATTCGTCCTAAAAATGCTATGAGATATGTGATTTTGCCACAAGCAATCAAAAATATTTTGCCAGCATTGGGGAACGAATTTATCACTATTATCAAGGATAGTTCCCTCTTATCAGCTATTGGTGTTATGGAGTTGTGGAACGGGGCTACAACAGTTTCTACAACAACCTATCTACCTTTAACACCACTTTTATTTGCAGCCTTTTATTACTTGATTATGACCTCTATTTTGACCGTAGCCTTGAAAGCTTTTGAAAAACGTATGGGACAAGGAGATAAGAAATAATGACAGAAACCTTGATAAAAATTGAAAATTTACATAAATCATTTGGAAAGAATGAAGTATTGAAGGGCATCAACCTCGAGATTAAAAGAGGAGAAGTTGTCGTTATCATCGGTCCTTCAGGGAGCGGGAAATCTACCTTGCTTCGCTCTATGAATTTGTTGGAAGAAGCAACCAAGGGGAAGGTTATCTTTGAGGGAGTCGATATTACGGACAAGAAGAATGACCTGTTTGCCATGCGTGAGAAGATGGGGATGGTTTTCCAACAATTCAATCTCTTTCCTAATATGACTGTGATGGAAAATATCACCTTGTCACCTATCAAGACCAAAGGTGAAAGCAAGGCTGTTGCTGAGAAGAGAGCCCAAGAGCTTTTGGAAAAAGTTGGTTTGCCAGATAAGGCAGATGCTTATCCACAGAGTTTGTCAGGTGGCCAGCAACAACGGATTGCCATCGCGCGTGGGTTGGCTATGGAACCAGATGTTTTGCTTTTTGACGAGCCGACTTCAGCCCTGGACCCTGAAATGGTAGGTGAGGTGCTGGCTGTTATGCAAGACCTTGCCAAATCAGGAATGACCATGGTTATCGTAACACATGAGATGGGATTTGCGCGTGAGGTGGCAGACCGTGTTATCTTTATGGCCGACGGTGTGGTTGTTGAAGATGGGACACCTGAGCAGATTTTTGAACAAACCCAAGAACAACGGACTAAAGACTTCTTGAGTAAGGTTTTATAATCTATTTTAAAATTTCAAGACAAGATTAGTGAAAAGCTCCACCAGAGCTTTTTCTTATAGTTTGAAACTATAGGATAGCCTAGGAAAGAAGTGTTAGAGGGGACTAGCAGTTTTTGGTATAATGGAAGATATTTGAAAGAAAAGAGAAGTGATATGACACAGATTATTGATGGGAAGGCTCTGGCAGCTAAGTTACAAGGACAGCTGGCTGAAAAGACTACAAAATTAAAGGAAGAAACAGGTCTAGTGCCTGGTTTGGTAGTGATTTTGGTTGGGGACAATCAAGCCAGCCAAGTCTACGTTCGCAACAAGGAGAGGTCAGCTCTTGCGGCTGGTTTCCGTAGCGAAGTAGTGCGAGTTCCAGATACCATTACCCAAGCGGAATTATTAGACTTGATTGCCAAATACAATCAAGATCCAGCTTGGCATGGGATTTTGGTTCAGTTACCATTACCAAAACATATCGATGAAGAGGCGGTTTTATTGGCTATTGACCCAGAAAAGGATGTGGATGGTTTCCATCCTCTAAATATGGGACGCCTTTGGTCTGGACATCCAGTCATGATTCCATCAACACCTGCAGGAATTATGGAAATGTTTCATGAATATGGGATTGACTTGGAAGGTAAAAATGCGGTCGTTATCGGTCGTTCCAATATCGTTGGAAAACCCATGGCCCAGCTTCTTTTGGCCAAGAATGCAACAGTGACCTTGACTCACTCACGAACTCATAATCTTGCCAAGGTGGCTGCTAAAGCAGATATTCTTGTAGTAGCAATCGGCCGCGCCAAGTTTGTGACTGCTGACTTTGTGAAACCTAGTGCGGTAGTCATTGACGTTGGGATGAATCGTGATGAAAATGGTAAGCTCTGTGGGGATGTGGATTATGAGGCAGTTGCCCCACTTGCTAGCCATATTACGCCAGTTCCTGGAGGTGTAGGTCCTATGACCATTACCATGCTAATGGAGCAAACTTATCAGGCAGCACTTCGGACATTGGATAGAAAATAAGAGAAAATTCGCTGAAGAGAGTGTATTTTCAATAGATATATCTGAAATGGCAGAAATGAATATTAAATTTTAGATATAAGATTAAAAAAGACAAACTATAAGAAAAGTCAATAGTTTTATCTAAAATATTTCTTGTTTCAAATTTGCTGATTTTAGAGCACGTCAAAAATCCTTTGAAAAAATCCATTTTTTCAAAGGTAATCCTGTGTCAAATTCAGAAGTTACATCACTTTTTGTTCGTCAAAGGGTAGCTCGTTTTTGAGAAGATAAAACAGCATTCTGATAAGTTTTTTTGCAAGGTGAATGGATGGCTACATTGTAATGTTTTCCTTGTTCTAACTTATACTCATCTGTTTTCAAAAAGCATTCTAGTCCATCGCCGATTAACGATGGACTTTATCATTTCCTTCTCCAGTCCTTGTATGACATCTTGAAGTTGATTCATGACATCTTCCAAAGTTCGAAAGGCTTTATTCTTAAATCCACGTTTATGAATCTCTTTCCACACTTGTTCAATGGGGTTCATCTCTGGTGTGTATGGAGGAATAAATGCAAAGCCAATATTACTCGGAATCTTTAAGGTACTTGATTTATGCCATATAGCATTGTCCATGACAAGTAAAAGATAATCATCTGGATAAACTTGTGAAAGCTCTTCTAAAAAGGCATTCATCCACTAGACTTCCTGCGAAACAAAAATATGTTACAATAGAATTATGAAGCAAGTAAACAATTAACTGATGTTCGGTTTAAGCGCCTTGTTGGTGTTCAGCGTACTACTTTTGAAGAGATGTTAGCTGTGTTAAAAACAGCTTATCAACTTAAACACGAAAAAGGTGGACGAAAACCTAAATTAAGCCTAGAAGACATTCTTATGGCCACTCTTCAATACACGCGAGAATACCGCACTTATGAACAAATTGTGGCTGATTTTGGCATTCACGAAAGCAACTTAACCCGTCGGAGTCAATGGGTTGAAGCAACTCTTATTCAAAGTGGCTTTACGATTTCAAAAACTCATCTTAGTGCTGAGGATACGGTGATTGTGGATGCAACAGAGGTAAAAATCAATCGTCCTAAAAAAACAATTAGAGAATTATTCTGGTAAAAAGAAATGCCATGCTATGAAGGTTCAGGCGATTGTCACAAGCCAAGGGGGAATTGTTTCTTTGGATATTGCGGTGAACTATTGCCACGATATGAAGTTGTTCAAAATGAGTCGTAGAAATATCGGACAAGCTGGTAAAATCTTGGCTGACAGTGGTTATCAAGGGCTCATGAAGATGTATTCACAAGCGCAAACTCCGAGAAAATCAAGCAAATTTAAGCAACTAACTCTTGAAGATAAATCCTATAATCATGTGCTATCTAAAGAAAGAATCAAGGTTGAGAATATTTTTGCCAAAGTAAAAACGTTTAAAATGTTTTCGACAACCTATCGAAATCGACGTAAACGCTTCGGATTACGAATGAATTTAGTTGCTGCTATTATCAACTGTGAACTAGGATTTTAGTTTTGTAGGAAGTCTAATAAAATATATGAATTTGTGGAAGGTGAAAGAAAATCATACCCTGGTGAAATATGTTTTAAAAAATGTGATATTGACATGTGCGATGTATTGATATTTAACAAAACCTTGGGTGAAGGATCTTTCAATGGAAAGTCTATTGGTTTACAACAATTTATGGATGAATATATAGTAGATTGAAATAAGATATGAACAACTCTATTAGGAAAGTCAAATTAATTTCTAGAAACGTTTTAGTAGCTACAGCGTACTATTCCAAACTCAACCAATTATACAAACTCAGAATTTGAAATCATTATTGAAGGCTATTATGGCAACACAACTACATATACAGGATGGCTGAGGGAAGATGGGAAACGACCAGTGACGGCAATTATGTATGTTTGGAACAGCGGAGATATGGTGTATAACGTAAAAAAAATAAACGATTTAAAACAACAATTTTATATGATAATTATTTGGAGAAAAAGAGGTATTGAATTTAAAGATGATAAAATATACAAATATAAAAGATATCGTTGAATATGGATTAGATACTATTTCTGATAAGGAAAAAATAACAATGAACCTGAAAGACTTTCTATACATTAGACGAGTTTTAGAGGAATATATGCGTTATCTACATAATCCTGATCATTATCCCGATATAGAATCAATTCAAAATTTTTTAGGCGATGCTTCTTCGGGAGGCGGATTTGAATGTTTAAGCACAGCTATTTATAAAAAAGTATATAAAGTTGATTTGCCGGCGAAGATTGAAAAAATGATTGATGATGGTTTATTTGAACACCCTCTATACCCCAGTTACTATAAGAAAGATGAATAAGTAATAATGGGATAGTATTGAAATAGTAGAAAATGCCGATTGTAAAATTAAGAGAGAAATCAAAATGAGAGTACCAACTTATATTAAAGAAGAAAATCATAACATAATAAATATAGATGATACATTCACAAGTATTAGTATTTGCAACAACTTAGAAAGTGGAGATACCAACGAACTGTATGAAATTTATTTTTTTGGTTCACTTTTTGAAGAACATATGATTTGTGGTATGTATGATGAAAAAAATGAGATTAGCAATCCTTGCATGATAGTAGCAAAATGTATACATACAGGAAAAGAAATTTTACTCTATGATGAAGCTAAATATGGATACAACCCTATGTTCTGTGATGAGATAAATTTAGAAGATATCAAAAAACGTCCACTTTCTAAATTAGAAATTCCAAACTCTAAAATTGAAATAGATTTTGCCTATAGCATTGATTTTGATGAAGAGAAAGAAGATTTTGAATTTGATGAAGATGACTTCACAGAAACTATTAACGAAGAAAAAGTTTCTTTTGAAGAAGTGAAGAGAAATGGATTTGATTATATAAAAATTACTGCTATAGACGAACTGGATACCAAAAGAGTTATCTGTGACTTAGAACTTGCATAATTTTATTAATTACGAGAGGTAAAATATGAAACCAACGAAAGAAGAATTTTGAAAATATAGAGGAGACAACTGAAATGGGTGAAACAGAAAAGAAATTAACATACGTAAAGATTACCATAGAAAATATTAAAAGTTTAGATGAAAACTTTTATTTTGATGTTGTTGATCCAATGTGGGAAACAATTAATATTTATGATGGATATGATGAGTATATTCAATCAGCTCAGACTTTCACTTTAGAGCAAAGATATTTATTAGCCATTACTTGGTATTTTGCAGAAGTAAGTAATGGAGGTCATTACCAGTTTTTATATAATCCTACAGGGATAGTTTGGGAAGATGCGATAAAAGGTTTCAAACATTTTGGAATGAACGAATATGCAGGTAATTTTCAAAAAGTTGTAGACTATTGTGGTGGGACAATATCTTTTGGTAAAGAAGAAAGATACCATATGCTAGAAATATTGGAAGAAAAATACGGAGAGGAATTTTTTAAGATTTTAGGTGAAGCCGATGATTTCATTTACGATTATGAAGGTGAAGAAAACGAACTAAACTACATCAAATCTCATCCTGAAAAGTTTGTATTTGAAGGAGAATACGAGAGCTTTTACAATCGGCGCTAAAAAAGAAAAAATATTCTAAAAAATTGAGAGGTGCTTAAGTGAAGAATCTTTAGCATGTGAAAAAGAGAAATCATTAGAGAAATGCTTGATGGAGGAAATAGACAAACGATATGGATGAAGTATTTGAATGGTTAAAAGCATATTATCAGTATGTGCTGATAGCAGGCGGATTAATATTTTTAATCGGTGCAATAAGAGATTGGAAATGGGTGTATCAAGCTACAGGCGGAGATAAAGCAAGACACGCATTTATTTTTGAAGTGTGGGGTGAGAAAGGATATAGAGTCTTTATAGGAATATGTGGACTGTTACTTGTAATTTGTGGTGTTGTATTTTTAATGTTGGATAAACGATAGGATAGAGGTTAAAGAGAATTATGGATCCTAGAAAATTATGTCAAGAGGCTTGGCAAGAAATAGCAAGTCATTTCCCAGATTTTAAGGTGCTTTCAAAAGGTCAAAAATTAAAGAGAGTTACGAAAGATAAAGATATTTTCTTTGAAATATCTTTTCAAGCAAACAGACGTAATTATAAGTGCAGCGTAGAATTTATTCCACATATTGGTATTTACTCCAAATCAATGAAAAAGGCCGGTATCAATAATGGTTTTATCTATGGTGGAGATTTAGGCTCACTAAGCTCAAGAAAACCGTATGAGTGGTGGCAACTTGCAGGTGCAAGCTATAAATATACTGTGGAAGAAGTAAGCGAGCTTATCAAAATACACATTATTCCAATATTTGATTATTTCGAGGACACCCAAGTAAATATTGATAGAATTATATCGGGAAGTTATATGTCAGATAGTTTGCTATACTATATATTTTATTTTGGCGGAAAAAATAAAGCACAGCAATATTTTAATAAAATTCTTAAGGAAAATAAATTAAGAAATAGGTATATCAGCTTTTATGAATCATTGAAAATGCTACCTCCAGAAAACATTAACTTGAATTATTCAGAATTTTCCGGAGCTATTATGATTAAATTTGCATATTTGAATGGTATTGAAATAGAAAAATAAGTTTTAATTTTTACCGAAAAGAATTATAAAGAATACATGCAAGAACTCAAAAAATATTTAAAATCTAGAATAGAAACAGCAATGGACAGTTCATAAATGCGTTAATTTTTAACGAGTTAAAATATATTTTTGAAAACTGAGGAAATTGGTAAAAATAAGATAAATAAGGAGTAAATTATGAAATATCAAAAAGAAAACAGGAAAGAATTTTTTGCGTATATAGAAAAGCTTATAGATGAAGATAAATATACAGAATGTATCACAGCGTTGGAAAACATCCCTATGGAAGAACGGGATTACAAAGTATGGTATCAGCTTGCTCGTGCCTATCAAAACTTTGTGATTGTCGGCAATGATGATAAAGGAACACCTAGTTTTATTGGCGATAAATTTTTATTAAAATCTATAGATATTTTGAATTCGGTTAGAGAAGAGGGGAAAGATAAGGCTGAATGGAATATGCGTATGGCGTATGCCTATCAATATTTGACTCATGAGGAAGAAAGAGCTATTCCTTATGCCTTGCGTTGGGCGGAGTTAGATCCTGAGGAACAGAATGCGTTGGAAGTAGTAAAAGAGTGTAAAGAAGAAATTGAAAAAAGAGCATTCAGAGCCAATGTGGCTACTGATAAAGTAATCAATCAAGAAACTGCCGAAATTGACGAAGACTGGTGCATTTATCTATGCAATGCATTTGCTTACGACTTGCCGGCTGTGGTTCGAACCAATTTAGCTCTTAGGGATTTTGAATTCACTGTAAACTACCCAAAAAGATTACATTTACAAATATTATATAAGAATGCTAATGACAACGGGTTTCCCACAAAAGAAGAAGGGGAATATTTATATGATATAGAAGACGCTGTAGTAGAGATTATTGAACAACATGGAGACATGTTAGCAGGCGTTGTGAAATGCGATGAGCGGGCACATATTTTTGCGTATGTTAAGAATGAGTTGGGGTACTACGATGAAATTTCTGAGATGATGTCAGAAAACTTCCCTGATTATGCCTATACATTGGCAGTATTTGAAGATAAGGACTGGGTCATGTATTTTCATGGACTGTATCCTGACAGATATGAATATCAAAGCATTATGAATATGAGGCTTATTGAGAATATTAAAAGTAATGGTGATAGTATGGTGCCGAGAGTACTCGAACATTGCCTGTGCTTTACAACAGAAGAAAATGGAGAAGCCTTTTTAGCCAAAGTGATGGAAGAAGGTTTTATAAAACTTTCATCAGAAAATCTGAGCAACAATGAAGCTATAGATAAGGAACATCCATATGAACTTGTCATAGGCAGGGAAGATGCTTTTGAAGATATTGATGAAACTGTCTGGTATCTTATGGATCTAGCAGAAGAATTTGACGGGGAATATGATGGCTGGGCATGCCATATTGTGAAGTAGCGTGAAATAGCACTTTAAATAAAAAATGAGATGAAAACGTCCTTAAAAATATAGATTTCAACAAGCTCTTTGTTAAATAAGGTTGATGAAACAATTTTAACAAAAATAATGCTGTTTATTGTTTCATTTTATTTTATAACTCAGGCGTAAATGATTCAGTGTAAAAAACAATTAAAACTACCCAATTATTGTGATGTATTCACAGTGATATTTTATGTTTTAAAAGGAGAAAAATATGAGTTTTTATAAAAAAGTTATTAACGGATTATTTAATAGTTCAAAGGAAAAAAATGAAGAGTATGCTAAGATTAAAGAAGCACCTCTTGCTTATTGGGAAGAATTTTCACATATGTTAGCTTTAGTATCTAATAATTACTCACTTACAGAAGATATTTTTGAAAATATTAAAGCTATAGATGGTAT
>NZ_AFQV01000020.1:0-42500 GCF_000220085.1 Streptococcus mitis SK1080 | reverse complement strand
GACTCGAGGAACAGTTGAGTTTCGTAGTGTATGTACTCAACCTCTAGATAGAACCTTCGCTTCAGCAGCTTTTCACTTAGGATTGTTGGTTAATTTAGATAAGTTAGAAGCTTACTTAGAAACAGCACCTTTCTTTAAAGAATTTGGGCGAAATTATAAGTTTTTAAGACGGCAATTTTCTAAGAAAAAGCTTACAGATGAGGAAGAAGCTGGGATTATTGAATTTTCCAAAGACTTACTCCTGCTAGCTGAGGAAGGACTGGAGATGAGAAATAAGCAAGAAACGATTTATTTAGAGCCTTTGAAGAAAGAATTGGTCCTATAATTTCTCTTATAAAGGGAGAATTTTCTGAAAAATCATGATATAATGGAAGAGACTATAGATAAAGGATAGAGAGTAATGACATTAGTTTATCAATCAACGCGTGATGCCAACAATACAGTAACTGCCAGCCAAGCTATTTTGCAAGGTTTGGCGACGGACGGTGGTTTGTTTACACCTGTCACTTATCCAAAGGTAGATTTGGACTTTGACAAATTGAAAGATGCTTCTTACCAGGAAGTTGCTAAGCTAGTTTTGTCAGTATTTTTAGATGACTTTACAGCTGAGGAGTTGGACTACTGTATCAACAATGCCTATGATAGCAAGTTTGATACTCCAGCTATCGCACCATTAGTGAAATTAGACGGCCAATACAACTTGGAACTGTTCCATGGTTCAACGATTGCCTTTAAGGATATGGCCTTGTCTATTTTGCCGTACTTTATGACAACAGCTGCTAAGAAGCATGGTTTGGAGAACAAGATTGTCATCTTAACAGCGACATCTGGTGATACTGGGAAAGCTGCTATGGCAGGGTTTGCGGATGTTCCTGGTACTGAGATTATCGTCTTTTATCCAAAGGATGGTGTCAGCAAGGTACAAGAGTTGCAAATGACCACTCAGACTGGCGACAATACTCATGTTATCGCCATTGATGGTAACTTTGACGATGCGCAAACAAATGTGAAGCACATGTTTAACGACGTGGCTCTTCGTGAAAAATTGGCTACCAACAAGTTGCAATTTTCATCTGCTAACTCTATGAACATTGGTCGTTTGGTGCCACAGATTGTCTACTATGTGTATGCTTACGCTCAGTTGGTCAAGACTGGTGAGATTGTGGCTGGTGATAAGGTCAATTTCACAGTACCAACAGGAAACTTTGGAAATATTTTGGCTGCCTTTTATGCCAAACAAATCGGTCTCCCAGTTGGTAAATTGATCTGTGCTTCAAATGACAACAATGTTTTGACAGACTTCTTTAAAACTCGTGTCTATGATAAGAAACGTGAGTTTAAAGTAACAACTAGTCCATCTATGGATATCTTGGTATCTTCAAATTTGGAGCGTCTCATTTTCCATCTTTTGGGGAATGATGCTGAAAAGACAGCTGAACTTATGAATGCCTTGAACACGCAAGGACAATATGAGTTGACAGACTTTGATGCAGAGATTCTTGAACTATTTGCAGCTGAATATGCGACTGAGGAAGAAACAGCAGCAGAAATCAAGCGTGTTTATGAGTCAGATTCTTATATCGAGGATCCACATACGGCGGTTGCCTCAGCAGTTTATAGAAAATACCAAGCGGCTACTGGCGATGTGACTAAGACGGTGATTGCTTCAACAGCTAGTCCATACAAGTTCCCAGTAGTTGCAGTAGAAGCGGTAACAGGGAAAGTTGGCTTGACTGACTTTGAAGCCTTGGCTCAATTACATGAAATCTCAGGCGTTGCAGTGCCACCAGCAGTTGATGGCCTTGAAACAGCTCCTGTTCGTCACAAGACAACAGTGGCAGCTGCTGATATGCAAGCAGCGGTTGAGGCTTATCTAGGACTTTAAGACGGAAGGAGTAAACTCGGTTGGGAAACCAACTGAGTTTCTTTTCATCAGGAGGAAGAATTGTTTAAGAAAAATAAAGACATTCTTAATATTGCACTACCAGCTATGGGCGAAAACTTTTTGCAGATGCTCATGGGGATGGTGGACAGTTATCTGGTCGCTCACTTGGGCTTGATAGCTATTTCGGGTGTATCAGTAGCTGGCAATATTATTACGATTTATCAGGCGATTTTCATCGCTCTGGGAGCTGCTATTTCCAGTGTTATTTCAAAAAGTTTGGGGCAGAAGGATCAGTCTAAGCTAGCCTATCATGTGACTGAGGCCTTGAAGATTACCTTACTATTAAGTTTCCTTTTAGGATCTTTGTCTATCTTCTTTGGGAAAGAGATGATAGGACTTTTGGGGACGGAGAGAGATGTAGCTGAGAGTGGTGGACTCTACCTATCTTTGGTAGGAGGATCGATTGTTCTTTTGGGCTTGATGACCAGTCTGGGTGCCTTGATTCGTGCAACGCATAATCCACGTCTGCCTCTCTATGTTAGTTTTTTATCCAATGCCTTGAATATTCTTTTTTCAAGTCTAGCTATTTTTGTACTGGATATGGGGATAGCGGGTGTTGCTTGGGGGACTATTCTGTCTCGTTTGGTTGGTCTTGTGATTTTGTGGTCACAATTAAAACTGCCTTATGCGAAGCCAACTTTTTGTTTAGATAAGGAACTGTTGACCTTGGCTTTACCAGCAGCTGGAGAGCGACTGATAATGCGGGCTGGAGATGTCGTGATCATTGCCTTGGTTGTTTCTTTTGGAACGGAGGCGGTGGCTGGAAATGCAGTCGGAGAAGTCTTGACCCAGTTTAACTATATGCCTGCCTTTGGCGTAGCTACGGCAACGGTCATGATGGTGGCCCGAGCAGTTGGGGAGGATAATTGGAAAAAAGTAGCTAATTTGAGCAAGCGAACTTTTTGGCTTTCTCTGGTCCTCATGTTGCCCTTGACGCTTAGTGTCTATGCCTTGGGCATACCACTGACTCATCTCTATACGACTGATTCTCTAGCGGTGGAGGCTAGTGTTCTAGTGACATTTTTTTCACTACTTGGTACTCCTATGACGATAGGAACAGTCATCTATACAGCAGTCTGGCAGGGTTTGGGCAATGCTCGGCTTCCCTTTTATGCGACAAGTATAGGAATGTGGTGTATCCGCATTGGAACAGGATATCTGATGGGGATTGTGCTTGGTTGGGGCTTGCCCGGTATTTGGGCCGGAACCCTTTTGGATAATGGTTTTCGTTGGTTATTTCTACGTTACCGTTACCAGCATTATATGAGCTTGAAAGGATAGGAAATGCAAAAAACAGCTTTTATTTGGGATTTAGACGGGACTTTATTGGACTCTTACGAAGCGATTTTGTCAGGGATTGAGGAAACTTTTGCTCAATTTTCTATTCCTTATGATAAGGAGCAGGTGAGAGAGTTTATTCTCAAGTATTCTGTTCAGGATTTGCTTGTGCAGGTGGCAGAAGAGAAAAAACTGGATGCGGAAGTGCTGAATCAAGTGCGCGCCCAAAGTCTGGCTGAGAAGAATGCTCAGGTAGTTTTGATGCCAGGTGCGCGTGAGGTGTTGAATTGGGCAGACCAAGTAGGGATTCAGCAATTTGTTTACACTCATAAGGGAGACAATGCTTTTACCATTCTAAGAGACTTGGGGTTGGAATCCTATTTTACGGAGATTATAACCAGTCAGAGTGGCTTTGCGCGTAAACCTAGTTCAGAAGCGGCTACCTATCTGATAGACAAGTATCAGTTGGATTCTGAGAAGACCTATTATATAGGGGATCGGACCCTGGATGTGGAATTTGCCCAGAATAGTGGGATTCAAAGTATCAACTTTTTAGAGTCGTCTTATGAAGGCAATCACAGGATTCAAGAGTTAGCAGATGTTACTCGTATTTTTGAGGATTAGGAGTGAGAAGATTGTGTCAGTTTTGTGACAGAGACCTAACAAACTATTTCAAGTAACCGAGTTTGTTACAAGGAATAGACAGTTCTGTTAAATAGGGCCGAGAGGGCTTTTTTTCTACATTTTTTGTGTTATGATAGACAGGTACTCATTTGAAAGGAATTTGAAAGAATGAAGAAAAGAATATTATTAGCCTCAACAGTAGCCTTGTCATTTGCCCCAGTATTGGCAACTCAAGCAGAAGAAGTCCTTTGGACTGCACGTAGTGTTGAGCAAATCCAAAACGATTTGACTAAAACGGACAACAAAACAAGTTATACCGTTCAGTACGGTGATACCTTGAGCACCATTGCAGAAGCCCTGGGTGTAGATGTTACAGTTCTTGCGAATTTGAATAAAATCACTAATATGGACTTGATTTTCCCAGAAACTGTTTTGACAACGACTGTCAATGAAGCAGAAGAAGTAACAGAAGTTGAAATCCAAACTCCTCAAGCGGACTCTAGTGAAGAAGTGACAACTGCGACAGCAGATTTGACAACCAATCAAGTAACCGTAGATGATCAAACTGTTCAAGTTGCAGATCTTTCTCAACCAATTGCAGAAGCTCCAAAAGCGGTAGAAACTACAAGTACAAAAGAAGTAGCAACAAGTTCAGAAGTTACAGAGACAGTGACTGCTACAGAAGAAGTGGCACAATCTACGGGCACTTCTGTCCCAGAGGAGCAAACAGTCGAAACAAGTAGTGCAGTTGCAGAAGCAGCTCCTCAGGCAATGACTTTAGCTGAGAAGCAGGAAACACAAGCAAGCCCTCAGACTGAGTCAACAGTGGAAACAACTACAACTCCAGTAGAAGAAAAAGAAGTCTCATTAAATGAAGCTACACCAACAGTTTCTACTTATCAACCAGAAGAGACGAAAACAGTTTCAACAACTTACGCGGCTCCAGCTGCGCCCGATTATGCTGGACTTGCAGTAGCGAAATCTGAAAATGCAGGTCTCCAACCACAAACGGCTGCCTTTAAAGAAGAAATTGCTAACTTGTTTGGCATCACATCCTTTAGTGGTTACCGTCCAGGGGACAGTGGAGATCATGGAAAAGGTTTGGCTATCGATTTTATGGTACCAGAAAGCTCAGAACTAGGGGATAAGATTGCGGAATACGCTATTCAAAACATGGCTAGCCGCGGCATTAGTTACATCATCTGGAAACAACGTTTCTATGCACCATTCGATAGCAAATATGGGCCAGCTAATACTTGGAACCCAATGCCAGACCGTGGTAGCGTGACAGAAAATCACTATGATCATGTTCACGTTTCAATGAATGGATAAACTAGACTTTGTAATATCATTTTGACGAATGAGATTTAGCTTTCATGATAGGAAGCGAGTCTCGTTCGTTTTTTCTTTGTCATACTCTTCGAAAATCTCTTCAAACTACGTCAGTTTTATCTGCAACCTCAAAGCTGTGCTTTGAGCAACCTACGGCTAGCTTCCTAGTTTGCTCTTTGATTTTTATTGAGTATCAATATGGATGGAAAATGGAAGTTACCATTTTGTAATGATTGAAGCAACATTCTTGCAATCTATTTTACTTTGTATTATACTTGATTAATCAACTATTGATGAATCAATAGAAAAGAGAAAGAAATGATAGAGATTCAAGATTTACTGTATCAACTCCGCTTGTCTGAGCAAGCGAGTACGCAATTATTTGAAAAAAGACTTGGGATTAGTTTGACAAGGTTTCAGATGTTGCTGTTTTTGCTGGAGAATTCTCCCTGTAATCAAATGGCGGTTCAGGAGCGTTTGAAAATTGATCAGGCTGCTTTGACTCGGCATTTCAAGATTTTGGAAAAGGAAGGTTTGGTGGAGCGTCATCGTAATCCTGAAAATCAGCGAGAAGTGTTGGTGGAGGCTACGAAGTATGCCAAGGAGCAGTTAGTGATGAATCCGCCTCTGCAACATATCAAGGTTAAGCAAGAGATGGAAAGTATCTTAACAGAGTCTGAAAGAACAGAATTCAGCCGTTTATTAAATAAATTGGTTTTGGGGATTGAAAATATAGAAATTTAGGGAGAAATAGATGTCAATTATTACAATCATTTTAGCAACGATTGTTACTTTGGAGCATTTTTACATTTTTTATTTGGAAAGTATTGCAACGCAATCAGATGCGACTAGTCGTGTCTTTAACATGGAAAAGAAAGAATTGGCTCGTCCGTCAGTAAGTTCATTGTTTAAAAATCAAGGGATTTATAATGCTCTGCTAGGAGTCTTTCTCCTGTATGGGATTTATTTTTCACAGAATTTAGAAATTGTGACTATTTTTGTTTTATTTGTGATTGGTGCTGCGGCTTATGGCTCTCTCACAGCAGATAAGAAAATTATTTTGAAGCAAGGTGGACCAGCTATTTTGGCCTTGATGAGTATTTTTCTCTTTAAATAAACTCATACTCTTCGAAAATCTCTTCAAACCATGTCAGCGTCGCCTTGCCGTACTCAAGTACAGCCTGTGGCTAGCTTCCTAGTTTGCTCTTTGATTTTCATTGAGTATCAGAGACCAATCCTAGTCTCTCTAGTCCTTTTCGCTCCAGAATAAGGGAAATATGTTATACTTGTTTTTAAGAAAAAAGTCTCATTGAATTTGTTTTGAGGAGTTAGAAATGAAAGTATTAGTGACAGGTTTTGAGCCCTTTGGAGGGGAAAAGGTCAATCCAGCCTTGGAGGCCATTAAAGGTTTACCAGCTGAAATCCATGGTGCTGAGATCCGTTGCTTAGAAGTGCCAACAGTCTTTCACAAATCGGCCCAAGTATTGGAAGAAGAAATGAGTCGTTATCAACCTGACTTTATCCTTTGTATTGGCCAAGCAGGTGGAAGATCTAGTTTGACGCCTGAACGAGTGGCTATTAATCAAGACGATGCACGCATCCCGGATAACGAAGGTAATCAACCGATTGACCTTCCCATTCGCCCAGATGGTTCTTCGGCCTACTTTAGCAGTCTGCCGATTAAAGCGATGGTTCAAGCTATAAAAAAAGAGGGATTGCCGGCCTCTGTTTCCAATACAGCAGGTACTTTTGTCTGCAATCATTTGATGTATCAGGCCCTCTATTTGGCAGAAAAGAAATTTCCCCATGTTAAGGCAGGTTTTATGCATATTCCTTATATGATGGAACAGGTGGTGAATCGACCGACTACCCCAGCTATGAGTTTAGTGGATATTAGGCGAGGGCTAGAAGCGGCAATCGGCGCCATGATAGAACATGGAGATCAAGACCTCAAGTTGGTAGGCGGAGAAACTCATTGATAGAAAAAAGCTTGAGGGAAAACCTTCAAGCTTTTGGACGTTTTCGAGCCAGTACTGCTCGGTAAAAAATCATTTTATTGATTTGAATGTAGGGTAGGAGTGAGAAACTAGCAATTCCAAAGGTAATCCAATTGAGGAAGTACCAAGGAAGGAGTTGTAAGTCTAGGACAAAGCGCTGAAACTTGTAACCTTTCATTAAGAAACGGCTGGTTTTAAGGATTTGTCCTGGTTTGGCTTGTCCTAAATCTAGGGTGTCACAGAGGAGAAATTCTACCTGCGAATAGGCATAGTATTGTGGAATATAGAGACTATTTCCGACAATCATCAAGAGGATACTTGCTAGAAAGTAGAGACCAAATGTCATGAGGAAACGTTCCGTTTCAACTGACGCGAGATCCAGATTGGGAAACTCAGGGTGAAGGGCAACGAATTTCTTTGCAAGAAAGCTACTGTAAAAGAGGAAGTAAATCCCAAGCAAGCTAGGAATACTCCATAAGAAGAGATAGAAGCGTTTGAGAAGGAGAGTCAAAAAGGTTTGTGAAAAGTGTTCTTCGTTAAAGAGAGTGAGACTATTTTTGATGGATAGTTCTGTATCGGGATTCTTGATGAGTTTTAGCGTTGTATAGACGGAACTGGTCAGGAGAATCGTTCCGATAAAGGAGACTAATAGTGGAAAAAGGTAGGCTTGGAATACATGACCAAGAACGCTTAAAAAGGATTGCTCTAAAATAGACTCGTTGATACGCTCTAAGGGATTGAGGAAGCCAGATAGGATGAGCAGTATGCTAGGTAAGAGATAGACGAGAAAGAGGCGGGGATTTTCAGCTTGGAATTGTCTAGCCTGCAGACGAATGGTTTTTAAATCAATTTTTGGGTATTTCATTCTCTCATTATACACCATAGTTCGTGACAGTTCCAGCTTTTTTTGATAAAATCATACAGTATGCCCTTGGGCACAAAGTATGAACTGGGACTGTCTTTCCCAGCTTCGGAGGTAAAAAATGTCAGATTCACCAATCAAATATCGTTTGATTAAGAAAGAAAAACATACAGGAGCTCGTCTGGGGGAAATCATCACTCCCCACGGTACCTTCCCAACACCTATGTTTATGCCAGTTGGGACACAAGCCACTGTCAAAACTCAGTCGCCTGAAGAATTGAAGGAGATGGGTTCGGGAATTATCCTGTCAAACACCTATCATCTCTGGCTTCGTCCTGGAGATGAACTCATCGCACGTGCAGGTGGTCTCCACAAGTTCATGAATTGGGACCAGCCTATCTTGACAGATAGTGGTGGTTTTCAGGTTTATTCCTTAGCAGATAGCCGTAATATCACAGAAGAAGGGGTAACTTTTAAAAACCATCTCAATGGTTCTAAGATGTTTCTATCACCAGAAAAAGCTATCTCTATTCAGAATAATCTGGGCTCAGACATCATGATGTCCTTTGACGAATGTCCCCAGTTTTATCAACCTTACGACTACGTTAAGAAATCAATCGAGCGTACCAGCCGTTGGGCTGAGCGTGGTTTGAAGGCTCATCGTCGTCCACATGACCAAGGATTATTTGGGATTGTGCAGGGAGCAGGATTTGAAGACTTGCGTCGCCAATCAGCGAATGATCTTGTCAGTATGGATTTCCCAGGCTACTCTATCGGTGGTTTGGCAGTGGGAGAAACCCACGAAGAGATGAATGCCGTCTTGGACTTCACAACCCAACTGCTGCCTGAAAACAAACCTCGCTATCTGATGGGTGTGGGAGCACCAGATAGCTTGATCGATGGAGTGATTCGTGGGGTGGATATGTTTGACTGTGTCTTGCCGACTCGTATTGCTCGTAACGGAACTTGTATGACCAGTCAGGGGCGTTTGGTTGTCAAGAATGCCCAGTTTGCTGAGGACTTTACGCCACTGGATCCTGAGTGTGATTGCTACACATGTAAGAACTACACACGCGCCTACCTTCGTCACCTGCTCAAAGCTGATGAAACCTTCGGTATCCGCTTAACTAGCTACCATAATCTTTACTTCTTGCTTAACCTGATGAAGCAAGTGCGACAAGCTATTATGGATGATAATCTCTTAGAATTTCGTGAGTATTTTGTTGAAAAATATGGCTATAATAAGTCAGGCCGTAATTTCTAAAATGGAATGGATATAAGCTAAAAATCCTAAGTTTTCTCTTGGGATTTTTCTTCTTTTTTTGATAGAATAAAGTGTATAATGAAAGGGAGAATAAACTCGTATGCGCATTAAATGGTTTTCCTTGATTAGAATTACAGGTTTACTACTGGTACTCTTGTATCATTTCTTTCAGACGATCTTTCCTGGAGGATTTTTCGGGGTAGATGTCTTTTTCACATTTTCAGGTTTCTTGATTACGGCTCTACTTATCGAAGAGTTTTCTAAAAATCATGAGATTGACTTGGTTGGATTTTTTAGGAGACGCTTTTATCGGATTGTGCCACCTGTGGTTTTGATGGTCTTGGTAACCATGCCCTTTACTTTCTTGGTTCGCCAAGACTATGTTGCTGGAATTGGCGGTCAAATTGCGGGTGTTTTAGGCTTTATGACCAACTTCTATGAACTTCTAACAGGAGGGAGTTATGAATCTCAGTTCATTCCTCATTTGTTTGTTCATAATTGGAGTTTGGCTGTGGAGGTTCATTACTATATTCTTTGGGGGTTGGCAGTTTGGTTCTTATCCAAACAGGCTAAATCAAATGGTCAGTTGAGGGGAATGGTCTTTCTCTTGTCTGTTGCTGCCTTCTTGATCAGCTTCTTCTCCATGTTTATTGGTAGTTTTCTAGTAACCTCTTATTCTTCTGTTTACTTCTCCAGTTTAACTCATGTTTATCCATTCTTTTTAGGAAGTATTTTAGCAACTATCGTAGGCGTTCGTCAGACAACTTCTTTAGTTAAGCAGTTGGATAAAATCTGGGATTTACGAAAGACCCTATTGGTTTTTTCAGGAGGTTTTGGCTTCTTACTCATTTTGACCTTCTTTGTCAAATTTACCTATCTTTTTGCCTATCTTATCGGCTTTTTACTTGCCAGTCTTGCAGCTCTTGCTATGATATTGGCGGCGCGTGTCTTGCATGAAAAGACTCCTCATATACAGGAGCCAAAGATGATTAGCTTTTTAGCGGATACTAGCTATGCGGTTTATCTCTTCCATTGGCCTTTCTATATCATTTTCTCACAGTTGACCTCAAATCTTCTTGCTGTCTTACTGACTTTGCTCTTTTCTTATGGATTTGCCAGTCTTTCATTTTATGTGTTGGAACCTTGGATTGCAGGAAAGGACACACATATTATACAAACTCTTCGTCCCCTGCCTTATATTCACGCAATTCTTGCAACAAGTACAGGAATCTTGGCCTTCATTGTCCTCTTAGTGACTTTGTTGGCACCACAAGTGGGAGCGTTTGAGACAGACTTAACTGTCAATGGTTTGAAGCAAGCTGCAACAAATATTAGCCAGACAAAAGTGATGACAGAACGGGCAGATGCAAACAGTTTGGGAATTGCTGATGGTACTATGTTAATTGGTGACTCAGTGGCTCTAAGAGCTAATACAGCCCTGCAGACAGCCCTTCCTGGAGCACAGATTAACGCGCAGGTCAGCAGAACAACCAAGACCGCCAACGAAATCATGCTCAACAATAGCCAGAATAAATTTTTACCTAAGATGGTGATCATTGCAACAGGGGTAAATAATCCTGAAAATTACAAGGAAGATTGGGATAGTATCGTGAAAAATCTTCCTAAGGGGCACCATATGGTTTTGGTGACTCCTTATGAAGGAGATAAGACAAAAGAGACCTATGCAATCGTTGAGAAGGCGGCTGCCTATATGAGAGAATTGGCAGAGAAGACTCCTTATATCACCATTGCTGATTGGAATCAAGTTGCTAAGGAACATCCAGAGATCTGGACAGGAACAGACCAAGTCCATTTCGGAAGTGACACTAGCAAAATTGAAGCCGGAGCTAAATTGTATGCAGATACCATTGCTGCAGCCTTGCAAACAGCTCAAGACAAACCAGTCAAATCAAAATAACTTGTATTAAAAAGAGAAGAGTTGGAGAAATCCAGCTCTTTTAAAATATCTCTAGAAAATAGGTCTATACCATTTACAAATGAATCAGAAAGGTTTATAATGTAATTGACATAATAAATATCAAAAGTAATCTTTTAAGGAGGTCATTATTATGCCTAATTACGTTAAAGCGGATCAGTTTTTCTATCCATTTGGCATTCGTCGCGGTGGGTACTTAGAACTTGTTGATGGCAAATTTGGGAAACATGTGGATCAAATTCCTGAAGGAGCAGAGGTTCTTGACTATACTGGTTATAGCATTGCACCAGGTCTTGTGGATACTCATATTCATGGATATGCAGGTGTAGATGTGATGGACAACAACATTGAAGGTACATTGCATACTATGAGTGAAGGACTTCTTAGTACCGGTGTTACCAGTTTCTTGCCCACAACTTTAACAGCCACTTATGAGCAATTGCTTGCAGTCACTGAAAATCTTGGAAACCATTATAAAGAAGCAACGGGTGCTAAGATTCGTGGGATTTATTATGAAGGTCCATATTTCACAGAAACTTTTAAGGGGGCACAAAATCCAACTTATATGAGAGACCCGGGTGTCGAGGAGTTTCATTCTTGGCAGGATGCTGCAAAAGGGATGCTAAATAAAATCGCTATTGCACCAGAACGTGATGGGGTGGAAGATTTTGTACGTACTATTACAGGTGAAGGTGTGACAGTTGCACTTGGACACTCAGATGCGACATTTGAACAAGCTAAGAAGGCAGTTGATGCTGGAGCTAGTGTATGGGTACATGCCTATAATGGGATGCGTGGTTTAACACACCGCGAACTAGGTATGGTAGGAGCTATGTATGAGCTTCCACATACTTACGCAGAATTGATTTGTGATGGTTATCACGTAGATCCAAAAGCTTGTGAGATTTTACTTAAGCAAAAGGGGACAGAAAACATCGCTCTTATTACGGACTGTATGACAGCTGGTGGGCTTGAAGACGGTGACTATATGTTGGGAGAATTCCCTGTTGTAGTAGCAAATGGAACTGCACGTCTCAAATCTACTGGTAATTTGGCAGGTTCTATCCTCAAACTTAAAGATGGTATGAGAAATGTAGTCGAGTGGGGTATTGCAAATCCACACGAAGCGGTCATGATGGCTAGCCTTAACCCAGCAAAATCTGTTCACATTGATGATGTCTGTGGTCAAATCCGCGAAGGCTATGACGCGGACTTTATCGTATTAGATAAAGATTTGGAATTGGTAGCAACCTATCTAGATGGTGTGAAACGTTATCAAGCATAAGAGAGAAAGCAGAAGTTAGAGATTAGCTTCTGCTTTTTTATCTATATTGCTTTACCAGTAAATAAAAAAGTTAAAAAAATCACAAAAAAGCTTGAGCAAACAAATGAAAAGGTTTACAATTGTATTATAAATAATACAAATAAAAAACGGAGGAGTGCTTTATGAAAGCCTATACTTATGTTAAACCAGGACTTGCTTCTTTTGTTGACGTTGACAAACCAGTGATTCGTAAGCCAACAGACGCTATTGTGCGTATCGTAAAAACCACTATTTGTGGAACAGACCTCCATATTATCAAAGGGGATGTTCCTGCTTGCCAAAGTGGTACCATTCTTGGTCACGAAGGGATTGGGATTGTGGAAGAAGTTGGAGAAGGAGTTTCGAACTTCAAAAAAGGCGACAAGGTCTTGATTTCTTGTGTCTGTGCCTGTGGTAAATGCTACTACTGTAAAAAAGGAATTTATGCTCACTGTGAAGACGAAGGGGGCTGGATTTTTGGTCACTTGATTGATGGTATGCAGGCTGAATATCTACGTGTCCCTCATGCAGATAATACTCTTTACCACACTCCAGAAGACTTGTCAGATGAAGCCTTGGTTATGCTATCAGACATTCTGCCTACTGGATATGAAATTGGTGTCTTAAAAGGGAAAGTAGAACCTGGTTGCAGCGTAGCCATTATTGGTTCAGGTCCAGTTGGATTGGCTGCTCTTTTGACGGCTCAATTCTACTCACCAGCTAAATTGATTATGGTGGACTTAGACGATAACCGCTTGGAAACTGCTCTATCATTTGGTGCGACTCATAAGGTTAATTCTTCAGACCCTGAAAAAGCCATTAAAGAAATTTACGATTTGACAGATGGTCGTGGTGTGGATGTTGCTATCGAAGCTGTTGGTATTCCTGCAACATTTGATTTCTGTCAAAAGATTATCGGTATAGACGGAACAGTTGCCAACTGTGGTGTACATGGTAAACCAGTTGAATTCGATTTAGACAAACTTTGGATTCGCAACATCAATGTAACAACTGGTTTGGTATCTACAAATACAACTCCACAATTGTTGAAAGCTCTTGAAAGTCATAAGATTGAACCAGAAAAATTGGTAACTCACTATTTCAAACTCAGTGAAATTGAAAAAGCCTATGAAGTTTTCAGTAAGGCAGCAGACCACCATGCAATCAAAGTCATTATTGAAAACGATATCTCAGAAGCTTAAGTAGTGAAAACATTTTGGAACATAAGCAAATAGAAATTCAGTCATCATAGGATGGCTGGATTTTTTATCGAAAAATTAAGAAATGAGCATATTTCTTTCCTTGTCTAGCGGAATTAGTTATAATATACGGTACAAAGGAATGAATGAATATGTATCGTGTTATAGAAATGTACGGAGATTTTGAACCGTGGTGGTTCTTAGAAGGTTGGGAAGAAGATATTGTAGCAAGTAAGAAATTTGACCAGTATTATGATGCTCTCAAATACTACAAGACTTGCTGGTTTAGATTGGAACAAGAATCCCCTCTTTATAAAAGTAGAAGCGACTTGATGACCATTTTTTGGGATCCAGAAGACCAACGCTGGTGCGATGAATGTGATGAGTATTTACAACAATACCATTCTTTGGCTCTTTTGCAGGACGAGCAGGTTATTCCAGATGAAAAACTACGCCCAGGCTATGAAAAACAAACTGGTCAGGAAAGGCATCGTTCTTGCCGTATGAAATTAAAATAGAGAAAAAGTAACTTTTTTGGAGTTGCTTTTTTTATTTTCCCAAATCTTTGCGAATAGTATAGGTGAGGAGGTAAGTATGGTTCAAGAAATTGCACAAGAAATCATTCGTTCGGCTCGGAAAAAAGGGGCGCAAGACATTTATTTTGTCCCCAAGTTAGACGTTTATGAGCTTCATATGAGGGTGGGAGACGAGCGCTGTAAAATTGGTTGTTATGATTTTGAAAAGTTTGCGGCTGTCATCAGTCACTTTAAGTTTGTAGCGGGTATGAATGTGGGAGAAAAGCGACGTAGTCAGCTAGGTTCCTGCGATTATACCTATGACGATAAGATGGCGTCCCTGCGTTTATCTACTGTAGGCGATTATCGAGGGCATGAGAGTTTAGTGATTCGTTTGTTGCATGATGAGGAGCAGGATTTGCATTTTTGGTTTCAGGATATTGACGAATTGGGTAAGCAGTACAGACAACGGGGACTTTATCTCTTTGCTGGCCCAGTCGGCAGTGGCAAGACAACCTTAATGCATGAATTAGCTAAGTCCCTTTTTAAGGGGCAACAGGTTATGTCTATTGAAGATCCAGTCGAAATCAAGCAGGACGACATGCTCCAGTTGCAGTTGAACGAAGCAATCGGGTTGACATATGAAAATCTCATCAAACTTTCCCTACGTCATCGACCAGATCTCTTGATTATCGGAGAAATTCGAGACAGCGAAACGGCGCGTGCAGTGGTCAGAGCCAGTTTGACAGGGGCGACAGTCTTTTCAACCATTCATGCCAAGAGTATCCGAGGTGTTTATGAGCGCTTGCTGGAGTTGGGTGTGAGTGAGGAGGAATTAGCAGTCGTTCTGCAAGGAGTCTGCTACCAGAGATTAATCGGGGGAGGAGGAATCGTTGACTTTGCAAACAAAGACTATCAAGAACACCAGCCAACTAGCTGGAATGAACAGATTGACCAGCTTCTTGAAGATGGACATATCACAAGTCTTCAGGCTGAAACGGAAAAAATTAGCTACAGCTAAGCAAAAAAATATCATCACCTTGTTTAACAATCTCTTTTCCAGTGGTTTTCATCTGGTGGAGACAATCTCTTTTTTAGATAGGAGTGCCTTGTTGGACAAGCAGTGTGTGACACAAATGCGCACGGGCTTGTCTCAGGGGAAATCATTCTCAGAAATGATGGAAAGTTTGGGCTTTTCAAGTGCCATTGTCACTCAGTTATCCCTAGCGGAAGTCCATGGAAATCTCCACCTGAGTTTGGGAAAGATAGAAGAGTATCTAGACAATCTAGCCAAGGTCAAGAAAAAATTAATTGAAGTAGCGACCTATCCCTTGATTTTGCTGGGTTTTCTTCTCTTAATCATGCTGGGGCTACGGAACTACCTACTACCACAACTGGATAGTAGTAATATTGCCACCCAAATTATTGGCAATCTGCCACAAATTTTTCTAGGAATGGTAGGGTTTGTTTCAGTAGGTGTCCTTTTAGCACTCACTTTTTATAAAAGAAGTTCTAAGATGCGCGTCTTTTCTATCCTAGCACGCATTCCTTTTCTTGGAATCTTTGTGCAGACTTATCTGACAGCTTATTATGCGCGTGAATGGGGGAATATGATTTCGCAGGGAATGGAGCTGACGCAGATTTTTCACATGATGCAGGAACAAGGTTCCCAGCTCTTTAAAGAAATCGGTCAAGACCTAGCTCAATCCCTACAAAATGGTCAGGGATTTTCCCAGACTATAGGGACCTATCCTTTCTTTAGGAAGGAATTGAGTCTCATTATCGAGTATGGGGAAGTCAAGTCCAAGCTGGGTAGTGAGTTGGAAATCTATGCTGAAAAAACTTGGGAAGCCTTTTTTACCCGAGTCAACCGTACCATGAATTTGGTGCAGCCACTGGTTTTTATCTTTGTGGCTCTGATTATCGTTTTACTTTATGCGGCAATGCTCATGCCCATGTATCAAAATATGGAGGTAAATTTTTAACATGAAAAAAATGATGACATTTTTGAAAAAAGCTAAGGTTAAAGCTTTCACTCTGGTAGAGATGTTGGTGGTCTTGCTCATCATCAGCGTGCTTCTATTACTCTTTGTACCTAATCTGACCAAGCAAAAAGAAGCAGTCAATGACAAAGGAAAAGCTGCTGTTGTTAAGGTGGTGGAAAGCCAGGCAGAGCTTTATAGCTTGGATAAAAATGAAGATGCTAGTCTAAGTAAGTTACAAGCAGATGGGCGAATCACAGAAGAGCAAGCTAAAGCTTATAAAGAATATCATGCAAAACAAAATAAGACTCAAACCGTTGCAGATTAAGGCCTTTACCATGCTGGAAAGCCTCTTGGTTTTGGGTCTTGTGAGTATCCTTGCTTTGGGCTTGTCAGGCTCTGTCCAGTCTATTTTTGCGGCGGTAGAGGAGCAGATTTTCTTTATGGAGTTTGAAGAACTCTATCGGGAAACCCAAAAACGCAGTGTAGCTAGTCAGCAAAAGACTAGTCTGAACTTAGATGGGCAGACGATTAGCAATGGCAGTCAAAAGTTGACAGTCCCTAAAGGGATTCAGTCACCATCGGGACAAAGTATTACATTTGACCGAGCTGGGGGCAATTCGTCCCTGGCTAAGGTTGAATTTCAGACCAGTAAAGGAGCGATTCGTTATCAATTATATCTAGGAAATGGAAAAATTAAACGCATTAAGGAAACAAAAAATTAGGGCAGTAATTTTACTGGAAGCAGTAGTCGCTCTAGCTATCTTTGCCAGTATTGCGACCCTCCTTTTGGGACAAATTCAGAAAAATAGACAAGAAGAAGCAAAAATCTTGCAAAAGGAAGAAGTCTTGAGGGTAGCTAAGATGGCCTTGCAGACAGGTCAAAATCAGGTAAACATAAATGGAGTTGAGATTCAGGTGTTTTCTAGTGAAAAGGGATTGGAGGTTTATCATGGTTCAGAACAGTTGTTGGCTATCAAAGAGCCATAAGGTCAAGGCTTTTACCTTGTTAGAATCCTTGATTGCCCTCATTGTCATCAGTGGAAGCTTACTTCTCTTTCAAGCCATGAGTCAGCTCCTCATTTCAGAAGTTCGCTACCAGCAACAAAGCGAGCAAAAAGAGTGGCTCTTGTTTGTGGATCAGCTGGAGACAGAATTAGACCGTTCACAGTTCGAAAAAGTGGAGGGCAATCGCATCTATATGAAGCAGGATGGTAAGGACATCGCCATCGGTAAGTCAAAATCAGATGATTTTCGGAAAACCGATGCCAGTGGACGGGGTTATCAGCCGATGGTTTATGGCCTCAAATCCGCACAGATTACAGAGGACAATCAAGTGGTTCGCTTTCGTTTCCAGTTCAAAAAAGGCTTAGAAAGGGAGTTCATCTATCGTGTGGAAAAAGAAAAAAGTTAAGGCAGGTGTTCTCCTCTATGCAGTCACCATGGCAGCCATCTTTAGTCTTTTGTTACAATTTTACTTGAACCGACAAGTCGTCCACCATCGAGACTATGCTTTAAATAAAGAAAAGTTAATTGCTTTTGCCATGGCCAAGCGAACCAAAGATAAGGTTGAGCAAGAAAGTGGAGAACAGGTTTATAACCTAGGTCAGGTGAGCTATCAAAATAAGAAAACAAGCTTGGTGACGACGGTTCGTACGCCTAAGAGTCAATATGAGTTTCTGTTTCCTTCAGTCAAAATCAAAGAAGAGAAAAGAGATAAAAAGGAAAAGGTAGCGACCGATTCAAACGAAAAAGTGGAGAAGAAAAAATCAGAAAAGAAGCCTGAAAAGAAAGAGAATTCCTAGCCAACCAAGCTACTTTGTGCTAAACTAAAAATATGAAACATGATTTTAACCATAAAGCAGAAACTTTTGATTCCCCTAAAAATATCTTCCTTGCAAACTTGGTTTGTCAAGCAGTCGAGAAACAGATTGATCCTCTATCAGACAAAGAAATTTTGGATTTCGGTGGAGGGACGGGTCTGTTAGCTTTGCCCCTAGCCATTCAAGCCAAGTTCGTTACTCTTGTAGATATTTCTGAGAAAATGCTGGAGCAAGCTCGTTTGAAAGCGGAGCAGCAAGAAGTCAAGAATATCCAGTTTTTGGAGCAAGATTTACTGGAAAATCCCTTGAAGCAAGAGTTTGATCTCATTGTTGTTTGTCGTGTTCTTCATCATATGCCTGATTTGAATGGGGCTCTCTCACTGTTTCATCAACATTTGAAGGAAGATGGACAACTCCTCATTGCTGATTTTACCAAGACAGAAGCTAACCATCATGGATTTGAATTGGTTGAACTGGAAAACAAGCTAATTGAGCATGGTTTTTCATCTGTGCATAGTCAGATCCTCTATAGCGCTGAAGACCTGTTTCAAGGAAATTACTCAGAACTCTTTTTAACAGTAGCCCAAAAATCACTCGCCTAGTCAGGGAGTGATTTTTCTATAAGGATGGAAAAAAGAAGGGAAATTTGATAAGATAGGAATATGGATTTTGAAAAAATTGAACAAGCTTATACGTATTTACTAGAGAATGTCCAAGTCATCCAAAGTGATTTGGCGACCAATTTTTATGATGCCTTGGTGGAGCAAAACAGCATCTATCTGGATGGTGAGACGAAGCTAAAACAGGTCAAAGAGAACAATCAAGCCCTTAAGCGTTTAGCGCTTCGCAAAGAAGAATGGCTCAAGACCTACCAGTTTCTCTTGATGAAAGCTGGGCAAACAGAACCCTTGCAGGCCAATCACCAGTTTACACCAGATGCTATTGCCTTACTTTTGGTGTTTATTGTGGAAGAGTTGTTTAAAGAGGAGGAGATTACGATCCTCGAAATGGGTTCTGGCATGGGAATTCTAGGCGCTACTTTCTTGACCTCGCTTGCTAAAAAAGTGGATTACTTGGGAATGGAAGTGGATGATTTGCTGATTGATCTGGCAGCTAGCATGTCAGATGTGATTGGTTTGCAGGCTGGTTTTGTTCAAGGAGATGCCGTTCGTCCACAAATGCTCAAAGAAAGCGATGTGGTCATCAGCGACTTGCCTGTCGGCTATTATCCTGATGATGCCGTTGCGTCGCGTCATCAAGTTGCTTCTAGTCAAGAACATACCTACGCCCATCACTTGCTCATGGAACAAGGACTTAAGTATCTCAAATCAGATGGCTACGCTATTTTTCTAGCTCCGGGTGATTTGTTGACCAGTCCTCAAAGTGATTTGTTGAAAGGCTGGTTGAAAGAGGAGGCAAGTCTGGTTGCCATGATCAGTCTGCCTGAAAATCTCTTTGCTAATGCTAAACAATCTAAGACTATTTTTATCCTACAGAAGAAAAATGAAATAGCAGTAGAGCCTTTTATTTATCCACTTGCTAGCTTGCAAGATGCAAGTGTTTTAATGAAATTTAAAGAAAATTTTCAAAAATGGACTCAAGGTACTGAAATATAAAATAGATTTTGTTATAATAGATGAAAACGCTTAAAAAGGGGTATCATGTTATGACAAAAACAATTGCAATCAATGCAGGAAGTTCAAGTTTGAAATGGCAATTATACTTAATGCCAGAAGAAAAAGTATTGGCGAAAGGTTTGATTGAACGTATCGGTTTGAAAGATTCAATTTCAACTGTAAAATTTGATGGTCGTTCTGAACAACAAATTTTGGATATTGAAAATCACACACAAGCTGTTAAAATCTTATTGGATGACTTGATTCGTTTCGATATTATCAAGGCTTATGATGAGATTACTGGTGTTGGACACCGTGTTGTGGCTGGTGGAGAATATTTCAAAGAATCAACAGTCGTTGAGGGAGATGTTTTAGAAAAAGTTGAAGAGTTGAGCTTGTTGGCTCCTCTCCACAATCCAGCCAATGCAGCAGGTGTTCGTGCCTTCAAGGAATTGTTGCCAGACATTACCAGTGTAGTTGTTTTTGATACTTCATTCCACACAAGTATGCCAGAGAAAGCTTATCGCTATCCTCTACCAACAAAATATTACACAGAAAACAAGGTTCGTAAATATGGTGCCCACGGTACAAGCCATCAGTTTGTAGCAGGAGAAGCTGCAAAACTCTTGGGACGTCCATTAGAAGACTTGAAATTGATTACTTGCCACATCGGTAATGGTGCTTCTATTACAGCCGTTAAAGGTGGTCAATCTGTCGATACTTCAATGGGCTTCACTCCACTTGGTGGTGTGATGATGGGTACTCGTACAGGAGATATTGACCCAGCTATCATTCCTTATTTAATGCAATATACAGAGGACTTTAACACGCCTGAAGACATTAGTCGCGTCCTTAATCGTGAATCAGGGCTTATGGGTGTTTCAGGTAAATCTAGTGATATGCGTGATGTGATTGCTGCTATGGAAGAAGGGGACCACGATGCCACTTTGGCTTATGAAATGTATGTTGACCGTATTCAAAAACATATCGGTCAATACCTTGCAGTCTTAAATGGAGCAGATGCTATTATCTTTACTGCAGGTATCGGTGAAAATGCTGCAAACGTACGTGAAGATGTTATCTCAGGTATCTCTTGGTTTGGCTGTGATGTTGATCCAGAAAAGAACGTCTTCGGTGTGACAGGAGATATCTCAACAGAGGCAGCGAAGATCCGTGTATTGGTTATTCCAACAGATGAAGAATTAGTCATTGCCCGTGATGTTGAACGCTTGAAAAAATAAGTAAAACTAGTAAAAATATTCCGTACAAGGAGTTGGGAAAGAGATTTTCCGGCTCCTTTTTCTGATGAAATTGTGCAAAACCTTGCTATGATTGGCTTTTTTGAAAAATATGGTATAATAGTAGTAATTTAATAGATGGAGTTGAGTTTTGAAGAAAAACTTTCGTGTAAAAAGAGAGAAAGATTTTAAGGCGATTTTCAAGGAAGGGACAAGTTTTGCTAATCGCAAATTTGTTGTCTACCAATTAGAAAATCAGAAAAACCATTTTCGAGTAGGTCTATCAGTTAGCAAAAAGCTGGGGAATGCCGTCACTAGAAATCAAATCAAGCGACGGATTCGGCATATTATCCAGAATGCAAAAGGGAGTCTGGCAGAAGATGTCGATTTTGTTGTCATTGCTCGAAAAGGGGTCGAAACCTTGGGATACGCAGAGATGGAGAAAAATCTACTCCACGTATTAAAATTATCAAAGATTTACCAGGAAGGAAATGGGAGTGAAAAAGAAACTACAGTTGACTAGTTTGCTAGGGCTGTCTCTATTGATCATGACAGCCTGTGCAACTAATGGGACGACTAGCGATATTACAGCCAATTCGGCTGATTTTTGGAGTAAATTTGTTTACTTCTTTGCGGAAGTTATTCGCTTCTTATCGTTTGATATCAGTATCGGAGTGGGGATTATTCTCTTTACGGTCTTGATTCGTACAGTCCTCTTGCCAGTCTTTCAGGTGCAAATGGTGGCTTCTAGAAAAATGCAGGAAGCTCAACCACGCATTAAGGCGCTTCGAGAACAATATCCAGGTCGTGATATGGAAAGCAGAACCAAGCTAGAGCAAGAAATGCGTAAAGTCTTTAAAGAAATGGGTGTCAGACAGTCAGATTCTCTTTGGCCGATTTTGATTCAGATGCCGGTTATCTTGGCCTTGTTCCAAGCTCTATCAAGAGTTGACTTTTTAAAGACAGGTCATTTCTTATGGATTAACCTTGGTGGTGTGGATACAACCCTTGTTCTTCCGATTTTAGCAGCTGTATTTACCTTTTTAAGTACTTGGCTGTCTAATAAAGCCTTGTCTGAGCGTAATGGTGCTACGACTGCGATGATGTATGGGATCCCGGTCTTGATTTTTATCTTTGCAGTTTATGCGCCAGGTGGAGTCGCCCTATACTGGACAGTGTCTAATGCTTATCAAGTCTTGCAAACCTATTTCTTGAACAATCCATTCAAGATTATCGCAGAGCGCAAGGCTCTAGTACAGGCACAGAAAGATTTGGAAAATAGAAAAAGAAAAGCCAAGAAAAAGGCTCAGAAAACGAAATAATAAGGAGGAATCTGGTAATGGTAGTATTTACAGGTTCAACTGTTGAAGAAGCAATCCAGAAAGGATTGAAAGAATTAGATATTCCAAGAATGAAGGCTCATATCAAAGTCATTTCTCGTGAGAAAAAAGGGTTTCTTGGCTTATTTGGTAAAAAACCAGCCCAAGTGGATATCGATGCTATTAGTGAAACGACAGTTGTAAAAGCAAACCAACAAGCTGTAAAGGGAGTTCCAAAACAAATCAATGATTTGAATGAGCCTGTTAAAACAGTCAGTGAAGCAACGGTTGATTTGGGTCATGTTGTAGAGGCGATTAAAAAGATTGAAGAGGAAGGTCAAGGTATTTCTGATGAAGTCAAGGCTGAAATCTTAAAACATGAAAGACATGCCAGCACTATCTTAGAAGAAACTGGTCACATTGAGATTTTAAATGAACTTCAAATCGAGGAAGCGATGAGGGAAGAAGCAGGCGCTGATGACCTTGAAACTGAGCAAGACCAAACTGAAAATCAAGACTTGACAGAGATGGGCTTGAAAGTTGAACCGAGCTTTGATATTGCCCAGGTGGCTACGGATGTGACTGCCTATGTTCAAGCGATTGTGGATGATATGGATGTTGAAGCCACACTTTCAAATGATTATAACCGTCGTAGTATCAATTTGCAAATTGATACTAACGAACCAGGTCGTATTATCGGCTACCACGGTAAAGTCTTGAAAGCCTTGCAACTGTTGGCTCAAAATTATCTTTACAACCGCTATTCAAGAACCTTCTACATTACTATCAATGTCAATGATTATGTTGAACACCGTGCAGAAGTCTTGCAGACCTATGCGCAAAAATTGGCGACTCGTGTTTTAGAAGAAGGTCGCAGTCATCAAACGGATCCAATGTCAAATAGCGAACGCAAGATTATCCACCGTATTATTTCACGTATGGATGGCGTGACCAGTTACTCTGAAGGTGACGAGCCCAATCGCTATGTCGTTGTAGATACAGAATAAGTAAAATCAGGGTTGACCTGATTTTTTGCTAGTTAGAAGAGGTTAAGCGTATGTTGAATAAGATAAGAGATTATTTAGACTTTGCTGGTTTGCAGTATCGTAATCCGGATAAGTCTGGAGATGAGCGAGAGAAGATGCTGGAATTGCGCCACAAAGGTCAAGAGGCCAGAAAGGCTTTTACAGAACTGGCCAATGCCTTTCAAGTAAGTCATCCAGAATGGCAACTCCAACAGACTAGCCAGTGGATGAATCAGGCGCAACGTTTACGACCACATTTTTGGGTTTATCTACAGAGAGACGGACAAGTGACAGAACCTATGATGGCTCTTCGTTTGTATGGAAGCTCTTCTAATTTTGGAGTTTCACTTGAAGTTAGTTTTATCGAACGTAAGAAGGATGAGCAAACCTTGGAGCAACAAGCCAAGGTATTAGAAGTTCCAGTGGTAGAAGGGATTTATTATCTAGCCTACTCTGATGGCCAAAGTCAACGGTGGGATGCGAACGAAGAAAATCGTCGTACTTTAGTCGAGAAGATAGGCAGCCAAGAAATCCGAAAAGTGCTAGTTAAGGCAGATGTTTCTTTTATTGAAAATCAATCACTAGAAGTGATTTTAGAAAAATTAGATGAAGCTTATGAACGTTTACTTCCCTACTATCAAGCGACTAGAGGGTAGAAAATAGATGACTTATCTAGTGTCGAATTGTTTAATTGCTATTCTATGTATTTTTTCATATAATAGTAAAATAGAATGTGTGATTCAATAATCACCTCAAATAGAAAGGAAATTCTATGTCAAATCTATCTGTTAATGCAATTCGTTTCCTAGGTATTGACGCTATCAACAAAGCCAACTCAGGTCACCCAGGTGTGGTTATGGGAGCAGCTCCGATGGCTTACAGCCTCTTTACAAAACAACTTCGTATCAATCCAGCTCAACCAAACTGGATTAACCGCGACCGTTTTATTCTTTCAGCAGGTCATGGTTCAATGCTTCTTTATGCCCTTCTTCACCTTTCTGGTTTTGAAGATGTCAGCATGGATGAGATCAAGAGCTTCCGTCAATGGGGTTCAAAAACACCAGGTCACCCAGAATTTGGCCATACAGCAGGGATTGATGCTACGACAGGTCCTTTAGGTCAAGGGATTTCAACTGCTACTGGTTTTGCCCAGGCAGAACGTTTCTTGGCAGCTAAATATAACCGCGAAGGCTACAATATCTTTGACCACTACACTTACGTTATTTGTGGAGACGGAGATTTGATGGAAGGTGTTTCAAGTGAGGCGGCTTCATACGCAGGCTTGCAAAAACTAGACAAGTTGGTTGTTCTTTATGATTCAAATGACATCAACTTGGATGGTGAGACAAAAGATTCCTTTACAGAAAGTGTTCGTGACCGTTACAATGCCTACGGTTGGCATACTGCCTTGGTTGAAGATGGAACAGACTTGGAAGCAATCCATGCAGCTATCGAAACAGCAAAAGCTTCAGGCAAACCATCTTTGATTGAAGTGAAGACTGTTATTGGATACGGTTCTCCAAACAAACAAGGGACTAATGCTGTACACGGTGCTCCTCTTGGAGCAGATGAAACTGCAGCAACTCGTCAAGCTCTTGGTTGGGACTACGAACCATTTGAAATCCCAGAACAAGTATATGCTGATTTCAAAGAACATGTTGCAGACCGTGGCGCATCAGCTTATCAAACTTGGACTAAATTAGTTGCTGATTATAAAGAAGCTCACCCAGAATTGGCTGCAGAAGTAGAAGCCATCATCGACGGACGTGATCCAGTTGAAGTGACTCCAGCAGACTTCCCAGCCTTAGAAAATGGCTTCTCTCAAGCAACTCGTAACTCGAGCCAAGATGCTTTAAACGTTGTAGCTGCTAAATTGCCAACTTTCTTGGGTGGATCAGCTGACCTAGCTCACTCAAACATGACTTACATTAAAACAGATGGACTTCAAGACGATGTTCATCGCTTGAACCGTAACATTCAGTTTGGTGTTCGTGAATTTGCAATGGGAACGATCTTGAACGGGATGGCCCTTCATGGTGGACTTCGTGTATACGGTGGAACTTTCTTCGTCTTCTCTGACTATGTGAAGGCAGCTGTCCGCTTGTCAGCCTTGCAAGGACTTCCTGTGACTTATGTCTTTACCCACGATTCAATCGCGGTTGGGGAAGACGGTCCAACGCACGAACCAGTTGAGCATTTAGCAGGTCTTCGTGCCATGCCAAATCTGAATGTTTTTCGTCCAGCAGATGCGCGTGAAACGCAAGCAGCTTGGTACCTTGCAGTGACAAGCGAAAAAACACCAACTGCCCTTGTCTTGACACGTCAAAACTTGACTGTTGAAGAGGGAACAGACTTCGACAAGGTTGCTAAAGGTGCCTATGTTGTCTATGAAAATGCAGCAGACTTTGATACAATCTTGATTGCGACAGGTTCAGAGGTCAATCTTGCTGTCTCAGCTGCCAAAGAATTGGCTAGTCAAGGTGAAAAAGTCCGCGTAGTCAGCATGCCATCTACAGATGTCTTTGACGCACAAGATGCAGCATACAAGGAAGAAATTCTTCCAAATGCAGTCCGCCGTCGTGTTGCAGTTGAAATGGGTGCAACTCAAAACTGGTACAAATATGTTGGTCTCGATGGTGCTGTTCTTGGTATTGATACCTTCGGAGCCTCTGCTCCAGCACCAAAAGTATTGGCAGAATATGGCTTTACTGTAGAAAATCTTGTAAAAGTCGTTCAAAACTTGAAATAATTCTAAAAATCAGGGCGCAAGCTCTGGTTTTTTCTTACTAGAAAAGTAAGGTACAATCTTGTAAAAGTAGCTGAAATTTGATATAGTAGTCCTATGTAAAAGACAAAGGAGAAGACAATGAATCCAAATTATACATTTTTAATCATGCTAGCCCTTATGGTGGGCTTGATGTTCTTTACGCAACGCTCTCAAAAGAAACAAGCACAAAAACGTATGGAAAGTTTGAATAAACTACAAAAAGGATATGAAGTGATTACAATCGGTGGACTTTACGGAACAGTCGATGAAGTAGATACGGAGAAGGGAACAATTGTTCTTGACGTAGATGGAGTTTACTTGACCTTTGAACTAGCTGCTATCAAGACAGTATTACCGCTGAAAGAAACAGCTTCATTAGAAGGCGCAATTGAAAAATAAGACGGGATTACGAACTCCCGTTTTTCTATAAAAGAAAGGAAATGGGATGAAAAAATTAGTCTTTGTCTGTCTGGGAAATATTTGTCGCAGCCCTATGGCCGAGTTTGTTATGAAATCGATGACAGATAACTACGAAATCCAAAGTCGAGCGACTTCCTCTTGGGAACATGGCAATCCGATTCATAAGGGAACTCAGGGGGTTTTTCAACAGTATGAGATTCCTTATGACAAGAGCAAGACATCGCTTCAGATTAGTAAGGAAGATTTTGAAGCCTTTGATTATATTATCGGCATGGATGCTTCAAATGTTTCTGACTTACGTCAGATGTGCCCAGTAAACTGTCAAGATAAGATTTACTCATTTGCATCTGAAAGTGTTCCAGATCCTTGGTATACAGGAGATTTTGAGGAAACCTATCGACGTGTTCAAGAGGGCTGTCAAGTTTGGCTAGAACGTTTAGAAAAGGAGAGTGAAGATGGGAAATCTTAAGAATTTTTACGACAAGTATCGTGTTTATCTGACTCGTCCACGTTTAGAGATTTTAGCAGTAGTTACCATTGTTTTTTGTGCTGTACTCGTCTTTTTTCTAAATATTCCCGGGAAAGGTGTTCTAAAGCTTGATAATGGAACGATTGTTTACGACGGTAGTCTTGTACGTGGTAAAATGAATGGGCAAGGTACCATTACCTTCCAAAATGGAGACCAATATACAGGTGGCTTCAACAATGGAGCCTTCAACGGAAAAGGTACCTTTCAATCTAAAGAAGGCTGGATCTACGAAGGGGATTTTGTAAATGGTCAAGCTGAAGGAAAAGGGAAACTAACAACAGAACAAGAAGTCGTTTATGAAGGGACTTTTAAACAAGGCGTTTTTCAACAAAAATAAAGCCTCCTTATCAAAGGAGGTATTGTTAAAACCAAATAAGTAAGCGCTTACCTGTAAATCCCTTTCTTTCCAAGCTCCTCTTCCAAGCAAGTTTGTGAAATAAAAAAATATTTGAAATAAATTTCACAAACTCTAAAGAAAAAGCTTGCTAAGAAAAGAAACTAGCAAACATTTCACAAGGTGCTAAAAATTCTTTGTGAAATGTTTATGAAACTGTTTACAAAGTTGAAATAATGCGTTATAATAAACTTGTGAAAAAATTAACAAAGGATTTAATCCTTGAAAGCTATGGAGGAAAATATGGCTGATAAAAAAACTGTGACACCAGAGGAAAAGAAACTCGCTGCTGAAAAGCATGTTGATGGCTTGGTGCAAAAAGCTTTAGTTGCTCTTGAAGAAATGCGTAAGTTGGATCAAGAGCAAGTTGACTACATCGTAGCTAAAGCGTCAGTGGCAGCTTTGGATGCCCACGGAGAATTGGCTTTACATGCCTTTGAAGAAACAGGACGTGGTGTATTTGAAGATAAAGCAACTAAGAACTTGTTTGCTTGTGAACACGTAGTAAACAACATGCGCCACACTAAGACAGTTGGTGTTATCGAAGAAGACGATGTAACAGGATTGACTCTTATTGCTGAACCAGTTGGTGTTGTTTGTGGTATCACTCCAACAACAAACCCAACATCAACAGCAATCTTCAAATCATTGATTTCATTGAAGACACGTAACCCAATCGTCTTTGCCTTCCATCCATCAGCACAAGAATCATCTGCTCATGCAGCTCGTATCGTTCGCGATGCAGCTATCGCAGCTGGTGCTCCTGAAAACTGTGTACAGTGGATCACTGAACCATCTATGGAAGCAACTAGTGCCCTTATGAACCACGAAGGTATTGCAACAATTCTCGCAACAGGTGGTAATGCTATGGTTAAAGCCGCATACTCATGTGGTAAACCAGCTCTTGGGGTAGGTGCTGGTAACGTTCCAGCTTATGTTGAAAAATCAGCAAATATCCGTCAAGCAGCACACGATATCGTTATGTCTAAATCATTTGATAACGGTATGGTCTGTGCATCTGAACAAGCAGTTATCATTGATAAAGAAATTTACGATGAATTTGTAGCAGAGTTCAAATCTTACCACACTTACTTTGTAAACAAAAAAGAAAAAGCACTTCTTGAAGAGTTCTGCTTCGGCGTGAAAGCAAACAGCAAAAACTGTGCGGGTGCAAAATTGAACGCTGACATCGTTGGTAAACCAGCAACTTGGATTGCAGAACAAGCAGGATTTACAGTTCCAGAAGGAACAAACATTCTTGCTGCTGAATGTAAAGAAGTTGGTGAAAATGAGCCATTGACTCGTGAAAAATTGTCACCAGTTATCGCAGTTTTGAAATCTGAAAGCCGTGAAGATGGTATTACTAAGGCTCGTCAAATGGTTGAATTTAACGGTCTTGGACACTCAGCAGCTATCCACACAGCTGACGAAGAATTGACTAAAGAATTTGGTAAAGCTGTTAAAGCTATTCGTGTTATCTGTAACTCACCTTCTACTTTCGGTGGTATCGGGGACGTTTACAATGCCTTCTTGCCATCATTGACACTTGGATGTGGTTCTTACGGACGCAACTCAGTTGGGGATAACGTTAGTGCCATTAACCTCTTGAATATCAAAAAAGTCGGAAGACGGAGAAATAACATGCAATGGATGAAACTTCCTTCAAAAACATACTTTGAACGTGATTCAATTCAATACCTTCAAAAATGTCGTGACGTTGAACGTGTCATGATCGTTACTGACCATGCCATGGTAGAGCTTGGTTTCCTTGATCGTATCATCGAACAACTTGACCTTCGTCGCAATAAGGTTGTTTACCAAATCTTTGCTGATGTGGAACCAGATCCAGATATCACAACAGTAAACCGTGGTACTGAGATTATGCGTGCCTTCAAACCAGATACAATTATCGCTCTCGGTGGTGGATCTCCAATGGATGCCGCTAAAGTAATGTGGCTCTTCTATGAACAACCAGAAGTGGACTTCCGTGACCTTGTCCAAAAATTCATGGATATCCGTAAACGTGCCTTCAAATTCCCATTGCTTGGTAAGAAGACTAAATTTATCGCAATCCCAACAACATCTGGTACAGGATCTGAAGTAACACCATTTGCCGTTATCTCTGATAAAGCGAATAACCGTAAATACCCAATCGCTGACTACTCATTGACACCAACTGTGGCAATCGTAGACCCTGCTTTGGTATTGACAGTTCCTGGATTTGTTGCTGCGGACACTGGTATGGACGTATTGACCCACGCGACTGAAGCTTACGTATCACAAATGGCTAGCGACTACACTGACGGTCTTGCACTTCAAGCCATCAAGCTTGTATTCGAAAACCTTGAAAGCTCAGTTAAGAACGCAGACTTCCACTCACGTGAGAAAATGCATAACGCTTCAACAATCGCTGGTATGGCCTTTGCCAATGCCTTCCTAGGTATTTCTCACTCAATGGCTCATAAGATTGGTGCGCAATTCCACACAATCCACGGTCGTACAAATGCTATCTTGCTTCCATACGTCATCCGCTACAACGGTACACGTCCAGCTAAGACAGCAACATGGCCTAAGTACAACTACTACCGTGCAGATGAAAAATACCAAGATATCGCACGTATGCTTGGCCTTCCAGCTTCTACTCCAGAAGAAGGTGTGGAATCTTACGCAAAAGCTGTCTACGAACTTGGTGAGCGCGTAGGTATCCAAATGAACTTCAAAGCACAAGGAATCGATGAAAAAGAATGGAAAGAACATTCTCGTGAATTGGCCTTCCTTGCTTACGAAGATCAATGTTCACCAGCTAACCCACGTCTTCCAATGGTTGACCACATGCAAGAAATCATCGAAGATTCTTACTATGGCTACAAAGAAAGACCAGGACGCCGTAAATAATTGTTATCAGCCTAGAGGCAGGAATTTCCTGTCTCTTTTTTGTAAAGTTGGAAGATTGAAAATAATTTTTAGCTTTTCTATTTTCACTTTTCATTTTAAAAGGAAATCGGTAAATGACTAGGTAGACAAAGAAAGACAGCAGTATAGGCTTTCAAAGGAGAAAGAAAAATAAGTGGGGTATAGACAAAAAACAATGCCCGTACTTGCAATTAAACTTAAATAGTTATATAATAGGTTTGTTGAAAGGTGATTTGTAGTGATTCAAGTTACTCTTTTCACAATAAAAATTTCATGATTTTCATAAGGAGGAAATCACTAATGGTAGTTAAAGTTGGTATTAACGGTTTCGGACGTATCGGTCGTCTTGCTTTCCGTCGTATCCAAAACGTAGAAGGTGTTGAAGTTACTCGTATCAACGACCTTACAGATCCAGTTATGCTTGCACACTTGTTGAAATACGACACAACTCAAGGTCGTTTCGACGGTACTGTTGAAGTTAGAGAAGGTGGATTTGAAGTTAACGGTAAATTCATCAAAGTTTCTGCTGAACGTGATCCAGAACAAATCGACTGGGCTAACGACGGTGTAGAAATCGTTCTGGAAGCTACTGGTTTCTTTGCTAAGAAAGCAGCTGCTGAAAAACACTTGCACGCTGGTGGAGCTAAAAAAGTTGTTATCACTGCTCCTGGTGGAAACGACGTTAAAACAGTTGTATTCAACACTAACCACGACGTTCTTGACGGTACTGAAACAGTTATCTCAGGTGCTTCATGTACTACAAACTGCTTGGCTCCTATGGCTAAAGCTCTTCAAGATAACTTTGGTGTTGTAGAAGGATTGATGACTACTATCCACGCTTACACTGGTGACCAAATGATCCTTGACGGACCACACCGTGGTGGTGACCTTCGCCGTGCTCGCGCTGGTGCTGCAAACATCGTTCCTAACTCAACTGGTGCTGCAAAAGCTATCGGTCTTGTAATCCCAGAATTGAACGGTAAACTTGATGGATCTGCACAACGCGTTCCAACTCCAACTGGATCAGTTACTGAATTGGTAGCAGTTCTTGAAAAGAACGTTACTGTTGATGAAGTGAACGCAGCTATGAAAGCAGCTTCAAACGAATCATACGGTTACACAGAAGATCCAATCGTATCTTCAGATATCGTAGGTATGTCTTACGGTTCATTGTTTGACGCAACTCAAACTAAAGTTCTTGACGTTGACGGTAAACAATTGGTTAAAGTTGTATCATGGTACGACAACGAAATGTCATACACTGCACAACTTGTTCGTACTCTTGAATACTTCGCAAAAATCGCTAAATAATTCTTGAGTCGATAAAAAGCAAGGCCTCGTGGTCTTGCTTTTCTTATATGGAAAAATGGATGACGGAATCATCCATTCTTTTTTAATTCTCTTTCGAAAGTATCTGAAAGTGCATTGAAGCTTAATTTCTCTAGAGTAAGCGGATGGGTAAAGGACAGTCGAAAGGCGTGGAGCATAAGCCGACTTGTTTTTGATTTACTATTATAGAGAGGGTCACCCAGGATAGGAAGATTATGATGCGAAAGGTGCACACGAATCTGATGGGTTCGCCCTGTCTTTAGCTTGCAACGAACCAAGGAAGTTTTGTTTGGGAATTGCTTTAATCTGCTTACATGTGTTTCAGCATATTGCCCATTTTTTGTATCAACTATTCGCTTTCTGCGATCATGACGATCACGTCCGATTTTATCCCTGAAAACAAGCTCTTTGCTGCTGATATTTCCGTCAACTAGTGCCCAATATTCCCTAGAAATCTCTTTTTTCTCCAGTAAGCGATTGAGAATAGGTAGGATAAAAGGATTTTTGGCAAAGAGAACCAAACCACTGGTTTCCATGTCCAGACGATGAACGACATAGCAGGTTTGACCAACATAGGCACTGACATGGTTAAGAAGGGCGATTTCGTTTGGCTGATTACCATGCGTTTTCATCCCCTCTGGTTTGTTTACAATAATCAAGTGTTGATCTTGATAAACTTCTTGAACGAGGTTTGGGTTGCCCCAAGGAATTTCTTTTTCGGGATAATCTTCCTCGTCAAAAGTCAATTGGCAAACATCTCCAGGATTTACCGTCTCGTTCCAATGAACTTCTCGCTGATTAATCAAAATGTGTTTCTTGATTCTCAAAAAATGACGGATTTTTCTAGGTATGAGGAGTTGTTCCTCAAGTAATTGCTTTACCGTCATTTGAGGTAGAGAGTCTGGTAATGTAAATGTGAATTTCATACAGATATTGTAACAAAAAAAGACCTATTTTGATAGGAAATAGCTAAATTCTTGTCTTCCTATGACGAAGATGATAAAATAAACGCATGAAATTAGATAAATTATTTGAGAAATTTCTTTCTCTTTTTAAAAAAGAAACAAGTGAATCAGAGGCTTCTGGGGCTACTAGCTTACGTCGCTCTCGCAGTGATCGAAAAAAATTAGCCCAAGTGGGTCCGATTCGAAAATTCTGGCGTCGCTATCATCTAACAAAGATTGTCCTTATACTAGGTTTGAGTGCAGGCTTGCTAGTTGGAACCTATTTGTTTGCTGTAGCTAAGTCAACCAATGTTAACGATTTGCAAAACGCCTTGAAAACTCGGACTATCATTTTTGACCGTGAAGAAAAAGAGGCTGGTGCCTTGTCTGGTCAAAAGGGAACCTACGTTGAATTGACTGATATCAGTAAAAATTTGCAGAATGCCGTTATTGCGACAGAAGACCGTTCCTTCTATAAAAATGACGGGATTAACTATGGTCGTTTCTTCTTGGCTATTGTCACTGCTGGTCGTTCAGGTGGTGGTTCTACTATTACCCAACAGCTGGCTAAAAACGCCTATCTATCACAGGATCAGACTGTTGAGAGAAAAGCGAAAGAATTTTTCCTGGCCTTAGAATTAACAAAAAAATATAGTAAGGATCAAATTCTAACCATGTACCTTAACAATGCCTATTTTGGAAATGGTGTGTGGGGTGTAGAAGATGCGAGTAAGAAATACTTTGGAGTTTCTGCATCAGAAGTGAGTTTGGATCAAGCTGCGACTCTGGCAGGGATGCTCAAGGGGCCGGAACTGTATAATCCTTTGAATTCCGTAGAAGATTCAACTAATCGTCGCGACACTGTCTTGCAAAATATGGTTGCAGCAGGATATATTGATAAAAACCAAGAAACCGAAGCTGCAGAAGTTGATATGACTTCGCAATTGCACGATAAGTATGAAGGAAAAATTTCAGATTACCGTTACCCCTCTTATTTTGATGCTGTGGTCAATGAAGCTGTTTCCAAGTATAATTTAACAGAGGAAGAGATTGTCAATAATGGCTACCGCATTCACACAGAGCTGGACCAAAACTACCAAGCAAATATGCAGGTTGTCTATGAAAATACATCGCTATTTCCGAGAGCAGAGGATGGAACATTTGTACAATCAGGAAGTGTAGCTCTTGAACCGAAAACAGGAGGAGTTCGTGGAGTTGTCGGTCAAGTTGCTGACAATGATAAAACTGGATTCCGGAATTTCAACTATGCAACTCAATCAAAACGTAGCCCTGGTTCTACAATTAAGCCTTTAGTTGTTTATACGCCAGCAGTTGAGGCAGGTTGGGCTTTGAATAAGCTCTTGGATAACCATACCATGCAGTATAACAGCTATAAGGTTGATAACTATGCAGGAATCAAAACGAGTCGAGAAGTTCCTATGTATCAAGCCTTGGCAGAATCGCTTAATCTACCTGCTGTTGCCACTGTTAATGATTTGGGCCTTGATAAGGCTTTTGAGGCAGGAGAAAAATTCGGACTCAACATGGAAAAAGTCGACCGTGTTCTTGGTGTCGCCTTGGGAAGCGGTGTTGAAACCAACCCACTTCAAATGGCTCAAGCATATGCTGTTTTTGCCAATGAAGGTTTAATGCCGGAAGCACATTTTATTAGTAGAATTGAAAATGCTAGTGGTCAGGTCATTGCGAGCCATAAAAATTCACAAAAACGGGTGATTGATAAGTCTGTAGCTGACAAGATGACTAGTATGATGTTGGGTACATTCACTAATGGAACCGGTATTAGTTCATCGCCTGCAGACTATGTCATGGCAGGGAAAACTGGAACAACTGAAGCAGTTTTCAATCCGGAGTATACAAGTGACCAGTGGGTGATCGGTTATACTCCAGATGTAGTGATTAGTCATTGGCTTGGTTTTCCGACCACTGATGAAAATCACTATCTAGCAGGTTCTACATCAAATGGTGCAGCCCATGTCTTTAGAAATATTGCAAATACCATTTTACCTTATACACCAGGAAGTACCTTTACAGTTGAAAATGCTTATAAGCAAAATGGAATTGCACCAGCCAATACAAAAAGACAAGTACAAACCAATGATAATAGCCAGACAGATGATAATTTGTCTGATATTCGAGGACGTGCGCAAAGTCTAGTAGATGAGGCTAGCCGGGCTATCTCAGATGCGAAGATTAAGGAAAAGGCTCAAACAATATGGGATTCGGTAGTCAATCTATTTCGCTAAGATGCTTGTCAAAGCCTAGCTTTCTTGTTATAATAGATAAGATGGAGGCGTTATGGCACTAAAAAAAGCAAGCCTAGCTTGTGCGGTTTGTGGTTCGAGAAACTATTCAATCAAGATTAGTGGAAACCCCAAGCCTACACGACTAGAAGTAAATAAATTTTGTAAGCATTGTGGCAAGTACACTACACACAGAGAAACGAGATAGGAGAGAGCGATGCGTTTTATTGGAGATATTTTTAGACTTCTTAAAGACACAACATGGCCAACTCGCAAGGAAAGCTGGAGAGATTTTCGTTCTATCATGGAATACACAGCTTTCTTTGTAGTAATTATTTACATTTTTGACCAGTTGATTGTTTCAGGTTTGATTCGATTTATTAACATTTTTTAGAAGGTTAGTGGAGTTAATTACACTAGAAATCTTCTATTTATGAAAGGAAATATCATGGATAGTTTTGATAAAGGGTGGTTTGTTTTACAAACTTATTCTGGTTATGAAAATAAGGTAAAAGAAAATCTATTACAACGTGCACAAACCTACAATATGTTGGATAATATTCTACGCGTTGAAATTCCAACACAAACAGTGCAAGTTGAAAAAAATGGAAAGAGAAAAGAAGTAGAAGAAAATCGCTTTCCAGGTTATGTTCTTGTAGAAATGGTCATGACAGATGAAGCTTGGTTTGTTGTGCGAAACACACCAAATGTTACAGGATTCGTCGGATCTCACGGAAATAGATCAAAACCAACTCCATTATTGGAACAAGAAATCCGTGACATTTTGGTATCTATGGGACAAACTGTTCAAGAATTTGATTTCGATGTTGAGGTTGGTCAAACTGTACGTATTATTGATGGAGCTTTTGCAGATTATACCGGTAAGATTACGGAGATTGATAACAATAAAGTGAAGATGATTATCTCTATGTTTGGTAATGACACAGTTGCAGAAGTAAACCTAAACCAAATCGCAGAATTATAACCCTGAGAGAGGCCTGTCCTCTCTTTTTTGTGCAGTTTAGACGGTGTAGGAAACAGAATGGATGAAATGTTCCAAAAGTGTTTTTGAATCTGTTAGACTGTATCTAGAAAGGGGAAGATTATGCTTAAAAAAATGTATGAAGAAGTCCAAGGAATTGTATACAAGTGTAGAAATGAATATTACCTTCATTTGTGGGAGTTATCGGACTGGGACCAAGAGGGCATGATATGTCTACATGAATTGATCAGTAGAGAAGAAGGGCTTGTAGAAGATATTCCTCGTTTACGTAAATACTTCAAAACAAAATTCCGGAATCGAATTTTAGACTATATCCGTAAACAAGAGAGCCACAAACGAAGATATAATAAAGAACCTTATGAAGAAGTGGGTGAGATAAGTCATCGTATAAGTGAGGGCGGTCTGTGGCTAGATGATTATTATCTCTTTCATGAAACACTAAGAGATTATAGAAACAAACAAAGTAAAGAGAAACAAGAAGAACTAGAACGCGTCTTAAGAGATGAACGCTTCCGAGGGCGTCAAAGAGTGTTAAGAGACTTACGTATTGTGTTTAAAGAGTTTGACATCCGTACTCATTAGGAATTCATGCAAAAAAGTAAAAAAGTTTAAAAAAGGTGTTGACAAAGTTTGAAAAGTCGGTATAATAGTAAGAGTTGAAAATAACAACTCTGGTCCGTTGGTCAAGGGGTTAAGACACCGCCTTTTCACGGCGGTAACACGGGTTCGAATCCCGTACGGACTATGGTATGTTGCGGAAGGAACACTTGATGAAAAAAGATTAAAAAAGTTTCAAAAAAGTGTTGACAAGCGAAAGCGGCTGTGATATACTAATATAGTTGTCGCTTGAGAGAAGCGAGTGACAAAGACCTTTGAAAACTGAACAAGACGAACCAATGTGCAGGGCACTACAACTGAAGTTGTAGTACTGAACAATGAAAAAACAATAAATCTGTCAGTGACAGAAATGAGTGAGAACTCAAACTTTTAATGAGAGTTTGATCCTGGCTCAGGACGAACGCTGGCGGCGTGCCTAATACATGCAAGTAGAACGCTGAAGGAGGAGCTTGCTTCTCTGGATGAGTTGCGAACGGGTGAGTAACGCGTAGGTAACCTGCCTGGTAGCGGGGGATAACTATTGGAAACGATAGCTAATACCGCATAAGAGTAGATGTTGCATGACATTTACTTAAAAGGTGCAAATGCATCACTACCAGATGGACCTGCGTTGTATTAGCTAGTTGGTGGGGTAACGGCTCACCAAGGCGACGATACATAGCCGACCTGAGAGGGTGATCGGCCACACTGGGACTGAGACACGGCCCAGACTCCTACGGGAGGCAGCAGTAGGGAATCTTCGGCAATGGACGGAAGTCTGACCGAGCAACGCCGCGTGAGTGAAGAAGGTTTTCGGATCGTAAAGCTCTGTTGTAAGAGAAGAACGAGTGTGAGAGTGGAAAGTTCACACTGTGACGGTATCTTACCAGAAAGGGACGGCTAACTACGTGCCAGCAGCCGCGGTAATACGTAGGTCCCGAGCGTTGTCCGGATTTATTGGGCGTAAAGCGAGCGCAGGCGGTTAGATAAGTCTGAAGTTAAAGGCTGTGGCTTAACCATAGTACGCTTTGGAAACTGTTTAACTTGAGTGCAAGAGGGGAGAGTGGAATTCCATGTGTAGCGGTGAAATGCGTAGATATATGGAGGAACACCGGTGGCGAAAGCGGCTCTCTGGCTTGTAACTGACGCTGAGGCTCGAAAGCGTGGGGAGCAAACAGGATTAGATACCCTGGTAGTCCACGCCGTAAACGATGAGTGCTAGGTGTTAGACCCTTTCCGGGGTTTAGTGCCGTAGCTAACGCATTAAGCACTCCGCCTGGGGAGTACGACCGCAAGGTTGAAACTCAAAGGAATTGACGGGGGCCCGCACAAGCGGTGGAGCATGTGGTTTAATTCGAAGCAACGCGAAGAACCTTACCAGGTCTTGACATCCCTCTGACCGCTCTAGAGATAGAGTTTTCCTTCGGGACAGAGGTGACAGGTGGTGCATGGTTGTCGTCAGCTCGTGTCGTGAGATGTTGGGTTAAGTCCCGCAACGAGCGCAACCCCTATTGTTAGTTGCCATCATTCAGTTGGGCACTCTAGCGAGACTGCCGGTAATAAACCGGAGGAAGGTGGGGATGACGTCAAATCATCATGCCCCTTATGACCTGGGCTACACACGTGCTACAATGGCTGGTACAACGAGTCGCAAGCCGGTGACGGCAAGCTAATCTCTTAAAGCCAGTCTCAGTTCGGATTGTAGGCTGCAACTCGCCTACATGAAGTCGGAATCGCTAGTAATCGCGGATCAGCACGCCGCGGTGAATACGTTCCCGGGCCTTGTACACACCGCCCGTCACACCACGAGAGTTTGTAACACCCGAAGTCGGTGAGGTAACCGTAAGGAGCCAGCCGCCTAAGGTGGGATAGATGATTGGGGTGAAGTCGTAACAAGGTAGCCGTATCGGAAGGTGCGGCTGGATCACCTCCTTTCTAAGGATAAGGAACTGCGCATTGGTCTTGTTTAGTCTTGAGAGGTCTTGTGGGGCCTTAGCTCAGCTGGGAGAGCGCCTGCTTTGCACGCAGGAGGTCAGCGGTTCGATCCCGCTAGGCTCCATTGGTGAGAGATCACCAAGTAATGCACATTGAAAATTGAATATCTATATCAAATAGTAACAAGAAAATAAACCGAAAACGCTGTAGTATTAATAAGAGTTTATGACTGAAAGGTCAGAAAAATAAGGTTAAGTTAATAAGGGCGCACGGTGGATGCCTTGGCACTAGGAGCCGAAGAAGGACGTGACAAACGACGATATGCCTTGGGTAGCTGTAAGTAAGCGATGATCCAGGGATTTCCGAATGGGGGAACCCAACAGGTACTACCTGTTACCCGCATCTGTTAAGGATGTGAGGAGGAAGACGCAGTGAACTGAAACATCTAAGTAGCTGCAGGAAGAGAAAGCAAAAGCGATTGCCTTAGTAGCGGCGAGCGAAACGGCAGGAGGGCAAACCGAAGAGTTTACTCTTCGGGGTTGTAGGACTGCAATGTGGACTCAAAGATTATAGAAGAATGATTTGGGAAGATCAGCCAAAGAGAGTAACAGCCTCGTATTTAAAATAGTCTTTGTACCTAGCAGTATCCTGAGTACGGCGGGACACGTGAAATCCCGTCGGAATCTGGGAGGACCATCTCCCAACCCTAAATACTCCCTAGTGACCGATAGTGAACCAGTACCGTGAGGGAAAGGTGAAAAGCACCCCGGGAGGGAAGTGAAATAGAACCTGAAACCGTGTGCCTACAACAAGTTCGAGCCCGTTAATGGGTGAGAGCGTGCCTTTTGTAGAATGAACCGGCGAGTTACGTTATGATGCGAGGTTAAGTTGAAGAGACGGAGCCGTAGGGAAACCGAGTCTGAATAGGGCGAATTAGTATCATGACGTAGACCCGAAACCATGTGACCTACCCATGAGCAGGTTGAAGGTGCGGTAAGACGCACTGGAGGACCGAACCAGGGCACGTTGAAAAGTGCTTGGATGACTTGTGGGTAGCGGAGAAATTCCAAACGAACTTGGAGATAGCTGGTTCTCTCCGAAATAGCTTTAGGGCTAGCGTCGACATAAAGATTCTTGGAGGTAGAGCACTGTTTGGGTGAGGGGTCCATCCCGGATTACCAATCTCAGATAAACTCCGAATGCCAATGAATTATGGTCGGCAGTCAGACTGCGAGTGCTAAGATCCGTAGTCGAAAGGGAAACAGCCCAGACCACCAGCTAAGGTCCCAAAATAATTGTTAAGTGGAAAAGGATGTGGGGTTGCACAGACAACTAGGATGTTAGCTTAGAAGCAGCTATTCATTCAAAGAGTGCGTAATAGCTCACTAGTCGAGTGACCCTGCGCCGAAAATGTACCGGGGCTAAAACAATTTACCGAAGCTGTGGATACCTTTATAGGTATGGTAGGAGAGCGTTCTATGTGTGATGAAGGTGTACCGTGAGGAGTGCTGGAACGCATAGAAGTGAGAATGCCGGTATGAGTAGCGAAAGACAGGTGAGAATCCTGTCCACCGTAAGACTAAGGTTTCCAGGGGAAGGCTCGTCCGCCCTGGGTTAGTCGGGACCTAAGGAGAGACCGAAAGGTGTATCCGATGGACAACAGGTTGATATTCCTGTACTAGAGTATGTAGTGATGGAGGGACGCAGTAGGCTAACTAAAGCAGACGATTGGAAGTGTCTGTCTAAGCAGTGAGGTGTGAATTGAGTTAAATGCTTAGTTCTATAACATTGAGCTGTGATGGGGAGCGAAGTTTAGTAGCGAAGTTAGTGACGTCACACTGCCAAGAAAAGCTTCTAGCGTTTAAACATACTCTACCCGTACCGCAAACCGACACAGGTAGTCGAGGCGAGTAGCCTCAGGTGAGCGAGAGAACTCTCGTTAAGGAACTCGGCAAAATGACCCCGTAACTTCGGGAGAAGGGGTGCTGACTTTAAGTCAGCCGCAGTGAATAGGCCCAAGCAACTGTTTATCAAAAACACAGCTCTCTGCTAAATCGTAAGATGATGTATAGGGGGTGACGCCTGCCCGGTGCTGGAAGGTTAAGAGGAGTGCTTAGCGCAAGCGAAGGTATGAATTGAAGCCCCAGTAAACGGCGGCCGTAACTATAACGGTCCTAAGGTAGCGAAATTCCTTGCCGGGTAAGTTCCGACCCGCACGAAAGGCGTAATGATTTGGGCACTGTCTCAACGAGAGACTCGGTGAAATTTTAGTACCTGTGAAGATGCAGGTTACCCGCGACAGGACGGAAAGACCCCATGGAGCTTTACTGCAGTTTGATATTGAGTGTCTGTACCACATGTACAGGATAGGTAGGAGTCTACGAGATCGGGACGCCAGTTTCGAAGGAGACGTTGTTGGGATACTACCCTTGTGTTATGGCCACTCTAACCCAGATAGGTGATCCCTATCGGAGACAGTGTCTGACGGGCAGTTTGACTGGGGCGGTCGCCTCCTAAAAGGTAACGGAGGCGCCCAAAGGTTCCCTCAGAATGGTTGGAAATCATTCGCAGAGTGTAAAGGTATAAGGGAGCTTGACTGCGAGAGCTACAACTCGAGCAGGGACGAAAGTCGGGCTTAGTGATCCGGTGGTTCCGTATGGAAGGGCCATCGCTCAACGGATAAAAGCTACCCTGGGGATAACAGGCTTATCTCCCCCAAGAGTTCACATCGACGGGGAGGTTTGGCACCTCGATGTCGGCTCGTCGCATCCTGGGGCTGTAGTCGGTCCCAAGGGTTGGGCTGTTCGCCCATTAAAGCGGCACGCGAGCTGGGTTCAGAACGTCGTGAGACAGTTCGGTCCCTATCCGTCGCGGGCGTAGGAAATTTGAGAGGATCTGCTCCTAGTACGAGAGGACCAGAGTGGACTTACCGCTGGTGTACCAGTTGTCTTGCCAAAGGCATCGCTGGGTAGCTATGTAGGGAAGGGATAAACGCTGAAAGCATCTAAGTGTGAAACCCACCTCAAGATGAGATTTCCCATGATTATATATCAGTAAGAGCCCTGAGAGATGATCAGGTAGATAGGTTAGAAGTGGAAGTGTGGCGACACATGTAGCGGACTAATACTAATAGCTCGAGGACTTATCCAAAGTAACTGAGAATATGAAAGCGAGAGGTTTTCTTGGTTTGAATAGATATTCAATTTTGAGTAGGTATTACTCAGAGTTAAGTGACGATAGCCTAGGAGATACACCTGTACCCATGCCGAACACAGAAGTTAAGCCCTAGAACGCCGGAAGTAGTTGGGGGTTGCCCCCTGTGAGATATGGAAGTCGCTTAGCTCTAGGGAGTTTAGCTCAGCTGGGAGAGCATCTGCCTTACAAGCAGAGGGTCAGCGGTTCGATCCCGTTAACTCCCAAAGGTCCCGTAGTGTAGCGGTTATCACGTCGCCCTGTCACGGCGAAGATCGCGGGTTCGATTCCCGTCGGGACCGTTAGGATAACGTAAGTTATTTTAGACTCGTTAGCTCAGTTGGTAGAGCAATTGACTTTTAATCAATGGGTCACTGGTTCGAGCCCAGTACGGGTCATATATGCGGGTTTGGCGGAATTGGCAGACGCACCAGATTTAGGATCTGGCGCTTAACGGCGTGGGGGTTCAAGTCCCTTAACCCGCATTAAGATATAATAAATGAGCCGGCTTAGCTCAGTTGGTAGAGCATCTGATTTGTAATCAGAGGGTCGCGTGTTCAAGTCATGTAGCCGGCATTTTTAGATAGAAGAAAATAGTGCGAACGTAGTTCAGTGGTAGAACACCACCTTGCCAAGGTGGGGGTCGCGGGTTCGAATCCCGTCGTTCGCTTGGAGAGGCCGGGGTGGCGGAACTGGCAGACGCACAGGACTTAAAATCCTGCGATTGGTAACGATCGTACCGGTTCGATTCCGGTCCTCGGCATAATATAGAGCACCCTTAGCTCAACTGGATAGAGTACCTGACTACGAATCAGGCGGTTAGAGGTTCGACTCCTCTAGGGTGCATTTTTCTATTTAACTCGGGAAGTAGCTCAGCTTGGTAGAGTACTTGGTTTGGGACCAAGGTGTCGCAGGTTCGAATCCTGTCTTCCCGATATATGGCGGTGTAGCTCAGCTG
>NZ_AFQV01000021.1 GCF_000220085.1 Streptococcus mitis SK1080 | reverse complement strand
TTCTTCATTCCAAGGTTTATTATATCCTAAGTAATGTAAGATACGAGGCATTCGATTCTCTTTTATAGTGGTTCTCTCTTTTTTAAATTCACTAATCTCGTATGCATCATATCCGACTAAAAAATTATATGTATCTTTCAAGGGTAACCATTCTTCTCCAAATGCCATAATCATAATTGATTGATCTCCATTTGGTACATGCATATAATGTTCTCGAGTCAATTCTATCAATTTTTCTCGTACATTTTCTTCTCTCCAACGCTTTAAATTAACGACTAATACTCCCGCATTCAGTTCTTTTTTGATATCATTGTGCTTTGACGGATCCAGGTCGCTATCATTTACTGCTGCTACATAACAGCCATCTAAATCATACTCTAACAAATGATCTACTTTTCCTGTTACCAGTAAATCACAATCTAAATAAAGTGCTACATCTTCTTTCACAAAATCCGCCATATAATAAATAAGAAATTTAGTTGCTGATATATGCTTACTATTATTAACATTAAACTGTCTCAATTCCTGTTCTTCTTCAGACAATCGAATATTACAAACCCTAGAATCAAATGGAGTTAACCAATTTTGCAGAGCTCCAAACCATTCTTGTGGAATACTCCCGTTATTGAAAATATATATTTTCAAATTTCTATGATAAGCACACAATGATTTTATAGTTACAATAGCTTGTTCACAATAACTTCTATCAAAACATAATACAATAGCTTTTTTCATTTTGTATTTACTCTTTCTGAATTTTACAAACAGCTTACTAAAAAGCACAAATTTAATCTTTTATCAATACTCTCCACTTTTCTGCAATGACCTCATCCAAATAAGAGGCTGCAATGCGATATGAATGCTGCGATACTTCATTTTGATTCAAATCAAAAAACTCCAATACGGCCTTCGTCATTCTTTCAACACTTTCTTCTTTATCTTGACCTTCAGAATAGGGAACTAAATAACCATTCTTCCCATTTTGAATAAAGGTAGGTGCTCCGTAAGGGACATCTAAACCTACTAATCCCATACCAGAAGCCACCCCTTCAAGTAAGGTTAGCCCCAAGGTTTCCCAAGAAGAAGTTGATAGATAGAGCTGGTGTTTTTTATACTCTTCTTTTAAATTTTGATAACCACGTAACCTTATATACTCTTCCGCATTTAGCTCTGAAATCAGTTGGTTCAATTTATGATAATCCTCCCCTTGACCATAGATATCCAAAGTAAATCCTGGTATTTTCTCTTTGACCTTTGCTCCTACCTTAATCGCTATATCGACTTGTTTGCGATAGTTTAAGCGAGCAGCAAGCATAGCCGAATAAGGAACCATCGTCTCTACATTGCTCTCGATACTTTCGATACTAGCAGCTGGTATCACACAAATCGGACAGCTAGGTAAGCCCATCTCTCTTAGATAGTTCTCCAAGTCTGTTTTTTGTGCTTCTGTCGAAACAATCATAAAGTCAAAAGAAGTCGCATGTTGAAATAAATAATGATACTCATTATTCATCGCTCCCGTTTTATATTGATGGAGAGAGTGAAGAAAAACTCCTATTTTTGCATGATTGCCATATTCCAAAATTGCCTGTGAAAAGGAAAATCTAGAGACCCTGTCCATAAGGACGACATCAGCAGAAGAAAGGGACAAGGATTGGATAAAATATTGCATCAAGTCATATTCGCCTTCAAGCCATTCTGAACCAAATCGATACCGTGTTTTTCCTAACGATTGGAAACCTTCATAGACCACTTCACTTTCGGAATTATAGAAACACCTTTTGCTCCACTGATAAGTCCCTTGGTCAAACCACTCTCTACATATCAAATGAGAAGTATAATGATCTCTCTGATAGAGTGTATCTTGATAAAAATGATCAACCTGATAAACTATTCCATCCTCACATTTCAGAAATAGCCTATGATCTTCAGATATTTGATAAACGATTTGATGCTGGTCTCTCTCAACTATCGGACTATTCTCTAGATGCAGTCTACTAATCATCTCTTCACTAGTGATAGTTGATTGTACACCTTTTTCTCCTGCTAAGTAAAAGGGAGCAATCATCATTTTATCCAGAGGAATCCCTATATGTTGAAAATAAAGAAAATCTTCTCTTGGAGGAAGGACAGAAAAGATGTAATGAACATCCAAATCCATCTTTTTAAAGATCCTAGCACGATTGGCCTGAGAACGATCTACACCATTTGGTTCGTACCCTACTAATAAGTCGAATAGATAAACTGTCACTTAATTTTTCACCTTTCAAAAAGCTCTATTGTAATCTTCTTTAGTAGAAGATTGAATCCATTTCCATTGCTTTTGCAAAGCCAAATGATACATTTCCTCTGAAACGACAACCTTTTTGATAGCATCAATCAAATCAGCCGCAGCTTGACTGGAAGATAGATGCTCAGGACAGATAAAACCTCTCCTATGCTGGGTCTCCTTAAAAGCAAATAAAAGCAACCCTTTTTCTAAGGATTCTTCCACGGCATTCAATATTTCTATACTATGGTTAATATCTAAATACAAACTACACTGAGCTAGCAAACTTTCATACTCTGCCTGGCTAATCCCTGGATGTAAATAGACATTTTCACATCGTTCAAGATCCAATAGTCTAGGTCCCATATTCGTCAGAGCAGCGATATGAAACTCAATCATCGGCAGCTTCTCAATAATTTCCTCTATTTTTTCAATTTCTTGTGTGTGAGTCATGATGAGCGCGCGATGGTGATTCACATTCATTTTTGAAGGATACAAGGGACTAATATGATGAATTTTATCGTTTGGAGCAAGGGATTCAAATACCGAATAATGATAAACGTAGAGTCGATCTACTCTTGATAAGTATTCTTCTATTTCTTGGATTTGAATCGGTTCTTTAGAAGAATAAACTGCAGAAACTTTTTGACGATCTAAGTAATCCGCTATTTCTAAATCTCCAACAACTAGCACTTCATTTTCTAAATCAAAGAGCTCTAAACAAGCCTGCCATAGTTCATCTTCAGTATAAATATGGGTGATTTCATCTTTAAATAAAGTATATAAGCTTCGCTCTACATTTTTAATCATTAGTAGAGTATTTTGAGCATCATAATAATGAACCGAGATACTCTTTTCTGATTCATCCATTATTTCCTGCTTATAACGCCAACCATTTTCTAAATAGTAATCGCAGCTTATAACTTTTCCCTGACTATCCCACCATTCAACCCTGTCTACTGTATATAATTCTTTACAACGATAGAAAATCTGACCTCGTTGAATATCTTTATCCCATATGGTTGCGCAATCTTCTTCCATACAAATTTCCCAATATTTAGGAACCACCACCCTCAAAGCTATCAATGATTCACTTTTATATTGATTTAATGATGATTTCTTCGCAAGTAGCATCGGTAAAAAATGAATGTAATCTTGAGGTCTTTCTACATAATCCAGGGTTAAAACATGAACCTCAGTACCAGAAGAAAGTACATCTTCTACAAATTGCTGCTCGGCTGGACTATACTGCTTTGTTAGATAAAGCATCTATATCTCCTTTAATTCCTCCATAATCATAAGCTGATTAAAACGACAAATCCTATAAAGATAGAATGTAATCACACATCTTTTGCGGTTCTGAACTAGAGAATACCTGATCTACATGATAGGGATTCACTACCGTATCAAATGTTAGGATTGGTTTTCCTTTTTGTTTTGCAGTTTCAATTACTTGTTGATTTTTTTCCTCATAGTTAATGTCTAAATAAATATCACACTCATCAACCAACCGATTACGATTCCAATCTAAAATAGCTGGATATAATCTCACATTTTCATATTTTCGTAAACAATTCAGAACATCACCCATCAATGTATTAGCTGCTATATGAAACATGAAATTTGGTAAATGAGTCACTAGATAATCGATCTGTTCCAATGACTGACTATCTGTCATAATAAATAGGTCACGTTTTTTTCTAGGTGTTTTATGACCCGTAATTTCTGACCAGTCCATCATTGAATATCTCCACCATACTTCTCTTAAACGAGAAAAGGATCTTAAATTCCAAGGCTTATCTCCTGAAAGATAATGAATAATCGCTGGCAATGGATCTGTCGACATCTCTAAAATAAAATACTGCTGTCTCTCCTCTGCAATTCGATCATAACCAACTTGAAAATTGTAAGTATCATCTAATACGATATAGCGTTCCCCTGCCACTCGATTAAAGACAGTTTGATCGGATTCTAGCAATGTTTCATGATCCCTATCAGTGATTTCGATTAAAGTCGCTTGAATATTTTCTTCTTTCCACAACTTATTATTAACTAGTAAGACACCCGAATTAAATCTATCTTCTAATCCATAAACAACTTTGGCCGCTGCCAAAAGTTTATCCCCAAGTTCGATTTCAAATAACTCATTTAGCGTTCTCGTTACAATCGTATCACTATCCAAATACAGCACCTTATCTTCTTCCACAAATTGTGGGATAAAGTATCTCGCAAAAGACATATGGTTCATATGAGCCCCAAACGGAGGTAACTTCCATGTTTCTGAGACCAATCCACTTGTCAGCTTCACATCAACTAATTCACTCTGTTTCTGACTCATTTTTTCACGAACACTGATAAACCATTCCTGAGGAATATCTTGATTCAAAATATAAACTTTGCAATTGTCATGATGATAGCAAATTGACTTTAATGTTGCTTCTATATATCGAATATAGCCATAATCACCAGCTAAAACAAATGTTAATTTTTCCATTGTATTTACCTATTTCCTATTTCTATTTATTTTCCAGATAATTTATAATTTATTTTCAAACTCAACAAACATCAAAGAGCACTACATACCTATAGTAGAAGAATGTTAAAAACGCTTAAAAAGATTGTGAAAGAGTATAGATTCAATTCAAATCTCGGGCTTTCTTTATACTAAATCATTTGACCTTGTCTTTAGAATATCAAATAAAATTATAAAATATTGAAAGATATTTCCATTCTAAATTATATCATCATTTTCCCTCACAAGACAACCAAAAACCCTTGAAAAGTTTAACTTTTCAAGGGTTTTCTTTCAGTATTTTTTGCTTAATAAGAAAACTTTTTATTGGTATTCTTATTAATCTTCCTGATCATTTTTACGGCGTTTCGCAAACAGACCTAGACCAGTCACAGCTGCCAAAGCTCCTAAAAGTACAGATGATTTAGAGGCTTCTGTACCAGTATTTGGCAATTGTTTTCTTGACTTACCTTCTGATTCTGTTCTTGTCTCAGAAGATAATACGTCCGCTGATGTCGATACGCTTGCTGAAGCTGGCGTATTTGCTGATGTTGATACTGAATCACTTGCTGAAGCTGATCCGCTTGTTGAGGCAGATACAGATTCAGAAACAGATGTACTTACTGAAGCTGACGCACTTGTTGACTCTGACGTTGCTTTAGAAACTGATTCGCTCACTGAGTTACTTGTTGATGCCACTTCTGAGGCTTTTTCTGAAGCTACCTTAGATGCTGACTCGCTCACTGAGTTGCTGGTTGAAGCTACTTCTGAGGCTTTCTCTGAAGCTACCTTAGATGCTGACTCGCTTACTGAGTTGCTGGTTGAAGCTACTTCTGAAGCTTTCTCTGAAGCTACCTTAGATGCTGACTCGCTCACTGAGTTACTTGTTGATGCCACTTCTGAGGCTTTTTCTGAAGTTACCTTAGAGGCTGATTCGCTCACTGAGTTACTTGTTGATGCCACTTCTGAAGCTTTCTCTGAGGTAAGTTTAGATACTGATTCGCTTACTGAGTTGCTGGTTGAAGCTACTTCTGAGGCTTTTTCTGAGGCTACCTTAGATGCTGATTCGCTTACTGAGTTGCTTGTTGAAGCCACTTCTGAGGCTTTCTCTGAAAGAACTTTAGAAACCGACTCACTTACTGAGGTGCTTGTTGAAGCTACTTCTGAGGCTTTCTCTGAAGTTACCTTAGATGCTGATTCACTTACTGAGTTACTTGTCGAAGCTACTTCTGAGGCTCTTTCTGACATAAGTTTAGAAACTAATTCGCTTACTGAGTTACTTGTTGAAGCCACTTCCGAAGATTTCTCTGAAGCGAGTTTAGACGCTGATTCGCTTACTGAGTCGCTTGTTGATACTGACGCACTTGTTGAAGCTGACTTGGATACAGATGTACTTGTTGAATCATCGACACAAGAACATTTCGGTGAAGCAGAAATACTTGCACTAATTGAAGTAGAAAGTGAAGCTGATTCTGAAGCTTTCTCTGAAGCGAGTTTAGATGCTGACTCACTTACTGAATTACTTGTTGAAGCTACTTCTGAAGCTTTCTCTGACATAAGTTTAGAAACTAATTCGCTTACTGAGTTACTTGTTGAAGCTACTTCCGAAGATTTCTCTGAGGCTTTCTCTGAAGTTACCTTAGACGCTGACTCACTTACTGAGTTACTTGTTGAAGCTACTTCTGAGGCTTTCTCTGAAGCTACCTTAGACGCTGACTCACTTACTGAGTTACTTGTCGAAGCTACTTCTGAAGCTTTCTCTGAAGCTACCTTAGAGGCTGATTCGCTTACTGAGTTACTTGTTGATGCCACTTCTGAGGCTTCTTCTGAAGTTACCTTAGAGGCTGATTCGCTTACTGAGTTACTTGTTGAAGCTACTTCTGAGGCTTTTTCTGAAGCTACCTTAGAGGCTGACTCACTTACTGAGTTACTTGTTGATGCCACTTCTGAAGCTTTCTCTGAAGCTACCTTAGATGCTGACTCGCTTACTGAGTTGCTGGTTGAGGCCACTTCTGATGCTCTTTCTGACATAAGTTTAGAAACTAATTCGCTTACTGAGTTGCTGGTTGAAGCTACTTCTGAGGCTTTTTCTGAGGTAAGTTTAGATACTGACTCACTTACTGAGTTACTTGTTGAAGCCACTTCGGAAGCTTTCTCTGAGGTAAGTTTAGATACTGACTCGCTTACTGAGTTGCTGGTTGAAGCTACTTCTGAAGCTTTCTCTGAGGCTACCTTAGAGGCTGACTCGCTCACTGAGTTGCTGGTTGAAGCTACTTCTGAAGCTTTCTCTGAAGCTACCTTAGATACTGACTCGCTTACTGAGTTGCTGGTTGAAGCTACTTCTGAAGCTTTCTCTGAAGCTACCTTAGAGGCTGACTCACTTACTGAGTTACTTGTTGAAGCTACTTCTGATGCTTTTTCTGAGGCTACCTTAGATGCTGATTCGCTTACTGAGTTACTTGTTGATGCCACTTCTGATGCTTTCTCTGAGGCAAGTTTAGATGCTGATTCGCTTACTGAGTTACTTGTTGAAGCTACTTCTGATGCTTTTTCTGAGGCAAGTTTAGAAGCTGACTCGCTTACTGAGTTGCTGGTTGAAGCCACTTCTGAGGCTACCTTAGATGCTGATTCGCTCACTGAGTTACTTGTTGATGCCACTTCTGAGGCTTTTTCTGAAGCTACCTTAGATGCTGACTCGCTCACTGAGTTGCTGGTTGAAGCTACTTCTGAAGCTTTTTCTGAAGCTACCTTAGATGCTGACTCGCTTACTGAGTTACTTGTTGAAGCCACTTCTGAAGCTTTCTCTGAAGCTACCTTAGATGCTGACTCACTTACTGAGTTACTTGTTGAAGCCACTTCTGAAGCTTTTTCTGAAGCTACCTTAGATGCTGACTCGCTTACTGAGTTGCTGGTTGAAGCTACTTCTGAAGCTTTCTCTGAGGCTACCTTAGATGCTGATTCGCTTACTGAGTTACTTGTTGATGCCACTTCTGAAGCTTTCTCTGAGGTAAGTTTAGATACTGACTCGCTTACTGAGTTGCTGGTTGAAGCTACTTCTGAAGCTACCTTAGATGCTGACTCGCTCACTGAGTTGCTGGTTGAAGCTACTTCTGAAGCTTTTTCTGAGGCTACCTTAGAGGCTGATTCGCTTACTGAGTTACTTGTTGATGCCACTTCTGATGCCACTTCGGAAGCTTTTTCTGAGGTAAGTTTAGATACTGACTCACTTACTGAGTTACTTGTTGAAGCTACTTCTGAGGCTTTTTCTGAAGCCACCTTAGATGCTGACTCGCTCACTGAGTTACTTGTTGAAGCCACTTCTGAGGCTTTCTCTGAGGTAAGTTTAGATACTGACTCGCTTACTGAGTTGCTGGTTGAAGCTACTTCTGATGCCACTTCTGAGGCTTTCTCTGAGGTAAGTTTAGATACTGACTCACTTACTGAGTTACTTGTTGATGCCACTTCTGAGGCTTTTTCTGAAGTTACCTTAGAGGCTGATTCGCTCACTGAGTTACTTGTTGAAGCTTTCTCTGAAGCTACTTCTGAAGTTACCTTAGAGGCTGATTCGCTTACTGAGTTACTTGTTGAAGCTACTTCTGATGCTTTCTCTGAAGCTACCTTAGATGCTGATTCGCTTACTGAGTTACTTGTTGAAGCTACTTCTGAAGCTTTTTCTGAGGCTACCTTAGATGCTGATTCGCTTACTGAGTTACTTGTTGATGCCACTTCGGAAGCTTTCTCTGAGGTAAGTTTAGATACTGACTCGCTTACTGAGTTGCTGGTTGAAGCTACTTCTGATGCTTTCTCTGAAGCTACCTTAGATGCTGATTCGCTTACTGAGTTACTGGTTGAAGCTACTTCTGATGCTTTTTCTGAGGCAAGTTTAGAAGCTGACTCACTTACTGAGTTGCTGGTTGAAGCCACTTCTGATGCCACTTCTGAGGCTTTCTCTGAGGTAAGTTTAGATACTGACTCACTTACTGAGTTACTTGTTGAAGCTACTTCTGAGGCTTTCTCTGAAGCTACCTTAGAGGCTGACTCGCTCACTGAGTTACTTGTTGATGCCACTTCTGAGGCTTTTTCTGAAGTTACCTTAGAGGCTGACTCGCTCACTGAGTTACTTGTTGATGCCACTTCTGAAGCTTTTTCTGAAGTTACCTTAGAGGCTGATTCGCTTACTGAGTTACTTGTTGAAGCTACTTCTGAAGCTTTTTCTGAGGCTACCTTAGAGGCTGACTCACTTACTGAGTTACTTGTTGAAGCTTTCTCTGAAGCTACTTCTGAAGCTACCTTAGAGGCTGACTCGCTCACTGAGTTACTTGTTGAAGCTACTTCTGAGGCTTTTTCTGAAGCTACCTTAGATGCTGATTCGCTTACTGAGTTACTTGTTGAAGCTACTTCTGAAGCTTTTTCTGAGGCAAGCTTAGAAGCTGACTCGCTCACTGAGTTACTTGTTGATGCCACTTCTGAAGCTTTCTCTGAGGTAAGTTTAGATACTGACTCGCTTACTGAATTGCTGGTTGAAGCTACTTCTGAAGCTTTCTCTGAGGTAAGTTTAGATACTGACTCGCTCACTGAGTTGCTGGTTGAAGCTACTTCTGAAGCTTTTTCTGAAGCCACCTTAGATGCTGACTCACTTACTGAGTTACTTGTTGAAGCCACTTCTGAGGCTTTTTCTGAAGCTACCTTAGATGCAGATTCGCTTACTGAGTTGCTGGTTGAAGCTACTTCTGAAGCTTTTTCTGAGGCTACCTTAGATACTGACTCACTTACTGAGTTGCTGGTTGAGGCTACTTCTGAAGCTTTTTCTGAAGCCACCTTAGATGCTGACTCACTTACTGAGTTACTTGTTGAAGCTTTCTCTGAGGCTACTTCTGAGGCTTTCTCTGAGGCTACCTTAGATGCTGACTCGCTTACTGAGTTGCTGGTTGAAGCCACTTCTGAAGCTTTTTCTGAAGCCACCTTAGATACTGACTCACTTACTGAGTTACTTGTTGAAGCCACTTCTGAGGCTTTCTCTGAAGCTACCTTAGAAGCTGATTCGCTTACTGAGTTACTTGTTGAAGCTACTTCTGAAGCTTTCTCTGAGGCCACCTTAGATGCAGATTCGCTTACTGAGTTGCTGGTTGAAGCTTTCTCTGAGGCCACTTCTGAGGCTTTCTCTGAAAGAACTGTTGAAGCACTTGCAGACATTGACTTGTAGATCACGTCTGATACAGGTGGTTTCACCGTATTCTGCGTACCATCTTTATAAGTAATAGTTACAGTACCGTCTGGAGATATGCTATAGCCAGCATCTCCTGATTTAATACGATTTGCAACTTCAGGGTTTGAAGCTTTCACCGCAGCAATGACAGCTTTCTTGTCTTCTTCAGTCAAGGCAGTTGCATTGGTTACTGGTACTGTCAAAGGTGTAACAGCTGGGAATTTCTCTTTCAATTTCCCTTGAACAACGATAAAGAGTTCTGTTTGTGCTTCGTTATCATTCACGTCTCTTGTAACAATTCTGCGTGTCCAACGGTTTGTTGGATACTCAGGAGTTGTTGTTCTTAAACCACTACCTTGCACCCAAGTTTCTTCTGGATTTAATCTACCCGTTGTTTCTACAGTAGCAGGATTTGTTTCTGTAGCATCCTTTACTGGACCTTCGAAGGTAGGTTTCTGAACGTTTGCACCCTCTAGCATCCCGTCTGAGGCGTGGGTAGTATCCAAGAAGTTTGTTTGTTTTTGTCTATTATCTGTAACTAGGAATTTTTTGATTTTACCACTGTTATCTTTGGCAGTAGCTACAAATCGGTATTCATCTCCAGCAAAGATTTCATAACCATCTGGTTGCCCTTGGATGATTGTCTTCTTAGGCGCCGGAACCCATTGACCAGTTGCATCCTTAATTTCAAGACCGTATGTAACTTCTGGAACTTGGTTTTCTTTGGTAATTGAACCATTTCCAACTTCTGAAGTAAAGGTGTCAGTTGTGTTTGCGCCTGCTGGAACTGATTGGGTAGCAGTCAAGGTCGCATTCTTAGTCAACAAACCATTAGCGTCATATTCGTTAACCAAGTCTGTCTTATCAAATGTAACTTCTGTTGCGCCTTGAGGAACTTCCTTGGTGTATGAACGTGTCGCATTTCCTTCGGTAACGTTCAAGGTTACAGTTGCACCTGGTTTAACATCTGTAATCGTAATTGACTGGTCTGGCAAACCACCTTTTTCAGTCATATTTTGGATAACAGGTGTCTTCAATGAAACAGCTAGGTCCGTAACAGGGATATCACGTGTTGTCGTATCCTTGTAGGTAACCCTTACAACACCATTTTGGATGGTAATGTCTTGAATACGCTCAGCTTCTCTAGCATCCCTTGTATCATGCGCTGCGCGAACTGCTGCCTTAATATCGGTTTGGTCTTGTTCAGTAAGGCTATCTGTATTCGCAACTTTAAGCAGACGACTTGGGTTGAGGCTAGCGTTCTTGTCGCTCAGTTTTCCTTGTTTCAGACGGAATGTAGAACCTAACTCTGAAGTGTTGTTCTGAGCATCGGTCGCTGTAATCGAACGAGTGACACTCCAATCTCGATAAGCGAGATCTGGTTTAACTGATCCTTCATTTGTTACATTTGTTACGGTTGCTGGATTATCTTCTGTTGCAGTAGTAGCACCAGAAATCATGGTATTTGTTGTCGTACCCCATTGACCAGCCAGAATATTCGTAGTTACATTACCTGTGTTGTCTCCTATACGAACTCCAGATGATACAACCTTACCACTATTATCCGTAAATTTCGTTTCAAATTGAAGTTTATCACCTGCATAGAAGGTATAAATAGGCCAACCGTTTTCAGTTACTGGTGTCAGTTCTTTCCATGTATTGGTTGCTTTATCCCATACCTTAACCGTGTTGCTCTTAACGAGAGGTGCTACCCTTTCACCAGTGATACTTGCAGTTGCAGTTGCTGATGTCAAGGCCTCTGGCTGGTTATTGGTTGGATTTGTTTTGGTAACTGACTGAGTGACTGTTACATTGTTGGTTCCTGATGGAAGCACACCATTATTTGCTGAATATACCGCTGCCAACTCTTCCTTGGTAAAGGTTACTGTTCCATCTTGACCAGCTGTTTTCGGAGCAAGCGCTACTCCAGCGACAGTCATGTTAACTGTTGCGCCAGGAAGGGCATTTTCTACCGTGATTGCTTGGTCTGGCAAGCCACCTTTTTCTGTTACTGTATCAGCCTTGATAGTCGGTGCTTGTGGTTTGACCTTGATGAGAACCCGAGGATCGTCTTCATGTCTTCTGTCTGGACTTGAATCAGCTGGTAGGGCTACATCTACATTGTGAGCATAGATACCTGGAGTAGCAATCTCTGTTACTAGCTGATCTTTTCCACCTCTCCAAGTAAAGGTTGTTGCTTCAGGTGCTGTTGGAGATTGTGTAGTTGGCTGAACAGCTTGTTTAGCGTCATCGATGATATATCTTAGGGAATCAACGTCACCAGCAGTTGTTTCATAGACCTGTTTTGCCTCGTATTTATAATCATTAAAGGTGAAGGAAGCAGTCGATGTCAAGGCAGGATTTGAAGCCGTTGCTGTTCCAAAACGTCCATTAGGGTATTGAGCAGTTACTGTGTAAGTCGTGCTGCTAGGACGGGCCTGAACTCCATTTTTAGTTTCGTGCAACCAGAGGTCACCAAAGTTACGACTATTGAAGCCTGTAGTGATTGGATCACCTTCATTGTTGTTTCGATAAGTATAAGACCATTTCGTTCCACTTGGAAGATCATCCGTTTTAACATATTGAGCTGTTCGTCCACCCAATTTATTGGTCTTACCAAATACTGAGTAGAAGGTACCTGTCAAACCATGTTCTGTGTAAGTTTCTAGTTTTTTGTAGACATCGTACTTGTAGTTGACTTCGTCTACCGAACCGTCTGCATAGGTCACGACTAGAGTAGCTGTTTTGTTTGTTGCATCTTCAGATACTTTCGGTACAACTTTATTGGTTGTAGGGTCAGTTACTGTCTGGTCTGCAAGATTTTTCCATGCTACAGTTGCACTAGATGGGATATCACCTGAAAGGAAGGCTCTTGGGTCTTGTTGGGACAAGTCTGTCTCGCCTTGAACAGCATAGAATTTACCAACACCATCTGCCGTTTGGTTTTTGGCCGCTGGTCTATACTTATCCGCCTGACTTTGAACAGTGATGGAAATATTTTTGGTTGCTGGATTATTTTTCTTATCCTGTGCAGCAATCGTAGTATTCAGTGTTTTCCCTTTTTGATCTACAGCTGGTGTTCCTACGATTTTACCATTTTCATAACGAAGACCTTTTGGAAGATTAGTTACTGTTGGATAGCCTTCTTTGACCCCTACACCTGCATCCGTTACACTAAGTTGGATATCTGTATCAGAAAGCGGCTCTCCTGCTGTTACCGTAAATCTTGTAGTTTCAGTTGTTTCATTATTTTTAAATGTTTTGATAACTGGTGGCGTAGTATCAACTGAGATTGCACGAGTTGTATCAGTATCACTAGTGACACCATCCGCAGTTGCTCTAGAGATCACATCTGTACCATCTTTAACAACGCTATCTGGAAGAGTGATTACACCTGTGTTTTGATCGATTGTCACTCCTGTAGGAGCATTTGGAATCGTCCATCTTCCATTGTTTTTCCGTGCTTCGATCGTTCTAGGCGCTGTCTGTCCTGTAGGTGTATAGGTTACGCTAACACGATCAGTGGTTGTCTCGCTTGCCTTTGGTGTAACCGTAATATTACCATTTTGACTGTTTACATCACCGTTTGGAGCTGTTGGTTTCACCTTAAATACAACCGTTTGTTGTTTGTCAACTGCGAAGGTTGTACGTGTTTCACTGTTTTGGTTCTTAGTTTCTGTAGGGAAAACCGCCTTGGCGATACGAGTGTATGTACCTGGATTGCTAAACGTTTCGTTAGCATTAGTGCCGTTCCATTCAAAGTTCATACCTGATGGGAAGAAAGTATCATCTTGGACTGTTCCATTATTCGTAGTTGCCAGATAATTGTGGGCATCTCCAAGTGTCGTATTAACGTTAGTCAAAACTTCGTTGTTATTAGGAAGGTTTTTCTTGACTACATCAACCACACGATATTTCATGTAGTAGGTTGCTGTATTGCTGCCATCAGATGCATGAATCTTCGCTGTATGCACACCAAGTGTCTGACCAGAAGCGACAGTACCCGAAAATTGACGATTTGCGTATTTATTTGACTCTGTCTTACCTGTTTGTGACGTAAAGTTACTTGCCGTAACTCCTCCAGGAAGATTTTCCACACGGAGAGTCGTTACTTTACCGGAGTTATCCCATGCTTTCAACATCGGATTGAAGTTTGCACCTCTGTATACAGTAAAGAGGGGATCGGTTGGTTCTGTGGTTGGCAAGTCATAACCTTGGACTTGCACTTTAGGTGCCACTCTATCAGTTACAGTAAAGTTAACTGGCACCTCATCCATCGAACCATCTGGATAGGTTACTACAACTGTACGTGTCAAGCGTCCGTCAGAAACGGTTGGATTTTCTCCAGTCTTCCATGCGTAGCTAATTGCAGCTCCAGGAGTTGTTCCCTTAACTGGCAAGGCTGATTTATTGGTAATGTATGCTTCTGCTGGTTGGTAGCCTGATAGTTGACCATTTGCTGGCAAGTCTAGTCTAGCGTTTGTAGCAGCTGTCGGATTGTATTTATCTGACTGTTTACGAACCTCGATACGGACGTAAGCATTGTTTGTATCGTTATTAGCAGCATTGTTATTGGTTAGATCAGAAGCATCATATCCAGAAATATAACGAGTCCATCCTACTGAAGCATTCGCAGCTGCACCGATTTCTTGCCCTCTACCAACTTGACCTTTAATATTTACCTTGTATGGATTGGCATCCGTTGCATTTCCAGCACGTCCCAAGTTATTGCTTTTATCTGTAAAGGCAATATTTGTTCCTTTTGAAGTATCCGTGATGCGTGCTTCATTTCTCACTGCAAACGGACTTGTACCATCAAAAGTCGTTGTCTGTCTATCATCTACCTTGACTTTATTCAGCTTACCGCTGTTATCTGTCAAGTTGACATCAACATCAAAGGCTTCTTCACGGTAAACGATAATCTTGTGTCCTTCAATCGTTGCGCCTGTGTTAGCAGTGATATTTTTGAGAGTTGGGGCAACTGTATCTGGTGCTAGGGCTGTTCCATTAGATGTCGCTCCGTCAGAGTTGAAGTTATAGCCTGTTGCTGAAACTGGGCTAAGGTCTTTAACTGTTGGTTCTGTAATAGAAACCACACCGGTACTTGCATTCACCGTTACTCCTGATGGAAGCGTATCTGTCGTTTGCCATTGAGTTCCAACTTTGTTTAGGCTGATATTCGTAGGAGCATTGGCATCTGACGGAACATAAGAAACCTTCATGCGGTCGGTATTTGCCTGTGGAGTAATTGTGACACTACCATCAACTGGTGTAGTGATTACAGGAGCTACTGGTGGTCTCTCTTTTGCTACATTCTCAAAGAAGACTTCTTTGGTATCGATAGAGTCTTTTCCTTCATTATCTTTATAGACAACTTGGACTTCTTTTGTCAATCCAACTTTACCACTTGTAATGGTTGCACCGGTCAAACCATGACTGTTCAAAACTTCTTGTTTTTCAGCTTCTGTTAGGGTTGAACCCAACTTGCTCTTGTCCATTGTTGCAGGCAAGGTTAGGTAGACTGTCTTCCCATTATAAGTCGCTTTTACAGCCATATCTTCATGGTCACCTGAACCAAACTGTGTAGCATTTCCTACCCAGTTTACAGAAGCGACGCGCAAGTTCGCAAGGTCATTGCTTTGTCCAGAAGCAACAAGACGCGTATTTGGTAGAACTTCTGCTCCACTACCGTTTTGGTTTACTTGTGTTTTATACTCGTCCATATCAGCTGGCATAGCCAATTTGTCAGCAGCTGACATTACTTTGTCAAAGCCTTGGATTACAGATGCCGCAGAAGGGATAGTTGTTCCCTTGGCGATTTCACCCGCAGTACGTCCTTCATTAATGACAGGTTCATAGACATCTGACTGGGTTACAATACGGAAAGGAAGGTCGTAGACCCCAGCACCTTTAACATTCGCTTTTAGATTGTAGCTTCCCTTCGAAAGTTTCATACCAGAACGTAGATTCGCGGTATACTGGATAGTAGTACTACTGTCATTACGTCCATCCATAGCATAGGTGACTGTTGCGTTAGAAAGTTCCGTTTTTCTTCCATCTACTCGGTCATAAATCTCTGCTATCTCATTAAGACCACTAGGTCTGGTAAAGTCGTTCAATCGCCCCCATTTTAGGAAGGTATTTGGCACACCGTCCTTCAATTGCAGATAGTAACGTTCCTGAGAACCGTTCATCTGCATGTAGTTTCTATGACGTGAGTTTTCCAAAGAACGGAAACCAGCCATATAGTAGTCTTTGGTATTTGGATCACTTGTTGTTGTATAAGTGATACGGTATCCTTCTAGACGGGCAGAACCTCTAGGGTGGAAGGCATAGATGTTTGCGGTTGCACTGTTAATTGTTTGAAAAGCAAAGTCACCTGCTTTTTTCACTTTGTCAGTAATTTTATCTGTCTGATAAAATACAGATGGATCTCTATGGGCAAAGTCATCCAAAGATGTCAAACTTCCTTTTCCGACACCGTTCGGTCCAACACCACTGGCATCGTCATAATAGAAAGAGCCACCGTTGTTGTCGGCATTCCCGACAGCCCAACGCATATCGCCTTGCTTGCTGTTGTTACGGAAGGCACCATCTCCATCATTACTAGTACCCAAAAGATTCCATCCACCACTTTGTCTATCTTTTTGATAGAAGTTCATCTGGGTAATGGTGTGACCTTTTGGTACAGTAAAGTAGAAGTATGGGTTATCGTGTGGTTCTCCACCGTCATTGAAAGTAACTTCCCAGTTCGTTGTTCGACCTGAACGAGTAGCCTTCATATAGACTTGGCTTTTAATATCTGCAACTTGAACACGAGTGGCAACATTGGCTTTCCCTGGCGGTCTATCATTTGCCTGTCGTCCCTGAGTCGCATAAAGGAAGGTTCCTTCTTTATAGATACCTTGCGCCGCAGAGTTGTGGGCAGTTGCATCATCTCTCGTCACTACATATCCAACTGTAGCTGTGGAGTAACCATATCTTGCATTGTTAGGATCGTTTTCAGCTGCACCTCCTGGAGCCTCTCTGAAACTTACCCCTCGTTCCATTTGCGTGCCATTTACAGCACTGCGTTTACCATTGCTTGCGCGGAGGACAGCATTGGCAATAGAAGCTTCTGCAGCCTTGGCTTGCTTGATAACTGCTGTAAGGTCAGCAGTTGGGTTTTTAAGAGCTTCCTCAATAGCTGTTACGGCATCATTGACCTTCGCAACTGCCGCATCTGTATTTGGTAAACCAACAGACTTAGCTAGGTATTCACCCATAGAGGCTGAAATCTTAGAAAGACGTTTGCGGTCTTCTTCAGCCTTTTTCGTTGCTGTCGCATCTGCAGATGCTGCAACCGCTGCATCTGTTGTCGCTGTCGTCAAGCTATTTGCTACAGAAGTAGGGGCGTCCAAGCTTTGACCGATATGCGCAATCGCAGTCAAGTTACGATTGATAGCATCAGTAAGAGCTGTAGTTGGTGCTGGCTCTTCCTTACGAGTAGAAGCTGCACGATCTGCAACCGTCTCTGAAGAAGCAGTTGTCACAGACTCTGCAGTTGCAGGTTTGCTTGATTCTGAACTTGCTGTTGATTGACTAGCTGATTCACTTAGAGAAGCTGACTCGCTGAGAGAAGCTGACTCACTGAGAGATTTACTTGCGCTTTCTGACAGGCTTTGAGATTGACTATCGTTTTCTGATAGACTTTGAGACTGAGTCGTAGACCCTGACTCTGGCTGACTAGCAGTTGCTGCTCCTTCTTCTGTCTTGTCTTTTACTGTCCCTAGGACTGCTGAATCTTTCAAGGCAAGAGGTTTTTCTCCTCCTACTTCTTTTTCAACAGTTACATTCTCATTTGCATATACAGGACCTTGAGTAGCCATCGCTCCCCCAAGCACCGTCCCAGCTGCTGCTATCCCTCTCAGGATATCCAGTCCAGTCAATGTAGTGGATGCTTCCTCTTCGATAACTTCAGTTGTTACCTGAGCAGTATCTACACCACCTCTCAAGACTTTAAAGAGACCAAACTGAGAAGTCGAAGCACGTAACCAATGCTTACCAGACTTGATCAATTTGAAACGGGTCACACGATCCGTCTCTCTATATTCACCGTTTTGGCGTCTAAAAAACATATTTTTAGTTTCCTTTTCCTTTGTATTTATGTGTATTTAGCAATAAAATACCAAACTATATTATACACTTTGAATTCAAGTTTTTCAATACTATACAAAACATTTTTACCTAAAAAAAAAAGCATTTTGCACGCATATTATTGCTTTTTGCGCTATTTTTTATAAAGATACTTTAAATTATTATTCAGAGCCATTTTTGGCTTCAAAATCGAGTTTTTAAGCGTTTTTATGTTATTAAATTGAGAAATATTAAATTTTCGTTACAGAAATTTGACAGCAAATTCCCAAAAATTTTTATAAAAGTTTAATTTGATTTTTTATGTTAGTTTATTAATATATTGGTTATATATTTTATCTTTTGAATACTCTGTTTTATACTCAATAAAAATCTAAGAAGGAACTAAGACGCTAACCACAGATCGTTCACTACACTACTTTGATACTCTCCATCAATCAGAAAACAATATAAACCATCAGCAATTTACGGCGAGTCCATTGATTAACATGTAATTTTAACTTCAGTTTCAAATCACTATTTAAAGCTATCGGAGACACGTTTTGTGATTTACTTTTTGTTTGGTATGAAATTTCGTTTTTTCCAGCTATGTTAGTATACTTATAGAAACAATACTTTAGAAACCTTGGTGTACTCTTCTAGCTTCAATAAACTATATCTTCCAATAAAAAAATCACATCAAGTTAAAACAAATCGATTGGGAGATGGGAGATTTAAGCCAATTTCTAACAATGTTTCAGAAAATGTATTGTACTATCTCAGATTCAATCCACTAGAAAAAAAACAGATTATTCCATCTGATGCGGAAAAATCTGTCATTGTTCTACTGATTTATAAAAATTCCTTAAACTCCGCAACGGTCATACCTAATTGCTGGCTGGCAATTTCAGGTGCCAGAAGACCTTGGCGAACCATATCTAGGAAGGCAAAAAGTTTTCCACGCTCTAGTCCCTGTTCAAGACCTTGTTCAAGACCTTCAGCCCTAGCTGTTTCCAAGGCATAGTCCTGTGCTAACAAGGCTTGTTCTTCACGCATACGTAATTGACTAAACATCTTCCTGTCCTCCTCGGACCAGCTCTTGTAGTCCAGCAGTTGATCTGCTTGGCTGATGGCTCGCTCAGGTTCTTGGGTAAAGGGTTTGTTGCCGAAAAACTCCAACCACGGCTTGCGAACGCTATCCTTGCTGGTTTCTCTGTATTTTTTAGGTCTTATTTATGATGCTCTTTCAATAGTTCTTCAAACTCAGCCACGGTCATGCCTAATTGCTCACTCGCAACCTCCGAAGTCAGAAGACCTTGGCGAACCATATCCAGGAAGGCAAAAAGTTTTCCACGCTCAAGACCTTGCTCTAAACCTTTTTCGATTCCTTGTTCAATACCTTCTGCTCTAGCTGTTTCCAAGGCATAGTCCTGTGCTAACAAGGCTTGTTCTTCACGCATACGTAATTGACTAAACATCTTCCTGTCCTCCTCGGACCAGCTCTTGTAGTCCAGCAGTTGATCTGCTTGGCTGATGGCTCGCTCAGGTTCTTGGGTAAAGGGCTTATTCCCGAAAAACTCCAACCACGGCTTGCGAACCTCGTCTTTGCTGGTTTCTCTGTATTTTTTAGGTCTTATTTATGATGCTCTTTCAATAGTTCTTCAAACTCAGCCACGGTCATGCCTAATTGCTCACTCGCAACCTCCGAAGTCAGAAGACCTTGGCGAACCATATCCAGGAAGGCAAAAAGTTTTCCACGCTCAAGACCACGTTCCAACCCTTGTTCAACTCCCTCTGCTCGTCCTTGTTCAAGCCCCTCTGCACGACCGCGTTCAAGACCACGTTCTAAGCCCTTTTCTTCAGCTTGTTCCAAGGCATAGTCCTGTGCTAACAAGGCCTGTTCTTCTCGCATACGTAATTGACTAAACATCTTCCTGTCCTCCTCGGACCAGCTCTTGTAGTCCAGCAGTTGATCTGCTTGGCTGATGGCTCGCTCGGGTTGTTGGGTAAAGGGCTTATTCCCGAAAAACTCCAACCAGGGTTTACGAATGCCATCTTTGCTGGTTTCTCTGTACTTTCTTAATTCCAAGAATGCCATCTTAACCAGATGGTTTTCCTGTCCATTGTTTGTAATTGTTAAAACCTCACCTGTCGTGTCCTCGCGCATACTAAAACTATGAAAAGCTTGCTCATCTGAGAAGTAATTACTATCTACAATAGCGATTGCGTAAACTGGTGCGATGTGCTTGTAACTCTGGTGGGTATCACCTTCACGTTGACGAATTTTTTCTAGGTTTTGATTGACCTGACTGCACAGATAAGCCCACAGGCGATTGATGAAAAAATTCTGATGATGAACTTGAATTTCAATAATTACTTGCGTACCATTATCCAACTCTGCCAAGACGTCTATACTGGTATAGAAATCCTGGGCCGAGTACGGCAGGGAAGGCAAGACATGAATATTACTCCCCTCCAAAATGGTCACATTTTTTGCTGGCAAGTCCAGCATATCGCGGATAAATTGACAAGTGATCTCTGGATTGCTAAAGATTTTCTTAGCAACCAAATCATTAGTTGGGCTGATGCCCGGATGACGTACCGTCATATTTCTTCTCCTTTCATTATAGCACATTTTTAAATCTAATTTGCTAGATTTAATGCTTCTATCTATTTATTCGGAAAAAGAGAGGAAATTGGTAGCAAATTTAAAACAATTCTATTCTTCTTCATTTCATTCTCAAATTTCCGGTCACAATCCACTTCACACTCCTCTTAAGAAGCACAAGAAGATTACCTGCAATTCAAGCATTCTATCTCCTGTAAAACAAAACCTGAGCAAATGGAAATTCCAGCAAAACTTGCTCTGATAGCCGTTTCAAATGTCTAGTTGGAATTATTAAAAGAAATGAAATAAATGATAAAAATCCTCATAGAACCCTATCAAACGACACAATCTAAGGATGACCGAAAATCAAAGGTGACTTCAGAGGTTAATCAATTAGACAGTTGATATTATATAAATTTATGTAGAAAGTCACCAAATTTTGTTAGATGTAAAGAAAATCCTTCATCAGGTGCTGACGAGAATGTAGTTTCAGACTAAAATACCATAATACATTGAAGCTGGAATAATACTCTAAGAGTTCTAAACATTGCTAGAAATTGATGTGACTTTCCCAATCGATTTGTTCGTATTTTATTTCAATCTACTACACTTGACAATATCATTCAAATCTACTGTAAACAAAAAGGACATTCTGATTAGCAGAACAGTCCTTTTTTCATATTTTATCATTGAAAGCAATTTTTTATACTATAAATCTAAGACTTTTTTGAATTTGTCAAGCTTCATAGCTAGACTCTGATTGCCCATAGACTAAAGTATATTCAAATGCTTCTTATCTGCTATCAGCTGTTTTACTCGATTCGCCATTAGTTGCGATGTTTCATAAACTTGTGCCTGTTCTCCAACATGATTGGTCTGAGGGAAAGCAAGGACTGGCGTCTTCAGTCTCAATGCAGTATCCATAGGGTCTTGCCAAGCCATTCCTTGGCTAATATCTAGCACTGCTACCGCAGTCTCTAATACATTGTCATACTTTATCGGATTAAAAGCGCTTTGATAAAAGTGAACATTGGGATATTGACCATAAGCTAGTAAAACATTACTCATCATAGTTGGGGCAAAAATATCAAAATCACACTCAGGCAAACTTTGAACAAGCTCTTCTAGACGCTCTAACTCCTCAACAGTAGTAAAAACTACTAATCTCGGACGAAGTATTGAGTGATTATATTCTGACAAGGCTAGGTTAAATAGATAAGTATTTAAAATCGTTGACCAGTCCAAGCCATAGTAAAACCACCATAGACTAGTAAATCGGTTACGGCTCATCGTTCCCCACGGCTTTTCGCCACCTATATAATGTAGCACTAAAGGTAATTGATTATCCACTAACCTTGTACGAGAAAGTCTATATTCACTTTTATCATAAACATCATAGCCTGCAAAAAAATTATAGGTATCATCAAGCGGTAACCATTCTTGACCAAAGGCCATAATCATAATAGACTGTTCACCATTTCTTACTTCTTGATAGTGTTCCTCAGATAAGTTCAACAACCAATCGCAAACATTTTCTTGTCTCCAACGTTTGATATTAACAAGCATCACACCCGAGTTTAGTTCCCATTCAACATCCTTATTTGTTCTAGGATCCAGCTCGCTATCATTAACTGCCGCTATATAATAACCGTCCAAATCATAGTCCAAAAGATGAACCACATCTCCTGTTACGATCAGATCACAATCCAGGTAAAGCGCTATATCCTCCTTAACATAATCTGCGATATAATAAATCAAAAATTTCGTAGCAGATATATGGGCGCTATTCTGAAGATTAAAGTGCCTCATCGCTAACTCTTCCTCTGGTAAACGAATATTGACAATTTCCGAATCAAAGGGCTTCAGCCATCCTTGAAGTGCAGAAAACCACTCTTGTGGAATATCCCCCTTATTAAACACATAAATTCGTAATCCACGTTGATGTGCGCATAAAGATTTAATGGTTACAATAGCTTGTTCACAATACGGCCTATCAAAGCATAAAATAATAGCTTTTTTAGCCAGTTGATTTTCCTGTAATTGATTCATCAATTCCCTTTCTATACTTTTTACACCCGATAAGAAGTAACATTTTTAGGTCAATCTATCATAGTGACTAATACCGTATGGATTTTGTCTACTCTTAAGCTTGAAGGCAATCACTTCGATAGCAGCTTTTCAATGAGTTCAAGCATTTCTTGAGGATTCTCTTCCGAGACGATTTGGCTGTATGATTCTGTATCACGATTCGTTGTATCCCATGCTAAAATAGGAAGTTGTCTTGCTTTAGCTTTACTTATCACATCAAACATCTCACGATCAGCATTGATATCCAAATAGAAGTCCAATTGGGAAAGAACACTATCTACATTGTAAAGCGTGCAATTTGGATATAGTCTTACGTTGGTGTATCCCTGAAGAGCCATAATAGATCCCGCAAAATTGGTAGGCGCCAAAAGATGAAACTCTACGTCTGGACAATTCTTCACAAGAAATTCTAGATGGGGCATCTCTAATGTTATAGTCACAACCGCTGTACGAGCTCGTACCTTTTTCACCAGTCCTCTATAGCCTGACTCTAGGGAAAATTTCCTTAATAAGACATCCGACCACTCTAAACCATAGTAAAACCACCATTCTTCTCTCAGACGGTTGAGCGTAATTTGTTGCCAAGGTTTCTCACCTGTATAATGAATCATTTTTACAGAAGCTTCTAGTAACTCAGCGTGTGGGTACCAATCATTTATATTTTGAATATAAGCGATAGAATCCATCCCTACCATGAAATTGTAGATAGGTTCTAGTTCTTTCCAACGATTTTCAAAAAGACGATTCAAAATTCCTTGATCCCCAAAATCTGTTTGATGATATTGATTGGTTAACTCAATTAGGTCTTGCGTGACGTTTTCTGCTCTCCACATATCGTTGTTAATTAACAAAAAACCAGAATTAAAAATATTCTTATAATAATCATCTCTAACTGCAGCTAAAGGAATATCCGTCAAATCTAAGTCCCACAACTCATCTATCGGTTTTCGTACAACAATATCTGAATCCAAATATAGTACACGAGACTCACTTACATACTTTGGAATAAAATACCTAAAAAAGGCCGCATATGAAAGTCCCTCAAAGGGGAGACGATAACCTTTCAGAATACTACTGTCAATCTGAACATTCACAATCTCACTATTCAAAGTCTCTAGTCTTTTTTCCATCAATTGGAACCACTCTCGCGGAAGGTCATCATTAAAAACATAAAACTTAAGATTATCATGATGAACACAAAGGGATTTTATTGTTGTCTCAACTTTATTCATATAAACATTATCTGCACCTAAGACAATCACCTTTTTCTCTTCTTTCATTCTTTGTCTCATTTCTTTTTTCATTCCCATCATATATTTGTGGAGCTTACTTTTAAATATATTTTTTAGTTTGGATTAAGTCATACACCAAAAATCCAATTAATACACACACAAGTATTTAATAGTGACAGTAGCTTATTCACAATAGGAGCTATCAAAAAGATTTTCAGCTAATTTAATAGCTTTTCAATGAGTTCAAGCATTTCTTGAGGATTCTCCTCAGAGACGATTTGGCTATACGATTCTGTATCATGATTCGTTGTATTCCATGTCAAAATAGGAATTTGTTTTGACTTAGCTTTACTTATCACATCAGACACTTCACGACCAGCATTGATATCCAAATAAAAATCCAATTGCGAAAGAACTCTGTCTACATTGTAAGGTAAGCAACTCGGATAAACTCTTACATTGGTATAAGTTTGAAGAGCTAGCACACAATCTGCAAAAGCTGTAGGCGCCAAAAGATGAAACTCTACATCTGGACAATTCTTCACAAGAAATTCTAGATGGGGCATCTCTAAGGTTGCAGTCACAACCGCAGTACAAGCTCGTACCTTTTTCACCAGTCCTCTATAGCCTGACTCTAGTGAAAATTTTCTTAATAAGACATCCGACCACTCTAAACCATAGTAAAACCACCATTCTTCTCTCAGACGATTGAGCGTAATTTGTTGCCAAGGTTTCTTTCCTGTCAAATGAATAATTTTTGCAGAGGGTTCCAGTGAATCAGCGTATGAATACCAATCATCTTTTTCATAAAGGTCAGCGATAAAATCCATCCCTACCATGAAATTGTAGATAGGCGCTAATTCTTTCCAACGGTTCTCAAAAAGACGATTCAAAATTCCCTGATCCCCATAAGCTGTTTGATGATATTGACTGGTTAACTCAATTAGGTCTTGCGTGACGTTTTCTGCTCTCCACATATCGTTGTTAATTAACAAAAAACCAGAATTAAAATTATGTGTATAAAAATCATCTCTAACTGCAGCTAAAGGAATATCCGTCAAGTCCAAGTCCCACAACTCATCTATCGGTTTTCGTACAACAATATCTGAATCCAAATATAGTACACGAGACTCACTTACATACTTTGGAATAAAATACCTAAAAAAGGCCGCATATGAAAGTTCCTCAAAGGGGAGACGATAACCTTTCAGAATACTACTGTCAATCTGAACATTTACAATCTCACTGTTCAAAGTCTCTAGTCTTTTTTCCATCAATTGGAACCACTCTCGCGGAAGGTCATCATTAAAAACATAAAACTTAAGATTATCATGATGAACACAAAGGGATTTTATTGTTGTCTCAGCTTTATCCATATAAGCATTATCTGCACCTAAGACAATCGCTTTTTTCTCGTCTCTCATTCTCTATCTCATTTCTTTTTTATTCCCATCATATGTTTGGGGAGCTTACTTCCCATTATGACGGCAAAGCGTTTAGGTAAGGCTATTTTTTACACCACGACACAGAGTTTGGCAAATCGATTCTATTTGCCAAACGTAGTTAGTAAAGCAGTTAGCTAGGCCACTCACTACCAGTTACGACGGAAAGTTTTACGAATCGATACCATTCGTGGACTTTGCCTAGTGAAGCGTTTAGGTAAGCCGATTTTTACACTACGACACTGAGTTTTACAAATCGATTCCATTTGTAAAACTCAGTTAGTGAGGCAGTTAGCTAGGTCACTCACTACCAGTTACGACGGAAAGTTTTATGAATCGATACCATTCGTGGACTTTGCCTAGTGAAGCGTTTAGGTAAGCTGCCAAAGCGGTTACCGTCAAATGACAGCAACTTTATGTTGCTAGTCATTTGTAGCGATTTACATTTTTTCTTCCAACTCTACATCTGGATACTTGTCCGCAAACCAACGGAGGGCAAAGTCATTTTCAAAGAGGAAGACTGGTTGGTCAAAACGGTCTTTGGCCAAGATGTTGCGGCTTGATGACATGCGTTCATCCAAGTCCTCAGGCTTGATCCAGCGAACGGTCTTTTTACCCATTGGGCTCATGACTACTTCCGCATTGTACTCGCCTTCCATACGGTGCTTAAAGACTTCAAACTGGAGTTGACCTACAGCGCCTAGCATATACTCACCTGTTTGGTAATTCTTATAAAGCTGAATGGCACCTTCTTGCACCAATTGCTCAATCCCCTTGTGGAAGGATTTCTGCTTCATGACATTCTTAGCAGAAACTTTCATGAAAATTTCAGGTGTAAAGGTTGGCAGGGGTTCAAATTCAAACTTGTTTTTTCCAACTGTCAAAGTATCCCCAACCTGATAAGTACCTGTATCATAAACCCCGATAATATCTCCTGCCACAGCATTGGTCACATTCTCACGACTTTCAGCCATAAACTGGGTAACATTCGACAGCTTGGCGCCCTTACCAGTACGAGGTAGATTAACACTCATACCGCGCTCAAATTCACCTGATACGATACGGACAAAGGCAATACGGTCACGGTGACGGGGATCCATGTTGGCTTGGATTTTAAAGACAAATCCTGAGAAATCCTTGTCGTAAGGATCTACAATTTCGCCATCTGTTTTCTTGTGACCATGTGGTTCTGGAGCAAACTTAAGGAAGGTTTCAAGGAAGGTCTGCACACCAAAGTTTGTCAAAGCTGAACCGAAGAAGACAGGTGTCAATTCTCCAGCAAGAATAGCTTCCTCTGAAAATTCATTCCCAGCTTCATTTAAAAGCTCAATGTCATCCTTGACTTGCTCGTAGAAAGGATTGCTACCAAAAAGCTTATCCCCATCTTCTAAACTAGCAAAACGCTCATCCCCTTTATAGAGCTCCAAGCGTTGATTATAAAGGTCATACAAGCCCTCAAAGGCTTTCCCCATCCCGATTGGCCAGTTCATCGGGTAGCTCGCAATGCCCAAGACTTCTTCCAATTCTTGCAAGAGGTCCAGTGGCTCACGACCGTCACGGTCCAGCTTGTTCATAAAGGTAAAGACTGGAATACCACGGTGCTTGACAACCTCAAACAATTTCTTGGTTTGCGCCTCGATACCCTTGGCAGAGTCCACGACCATGACCGCAGCATCCACCGCCATCAAGGTACGATAGGTATCTTCTGAGAAGTCCTCATGCCCTGGCGTGTCGAGAATATTCACGCGCTTGCCATCGTAGTCAAACTGCATAACAGATGAAGTCACCGAAATCCCACGTTGCTTCTCGATATCCATCCAGTCAGACTTGGCAAAAGTCCCTGTTTTCTTCCCTTTTACCGTACCAGCCTCACGAATCTCGCCCCCAAAGTAGAGCAACTGCTCAGTGATGGTTGTTTTCCCCGCGTCCGGGTGGGAGATAATGGCAAAGGTACGACGTTTCTTAATTTCTTCTTGAATATTCATAAGTTCTCTTTCTTTGATTCTCTATTTTTCTTGTTTCACTAGCTAAGAATGATTTCTACATTGGATTTTACCATTCCTTTCAACACTCCATTATATCGGATTTTAGCATTTTTTTCAATTTCTATCTTTATATTGAATAAAAGCTTTCCCTTGTGGTCAAATAGATAGAAAACCGTGACAATTCTAGCAAAAATGATATAATAAAACAAAAAGGAGATATAATCATGTTCAAAGAATTTGGTGTAACTAATTTAGAAGTGACAAAAGATGATATTTACAAGAATCCAAATAACCCTATTTTGCGCATGTATGATGACGATGAATTAATTGGAACCTTTAGTATTCTAACTGGAGAAGTATTGGAAAATTTGGACTTAGCAGACTATGACATTCGTTTTGCTCAAAAGCAAATTGAGCTGAATCGCGATAACTACCTTGAAACATGGAAGGATTACGTGGGACTACTACATGCCTAAATATTCTTTCTTAAAGTATGGTATTGAAATTCGTCCTAACGAACATAACCATAAAGGTCAAAAAGCACATATTCACATTTATATCCACGGAGAAGAGGTCGGCTCAATGTTTCTGAACGGTGAACTGAGAGATGGTAAATTAAAGGCAAAAGACCTAAAAATAATAAGGCAATATGTTTTAGAAAATGCAGATGAACTTCAGGCTTTATGGAATGAATACCAAAAGAGTGCATATTAAAAAAGAGTGCATATTAAAATCAAAGAATCTTAGTTTGCTAATGTACAATAAACAAAAACTATCTAGCAATTTTAATGCCTACTATTCAACTAATGCCCTACGTAGGTACTAACCATCCTACTCTCCTTGCAATTTTTAAAATAAACGTTACAATGAATACAAAAAAAGTGTTGCGTCAACAATACCCCACAGATCCGTTTAAGACGGTGGCTGTAATTACATAACTAAAAAATAGCTCGTTAACTCGCCAAAGTTAGGACGGCTATTTTTTTATCTCTTTCAAAAACCCGTTCTCCATCCTATACCTGGCTTTTTTCATCTTTCCCTCCCTTATTTATAGGAAAATATGGTAAAATAGAACAGACTAAAAATCATCATTTCACGAAAGGATGCAAGATGAAAATTACGCAAGAAGAGGTAACACACGTTGCCAATCTTTCAAAATTAAGATTCTCCGAAGAAGAAACTGCTGCCTTTGCGACTACCTTGTCTAAAATTGTTGACATGGTTGAATTGCTGGGCGAAGTTGACACAACTGGTGTCGCACCGACTACGACTATGGCTGACCGCAAGACTGTACTTCGCCCTGATGTGGCCGAAGAAGGGACAGACCGTGACCGCTTGTTTAAAAACGTACCTGAAAAAGACAACTATTATATCAAGGTACCAGCTATCCTAGACGATGGAGGAGATGCCTAATGACTTTCAACAATAAAACCATTGAAGACTTGCACAATCTCCTTGTCTCTAAGGAAATTTCTGCAACAGAATTAACCCAAGCTACGCTTGAAGATATCAAGTCTCGCGAGACAGCTATCAATGCCTTTGTCACCATCTCTGAGGAGCAGGCTCTTGCTCAAGCCAAAGCTATTGATGAAGCTGGAATTGACGCTGATAATATCCTTTCAGGAATTCCATTGGCTGTTAAGGATAACATCTCTACAGACGGTATTCTCACAACTGCTGCCTCAAAAATGCTCTACAACTATGAGCCAATTTTTGATGCGACAGCCGTTGCCAATGCAAAAGCCAAGGGCATGATTGTTGTCGGAAAGACCAACATGGACGAATTTGCCATGGGTGGTTCAGGTGAGACTTCTCACTATGGGGCCACTAAAAATGCTTGGGATCAAGGCAAAGTTCCTGGTGGCTCATCAAGTGGTTCAGCCGCAGCTGTAGCCTCAGGGCAAGTCCGCTTGTCACTTGGTTCTGATACTGGTGGTTCTATCCGCCAACCTGCTGCCTTCAACGGGATTGTTGGTCTCAAACCAACCTACGGAACGGTTTCTCGCTTCGGTCTCATTGCCTTCGGTAGCTCATTAGACCAAATCGGACCTTTCGCACCAACTGTTAAGGAAAATGCTCTATTGCTCAACGCTATTGCCAGCGAAGATGTCAAAGACTCTACTTCTGCTCCTGTCCGCATTGCCGACTTTACTTCAAAAATCGGTCAAGACATCAAGGGCATGAAAATTGCTTTGCCTAAGGAATACCTTGGTGAAGGAATTGATCCAGAGGTTAAGGAAACCATTCTTAATGCCGCTAAACACTTTGAAAAATTGGGTGCTATTGTCGAAGAAGTCAGCCTGCCTCACTCTAAATACGGTGTTGCCGTTTACTATATCATCGCTTCATCAGAAGCTTCTTCAAACTTGCAACGCTTTGATGGTATCCGTTATGGCTACCGTGCAGAAGATGCAACTAATCTTGATGAAATCTATGTAAACAGCCGTAGCCAAGGTTTCGGTGAAGAAGTGAAACGTCGTATCATGCTAGGTACTTTCAGTCTTTCATCAGGTTACTACGATGCTTACTACAAGAAAGCTGGTCAGGTCCGTACCCTCATCATTCAAGATTTCGAAAAAGTTTTTGCGGATTATGACTTGATTTTGGGACCAACTGCTCCAAGTGTTGCCTATGACTTGGATTCACTCAACCACGACCCAGTTGCCATGTACTTGGCTGACCTTTTGACCATCCCAGTCAACTTGGCAGGTCTCCCAGGAATTTCGATTCCTGCTGGCTTCTCTCAAGGTCTACCTGTCGGTCTGCAATTGATTGGTCCTAAGTATTCTGAGGAAACCATTTACCAAGCTGCTGCTGCTTTTGAAGCAACAACAGACTACCACAAACAACAACCCGTGATTTTTGGAGGTGACAACTAATGAACTTTGAAACAGTCATTGGACTTGAAGTCCACGTAGAGCTCAACACCAATTCAAAAATCTTCTCACCTACATCTGCCCACTTTGGAAATGACCAAAATGCCAACACTAACGTGATTGACTGGTCTTTCCCAGGAGTACTTCCGGTTCTCAACAAAGGTGTTGTCGATGCCGGAATCAAGGCTGCTCTTGCCCTCAACATGGACATCCATAAAAAGATGCACTTTGACCGCAAGAACTACTTCTACCCTGATAATCCTAAAGCCTACCAAATTTCTCAGTTTGATGAGCCAATCGGTTATAACGGCTGGATTGAAGTCGAACTAGAAGACGGTACGACCAAGAGAATCGGTATCGAACGTGCCCACCTAGAAGAAGACGCTGGTAAAAACACCCACGGTACAGATGGCTACTCTTATGTTGACCTCAACCGCCAAGGGGTGCCTTTGATTGAGATTGTATCTGAAGCCGACATGCGTTCGCCAGAAGAAGCCTACGCTTATCTAACAGCCCTCAAGGAAGTCATCCAGTACGCTGGTATTTCTGACGTTAAGATGGAAGAAGGTTCTATGCGTGTGGATGCCAATATCTCTCTTCGTCCGTATGGTCAAGAGAAATTCGGTACCAAAACTGAGTTGAAGAACCTCAACTCCTTCTCAAACGTTCGTAAAGGCCTTGAATACGAAGTTCAACGTCAAGCTGAAATCCTACGCTCAGGTGGTCAAATCCGCCAGGAAACACGCCGTTACGATGAAGCTAATAAAGCAACCATTCTCATGCGTGTCAAGGAAGGGGCTGCAGACTACCGCTACTTCCCAGAACCAGACCTACCTCTCTTTGAAATTTCAGACGAGTGGATTGAGGAAATGCGTACTGAATTGCCAGAGTTTCCAAAAGAACGCCGTGCGCGCTACGTGGCTGACCTTGGCTTGTCAGACTACGATGCTAGCCAGTTGACTGCAAATAAAGTCACTTCTGATTTCTTTGAAAAAGCTGTTGCTCTTGGTGGTGATGCCAAGCAAGTCTCTAACTGGCTCCAAGGAGAAGTTGCTCAATTCTTGAATGCTGAAGGAAAAACACTAGAACAAATCGAATTGACACCAGAAAACTTGGTTGAAATGATTGCCATCATCGAAGATGGCACTATCTCTTCTAAGATTGCCAAGAAAGTCTTTGTCCACCTAGCTAAAAATGGTGGTGGTGCGCGTGAATACGTTGAGAAAGCAGGTATGGTTCAAATCTCAGATCCAGCTGTCTTGATTCCAATTATCCACCAAGTATTTGCGGATAACGAAGCTGCTGTTGCCGACTTCAAGTCAGGCAAACGCAACGCAGATAAGGCCTTTACAGGATTCCTTATGAAAGCAACCAAAGGCCAAGCCAACCCACAAGTCGCCCTTAAACTCCTTGCCCAAGAATTGGCGAAGTTGAAAGAAGATTAATATGTAAAAGAAACCAGCCCTAAGGTTGGTTTTTTTCGCTCCTAACAAATCCCAATAACTATTTTGGCTTTATTTCCAGAAGATTTTATGGTAAAATGAAGAGTAATAATATTTATTAAAGAGGTAAAAACATGATTGAAGCAAGCAAATTGAAAGCTGGTATGACATTTGAAACTGCAGACGGAAAATTGATCCGCGTTTTGGAAGCTAGCCACCACAAACCAGGTAAAGGGAACACGATCATGCGTATGAAATTGCGTGATGTCCGTACTGGTTCTACATTTGACACAAGCTACCGTCCAGAAGAAAAATTCGAACAAGCTATTATCGAAACTGTGCCAGCTCAATACTTGTACAAAATGGATGAAACTGCCTACTTCATGAACACTGAAACTTACGACCAATACGAAATCCCAGTCGTAAACGTTGAAAATGAATTGCTTTACATCCTTGAAAACTCTGATGTGAAAATCCAATTCTACGGAACTGAAGTAATCGGTGTAACTGTACCAACTACTGTTGAATTGACAGTCGCTGAAACACAACCATCTATCAAAGGTGCTACTGTTACAGGTTCTGGTAAACCAGCAACTATGGAAACTGGACTTGTTGTCAACGTTCCAGACTTCATCGAAGCTGGACAAAAATTGATCATCAACACTGCAGAAGGAACTTACGTTTCTCGTGCCTAATCTCTAGAAAGAGGTCATTCTATGGGAATTGAAGAACAATTTGGCGAAATCGTTATCGCTCCACGTGTACTTGAAAAAATCATTGCCATCGCAACTGCTAAAGTTGAAGGTGTCCACTCATTTTCAAATAAATCCGTATCTGATACCCTATCAAAACTCTCTCTTGGTCGTGGTGTCTACTTAAAAGAAAGCAACGAAGAGCTAACTGCTGACATTTATCTCTACCTTGAGTACGGTGTGAAAGTACCAAAAGTGGCTCTTGCTATTCAAAAAGCAGTCAAAGATGCTGTCCGAGATATGGCTGATGTGGAACTTGCTGCTGTCAACATCCATGTTGCAGGAATCGTTCCAGATAAAACACCAAAACCTGAGTTGAAAGATCTATTTAACGAGGACTTCCTTAATGACTAGTCCATTATTAGAATCTAGACGCGAACTTCGTAAATGCGCTTTTCAAGCTCTTATGAGCCTTGAATTCGGCACAGATATGGAAACAGCTTGTCACTTTGCCTACACGCATGACCGTGAAGATGCAGATGTGCAAATCCCAGCCTTTCTGCTAAACTTGGTTTCTGGTATCCAAGCTCAAAAAGAAGAGTTGGATAAACAAATCAACCAGCACCTCAAGTCAGGCTGGACAGTTGAACGCTTGACCTTGGTCGAAAAAAACTTACTACGCTTGGGTATCTTTGAAATTACATCATTTGATACACCTCAGCTTGTAGCAGTCAATGAAGCCATTGAACTCGCTAAGAATTTTTCAGATCAAAAATCAGCCCGTTTTATCAACGGACTGCTTAGTCAATTTGTGACAGAAGAAAATGAATAATCGAAAAGGTGTTTGGTCTTCCAAGCACCTTTTGACTTTCCCCTCTGCACAGAGTAAGAACCACATAAAAACTAGAACTGGCAGTCAGTTCTAGTTTTTTGCATATTCTAAAGAATTATACTCAATGAAAATCAAAGAGCAAACTAGGAAGCTAGCCGCAGGCTGCTCAAAACACTGTTTTGAGGTTGTGGATAGAACTGACGAAGTCAGTAACCATATATACGGCAAGGCGAAGCTGACGTGGTTTGAAGAGATTTTCGAAGAGTATTAGTATTTTCTAAACCGTTGATAGCGCTCTTCCAACAACTCTTCTAACGGTTTTTGTGAAAGTAGAGCTAGCTCATCTTGGAGTTCTTTTTTGACACTCTTAATCAGTTCCTTACTAGAAAGTCCTGCTTCAGAAATCACCTTATCTACCACGTCCATTTCTAACAGCTCATGTGAAGTGATTTTCATCAGTTCTGCCGCTTCCATGGCACGACTGCCATCCTTCCATAGAATGGAAGCAAAGCCTTCTGGGCTGAGAATGGCATAGATAGAATTTTCCAGCATCCAGACACGGTCTGCGACTGCCAGAGCCAGAGCCCCACCAGAACCACCTTCACCGATAATGATAGCAATAATAGGAACTTTCAAATCACTCATTTCCATGAGATTGCGAGCGATAGCTTCCCCTTGACCACGTTCTTCCGCTCCTACACCAGGATAGGCACCTGCAGTATTGATAAAGGTCACAACTGGACGGCCAAACTTTTCAGCCTGTTTCATCAAACGTAGGGCCTTGCGGTAGCCTTCTGGGTGTGGTTGTCCAAAATTCCGTTTGAGGTTGTCTTGCAAACTCTTTCCTTTTTGGATACCAACCACTGTTACAGCTTGATCACCAAGCCAGCCAATACCACCAACAACTGCACCATCATCGCGAAAAGAACGGTCACCATGTAATTGGATAAAGTCATCAAAAATGCCTGTCGCAAAGTCCAAGCTTGTCAAGCGACTCTGCTCACGCGCTTCTCTGACTATTTTTGCAATATTCATCTTGGACTCCTTCCATGCAATCTGACTAGGCTAGCAATCGTATCTGGCAAGTCTCTTCTTTTGACAATCGCATCCACAAAGCCATGTTCCAATAGGAATTCTGCCTTTTGGAAATCCTCAGGCAAGCTTTCACGAACCGTGTTTTCAATGACACGACGCCCAGCAAAGCCGACCAAGCTCTGTGGTTCAGCTAGAATGATATCGCCTTCCATAGCGAAGGAAGCTGTCACACCACCTGTCGTTGGATCTGTCAAAATGGTCAGGTAAAAGAGACCTGCATTTGAATGGCGTTTAACTGCCGCAGAAATCTTGGCCATCTGCATGAGACTCATGATTCCTTCCTGCATACGGGCTCCACCAGAAGCTGTGAAGAGAACAACTGGCAATTGTTCGACAGTCGCATACTCAAACAATCGAGTGATTTTTTCACCTACAACCGTACCCATAGAAGCCATGATAAAGTTGGAATCCATAATCCCAAGAGCCACAGTCTGACCTTTAATAAGAGCAGTTCCTGTCACAACAGCTTCATCCAGCCCTGTTTTTTCTCGCATAGTTGCTAGTTTCTTTTGGTAACCAGGGAAATGCAAGGGATCCTTGCTTTCAATCCCTGTAAACAATTCCTTGAAGGTTCCCATATCAATCGTCAAAGCCAAGCGTTCTTGGGCAGAAATACGAAAGGTATAGCTACAGTGCGGACAGATACGCTCACTTCCCAGATCCTTCTGATAGATGGTATGCTTACAACCTGGACACTGGGAGAATAATTCATCTGGAACCTCTGGCTTGGCTTGAGGTTTTTCCCTAACCGAACGATTGGGATTGATTCGAATATACTTATCTTTTTTACTAAATAGAGCCATTGATTCCCCTTTTCGGTTTAAACTCTTGAAGTCATTTTATTCTTTTTCTTGATATTTGGGTAAGAAGGTTTCCATCAAGAAGGAAGTATCATAATCTCCAGCAATGACATTGCGATCTGAAATGAGGTCAAGCTGGAAATCTGCATTGGTCTGCACTCCTTCAATCTCTAATTCATAGAGGGCACGTTGCATTTTCATCAAGGCATCAAAACGATTTTCACCGTGAACAATGATTTTGGCAATCATACTATCATAATAGGGCGGAATAGTATAGCCTGGATAAACTGCTGAATCCACGCGCAAGCCAACTCCACCACTTGGCAGATGGAGATTAGTAATCTTACCTGGACTTGGAGCAAAGTTAAAGGCTGGATTTTCTGCATTGATACGACACTCGATGGCATGGCCGCGTAGGACAATATCTTCTTGCTTAACAGACAGGGGCTGACCTGCCGCAATGCGAATCTGTTCCTTAACGATATCCACACCTGAAACAAACTCTGTTACTGGATGTTCTACTTGTACACGAGTATTCATCTCCATGAAGTAGAAATTGCCACTGGCTTCATCAAGAAGAAACTCAATGGTCCCTGCATTTTCATAACCAACAGACTCTGCAGCTCGAACAGCAGCAGAACCAATTTCATTGCGTAGCGTTTTGCCGATTGCAATTGAAGGACTTTCTTCCAAAACCTTTTGGTTATTCCGTTGAAGAGAACAATCCCGTTCCCCCAAGTGAATCACATTTCCATGCTCATCTCCTAGGATTTGAACCTCAATGTGACGAGCTGGATAGATAACCCGTTCAATGTACATGGCACCATTGCCATAATTGGCCTTGGCTTCACTAGAGGCAGTTTCAAAGGCTGAAACGAGGTCTTCTGGTTTTTCAACCTTACGAATCCCTTTACCACCTCCACCTGCTGAAGCCTTGAGCATAACAGGATAGCCAATTTTTTCAGCAACAATCAAAGCTTCTTCAGAGTTATGCACTTCTCCATCTGAACCTGGAATGACAGGCACGCCTGCTTTAATCATCTGAGCACGCGCATTGATCTTATCCCCCATCATATCCATGACATGACCAGATGGACCGATAAACTTGATACCAACTTCTTCACACATGGTTGCAAATTTGGAATTTTCACTGAGAAATCCAAAACCTGGGTGAATGGCTTCTGCCTCAGTCAAGACTGCAGCTGATAGAACCGCATTGATATTGAGATAAGACTCTGTTGCCTTGCCAGGGCCGATACAAACTGCTTCATCTGCCAAAAGCGTATGAAGGGCTTCCTTATCAGCAGTTGAATAGACTGCTACGGTCGCAATGCCCAATTCACGCGCCGCACGGATAATACGAACCGCAATTTCACCACGATTGGCAATTAAAATTTTTCGAAACATGGAGAACCTCCTTAGTTCCCAATTGCAAAAGTAAGAGTACCACTGGCTGCAAGCTTGCCATCCACTTCAGCCTTTGCTTCAACCACGGCTATGGTGCCACGACGTTTTACAAAAGTCGCTGTCATAACCAATTGGTCGCCTGGTACAACTTGCTTCTTGAATTTAACCTTATCCATACCAGCGTAAAAGACCAGTTTTCCTTTATTTTCAGGTTTTGACAACTCCAACACACCAGCTGTTTGCGCCAAGGCTTCCATGATCAGAACACCTGGCATAACTGGATATTGAGGAAAGTGACCGTTAAAGAAAGGCTCGTTGATGGTCACATTTTTGATAGCAACAATAGTATCCTCGCTCACTTCCAAGACACGGTCCACTAGGAGCATAGGATAACGGTGGGGAAGCGCTTCTTTGATTCCTTGAATATCGATCATTTGATTCGTACCAATCCTTTACCAAACTCAACCATTTCTTCGTTAGAAACGAGAATTTCCGTTACCACACCATCCTTAGGTGCTGGGATTTCATTCATGACTTTCATGGCTTCGATAATGACCAGTGTTTGACCTTTTTTGACACTATCACCAACTGTGACGAAGGCAGGTTTATCAGGACCAGCAGCCAAGTAAGCCACCCCAACAAGTGGGCTCTCTACAATATCTCCCTCAGCAGCCACACTTGTTTCAGCTGGAGCTTGAACTTCTTCTGTTACAGGCTCTGCTGAAGCAGATGAAGGAGCTACTGGACTTGGTGTTGCTAGAACGGGCGCTGGAGCGACTGGAGGTGTAACTTCAGATACAAGTCTAGCCTCATTCTTGCTAAACTGCAACTCATCCGTCCCATTTTTATAAGAAAATTCTCTCAGACTTGACTGGTCAAATTGAGCCATCAAGTCTTTAATATCGTTTAAATTCATACTTATTTATTCTCCCAACGTTTGAAAGCAAGAACTGCATTGTGGCCACCAAAACCAAAAGTATTTGAAATAGCGTATGGAATTTCTTGCTCCAAGCCTTGTCCATAAACGACATTGGCTTCGATATAATCTGATACTTCACTTGTTCCAGCTGTCATTGGTACAAAGTTATGACGCATAGCTTCGATTGTGACGATAGCTTCTACAGCACCTGCAGCACCCAGCAAATGTCCTGTGAAAGACTTAGTTGATGATACAGGTACTTCCTTACCAAGAACAGCTACGATCGCACCACTTTCTCCTTTTTCATTAGCAGGAGTTGACGTTCCGTGAGCATTGACATAGGCTACTTGCTCTGGAGAAATCTCAGCTTCTTCCAAGGCTAGTTTGATGGCTTTGATAGCTCCTTGACCTTCTGGATGAGGAGAAGTCATATGGTAGGCATCACAGGTATTTCCGTAACCAACTACTTCGGCAAGGATGGTTGCCCCACGTTTTTCCGCGTGTTCAAGACTTTCAAGAACTAACATCCCTGAACCTTCACCCATAACAAACCCATTGCGATCCTTATCAAATGGGATAGAAGCACGAGTTGGGTCCTCTGTAGTTGAGAGAGCAGTTAGGGCTTGGAAACCAGCAATAGCAAAAGGTGTGATAGATGCTTCTGAACCACCTACCAACATTACATCTTGGAAACCAAACTTAATCGAGCGGAAGGCATCCCCAATCGCATCATTTGATGAAGCGCAGGCAGTATTGATTGATTTACAAACACCGTTTGCTCCAAAACGCATAGCAACATTTCCTGAAGCCATATTTGGCAAGGCTTTTGGAAGGGTCAATGGTTTCACACGTTTTGGTCCTTTGTCATTTAGGCGGAGCACTTGATCTTCAATTTCTTTGATTCCACCAATACCAGAGGCAACGATAACACCAAAACGATCTTTATCAAGAGCCTCTACATCTAAATTGGCATGATTAACGGCTTCTTGGGCTGCATACAAGGCATACAAAGAATAGTTATCAAAACGATTAGTATCTTTTTTTACAAAGTATTTATCAAAAGGGAAATCTTGGATTTCTGCTGCATTATGCACATCAAAGTCACTATGATCAAATTTTGTAATTTGACCAATTCCGATTTTTCCAGTTGTCAAACTATTCCAAAATTCTTCTGGTGTATTTCCGATTGGAGATGTCACTCCATAACCTGTTACTACTACACGATTTAGTTTCATCTTTTTTACCTCTAGCTTCTGCTACATACTGAGGCCGCCATCAATGGCAACCACTTGACCAGTTAGATAATCTTGGCCTGCTAAAAATACTGTCAAATCTGCAACCTGCTCTGCCTGCCCAAATTCTTTCATAGGAATTTGCGCTAGCATGGCATCTTTTACCTTGTCTGATAGGACAGCTGTCATATCAGACTCAATCATTCCCGGTGCAATAGCATTAACTCTGATATTGCGATTAGCCACTTCACGCGCCACAGACTTGGTAAAACCAATCAAACCAGCCTTAGAAGCAGCATAGTTAGCTTGACCAATATTTCCCATCAAACCAACAACACTAGACATATTAATGATAGCACCTTCTCTGGCTTTTATCATCGGTTTCAAGACTGATTGTGTCATGTTAAAGGCACCAGTCAAGTTAACCTTGAGCACTTTTTCAAAATCCGCTTCTGTCATCTTAAGCATCAGGGTATCTTGGGTAATTCCTGCATTGTTGACCAAAACATCTACTGAACCCAGCTCTGCAATAGCTTGTTCAACCATACGCTTAGCGTCTGCAAAATCCGACACATCCCCTGAAATGGGAACTACCTTGACACCATAGTTTGAAAACTCGGCTAGCAAGTCCTCTGAAATTGCCCCACGGCTGTTTAAGACAATGTTGGCTCCTGCTTGAGCAAACTTGTGGGCAATGGCAAGACCAATTCCACGACTCGAACCTGTAACAAAGATATTTTTATTTTTTAGTTGCATTCTTTTCTCCTGTTTCCTCCTGTATTTATGGGAGAAGGGATTACTTGTTTTCTAGCAAGGCTTCCAAACTCGCCTGATCTTCAACATTGGCTAGTTTAGCTGTCTTATCAATTTTTTTGACAAAGCCTGACAAGACTTTCCCCGGTCCAATCTCGATAAAGTTGGTTACGCCTGCTTCTTGCATAACTGCAATACTTTCATAGAAACGAACTGGCTCCTTGACCTGACGCGTCAAGAGTTGAGCAATGTCTTCTTTTTGCATAACTGCAGCTTCTGTATTACCAACTAGGGGACAAGTGAAATCTGAAAAACTCACCTGAGCTAGAGTTTCAGCTAGTTTCTGGCTAGCAGGCTCAAGGAGAGCGGTATGAAAGGGACCTGAAACCTTGAGAGGAATCAAGCGTTTGGAACCTGCCTCCTGCAAGAGTTCAACAGCTCGATCAACTGCAACCACTTCTCCACCAATCACGATTTGTGCAGGTGTATTATAGTTGGCTGGGGTAACCACTCCAAGTTCAGAAGCTTTTTGACAGACTTCTTCAATAACCTCTACTGGCGTATTGAGAACTGCTACCATCTTGCCAGAGCCAGCAGGAGCCGCTTCTTCCATATAGGCTCCACGCTTAGCAACCAAGGCAACCGCATCTTCAAAATCCAAGGCACCACTGGCCACCAAGGCAGAGTATTCTCCAAGAGACAAACCAGCAACCATATCAGGCTGATAGCCCTTTTCTTGCAGTAAACGGTAGATAGAAACCGAAGTCGCTAGAATGGCTGGTTGGGTATAGCGGGTCTGATTGAGTTTGTCTTCTTCCGTATCGATGAGATGACGCAAATCATAATCGAGCACCTGACTCGCTTGATCAATCGTTTCTTTGACAATAGGGTAGTGATCATAGAGATCCCGTCCCATACCTAGATACTGGGCACCTTGACCAGCAAATAAAAAGGCTGTTTTAGTCATTTCTTACAACTCCTGCCCAACGAGAGGCTTCTTCTTGAATTTTCTTAGCTGCTCCGTAATACAAATCTTTTAAGATTTCTTCAGCTGTTTCTTCTTTGGAAACAAGCCCCGCAATTTGACCTGCCATAACAGAACCACCATCCACATCACCGTGAACAACCGCTTTGGCTAGAGCACCTGCTCCCATTTGTTCAAAGATTTCCAAATCAGGATTTTCTTGTTTAAAGGCATCTTTTTCAGCTTTTTCAAAATCACGAGTCAATTGATTTTTAATTGCACGAACAGCATGGCCAAAGTGTTGAGCTGAAATCGTAGTATCAATATCTCTAGCTTTTAAAATTTTCGCCTTATAATTTGGATGGGCATTAGACTCTTTTGCAACGACAAAACGAGTTCCAACCTGAACAGCCTCTGCACCTAGCATAAAGCCAGCTGCAGCACCTTCACCATCCGCAATCCCTCCTGCCGCAATAACAGGAATAGATACAGCTGCCGCCACTTGACGCACCAAGGTCATGGTTGTTAATTTACCGATATGTCCCCCAGCTTCCATTCCTTCTGCAATAACAGCGTCCGCACCAATTTTTTCCATTCGTTTAGCTAGGGCAACGCTTGGTACAACAGGAATAACTGTAATCCCTGCTTCATGGAAACGTTCCATGTATTTACCAGGATTTCCTGCACCTGTTGTCACTACCTTAACCCCTTCCTCGATAACGAGATCTACAATATCTTCCACAAAGGGAGACAAGAGCATGATGTTGACACCAAAAGGTTTATCAGTCAACGATTTGATCTTGTCAATATTGGCCTTGACGACTTCTTTCGGTGCATTCCCACCACCGATAATGCCTAGTCCTCCAGCCTTGGAAACAGCTCCTGCCAAATCACCATCAGCAACCCAAGCCATTCCTCCTTGGAAAATAGGATACTCAATATTCAATAATTCTGTAATACGCGTTTTCATAGTGCCTCCATCGTTTCTTGCTTACGTAATAGTTCGATACCGTCATAATTTGACAATCAAACTATTGCCTAAACAAGAGGGAGCGGGTTTCCCTACTCCTTCTATCTTATATTCTTCTTATACTCTTCGAAAATCAAATTCAAACCACGTCAGCGTCACCTTGCCGTACTCAAGTACAGCCTGCGGCTAGCTTCCTAGTTTGCTCTTTGATTTTCATTGAGTATTATTTTGTTTGCTCTTCAACGTAGGCAACCAAGTCACCAACTGTTTTCAAGTCATCCTCTGCTTCGATTTGGATATCAAAAGCATCTTCGATTTCTGAGATTACTTGGAACAAGTCCAATGAATCTGCATCCAAGTCATCAAAAGTTGATTCAAGTGTTACTTCTGATGCGTCTTTCCCAAGTTCTTCAACGATAATTTCTTGTACTTTTTCAAATACTGCCATGATAGGACTCCTTTAAAATAAATAGTTTTTTATAACAATGTGTTCACCACATGATTACCTAAATTGTAAGAATGAGCGTGCCCCAGGTCAAGCCTCCACCGAAGCCTGATAGAAGAACAGTCTGGCTACCATCTAAAGGGATGAGACCTTGTTCTACACACTCTGAAAGTAAAATCGGGATACTGGCTGCACTGGTATTGCCATATTCCATCATATTGGCTGGAAGTTTATCTCGGTCGACACCAATTTTTCTAGCCATTTTATCCAAAATACGGTCATTAGCCTGATGAAGTAGCAGATAATCCAAGTCTGTCGCCTCTATAGGAGATTCATCAATAGTCTGTTTGATAGACTTGGCTACATCTCGAATAGCAAAATCAAAGACTGCGCGTCCATCCATCTTCAAAAATGAATCTGCATTTTCTTGATCTGAAAATGGAGAATGTAAGCCTGAATGTCCGTACGTTAGACATTCGCTACGACTTCCATCACTATTGAGACTCTCAGCCAAGAAATGCTCTTGCTCGCTAGCTTCTAGCAAGACACCACCAGCACCATCTCCAAACAAAACAGCTGTTGATCGGTCTGACCAATCAACTGCCTTAGAGAGGGTTTCACTACCAATCACCAAGCCTTTTTGAAAGCGACCAGAAGCGATAAACTTTTCAGCAGTTGAAAGAGCAAATACAAATCCACTGCAAGCCGCTGTTAGGTCAAAAGCAAAAGCTTTTTTTGCACCAATATTAGCTTGAACACGAGCAGCTGTAGAGGGCATCATCGAATCTGGAGTAATGGTGGCTAGGATGATAAAATCCAGCTCTTCCCCTGTGATTCCAGCTTTTGTCATCAGTTTCTTAGCAACCTCTGTAGCCAAATCACTGGTAGATTCTGTTCTTGAAATATGCCTTTGTCGTATTCCCGTCCGACTTGAAATCCACTCATCATTGGTATCCATAATCTGAGCCAAGTCGTGATTTGTAACCACTTGCTCTGGCACATAATGAGCAACCTGGCTTATTTTTGCAAAAGCCATTATTTCAAATCCTCCAAAAATTGATAAAGATTGGTCAAACCTTTGCTCATAACATCAATTTCTTCCTTACTCATACCATCAATGATTTTTTCAACCATGGCCTTGTGGAAGCGTTTATGTAGCCTATGAACCAAGCGACCCTTCTTTGTCAAATGTAGATGCACCACACGACGATCCTGCTCTGAGCGAATGCGTTCAATGTAACCCTTGCGTTCGAGATTATTCAAACTAGTCGTAACTGTCCCAAGAGTCACCATCAACTCTTTTGACACTTGACTTGGTGTCACGTCTGGGAATTTCCCAATCACATCAATCGTATGCATTTCTTTGATGGAGATATCCTTGAAACGACTACCTCTCAAGCTCACTTCCTCAATGACAAGGACATTGTTAAATATAGATGTTAAATATTCATTAATTCGTTGGTAGTCCAATCTTTCTTTCCCTCCTTCTCAAAAAAACTTTTACAATCAAAACATTTGACAAGAGAATTATATCAAAGTTCAAAGAATGATGCAAGTATTTTTTTATTTTCCTGTAAATTTAGGCCGTCTTCTCTCCGAATGAGCTCGCACTCCTTCTTTGAAATCCTCTGTTTGAGCTAAGGATTCCTGTAGATTCAGTTCTAAAGTAGCGTAATCCTGCCAGTCTTTAAATTGGCTCTCCCAAACCAACTTCTTAATGGCAGCATAGGAATTACTTGAACCACGTCTTAATTTTTTAAGAAGCTGTTCTCTCGTCTTTTCAAGTTTATCAGCTTCGGAAACACGGTAAACTAGCCCCCACTCCAGAGCTTTTTCTGCGGTCAAAGCCTCTCCTGTCATAGCTAATTGAGCAGCACGCGTCACACCGATACTGCGGCTCAAGAGATGAATTCCCCCTGCATCTGGAGCCAAGCCAACGCCAACAAAGGCTTGGATAAACTTAGCCTTATCCGTTGCAAGACAGAAATCTGCCGCAACAGCTATATTGGCTGCGGCACCTGCAACAGCACCGTCAACTTCCATTAAAACAGGTTTGGCTATTTGTTTGATTTTATAAGAAATAGCATTGACCAACTCTGCGATTTTTGTCAATGATGGAATATCATCCTCATCCACTGCCCGCTTCATCTCTACCAAATCTCCTCCAACTGAAAAGACTTTGCCATTGGCATTGATTAAGATAAAATGCACAGCCGGATCCTCTTCTGCCAAAGTCAAGGCTTCTAAAATCTCCTCACACATAGGAATATGAAAGCCATTCGCGACCTCAGGACGGTTTAAGGTAAGGATTGCCAAGTCCTCATCAAGCTGATAAATAATGTGTTCCATCTGGACTCCTTTTTATTTTTATAAGCAGTTTATACTCTTCGAAAATCTCTTCAAACCACGTCAGCTTCGCCTTGCCGTAGGTATGGTTACTGACTTCGTCAGTTCTATCCACAACCTCAAAACAGTGTTTTGAGCTGACTTCATCAGTCTTATTTACAACCTCAAAGCAGTGCTTTGAGCAGTCTGCGGCTAGCTTCCTAGTTTGCCCTTTGATTTTCATTGAAAATTAAATTATTTTATTTTCAAAATATATCTTTTTTAGGAACAGAAAGCAAGAAAAAATTGACTGAAAGTGTCTCAGCCGATTAGAAAGCATCGTTTTAGGCTAGAAAGCATCTTATTTTCTTCATTGAAAAAAGGCTTTCTTTCTGCTATAATCGTATAAAATACTTACTTTAGGAGTTCTTATGAAAGTTGTTAAATTTGGAGGTAGCTCTCTTGCCTCTGCTAGTCAATTAGAAAAAGTTTTAAACATCGTCAAAAGCGATTCAGAGCGTCGTTTTGTAGTCGTTTCTGCCCCTGGTAAACGCAATGCTGAAGATACTAAGGTTACGGATGCCTTGATTAAATACTACCGCGACTATGTTGCTGGTAACGATATTAGCAAGAGCCAAAACTGGATTATCGACCGCTATGCTGCGATGGTTAGTGAACTAGGTCTTAAACCAGCTGTGCTAGAAAAAATTTCCAAAAGCATTCGTGCCTTAGCCACTCTTCCTATCGAAGAAAATGAATTTCTCTACGATACTTTCCTAGCAGCTGGTGAAAATAACAATGCTAAATTGATTGCTGCCTACTTTAATCAAAACGGGATTGATGCACGCTATGTGCACCCTAGAGAAGCTGGTATTGTGGTCACAAGTGAGCCTGGTCACGCTCGCATCATTCCATCAAGTTATGACAAGATTGAAGAATTGACAAATACAAATGAAGTCCTTGTCATTCCTGGTTTCTTTGGAGTTACCAAGGAAAATCAAATCTGTACCTTCTCACGTGGAGGATCAGACATTACAGGTTCTATCATTGCTGCCGGTGTTAAGGCAGACCTCTATGAAAACTTTACAGACGTTGATGGTATCTTTGCAGCCCACCCTGGTATTATTCACCAACCACACTCAATCCCTGAGTTAACCTACCGTGAAATGCGTGAGTTGGCCTATGCAGGATTCTCAGTCCTTCATGACGAAGCGCTTCTTCCTGCCTACCGTGGAAAAATTCCTCTCGTTATCAAGAATACCAACAACCCTGACCATCCAGGTACTCGTATCGTTCTAAAACACAGTAGTGATGAATTTCCAGTTGTGGGAATTGCTGGTGACTCAGGCTTTGTCAGCATTAATATGTCGAAATACCTCATGAACCGTGAGGTTGGATTTGGCCGCAAGGTTCTGCAAATCCTTGAAGACCTTAACATCGGCTGGGAACATATGCCAACAGGTATCGACGATCTTTCAATCATTCTCCGTTCTCGCGAACTAACTCCTATCAAGGAAGAAGAAATCCTTCGTCAGTTGGTTCAAAAGGCTGAGGTGGACCATGCAGAAATCGAACACGACCTTTCTATCATTATGATTGTTGGAGAAAAGATGAAGAGTCATATCGGAGTAACTGCTACTGCAACTCGCGCTCTATCTGAAAATAAGATCAATATCCAGATGATGTCTCAAGGTTCTAGTGAAGTTTCTATCATGTTCGTTGTCAATAAAGACCAAGAAAAAGCAGCAATTAAAGCCCTCTACAATGCCTTTTTCGGCGAAAGTAAGGAAGACTAATCATGGCCCAATCTCTTAACAAAACAGTGCTTCTCAGCACGACAGGCACTTCCTACCTCTCTATCGCTGGGAAAGTTGGGAAATTCCTGGTCGGAGATCAGGCCTTAGAATTTTACCCCGATGTCAATGTCGAACAATTTATCCAGATTCCTTGGAGCCATATCAACCAGATTGGAGCCAATGTCACTGGGAGGAAAATCAGTCGCCACTTCGAAGTCTTTACAGACAAAGGAAAATTCCTCTTTGCTTCAAAAGATTCAGGTGCCATTCTCAAAATTGCTCGTGAAAAACTGGGGAATGACAAGGTCGTCAAACTTCCGACCCTGATTCAGACAATTAGCCAAAAATTTAAAAATCTATTTGCAAAAAAGTAGAAACTTTAGTATAATCATAGCAACGGATAAGTAGGTTATCTTCTTCTTTCAGAAAGTCTGCGGATGCTGCGAGCAGATAGGAGGGATAGGTGAAATTCTACCGTTAGTAACAATTACATACACAATCAAGTGCACACCTGTGAAGTTGGATGGAACCGTGGCCCTGCCACTCCAACGCTTTGTCAGGTGTGCTTTTTTCATAAAGGAGTTCTTATGTTAGATATCAAACGTATTCGTACAGATTTTGATGCTGTCGCAGAAAAATTGGCTACACGTGGTGTAGATGCTGCTGTCTTGAATGAGATGAAAGAAATCGATGCTAAGCGTCGTGACATCTTGGTCAAAGTTGAAACTCTCAAGGCAGAACGTAACACAGTTTCTGCTGAGATTGCCCAAGCTAAGCGCAACAAGGAAAATGCAGATGACAAGATTGCTGCCATGCAAACTCTATCTGCTGAAGTCAAAGCCTTGGATGCTGAATTGGCAGAAATAGATGCTAAATTAACAGAATTTACAACGACTCTTCCTAACATCCCAGCTGACAGTGTTCCTGTTGGGGCTGATGAAGATGACAATGTGGAAGTTCGCCGTTGGGGTACTCCACGCGAGTTTGACTTTGAGCCAAAAGCTCACTGGGATCTCGGTGAAGACCTTGGTATCCTTGATTGGGAACGCGGTGGTAAGGTAACAGGCGCTCGCTTCCTCTTCTATAAAGGCCTCGGTGCTCGTTTAGAACGTGCTATCTACAACTTTATGTTGGATGAACATGGCAAAGAAGGCTATACTGAAGTCATCACACCTTACATGGTTAACCATGACTCTATGTTTGGTACTGGTCAATATCCAAAATTCAAGGAAGATACTTTTGAATTGAGCGACAGCAATTATGTCCTTATCCCTACAGCTGAAGTTCCTCTGACAAACTACTACCGTGATGAAATCCTTGACGGCAAAGACCTGCCAATTTACTTCACTGCTATGAGTCCATCATTCCGTTCTGAGGCTGGTTCAGCTGGCCGTGATACTCGTGGCTTGATTCGTTTGCACCAATTCCACAAGGTTGAAATGGTCAAATTTGCCAAACCAGAAGAATCTTATGAAGAATTGGAAAAAATGACAGCCAACGCTGAAAACATTCTTCAAAAACTCAACCTTCCATACCGTGTCGTTGCTCTCTCTACTGGAGATATGGGCTTCTCAGCTGCGAAAACTTACGACTTGGAAGTTTGGATTCCAGCCCAAAATACTTACCGTGAAATCTCAAGCTGTTCAAACACAGAAGATTTCCAAGCCCGTCGTGCCCAAATCCGTTACCGTGATGAAGCAGATGGCAAGGTGAAATTGCTCCATACCTTGAATGGTTCTGGACTTGCAGTTGGACGTACAGTGGCTGCTATTCTTGAAAACTACCAAAATGCAGATGGTTCTGTGACCATCCCAGAAGTTCTTCGTCCATACATGGGTGGAGCTGAAGTCATCAAACCATAAAAAATAAGGTTTAGCTATTTCTAGCTAGACCTTTTTTCGTAACCAAATCAGATAAGCGCCTAATACAAAGAGTAAAATAATTAAGCAAATAGCGGTTTCAGCCACTACCAAATAATCCAAAAATGGAAGTTTCAAGATTCCCTGAGCCATCTTAAGCGAAGTAGCTGTGATAATGGTCGGGAAAGTGAGGGCTGAGAAGGCTGGTTGAAAGCCTTGCTTTAAAATATTGGGTAGGCGAGTTAAAACAAAGAAAAAGAAGGATTGAGAAGCCAAAATCATAACGATTAAGAGCCAAGTTGGTAGACTCTCTCCTCCAACTCGAACTAGAGAAGCCAAGAGTAGAGAGAAGGGAGCGCAATAGATTCCTTCTTGTCCAAGCAAGGCTAGTGGGAGTGGATGTTTCTTTAAATCGCTATAAATAAGGGGATAGAGATAGAAGGTCAAGAGAAAACCAAAACTCAAGGTCGCATAGGCAATTTCGATGATGCCTACCAGAGGATAGGTCAAGGCAGCCACCGCTATCCCCACATAGAGAACCGTCCAGCTAGGAGTCGCATGAACCCTACGACCTGGACAGGCAAACTTGATGGTGAAATCAGCAATCAAGGCCAAGTCCAAGAGAAATGAAAACCACCAGAGCCCTTGCGCTACCAAAGGAAGATGAGGGAATACGCGAAAGACATAAGTTGATAAAATCATCCCAGCCATGGGAAAGGTCGCCATCCCTGACAAAAGAGGAGGCTTGGTCAACTCTTGCTTGCTTTCCTTCCAATTAAAGAGATGAAGAATCAGAAAGTAAATCCACAAAATCAAACCTGTCAGACTCAACAGATGGGACAGAACCGGCAACGTATCTAAAATAAGATTTCCAGCTCCTGCCAAACCTAGCAAACAACCTGAAAATACTAAGGGGAGTTTTTTCATCCTAACCTCCAATAATCATGTTAGTTTCAGTATAGCATAAAAGCGCTTAAATGAGGGGATAAAAAATGAAGTCCGATTATTTCAGACTTCATTTTACTCAGATATGAATTAAGCATAAGGTTGCAATTCTGGGTTAATTGGGGTATTAGCTAGATTGTTGGCATAGTTACAGAGGCTTGCTAGACTGACACCAAGAACCACATCCAAGGCATTTTGTTGGCTATAACCAGCTTCTAAAAACTCAGCTAAGGCTTCATCTCCTACACGACCCTTGGTATTGATAACTGCCAAGGTAAACTTAGCTAGGGTGTCCAATTTAGGATCTGTTTCAATTGGAGTACGATTGCGAAGGGCTTGAAGCAGATCATCATTCATCTGGATTTGTTTGATTGAAAAGGCTGTGTGACCTGCAACACAGAAGGCACAACCATTGGTCACGGCTGCCGTGATTTGCACGACTTCGCGCTCAACGGGTGTCAGGCTATTGCGACGGTTGATAGCTCCGACAGTACGATAAGCCTCTAAAGCAGTCGGTGCATTAGCCAAGAGACCGATTAGGTTGGGAATATAGCCATTGTTATCTTTTTCTACTGTTTCAAGAACCTCTTTCACTTCTGCTGGCGCTGATTCTACTGTATGAATTGTAAATGTTGTCATTATAAAACCTCTTTTCATGTTGTTGAAATCTAGTCTATCACAGATTCTATACCGTGTATAATATATATTTTAAATTACACCGATAGAAATTTTTTATGAAAGCAAAAAAATCACACGAGCTGTGTGATTTCATTATTTGTCAAAATACTTTTTAGTCTCAGCAATGACGACTGGTGACAAGACCAACAGAGCAATCAAGTTTGGCAGAGCCATCAAAGCGTTGACAATATCTGCGATAATCCAAACCATATCCAACTCGATAAATCCTCCCAACAAGACCATGAGTACAAAGACCACACGGTAGAGCCAGATAAAGCGAACCCCAAAGAGGAACTCGAAACAGCGTTCTCCATAGTAGTTCCAACCTAGAATCGTTGTAAAGGCAAAGAGCACAAGGAAGATGGTCAAGAGGGCAGGTCCAAAATGTGAAAAGACTGTTGAGAAAGCCGACTGAGTCAAAGCCACTCCATTCAAGTCACCACTCCAAACACCAGTTACCAAGATGGTTAAACCAGTCAAGGTACAGATAATGAGGGTATCAATAAAGGTTCCTGTCATGGAAATCAAGCCCTGCTCTACCGGTTCATTTGTCTTAGCGGCAGCAGCTGCAATGGGAGCCGAACCCAGACCAGATTCGTTCGAGAAAACACCTCGCGCTACACCATTTTGAATAGCCATCCGAATGCTAGCACCGGCAAATCCACCTACCGCAGCAACAGGACTAAATGCTGATGTCAAGATTAAAGCGATTGTGGCAGGGATTTTCCCAATATTAAAGAAAATAACTGTAAGAGTTCCTAAAATATAAATGATGGCCATAAAAGGAACAACGGTTGTTGAAACCTTTGAAATGGACTTGAGTCCACCAAAGACTGCAATTGCTACAAATACAGACAACACAAGAGCTGTGATGGCTGGCGAAATAGTTGTTGTATTTTGGATAGATTCTGTAATCGAGTTAACTTGGGTAAAGGTCCCGATCCCCAACAAAGCCACTAAGACACCTGCCAGGGCAAAGAAGATAGCAAGTGGACGCCACTTTTCTCCCATACCCAGAAGGATATAGTGCATTGGACCTCCCGCTACTGCACCATGGTCGTCCTTGGTGCGGTATTTAATAGCTAGTAGTCCTTCCGCATACTTGGTAGCCATCCCAAAGAAAGCAGTCATCCACATCCAAAAGAGGGCTCCTGGGCCACCGACCTTGATAGCCGTCGCCACTCCGATAATATTTCCCGTACCAACTGTCGCTGCTAGGGCTGTACACAAGGCCGCAAAGCTGGATACATCGCCATGCCCCTTGTCCTTAGTAAAAATAAGCTGGAAGGCCTTGGGCAGACGCAAAACCTGCAAGAGTCCTAGCCGAATAGTTAGGTAAATCCCTGTTCCGACCAATAAAATCAAGAGGGGCGGTCCCCAAGCAAAAGCATCGATTGATTTAAGCAATTCTAACATTTCCTTCTCCTATCGTTTCAACCCCAAAAGAAAGAGCACATGCAAGATACATGTACTCTGGAATGCTTAGATAAATGCTAAAAAGCGGTCTATCCTAGCTCTGTCCTTTTACCTGAGAGTTTGAGCAGTTGCCTGCCTTGCCCCTTCGGTGCCTTTACGGTCTCTCCAGAGTTCCGTCCATTTACAGTCATGGAAAATCAAACGATTCCCCACTTCTATTAAACTTCATTCGGTGTTGGTATTTAATTGATTCTTATTTTACAAAAAATGTTGGCTTTTGTCAATGTGTTTATTAGTAAAAATTAGTTCAACAGTTTTTACTTTATAAAGTCCAGAATACTGCTATCCTTTAAAAGTGACAATAGTTGCGCCACTCCCTCCAGCATTTTGTGGGGCATAGCCGAAACTCTTGACATGTTTGTTTCTTTGTAGGTATTTGGTGACACCTTCACGGATGACACCTGTTCCGATACCATGGATGATATCAACTTGAGCCATATTATTAAGCAAGGCTTGATCGATAAAGGCATCTAGCTCATTCATGGCTTCTTCATAGCGCTTGCCTCGAAGGTCCAGTCTGGCTTGAGGTCCTCGACTAGAAGTTCGTTTCACGACATTGACCTGTTTCTTCTTGACTTGCTTTTCTTGCTGGGCTTGAACAAGGTCAAACTCTTTCTCTTCCAAGGTCATCTTGATCAAGCCTACTTGGGCTTCCCAGCGGCCATCTTTGAGTTGACTGGTCAAAGTACCACGCTGTCCATAACTGAGAACAACGATATCATCTCCTACCTTTGGAGCACGTTTTTTCTTGGCTTTTTGAAGAACCTTATTTTTAGACAAATCTACTTTTTCAGGAGCCAATTTTTTCAGCTTGGTCTTGGCTTCAATGATTTCATGGGGTTTGAGCTGGGACTTACTGTGGAGATTTTTGAGAATCTGGTCACTCTCACTTAGGGCCATGTCCACAATCTCAGCAGCCTGTTCACGCGCCTTATTAAGCTCGGTTTCCTTTTCACGATTGAGCTCATTGTAAAGTTTTTTTAGAGCACGGTTCATCTTGAGATTTTCTTGCTCCACCTCACGGATATTGTCCAAACGTTTACGGCTTTCCAGCGTCTGCTCTTCCAGCTGCTCAATAATCCGATTGACATCATTGTCCTGATCGACCTGCTGACTAGCATCCCCTACGATAACTTCAGATAGGCCTAGACGTTTGGCAATCTCAAAGGCATTGCTTCGACCAGGAACTCCCTGCATAAAGCGATAGGTCGGGCGTAGAGTTGCAGTATCAAACTCCATGCTGGCATTTTGCACAAAGGCTGTCTCAATACCGTAGGCCTTGAGTTCTGGATAGTGGGTGGTCGCCATAGTCTTGACTTGACGCAGGCGAAGATTCTCCAGAATAGCCATGGCAAGGGCAGCTCCCTCTTGGGGATCTGTACCAGCCCCCAACTCATCCAAAAGTAAGAGTGAATGCTGGTTGACCTTACCAAGAATATCCACAATATTGGTCATGTGGCTAGAGAAGGTAGACAAGCTCTGCTCAATAGACTGCTCATCGCCAATATCGGCAAAGATTTCTTCAAAAATACCAACACGACTTCCCTTGTCTGCTAAAATTGGCAAACCAGACTGAGCCATAACCTGCGTCAAGCCCAGAGTTTTGAGCATGATGGTCTTCCCACCTGTATTGGGACCTGTAATGACAATGGCTGTTAAATCTTGGCCAAAATGGACATCATTTGCAACGGCATTTTTGACCAAAGGATGGCAAACATGGAGCAATTGAATCTCCTGATTTTCTGATAGCTTAGGAACGACTGCTTGCCTTTCTTGGATAAAGCGGACCTTGGCACGAATCAAGTCCAGATGGCCGATAATCCAAGCATCATTGGCAATCTCAGCCGCATAAGGGCGGACACGCTCAGAAATTTCTTGGAGAATGCGAAGCATTTCATAGCGCTCATCTGCTCGCAGACTAGCAATTTCTTCGCTCAGTTTGACCACCTCACGGGGTTCGATATAGACGGTATTTCCACTAGCAGAAATATCATGAACGACACCTGCAATCTTATTGCGGTAGGTGTTTTTGACTGGTAAAACCTGACGACCATTTCTGCTGGCAACAATCCCTTCTGTCAACATCTGCGCTTTTTGCTTGAGCAAATCTTGCAAGACATCGCGTACCTGACTCTCGCTATCATGGATTTTTCGACGGATTCGCGCCAATTCTTCACTGGCAAAATTTTCAATAAAACCTGCATCATTAAAGGCTTGGAGATTTCCTTGTAATTGCGGAAAATCGTGTAATTTTTCAAACCAAAGGGCTAATTCTGTCAAGTTGACATTTTCCAGATTGGCATAAAAACTTTGCAGCTCTCGGCTAGACAGAAGCACGCGCTTCAAGAGGAGGAACTCCTCAATATTGAGGTCCGCCCCCATCTCCAAACGCTTGCAGACTCCTGCGATTTCCTTGGTTGAGAGAATAGTGAAATGCGGTTGCTCGACAAAGAGAGCCTGCATTTCCTTCATCTCAGCAAAAGCCTGTTTGATTTTATCTGCTTTAGCAGTCGGAACCAACTGTCTCAATTGCTCCAAGCCCTGCTCGGTCAACAAATGGGGTTCAAACAAAGCCTTGACCTTATTGAACTCTAATGTTTCTAATATTTTCTTATTCATCTTTATTTCCTTGTCTTTGAATGTCTAGGTGTATGATACTCAATAAAAATCAAAAAGCAAACTAGGAAGCTAGCCGCAGGTTGCTCAAAACAGTGGTTTGAGGTTGCAGATGGAAGCTGACGTGGTTTGAAGAGATTTTCGAAGAGTATTAGCTTTTTACATTCTGATAGATTCTAGCCAAATCTGTAAACAAAGGGCTAGGAAAACTCCTGCCCTTTTTATCCGATTAAATTTGTCACCCAGATTTGTTTGAGCCAACTGGTTGTTACTGGTATGCTCTGGATGATGTGTTTTGCGACGATACTCTTTTCAAGAGGATTTTGTATAGCTGCCATGGGAATAGTTGCTAGTATGGTCAAGGCCATTTGCAAGACAAATAAGGTCACCAACATGGACAAAATCCCTGCTGAAACTTGGAACAACTTACCACCCAGTTTTTTACTAGGAAGTAAGTGTAAGAGGAGACCAAGCAAACGACCGATGCTATAGACTATCCCGAAAACCAACAAATAGCCGATACCTGCATAAAAGACCTTATCCAACTGAAAGAGTTGATCCGATGGGAAAAAGAAAGTCCCCTGACCTTCCTGCGGATTTGCATAAGGGAGCAATAAATGGAATTGCTCTCCAAGCCCCTTATAAAACTGGCCAGCCATAAAAGCCGATGCCATGGCTGAAATCAGGTAATAAACCTGCAAGAGCAGACCTCTCCGATAGCCGATATAAAATCCCCAAGCCAAGACCAATAGAAGAAGGAGTGAAATCATAAGGAATCCTCAATCTTGCTCTGTTCTTGCTTGCAAGTCACAAGTTTGTGACGGAGTTCTTCTAATTCTTGCTCCTTATCATCAAATTCAATCTCACGGCTGAGCTGAGTTGATAAACAGTTGACTGCCAACAAAAGAGCGATGGTTTCATCATCTGCACTAGGCATTTGTTCTTTAATTGCTTGGTATTTTTCTGTCGCAACCTTGGCGATTTCCTCCATAAAGAGATTATCATGCTCGCTTGTCAAGGTTAACGTTTTTTTCCCGAATGTAAATTTGAATCGATTTAGATTTGCCATAAAATTCACCTCACGATATTATACCAAAATTCGCTAATTTTGTCAGTTTTTACAAATTTTACTGCTTTTGTGGTACAATAGAAACTATGGCAAGTATAACACTCACACCAAGCGAAAAGGAGATTCAGTCTTTTCTTGAACACTATCAAACCAGTCTGGCTCCCAGCAAGAATCCCTATATTCGCTACTTTTTGCGACTACCTCAAGCAACGGTTTCTATCTATACTTCTGGAAAGGTCTTGCTTCAGGGTGAAGGGGCCGAGAAATACGCTCGTTTCTTTGGCTATCAAATTGTAGAAGAAAACAGCGATCAAAATCTTCCTTTGATTGGGACGGATGAGGTAGGGAATGGTTCCTACTTTGGTGGGCTTGCAGTTGTGGCTTCCTTTGTCACACCTGACCAGCATGACTTCTTGCGAAAACTCGGTGTGGGGGATTCCAAGACACTGACCGACCAAAAGATCCGTCAGATTGCCCCTATTCTCAAAGAAAAAATCCAGCACCAGGCATTGCTTCTCTCACCAAGCAAGTACAACGAGGTCATCGGAGACCGCTACAATGCTGTTTCGGTTAAGGTAGCCCTCCATAACCAGGCTATCTATCTCCTTCTTCAAAAAGGCATTCAGCCTGAGAAAATTGTGATTGATGCCTTTACTAGTGCTAAAAATTATGACAAGTACTTGGCACAAGAGGCCAATCGTTTCAGTAATCCTATCAGCTTAGAAGAAAAGGCTGAGGGCAAATACTTGGCTGTCGCAGTTTCTTCTATCATTGCGCGTGATCTCTTTCTGGAAAATCTTGAAAATCTGGGACGAGAACTGGGCTATCAACTTCCAAGTGGAGCTGGAACGGCTTCTGATAAGGTAGCTAGCCAGATTTTGCAAGCCTATGGTATGCAGGGACTCAGCTTCTGCGCCAAGCTACACTTTAAAAATACTGAAAAAGCGAAAAAACGCTTAGAAAGGTAAGTTATGAATTCATTTAAAAATTTCTTAAAAGAGTGGGGATTGTTCCTCCTGATTCTGTCATTACTAGCTTTGAGCCGTATCTTTTTTTGGAGTAATGTCCGCGTAGAAGGGCATTCCATGGATCCTACCCTGGCGGATGGTGAAATCCTCTTTGTTGTCAAACATCTCCCTATTGACCGATTTGATATCGTGGTTGCCCATGAGGAAGACGGTAATAAGGACATCGTCAAACGTGTTATCGGAATGCCTGGCGACACCATCCGTTACGAAAACGATAAACTTTACATCAATGACAAAGAGACGGACGAGCCTTACCTAGCAGACTACATCAAACGCTTCAAGGACGACAAACTCCAAAGCACTTACTCAGGCAAGGGCTTTGAAGGAAATAAAGGAACTTTCTTTAGAAGTATCGCTCAAAAAGCCCAAGCCTTCACAGTCGATGTCAACTATAACACCAACTTTAGCTTTACTGTTCCAGAAGGAGAATACCTTCTCCTCGGAGACGACCGCTTGGTTTCGAGCGACAGCCGCCACGTAGGTACCTTCAAAGCAAAAGATATCACAGGGGAAGCTAAATTCCGCTTCTGGCCAATCACCCGTATCGGAACATTTTAAGAAATCGAAGAGGCCGAGAATCAGCAATCTCAGCCTCTTCTTCTATCGTGATAATATGATTATTCACTACCCAGTTTGATTAAGATAGAAACAAAGTTATACTCAATGAAAATCAAAGAGCAAACTAGGAAGCTAGCCGCAGGTTGCTCAAAGCACTGCTTTGAGGTTGTAGATAGAACTGACGAAGTCAGTAACATATATACGGCAAGGCGAAGCTGACGTGGTTTGAAGAGATTTTCGAAGTGTATTAACTCTCACCTATTTATGCAAAGGAATCTTATGGAAGTTTATTTTTCAGGAACCATTGAACGGATTATTTTTGAAAATCCCAGCAATTTTTATCGCATCCTTCTCCTAGAAATCGACGATACGGACGCAGAAGATTTTGATGATTTTGAAATCATTGTCACTGGCACCATGGCTGACGTGATTGAGGGAGAAGACTATACTTTTTGGGGACAAATTGTCCAGCACTCCAAGTATGGGGAACAACTGCAGATCAGTCGATATGAACGCGCAAAACCAACTAGCAAGGGCTTGGTCAAGTACTTTTCAAGTAGCCATTTCAAGGGAATTGGTCTCAAGACAGCTCAGAAAATAGTGGACACCTATGGCGACAATACCATTGACGAAATTTTGCAACACCCAGAAAAGTTAGAAGGCATCGCAGGACTATCTGCCAAAAATCGCGAGGCTTTCGTCTCCACTCTCCGTCTCAACTACGGAACGGAGATGGTCTTGGCCAAACTAGCCAACTACGGCATCCCAAATAAATTAGCCTTTCAAATTCAAGACTTTTACAAGGAAGAAACCCTTGATGTGGTTGAAAATTATCCCTACCAGTTGGTCGAGGATATCAAGGGTTTGGGCTTTACTATTGCTGACCAACTAGCTGAGGAACTAGGCATCGAAAGTCAGGCTCCTGAACGCTTCCGCGCCGGTCTAGTTCACAGTCTTTTTCAGGTCTGTATGGAAACAGGGGACACCTATGTTGAAGCACGGGAACTGCTAGAACAAACCCTTACTCTCCTTGAATCTTCTCGTCCCGTGGAACTGGACCCCAGCCAAGTAGCCCAAGAACTCTCCTACCTGATCGAAGAAGACAAGGTTCAGCAGGTTGATACCAAGATTTTTGACAACAGCCTCTTTTTCGCGGAGGAAGGCATCCGCAGTCACTTGGTTCGTATCCTTGAAAAAGGAAAACAGAAGAGCCAGGATTTAGAAACCATTCAAAAACATATCGCTACTGTCGAGGAAGAGCTGGGAATTGAGTATGATAGCATTCAAAAACAAGCTATCTGCGATGCTATCCAAAACAAGGTCTTTATCCTTACAGGTGGGCCTGGTACTGGTAAGACAACTGTTATCAATGGGATTATCGCTGTTTATGCCCTTTTAGAAGGACTTGACCTCAGGAAAAAAAGCAACCTGCCGATTCTTCTTGCCGCTCCAACTGGACGAGCCGCTCGGCGCATGAATGAATTGACAGGCTTGCCTAGCGCGACTATACACCGCCACTTGGGAATGACAGGTGACGATGATACCAGTCATCTGGAAGATTATCTGGATGCTGACTTTATCATCGTAGATGAATTTTCCATGGTAGATACTTGGCTGGCCAACCAACTCTTCTCCAACATCTCTTCTAACAGTAAGATCCTCATCGTGGGCGACAGCGACCAGCTACCGTCTGTCAGCCCTGGACAGGTTCTAGCTGACCTGCTTCATATTCCTTTGATTCCTCAGACTCGCTTGGAAAAAATTTATCGGCAAAGCGAAGAATCAACCATCGTCACCCTAGCTAGTCAGATTCGACAGGGTATCTTGCCAGCTGATTTCACCCAGAAAAAAGCTGACCGTTCCTACTTTGAAATTGCTAGTGGCCATATTCCTGCTACCATTGAAAAGATCTTAGGCGCTGCCCTCAGAAGTGGTATTCCTGCCCGTGATATCCAAGTTCTGGCTCCCATGTACCGAGGGACGGCAGGGATTGATGCCATCAACCAGCTCATGCAAGACCTCCTCAATCCACCACAAAAAGACCAACTTAGTTTTGAGGCTCCCCAGTGTCACTATCGCAAGGGAGACAAGGTCATTCACTTGGTCAATGATGCTGAAATCAATGTCTTTAATGGGGATTTAGGAGCTATCACAGACCTGATTCCTGGTAAATACACCGAGTCGAAACAAGACGAGATTGTCATTGATTTTGATGGCAACGAAGTCTCTTACCCACGTAACGAATGGTACAAGATTCGCCTAGCCTATGCCATGAGTATCCATAAGTCTCAGGGAAGTGAGTTTCCTGTTGTCATCCTACCTATCACCAGTGCTAGTAGGCGTATGCTGGAGCGCAATCTCATCTATACAGCCATTACACGCGCCAAAAGCAAGCTTATCTTACTAGGCGAATTACAGGCCTTCGACTATGCTACCCAACACATCGGAACTGCCCGAAAAACCTATCTGATTGAACGCTTCAGTGATTTATTGGAGAATGTTGAAGAAAAGCGACCAGCTGTCTCTGAAACAGCCACATCAAGTACCTCTGAACAATCCTACATCCTAACCGAAGAAAACTGGGATAGCATCCCCGCCATGATTGGGATTACAGACGCAGACCTCAAAGAGATTTTTGGAAAATAGCGCATCAGAAAACCCACCTAATCAGGTGGGATTTTATCTTATTAAGATTATTTAACTGTTGCTGTGCTTGTAATCAATTCAACTGCTTTTTTGATTGTGATATCGTGTTTCAACATATCAGCTGAAAGCAAGCTTTGTACTTGAGCAACTTCCATGTTGTAATCTGCTGCCAATTGCTCGATTTCTTTTTGGATTTCTTCTTCTGATGCATCAAATCCTTCAGCTTTGGCAACTGCTTCGATAACAAGGTTAGTCTTAGTACGTGACTCAGCTTCTGCTTGGTATTGATTGTGAAGGTCTTCTTGAGTAGTTCCAGTGATTTGGAAGTACATGTCAGGGTTGATACCTTGACGTTGCAAGTTTCCAAGGAATTCGTTTACTGAGCGGTGAACTTCTTCGTGAATCATTTCTTCTGGAAGTTCTACGATTTCAGCGTTTTCTACAGCTTTATCAATTGCTGCACCTTCAACGGCATCTTTGTAAGCTTCTTCTTTAGCTTCAGACAATTCTTTGCGGTATTTTTCTTTCAATTCAGCAAGTGTTTCAACTTCTTCGTCAATGTCTTTTGCAAGCTCATCGTCAAGAGCTGGAACTTCTTTTGCTTTTACTTCGTGGATAGTTGTCACGAATTTAGCTTCTTTACCTGCAAGGTCTTCTGCTTGGTAGTCTTCTGGGAATGTTACGATAACATCAACAGTTTCGCCAGCTGAGTGACCTACCAATTGGTCTTCGAAACCAGGGATGAATTGACCTGAACCAAGTCCAAGTGAGAAGTTTTCACCTTTTCCGCCATCAAATTCAACACCGTCGATAGAACCAACGAAGTCGATGACAACAGTGTCGCCGTTTTCAGCAGCAGCTTCTTTGATAACCAATTCAGCCAAGTTGTTGCGTTCGCGTTCGATACGCTCTTCAACGTCAGCATCAGTTACTTCTTTTTCTACATCTACTGATACTTCAAGGTTTTTGTAGTCACCCAATTTTACTTCAGGTTTTGTAACAACTTCAGCAGTGATAACCCAGTCTTGACCTTTTTCCATTGAAGTTACGTCAATTTTTGGTTGTGCAACGACTTCAAGACCAGCTTCTTTTACAGCTGCTTCATAAGCGTTTGGCAAAAGAGCGTTCATAACGTCTTGATAAAGTGACTCTTCACCAAACTTTTTGTCGAAGATAGGACGTGGAAGGTGACCTTTACGGAAACCTGGAACATTAAGAGATTTCTTCACTGAGTTGAAGACACGGTCCAATTCTGGTTTGATTTGGTCTTGAGAGATAGTGAAAGTCAAGACACCACGGTTTGTTTCTTTGTTTTCAAATGATACAGACATTCTGTCATTTCTCCTTAAAATTTTTTAAATACAGTCTATTATAACATAAACGAGCGAATTTTTTCAAGTAATGACTGCGCTTTTCAATCATGCTGGAAGTATGGTTTCTTCTTGTTTTTCTTTAGGTTTCGAATATAATCTTATAAAAGATGTTTAGTGATGGCTGATTACAGTAAAAAACGAATCGCCCACACATCCCTCATTAGGCGATTCGTTTTGTATTATTTAACCACAAGAACCTTGTAATATTCATACTTATTTGGCTGTGTAATTTTAATTTTTTGACCATAGAAACCATCGATTTCTTTGTCAAAATAATCTGAAAATCTTGATGGCAAGCGTTTCATCTTAAGAACTTCTCCAGATTGGTCTGCATATACAAGGAAATGATAGTGGGTTGTAGACATACCGTCATCAATCAATACAAAGTAACCTGTTTTAAGCTTACCTTGTCCATTATCTAAATGGTATAGTTTATTGTTATTGATTGTGAAGTTAGTAGATGGAAGTCTAAGTCGTACACCTGGGTCTTCTAGATAAAAATCATTTCCAACTTTTTTGATTTCTGATCTAGTTGTCATCTCTGGAAGTGGTAATACTCTACGACCATCTGCTCCAAAGTAATATCGACCTGGTAGATTTTGGAAATTACGAATAACAGCTTTAGGATCAATTTCTTGTCCTTCTTCTTTATTATCTACTAAAGCTAAGATTGTATTTGAAACTTGATCCCCATATTTTTCGGAAAACTTCTTGAACTCAGGTTTGATATACCAAGTGTTTTTATCCACGATAACATCAGTAAAGTTATTTCCGTCAAATTTTGCTGTAACCAGATATTCATATCCATCACCTAAACGAACAATGTCACCATTTTTATAAGGGCTATTTTGTAAAGTGAACATATGCCCATCCTTGCTGAGAATATAGCCTGTGCCATCACTAGAATTTACAACTCTATCAGAGGCCATTGCACCTGATTGTTCGAAATAATACCAATTATTATCTATGCACTCCCAACCTGTCTGCATAGAACCACTAAAACGAAGATAGTACCAAGTAGACCCTTCTTTGTACCAACCAGTGCGCATGGCGCCACTATCTGCTAGGGAGTACCATGTGCTACCTTCTTTGTACCAGCCAGTACGCATAGCACCACTATCTGCTAGTGAGTACCAGGTATTGCCGTCTTTGAGCCAGCCTGTCTGCATTTTACCAGAACCATCGAAGTGGTACCAAGAACCAGCGTTTTGTACCCATTTATCCTTAGCGAGGCTACCATCTTGAGAAAGATTCCAGTCAGCACCATTTTTAACCCAAGTATCTACAGCCTGTGCTTGATTGATAGACAAAAGTAGACCAGCACCTGCAAGTAAACCAAGTGTAAGTAGTTTAGATTTTTTCATAGCCATTTCCTCCTGTCATGAAAATTTAAAGTTGCTGTATGATTTTAACCTCCTTTTGGATTTTTTATATTTTATAATATATATGTTAATCTAAATATTTCTAACTCTATTTTACTCCCCTATAAAATGAATGTCAACAAATAACATAAAAACATTGTGAAAAAAATATTTTACCGTACTAGAACTACTTACTCACTTCTTGGTACTAAATTAAGTCATTTCTCCGATATTATTTTATATAACTACTAAAAATCCTCATGCCCCACCAAGTGGTGCTGAAAGGCATAGACAGCCGCCTGGGTACGATCGCTGACTTCAAGTTTGGCAAGAATGTTGGACACGTGGGTCTTAACCGTCTTGAGAGAGATAAAAAGTTCGTCTGCGATACGCTGATTTTCGTAGCCCTTGGCGATGAGTTGTAGTACATCTCGCTCACGCGCAGTCAGGTCCTCATGAAGCTCCATATGATTGCGGTGGTATTCGACCTTCTTGCTGACCTCTTGCTCAATGGCCAACTCGCCAGCAGCCACCTTACGGACAGCGTGAAGCAATTCATCTGCACTAGAAGTCTTGAGCATATAGCCTTTGGCACCAGCATTCAAGACAGGCATGATTTTTTCATTGTTCAAATAAGAGGTCACAATCAAAATCTTGGCATCAGGCCATTCTTTAAGGATAGCTAAGGTCGCGTCAATTCCATTCATCTCAGGCATGACGATATCCATGACAATGACATCTGGACGTAATTCCAAGGCCAAGTCAATGCCCTGAGATCCGTTGGATGCTTCACCCACAACTTCTACATCGTCTTGGAGGTCAAAGTAGCTTTTCAAGCCCAATCGGACCATTTCATGGTCATCTACTAGTAAAATTTTCATCTTTACTCCTTTATCATTCCTTATCGAGCAAGGGAATACGGATATCAACTGCCAGCCCTTGCTTGGGAGCTGTTAATAACTGAACCGTTCCTGCCATATCTTCAACCCGCTCCTTGATATTGCGGAGTCCATAACTCAAATCATCGAAGCTCCCCGACTGGAAACCAATCCCATTATCCACCACCTTCAGTTGCAATTCAAGATCCGTCTGATAGAGATAGACATCCAAACAAGAGGCCTGAGCATGGCGGAGAGTATTGCTGATCAATTCTTGCAGAATACGGAAGATATGCTCCTCGATTTTTTTAGGTAATTTCGTCACATTTTGCTTAAAACTAACCTTGAGATCACTCTTGTCCTCAAGCTCTTTTAAGAGGACTTGAATCCCTTCAACCAGACTCTTCTGTTCCAATTCAACCGGTCGCAAATGCAGGAGCAAGACTCTCAAATCCTTCTGGGCGGTTTCTAAAATAGCTGTGACACTCTGCAACTGGGTCTGCATCTTTTCTCTATCCAATTTCAAAGACTGCTGACTGACACCTGACAAAATCATATGGGCCGCAAACAACTCCTGACTGACTGTATCGTGCAAATCCCGAGCAATCCGCTTCCGTTCTTTCTCGATGATTTCCTCTTCCCGAGAAAGGCTGTGATTTTCAGCCTTTTGAAGAGCTTCTGTTAAAAGGTTAAGTTTCCCTGACAAGGACTTGAAACTGGCATCCAAATCTGGATCTGCAACCTGTATCACTTCTTGCCCTGCCAATAAACGCTTGAGATTAGCCTGCATTTTTCTTAGAGAAAGCTCTTCGACACCTCGCCAAAACAGGACCAAGAGAAAGGTCATGGACATGCTGAATACCAACAATAAAAAGACAAATTTTTCTGTTTTTTCGACATCGTGCAAGAAAATAGACCAGTCAAAATCAAGGATTTCCAGCAAGCTGTGGGAGAAAAATAAGACAAACAGGAAGGAGGTAATGGCAATGATTACATAGGCTTGTTTTTTCATCCTCTGACCACCTCCACATCGCCAATCATAGTAGTCAAGAAAATCTTGACACTCTTGTTACTCTTGAGATAATCTCTCGTTTCCTGATGATAGTGTTCATTGCGGAGGGCTCGCTTGGGCTGGTTGAAAAAAGTCAAATCCCCATAGAGACAGTTAACGCTGAGACTGACTTCCACATCTACAGGTACAATGATTTTGGTCGTTCCTACCATCTTTCTGAGGATAATGACATTGTCATGATTGGTTAGAATCACCCTCTCCAAATGAATAGTATCCTTACCCATGAGGCGAAAGAGATTGATATCATCGAATTGGCAAGTCTGGTAGCTTGAAAAATGATGAAGATTTCCAAACCAACGATTTTTCTCCTTCTTAACCGTTACCACCTCTTCAAAAACCAAATTGGTCTGCTCTTTTTCCTGGTTCATCATCGGATAAAGAAGAAAGAGACTGTATATAACCGCAACAAAAATAGCTAGAATCACAAAAGGATTGAGCATGACGATGAAAAAGAAGAGAATGCTTGCCACCACTAAAAGAAGATTATTGCCCTCTTTACCAGTGTAATAGCGAATCAAAAGCAAAAAGAGGAATAAAATCAGCAGAAAACGTGAAAAATGCTCTGAAACCATCAAAATCAGAGCTCCCGTCAAAAGACAGGCTTCGATAAATAAAAAGATTTTAAATTTTCTCATAGGTTCATCCTCTCCCTTCTATTTTATCACAATTCAAAAAAGGCACCTCAGTCTAAAGATGGAAAAAAGGCGGTGGTTACGCCTTTTTCATCTGATCCTTTGCTTCTTTTAATTTTCCATAAAGAATGTAATCTACGCTTTGCAAATCTGCTATGGTAGCACAATTAAGAGCACACATGATTAAGCGTAAATCTTCTTTCCAGCCTTGAACAATGCCAATCACTTCTTCGACTGAATAGATTTCAACCAATTCCAGAACTGTTCGAGACAGTCCTACAGCCTTGGCGCCAAAGACCAGGCACTTAATCATATCCAGCGGATTCCGAACGCCTCCACTGACCAAGAGTTGAACCTTGTCTTTCCAGTCTTGGGCATTGAGAAGGGCTTGCATAGTAGATTGCCCCCATTGATTGAGGTAATCACGCTGACCACTGCGACGGTTTTCGATATAGGCAAAGCTGGTACCACCACGACCTGATAGATCCACTGTACGAACACCCAGTTCATAGGCTCTCTCGATGGTCTTCACATCCATTCCAAAGCCCACTTCCTTGAGAACAATAGGGACAGGGATTTGCTTGCTATAGTCTGCTAGATGCGATTGCCAGCTTCTAAACTTTCTTTCTCCCTCTGGCATGAGTAATTCCTGCATGACGTTGACGTGCACTTGTAAAAGTAAAGGATTCATCTCCGTCACAGTCTGCAAACCAAGTTCAACCGGCTTGTCTAATCCAATATTGGTTCCAAGAAGGAGATTTGGATGATCACACTTGACAGAAAAAGTGTCGTCTGTTGGATCCTTAAGGGCTGCGCTATAAGAACCCGTCACAAATAAAATTCCACAGGCTTCTGCCACCTGAGCCAACTTTTGATTGATTTCTCTTCCCTTATCGCTTCCACCCGTCATGGCATTGATATAAAAAGGAAAATCCCACTTTCGACCAGCAAATTCTGTCGACAGATCGATTTCATCCAGATCGTAAAGAGGCAAGGAAGAATGAATCAGCTCCACCTCATCAAAGCTATTATAGGAACTTTTCTGCTCAAGAGCATAGCGGATATGCTCGTCCTTACGATTTGTCGTCATGTCCTATCCTTTCTTGATATAAGAGCTCAATCCCCAGATCGGCCCAGCGATTTTTTAATGTTTCGGTTGATTGCACATCAAAACTCAAGGCAATACCACAGTCACCACCACCAGCACCGCTACTCTTGGCAACGGCTTGCAAATCTTGACTGGCTTCTTTCAGTTGTCTAAGCGAAGGTGTGTAAATATCTGCGCTCAAGCCTTCTAAGAGCTTGCTGGCTCTTTCTACCTGCTCGATAATTTTTTCTGATTTCCCATGCTCCAAGGCTTCTACCAAACAAGCCACCGTTTCTTTTGAGGAACTTAAAAAATTCTGATTGATATTTTGCTTGATTTGCTGGACCATATCACTAGACACAGCCACTTCCTTGGTCCACCCCACTAGGAAATCACATTCTAAAGTTGGTTTCACTTGTGAAATTGAAAAGCCCCAATCACGCTCTAAAACTGTCGACAAATTTTCTTCTTCCAACCAAGCAACCACCTTCTGGCGATCAAAAGACTGGTAAAGAACCAATTCCTCTGCCACAATACAGGCAATGTCCCCCATAGAACCATTGTCTCCTCGCTTGAGCAAGACAGCACTGGTCAGCTTGAACAAGAGATCCTGATCAACCGAAAGATTATACAGAGCCAGCAAAGCCTTGACAACCAAGACAATGACGCTGCCACTAGAGCCTAAACCAAACTTTTTCCCTTCTCGTTCCATTTTTCCTCGAATCTCTAAAGAAAAAGGTCGCAAGGTCTGCCCACGATAAACGAGGAAATCTTCCACTAAAGCAATCGTTTCTTGAATCAAGCTATAGTCAGGATTTGGCGTCAAATCAACTGTGAAATCAAACAGATCTGAATAGATACGGTAACTATCAGAAAAAGCAATCTCGCCCTTCATATAGATAGGAATGGCCTTTATCAAGGCCAACTGCCCTGGCTCTAAAATAGCATATTCGCCTGCCCAATAGAGTTTTCCGCAAGTTTTAACAGCAATCATCTTGACTCAAATCCTTTGTTTTTGACACAATCAAGCGATAACGCTGACCTAAGATTTCTGATAAATGCTCCAAATCTTTCTCTTGACAGAGGACTTTAACATTGGGACCAGCATCCATAGTAAAGTAACAAGCCCCTCCTTGCTCACGGAGCTGGCGAACAAAGTCCATGGCTTCATAGCTTGCATCCGTCAGATAAGAAAAGGCTGGTGATGCTGTTTTGGTCGTAGTGTGCATAGCCAGTGCATTTTTCTCCGTTAATTCCCCAACCTTGGCAAAATCATTTTCCTTGAGATAAGCCAGCATATTCTGATAGTCCTTCTCAGACTGACGCACCCAGTCATCAAAGGTCGTCGAAGTTTCCACACAAAGTTTCATACCGTCACGGCTAGAAATTGGTTTTTTCTTGTCCTCCAGCACCAACATCATCATAGCTAGTTTCAAGTCTGTCTCTACAGGGTAAATTTCTCCACTATCCTTATCCCAGGCACCTAGCGGTCCATAAAAACTCCGAGAAGAAGAGCCTGAGGCAAACTTAGCCTCCTGTGCCAACTGGCTCCGAGTCAATCCAAGCTGAAAATAAGCATTACAAGCCTTGACCAAGGCAGACAAACCACTAGAACTTGAGGACAGACCCGCCGCGGTAGGCATATTGTTCTGAGTATCGATACGGACAAAGCCTTCTCCAACTGGACGGTAGCGGTCAATAATCTTACTCATCTTGGCATGCTCAGCCTCATTTTGTAGCTTACCATTGATATAAAAGGCATCAGCTGTCGCATCCGTCGGTAGAGATGACAAAGTTGTCTCCGTATACATATTCTCCAAAGTCAGAGAGATACTGCTAGTAGCAGGCACCATCTCTTTTTCTTTTTTCTTTCCCCAATATTTGATAATAGCAATATTTGCGTAAGAACGTACTGTTACAGGCTCTCTATCCATGTCTGAACAGCTCCTTTCTCTTCTAATCTTTCTGCTAGTTCTTGTGCGTGTGTCAAATTGTCTGCCAAGGCTATGATACAGCCTCCAAGCCCACCACCGCTCATCTTAGCACCCAGAGCACCATGGCTAAGAGCCGTTTCAACCAGATGGTCTGCCTCAGGGCTACTGATCCCAATTTCTTTTAAATGTAAATGCGCTTGACTGAGGATTTGTCCCAATCCTTCAGCATCTTTTTGTGAAATCGCATCTTCTGCCTGCTGAGTCAATTCCCCCAAGGCATGCAAAAACGGCAGGGCATCCTTGCCCTTGTTTTGAACCACTTGAATGGCTTCACGAGTGTGACCATAGACGCCCGTATCTGCAATGACCAAATAGGCAGATAGATTCATCTCAAGCTCTGTAAATCCTACGTTCTTAATAAAGCGAATGGGCTGGTCACTGAGACAGGTCTTGGCATCCAAACCACTTGGATTCATATGGGCAATCATCTCCGCCCGATTGACCAAGATTTCTAATACATCATGAGGCAGTTCTGCCTGATAGTAGTCAAAAACCGCACGAATGGCCGCTATGCTGATAGCTGCTGACGAACCCATTCCCCGTTTCTCAGGGATAGCCGAGTCAATTTCACAGCGAATGCAGGCTTCTTTGATATCCAAATACTCCAGTGAAGCATAAACTGCCATGGACAAGGTATCCTCCTCATAGAGGCGCCAAGGACTCGCTGCAGGAACTACCTTACAAGTCACTTCTACCTCCAAAAGAGGCAGGGAAATGGCAGGATAACCGTAAACGACCGCATGCTCCCCTATTAAAATAATCTTACTATGTGCCTGACCGACACCAACTTTTTTTGTCATGTTTTCCTTTTACTAGACGAAAAAGCCGTCTCATACTCAATGAAAATCAAAAAGCAAACTAGGAAGCTAGCCGCAGGCTGTACTTGAGTACGGTAAGGCGACGCTGACGTGGTTTGAATTTGATTTTCGAAGAGTATTATTTTTTCCTACAAGTATTTATTCTCTCCTATCTATTTTATTATATTTTCACAAAAAAAGCGATTGTTTCCTTCACAATCGCCTCTTTCATTATTGAACCCATTCACCATTATAATTGACAGAATAGTCATCTACGGTCGTATTCACTGCCAAGGCACCTGAGCTATAAGCATAGTACCATTTACTACCGACCTGGAACCAACCAGTTGCCATAGCTCCTGATGAACGGAGATAGTACCACTTGTTACCAAGGTTTTGCCAGCCCGTTTTCATATCACCATTTTCAGCATCTAGATAATACCAAGTTGAGCCGTCTTGATACCAACCAGTTGTCATAGCTCCTGATGAACGGAGGTAGTACCACTTATTGCCAAGTTGTTTCCAACCAGTTTGCATAATACCAGTTTCTGGATCTAGATAGTACCATGGAGCAGCTTTTAATTTATCTTCATCATATGTAAGAGGAAAATCCTTAGCCCAACCACGTGCTAGCTCCCCAACAGTCAATCTGTTGATGCGAGAATCAAAGCCACCATCCTTCAGTAAATAATACCAGTGCCCCTCATCATAAACCCAACCAGTTTTTAAGGTGTGATAACTACGTTGATCTTCAAAATAATAGACTCGTTTCTCTGCTGGACTATTATATTGTTCCCCATGATGCTTGTTGACATTTGTAGCTGTTTTTGCTTCTAAAACTTGCTTACCAACAAATTCTTGTAGAACCCCATCTTGTCCAAAGTAGTACCACTTCGGTTGAAGGGCAATTTCGAAAACTGGTCGATTATCAAATAAATCATCACGATAACCTGTCCCAGGGATTTCTAAGTATTGCCAACCGACTACCATTTCTCCACTATCACCAAAATAGTAGGTTTTACCGTCTATTTTATGCCAATAGATTGCTTTATGGTCATCTTTTATATAATATTTTCTATTATCCTTATCAACAAACTGTCCACCTGTAGTATCCGCCAATACTGCACTTGTTGCTAGCACACTAAAGAAAAAGACTGCTAATGCGATTGGCATCAATTTTTTTATTATTTCATTAGACCTATCCTCCATAACTGATTGTAGCAAAGACCCGACTGCATGTCAATATATAGAAATCTTTCAAAAAAAGCAGTTACATAACTGCAACTGCTTTCTATTCTTGCATGGTGTAACCGACACCACGAACGGTTTTAATATAGCTTTTCTGACCTTTTACATCAAGCTTGCTACGTAGATAACGGATATAGACATCCACGATATTGGTTTCGGTCGCACTTTCATACTTCCAGACACTTTCCAACAATTGCTCACGAGTCAGAACTTTCTTGCTTCCCATAAGAGTAGCCAAAAGGTCATACTCACGGCGCGTCAGAGCAATCATCTCCTCGCCACGATAAACGGTATGATGCTCTACATCCATACGCAGATTGCGATAAGACGTTGGAACCTTCATCTGACTACAGTGTTGATCTATAAAGTCCCGACCTCGGAAAATCGCTGAAATACGAGCTACCAGATTCTCAATAATAACTGGCTTATAGATGTAAGAAACGGCAAAGCGTTGGATTGTTTCAATCTGATCTTGCAATTCTTCGCGATGGTCCAAGACCATGATGACCGAGGCTGGCTTAGTCCGACTCAGCTTGTCTGCAAAATCCTGGGCTGTCATATCCCCCAGATGAGCATTCAATAAAATCAAGTCATAGTCTGTCTGAAGAGCCATGGAGAGGGCTTTTTGCCCCTCCTCCACCTGATCAACTCGGTATTGCTCTTTTTGGAGTTCCAAACTTAAAAAGTGAGCTAGATTTCGTTCTTTCTCAAGTAATAAAATCCGTTTCCCCATGGCAGACCTACTTATTTTTCGTCATACCAAGAGTAGTGGAAGGTTCCTTCTTTGTCTTTACGTTGGTAAGTGTGGGCACCAAAGTAGTCACGTTGCGCTTGGATCAAGTTAGCTGGAAGGTCAGCTGAACGGTAGCTATCAAAGTAAGTAATAGCTGCTGAGAAAGTTGGCACTGGCACACCAGCTTGAACAGCAAGAGCTACGATATCACGCACTGCTTGTTGGTACTTAGCAGTAACATCCAAGAAGTACTCATCCAAAAGAAGGTTGGCAAGGTCTGCATCACGGTTGTAAGCATCTGTAATCTTTTGCAAGAAACGAGAACGGATGATACAGCCATCACGCCAGATAGATGCGATGTCCGCAAATGGCAAGTTCCAGTTGTTTTCTTTAGAAGCTACACGCAATTGAGCAAAACCTTGTGCGTATGAAATGATTTTTGAGAAGTAAAGGGCTTGACGGATTTTTTCGATCAACTCAGCCTTGTCTCCTTCAAATTTGAAGGCAACTGGTTTTGGAAGAACCTTGCTTGCATGCACACGTTCTTCTTTGTAAGTTGAAATGTAACGGGCAAATACTGACTCAGTGATGAGTGACAATGGCACACCAAGGTCAAGAGATGATTGGCTAGTCCATTTACCAGTTCCCTTGTTACCTGCAGCATCAAGGATGTAATCTACGATTGGTCCATCTTGACCTTCATCGTCTTTGCGGCTCAAGATATCAGCTGTGATTTCGATCAAGTAGCTGTCCAATTCACCCTTGTTCCACTCAGTAAAGATTTCAGCCATGTCTTCTGCAGAAAGGCCTAGCAAGTGTTGCATAAGATCATAGCTTTCTGCGATCAATTGCATATCACCATACTCGATACCGTTGTGAACCATTTTCACATAGTGACCAGCTCCATCAGGACCGATGTAAGTCACACATGGTTTGCCATCTTCTGGTGCTTTAGCTGAGATTTCTTCAAGAACATCCGCAACCAATTCGTAGGCCTCTTTTTGTCCACCAGGCATGATAGAAGGACCTTCAAGGGCACCTTTTTCACCACCAGAAACCCCAGTACCGATAAAGTTGATACCTGAGTTTGCCAATTCTTCATTACGACGGATGGTATCTTTGTAGAAAGTGTTTCCTCCGTCAATCAAGATATCACCCTTGTCAAGGTGTGGAAGAAGGGCTTGGATAGTAGCATCTGTACCAGGTCCAGCTTGAACCATCAGCATGATACGGCGAGGTTTTTCGATTGAGTTTACAAAACTTTCAACGTCATAGCTTGGTACAAAGTTCTTTTCAGGATGGCAAGCAATTACATCTTCCGTTTTTTCTTTACTACGGTTGTAGATAGCAACTGTGTAACCACGAGATTCAATATTAAGGGCAAGGTTACGACCCATTACGGCCATACCTACGACACCAAAGTTAGCTTTTGTCATTTGACACTCCTCTTGTTTCATTTGTTTTATTTTATCATTTTTACTTTTGAAAAGAAAGAATTTTGTAACAACTGCTTAGTAGTCCAAGTCATCCGCATGACCAGCACCATTTCCGACAAAATATCCTGTCTTACAGTTAAGGGTAAAGAGATAGGTTCCATCTGGCTTGTAGAGGTTGTAATAACCATTGCCATTAACGATATTGACACGTTCAAGGATGTATTGGTCTCCAGTGATATAGCCACGTGAACGTGAAGTCGCTAGAATTTGTTCCAAGACACCATCCGCAAAATCCCAGGCAGAGTTGTTACTATCATCAATAGCAGACTGGTTATAGGCAACACGACTGGCACTTCTTTGAACAGCAACCCCTGCACTTGATAGACCCATATTGACTTCACTGCGAGTACTTCTAGTTTCATTTGATGCAGTATTTGAGCTACTTGGGCTTGTCTCACTAGTCGTATTTGAGCTTGTTTGACTTGAACTTGAGCTACTAGTTTGACTTGAACTTGAGCTCGAAGTATTTGTTTGCTGGCTCTTACCAAGGCTGATAGCCTTATCTAGCACTTTATCAAGCTCCGTATTTCCAGTTTTAATATCTGTAAATTTAGCATCCGATTTGGCTTTGGCATTGGTATCCAATACACCATCCACAATAGCTGGTTTTTCAAATTGTGCATTGACATCTTGAATGGCCTTGATTTGCGTTGCTAGACTATCATATTTAGATTTGGCAAGCGTATGTTCACGACTACCTTCCAGCTTATCAAGTAAGGTCTTGAGTTGACTCAGTTTATCAAACTGGCTATTTTTCAAAGCCGTTTTATTGCTGTCTGTGTAGAAGGCGTCATAAAGTGTATTAAAATCATCCACATCCGATTGATTGGCTGTAGTTGATTGAGAGGTCTGAATTTCCTTGGTCGAGCGATTCACTTGACGGTAGACATAATAAGCACTGACACAGATAATTACTGATACAAGCGCTAAGACAGTCAAAATAAAGCCTTTTTTACTTTTCTTTTCTGAGTCTTCTTGTTCCAGACGAGAAAGGTTTTGCTCCTCTTCCACTTCTTCAGTCATTTCTGTTGGATTTTCATCCTCTAGTAATAGAGGATCCAAGCTTTGCCCCTCGTCGTCCAGAGGCAAGGGTGGTAAAATGTCTTCAGAAGATGGAACTTCCTCCGAAGAAGCTTCTGACTCTTCTACAGCCTCACGCATCTCTTGAATTAAATCATCCAGACTCTGAGTTTCGACTAACTCCTCTTTTTTGTATTGGCGAGTCGCAAACTTATCTGCTTCGATTTCATCTTTGTGTTGCTTGACATACTTGTCCAAAATGGAATCTTCAGGCAAGACTCCTGCTTCCACTTCTTCATTTTTACGAATCGCTTGACCAACTGTTAGCTCTTTTGCTTCATCAAAATCAAATCGCGATTCTTGGTTTTCTTTTTTATGACGATTCCGTCTTTTCTTACTCATGAGTATCCCTTTCTATTTTAACTCTTGACGTTTGACACGCTGACCAAAATATTGATACAGATCCACTTTCAAGGTTCCGTTGTATAACTTACGCTTCTTATCTGCTTGGCTACCATACTTGCTTTCAAAGGCTTCATCACTAGTCAGGATAAATTTGCTCCAAGTTTTCAGTGGTGCAAATACTTGACCCATCGCAGCATAAAGCTTGGTCACCCCTGCATCATCTGATAAACGCTCCCCGTAAGGCGGATTGGAAATAATCACACCATTGATTTTATCAGAACGTAAATCCTGCACGCGCATCTGCTTAAAAGTAATATCCCCTGCAACACCAGCTGCCTGAGCATTGGCCTTAGCAATTTCCACCATGCGAGCATCAATATCACAGCCCATGATATCCAATTCCAGCTCACGGTCCACTTTTTTAGCCGCCTCTGTGCGCACTTCTTGAATCAAGCGATCGCTGACCCAATTCCATTCCTCAAAAGCAAAGGAGCGACGAAGTCCTGGTGCCATCTTTCGAGCAATCATAACTGCCTCGATACAGAAAGTTCCTGAACCACAGGTCGGATCAATCAAAGGCTTATCTGGATACCAGTTAGAAAGTTGTAAAATAGCTGCCGCCATGTTTTCCTTGATAGGAGCCCCACCTTTTTCGGTACGATAGCCACGTTTAAAGAGACTTGAGCCTGTCGTATCAATCATGACAGTTGCCACATCTTTGAGAATAGAGACCTCAATCTTAAACTCTGGGCCATTCTCCATCAAAGGAACCCCTTCTGGGCGAGCATAGTGTTTCTGCAATTTCTTAACAACAGCTTTCTTAGAAATAGCCTGTACACTCGGCTCATTGTGAAGTTTAGATTTAACACATTTTGCTTTTGAAATCGGGAACCGAGATCCAAGTGGTAAATAATTTTCCCAATCTAAAGCGAAAACTCCCTGAAACAGCTCTTCAAAAGTCTTAGCTGGGAAGGTTCCTACGATAATCTTGATACGATCTGCTGCCCGAAGCCAAAGGTTGGTTTCGATAATAGCTCTCACGTCTCCTTGAAAACGAACACGTCCATTTTCAACCTGACAATCGTAGCCCAACTCTCGAACTTCACGTCCCACAACAGCTTCAAGACCTGCTGCCACAGTTGCAATTAAATTAAATTCTTTTTTCATGTTACAGTCTTGCAAGACCTTTCTATATGTCCACTTTAAAAAATGAGGTTGAGAAAATTTCTCAGCCCCAACCTATATGCAATTTTCTATAAGCCATGTTTTGTTCCAGAAGTGACTAGGACCACTTCCTTCGATAATCATCTGTCTACCACTAACAGCTCTAGCTGATAGCAGTCAGAATACTACGTTCGTTTCCGCGTACTCCATGCCCCGACCAAAATTTGGGTTGCTAGCTTGAGGGGTTTACCGCGTTCCACTCTCTCTGTTTCCAGAAAGACTCCGTCACTGTGGCACTTTCAAGCCTACTCTGACCTATCCAAGGACTTAGCCATTTCAACTGCCGTAACGATTTCTCGTCCCTAGGCTTATGGTTTCGCCTAGCACAAACACTACAGGCATCACAGCCTGTGCTAGCATGGACTTTCCTCATGAGAAGCAATTCTCCTCACGCGATTATCCAAAAATTGCATGTAACAAGACCTGAATTACAAATCAGTATTGTCTAAAATTTGTTTACCAAACACTTCTTTTTCAAGACGATTCAAGCGTTTCAAAATATCAAAATTCGTCATAGAAGATGAAGCAGCCACATCAATTGTATCTGGGTGACTAGGATTTGGAGCCGAACTCACTTGCGGTTTACGAGTTAATTCTTCCTTCAAATCCGCAATTTCCTGACGAAGTGACTTGACCAAGGCAGCATAGGTTTCATAGTCCTTGATGACATCGTCTAAAAACTCATCAACTTCTACCTTACTATAGCCACGGACTTCACGCCCAAACTCTTGTTCAAAAATATCTTTCGCTGAAAAAATAATACTTGCCATGTCTCTCTCCATTCTCGCTTGCTAGTATTATTATATAAAAAAAGGCAAACAAAAATCAAGGTCAAAGCTTCAATTTTCGGAAAAATTTTCAGCAAGTTCATTTAATTGATCAAATGTTAATCTCTTTATAAAATAGTCCTCTTGATTTTTCATCTTTTGGTAAAAATAAGCTAGTTTCGTTTCATTTTCTTCATCATAAAAAAGATAGGAACTGTTCGTGTTTTCCAGCAAAAACTGCTGGTAATCTCTTAACTGCCCCTTGTGTTCATAGCGAGGATAAGCATATTTGACAAAGTCTACCTGCTTAAAGCGACTCAGTTTCATCTGATTGCCTTCATTCCAATTTTCCCCATGGGTTTCAAAAGCAAAAATGGTCGCCAACTGGAAACCGTACTCTGTTTTCATCTCCTGAGCAACCTCTAAAACCCAATATTCAAAACCCAAACTTCCTGTAAACACAAGCCAAGACACTCCATCTGCTGCCATAGCCTCTAAATCTTTACGTATTGCTTTTTTTATCAATTTAAGACGAGGATCCTTGTCAGAAAATAAACCCAAATCAAAAGCAGAATAGCCTAAAACCAAAGCTGTAGCCATTTTTAACCCTTTCTGTGCAAATTTATGGTATAATAGAGTGATGTTATTGTACCAATAAGGAGAATTATGGTCAACTATCCACATAAACTTTCATCACAAAAAAGACAACCATCTCTTTCTCAACCCAAAAATTTCGCAAATCGAGGAATGTCTTTTGAAAAGATGATCAATGCTACCAACGACTACTATTTGTCTCAGGGCTTGGCTGTTATACACAAGAAACCAACTCCTATTCAAATCGTACGAGTGGACTATCCACAACGAAGTCGTGCCAAGATTGTTGAAGCCTATTTTCGACAAGCTTCAACGACAGACTATTCTGGCGTTTATAATGGATATTACATCGACTTTGAAGCCAAGGAAACAAAACAAAAACGTGCGATTCCGATGAAAAATTTTCATCCACATCAGATTCAGCATATGGAACAAGTCCTTGCCCAACAAGGAATCTGCTTTGTCCTTCTTCACTTTTCTTCTCAGCAAGAAACCTACTTATTGCCGGCATTCGATTTGATTCGCTTCTATCATCAAGATAAGGGACAAAAATCAATGCCACTTGGATATATTCGAGAATATGGATATGAAATCAAGGCTGGTGCCTTCCCTCAAATTCCTTATCTCAATGTTATCAAAGAACATTTATTAGGTGGTAAAACAAGATGAACAAACCAACGATTCTGCGCCTAATCAAGTATCTGAGCATTAGCTTCTTAAGCTTGGTTATCGCAGCCATTGTCTTAGGTGGAGGAGTTTTTTTCTACTATGTTAGCAAGGCTCCTAGCCTATCCGAGAGTAAACTAGTTGCAACAACCTCTAGTAAAATCTACGACAATAAAAATCAACTCATTGCTGACTTGGGTTCTGAACGCCGCGTCAATGCCCAAGCTAATGATATTCCCACAGATTTGGTTAAGGCAATCGTTTCTATCGAAGACCATCGCTTCTTCGACCACAGGGGGATTGATACCATCCGTATCCTGGGAGCTTTCTTGCGCAATCTGCAAAGCAATTCCCTCCAAGGTGGATCAACTCTCACCCAACAGTTGATTAAGTTGACTTACTTTTCAACCTCGACTTCCGACCAGACTATTTCTCGTAAGGCTCAGGAAGCTTGGTTAGCGATTCAGTTAGAACAAAAAGCAACCAAGCAAGAAATCTTGACCTACTATATAAATAAGGTCTACATGTCTAATGGCAACTATGGAATGCAGACAGCAGCTCAAAACTACTATGGTAAAGACCTCAATAATTTAAGTTTACCTCAGTTAGCCTTGCTGGCTGGAATGCCTCAGGCACCAAACCAATATGACCCCTATTCACATCCAGAAGCAGCCCAAGACCGCCGAAACTTGGTCTTATCTGAAATGAAAAATCAAGGCTACATCTCTGCTGAACAGTATGAGAAAGCAGTCAACACACCAATTACTGATGGATTACAAAGTCTCAAATCAGCAAGTAATTACCCTGCTTACATGGATAATTACCTCAAGGAGGTCATCAATCAAGTTGAAGAAGAAACAGGCTATAACCTGCTCACAACTGGGATGGATGTCTACACAAATGTAGACCAAGAAGCTCAAAAACATCTGTGGGATATTTACAATACAGACGAATACGTTGCCTATCCAGACGATGAATTGCAAGTCGCTTCTACCATTGTTGATGTTTCTAACGGTAAAGTCATTGCCCAGCTAGGAGCACGCCATCAGTCAAGTAATGTTTCCTTCGGAATTAACCAAGCAGTGGAAACAAACCGCGACTGGGGATCAACTATGAAACCGATCACAGACTATGCTCCTGCCTTGGAATACGGTGTCTACGATTCAACTGCTACTATCGTTCACGATGAGCCCTATAACTATCCTGGGACAGATACCCCTGTTTATAACTGGGATAGGGGCTACTTTGGCAATATCACCTTGCAATACGCCCTGCAACAATCGCGAAACGTCCCAGCCGTGGAAACGCTAAACAAGGTCGGACTCAACCGTGCCAAGACTTTCCTAAATGGTCTCGGAATCGACTACCCAAGTCTTCACTACTCAAATGCCATTTCAAGTAACACAACCGAGTCAGACAAAAAATATGGAGCAAGTAGTGAAAAGATGGCTGCTGCTTACGCTGCCTTTGCAAATGGTGGAACTTACTATAAACCAATGTATATCCATAAAGTCGTCTTTAGTGATGGGAGTGAAAAAGAGTTCTCTAATGTCGGAACTCGTGCCATGAAGGAAACGACAGCCTATATGATGACCGACATGATGAAAACTGTCTTAGTATACGGAATCGGACGTGGAGCCTACCTACCTTGGCTTCCACAAGCAGGTAAAACAGGTACTTCTAACTATACTGACGAAGAAATTGAAAAGTATATCAAGAACACTGGTTACGTAGCTCCAGATGAAATGTTTGTAGGGTATACCCGCAAATATGCAATGGCTGTATGGACAGGCTATTCTAACCGTCTGACACCACTTGTAGGCGATGGCCTTACGGTCGCTGCTAAAGTTTACCGCTCTATGATGACCTACCTGTCTGAAGGAAGCAATCCAGAGGACTGGAATATGCCAGATGGCATCTATCGAAATGGGCAGTTTGTTTTCCAAAATGGAGCAAGACCGACTTGGACTGAAACGACATCCCAATCATCTTCAACCGAAAGCTCATCAACAAGTGCAGAAAGCTCTACTAGTCAAGCACCAGTAACAAGTCCTGATGCTAGTACTAATGGTCAAAATCAAGCACCAAATGCACCAGGAGCCAATCAAAATCCAGCTCCACAGACTCCTCAAGTCCAACAACAACCACAACAGTAAACGAAAAATCCTGAGAACTCTAAACTCAGGATTTTTTCATTGTCAAAATGAAATACAGAAATCAAGTACATTTTCCCACAATAAAACGCATACGATCAAGGCTTTCACCTGACAATATGCGTTTTGCTTTTAAGGACTTTTTGCTCAGTCTCTTTTTGTTTTATTTGACATGTTTGGCAAGTTCTTCTTGCGCTTTTTTATTGGATTCTGCTTTTTCTTTCATCCATTTTTCTTGAGCTTTTTGGTATTCATCTGCAGTAACTGCCTTGTCTTGAATTTCAAGGTATTTATACAAGACTGGGTCACTTGTACCTTTATTTCCTGACAATGCAAATGGTATTGTAAATGGTACCATCTTAGACAAGATTGGACGACCAGTTTTAGAAGTTGTTGGGATGATCAAGGCACTATCTGTCAACCAAGCTTGGGCTGCAGCGTATTTATCATATCGTTTAGCAACATCTATAGTCTCATCACCAGCCTCAGTAACCAATTTTTCGTAGTCATATAGACCTACTTTTTTAGCAGCTACATTATCTTCCCCTGAGTCAAATCCTAAATATGTTTTAGTGCTTTCTCCTACAGATGGTTTGATAATATCAAGGTAGGTTGATGGATCGGCAAAGTCTGGACCCCAACCGACATTATCTGATAAATCCCAGTCTTCGCCAGCAGCATTTTCGGCAAATAGAGTTACATTAAGCAATTCATCTTTTTGCAATTGTTGGATATCAATAATGACATTATCAGTTCCTAAAGTTGCTTCCAAGGATTGTTTCATAGATTGGACACGTTGAACTTTTGTAGTTGCTGTCTGGTCAACTGGCATATCCAAATGAATTGGGAAAGTCACACCTTCTGCTTGTAAAGCTGATTTAGCTTTAGCAAATTCAGCCTTGGCTTTTTCTGGATTGTAGAGACCATCTTGTGAATCTGCAAGATTGACATCCTTCCATTCATCCCCATAAGTCACTAATTTCTCTTTGACCATATCGCCAAAGTTTTTCCCATCTGCTTGAACAAATGTTGGTGGAACAAAGAGATTACGCAAGATTTTGCTTGCTCCAGTTTCTCCATTCAACTGAGAGGCATAGGCTGTACGGTCAAAACCAAAGGCAATAGCCTGACGGAAATCCTTGTTTAAGAGAGCCTTTTTAGTTGAAGTCTTTTGTTCTTCGCTAGTCTTAGATGTGTGTTTATAAGATTGACGGTCAATATTTGTCCCTACTAGATAAGTCGTAGAGTCTTGTTGCGTATAGACGATATTGTCTTTCATACTCTTCTCAAGCTCTGCGAAACTTGCACTTGTTGGATAAAGACGAGCTGCTGTAAGGCTACCATCTTTAAAGTTTTCTGCTGGTTTGCTGGTATCTTGCCCATCCCAGAATGACAATTTAACTTTGTCAATATGCACATTGTCCTTATCCCAGTAGTTCGGATTTTTCGCAAATTCAACGGAAGATTTGGTCACAATGGATTTCAACAAATAAGGGCCGTTATACAAGAGACTACTTGGATCCGTCGCTTTGGCAAAATCATCCCCTTTTGAATTCAAAAACTCTTCATTGACTGGCGCAAGCACACCCATGGTTGTTTTTGAGTTCCAAAAACTTTCAGGTTTGTTCAAGGTGTATTGGATTGTTTGGTCGTCAAGGGCCTTAATCCCGACTTGAGCGAAGTCTGTGATTTCACCTTTGGCATAGGCATCCAGACCTTTGATTGAATCCTGTACCAAGTAAAGGGCTTCTGCTTTCTTATCTGTTGCATATTTAAGTCCTGTTACAAAGTCCTGAGCTTTAACAGGAGCGTACTCTTCTCCCTCAGATGTATACCACTTGGCATCCTGACGAATCTTATAAGTATAAGTCAAGCCATCCTTAGAAACTGACCAGTCCTCTGCCAATGAAGGAACAAGGTTCCCGTATTTATCATTTTCAAGCAATCCATCAATCACATTACTAGTAATCTCAGAAGTTGCTGCCTTACCAGTTGTCAAATAGTTGAGATTATCTGGATGTGTCTCGTAAGTAAATGCAAAGGTTTTTTCACCTTGAGCGCCTGAACCTCCAGAACAAGCAGCTAAAACACCAGCTGCTAATAAGGTTACTCCCGCAAGAGCCAATACTTTTCTTGTTTTCATAGTATTCTCCTTTGTTTTTTTATTCATTATAGACCCTTTTTCAAGTCCTGTCAATAGAATTTTCTGAATTTTAAGAGTTATTTGTTATATTTGATATATTCTGAAAAATAAAATTGTTCATTTATGCCAAAAAAGCCAACAGAGATTCTCTTCTGATAACCAGAAAAGAATCTTGTTGACCTTACTTCTAAAAATCTTAAGTAGCAAAGATTCTAAAATGACAGAATCCTTGCATCATTGTCCCAACTCTTCCTCGACCACTTCCAAAGCCCGTTCGATGACCACATGCATGTCATAGTATTTATAATCTGCTAAACGACCACAGAAAATAACCTTGTCATTTGTTGCTGCTTCTTCTTGATATTTAGCAAACAGGACATTGTTTCTCTCGTCATTGATTGGATAATAAGGCTCATCTCCTCGTTTCCAATCAGCTGGGTATTCACGAGTAATGACCGTTTTAGCTTGTGTACCATACTCAAAGTGTTTATGCTCAATAATGCGAGTATAAGGAATTTCTCGTTCTGTATAGTTGACAACAGCATTTCCTTGATAGTTTTCTTCATCTAAAACTTCATGATCAAAACGAAGACTACGGTATTCTAACTCACCATGTTTATAATCGAAGTATTGGTCAATCATCCCCGTAAAGACAACTTTTTCAGCAGAAACTTCTAATTCCTGACGATTGGCAAAAAAGTCAACTCCAAGTTCTACTTCTACATCCTTGAGCATATTTTCGATGATGACATTGTAGCCTCCAATTGGAATCCCTTGATAACGGTCATTGAAGTAGTTATTATCAAAGGTTAAACGAACTGGTAGACGTTTGATGATAAAGGGTGGAAGGTCAGTCGCAGAACGTCCCCATTGCTTTTCAGTATAGCCTTTGATCAACTTTTCATAAATATCTGGACCGATTAACTTGATAGCCTGTTCTTCCAAGTTTTTAGGTTCAACGTCCTTCATATGAGCCGTTTGCTCAGCAATCTTATCTTTGACTTCTTGAGGAGTTTTTGTCCCCCACATAGCATAGAAAGTATTCATATTGAAAGGTAGATTATAAAGGCTACCCTTGTAATTAGCTAGAGGCGAGTTGATGTAGTTGTTAAATTCAGCGAATTGATTGACATAGTCCCAAACTTTCTTGTTAGAAGTATGAAAGATATGGGCACCATATTTATGAACATTAACTCCTTCTACATTCTCACAGTAGATATTTCCACCAATGTGGTCACGTTTATCAATAACTTTTACTTTTTTTCCACGCTTGGTTGCTTCATAAGCAAAAATTGCTCCCGACAAACCAGCACCAACGATTAGATAGTCGTACATAGTCTCTTCCTTATCACTTATCTTTACATCTCCTTAACTATAGTAAAAGAGAGGATCTTAGTTTCAATCTATTTTAGCACAAAACAAATCATTTCTTAGTTTTCAATAGCCGAGTGATTTAAAAAGACAAGCACCAAAACTGATGTTTGTCTTTATGATTTTGCTTGAAAAGGCTATTTCTAACTATTTAACATGTTTTTCTGCTTCTTTTTGAGCTTTTTCAATTGCTTTTTTGCTTTCTTGTTCCCATTTACTTTTAGCTTCTTCAAACTGTTTGGTCGTCACAGTGTCTTTTTGCAGTTTCATGTACTTGTAGTTATTGCCATCACCCTTGATACCAACCAATGAATAGCCTCTTGTAAATGGCGTTACTTTGGTTACAGATGCTGTTCCACCACTTGACATAGCTGACATAATCAGAGAGTTGTCAATCATCCAAGCCTGTGCTTCAGCATATTTTTCATAGCGTTTGGCTACATCTTTGTTTTCACTATCTGCATCTTTGAGCATCTTAGTGTAGGTATCCAGACCTAGACTAGTGATTTTTTCCTTGTCTTCCTTGGCATCTAGACCAAAAATCTTGAGGTAGAACCCATCCTCTGCATTGAAAGGATTAAGATAAGTTGACGGATCCTGATAATCACCCACCCAACCATCAAAGTTCAAATCGTAGTCTCGATCAGCTGCTGTCGGTGCTAAGAAGGCTACGTTATTAAAATCATCTGTTGAAAGTTGCTGAACGTCAATGACAATGTTATCAGCACCCAAAACTGACTCAAGGGTCTGCTTAACTGAGTTCATACCTGTCACGGCATTTTTACTTGTCTGATCAACCGCCACATCCAAGTGAATAGGGAAAGTCACACCTTGACTTGTCAATTCTTTTTTAGCTTCCGCAAATTTTGCTTGGGCTTTTTCTTTGTTGAAATAGGCATCCTGAGCATCTGCCAAGTTAATATCTGACCATTCTGTGCCATAGTTGACCAATTTAGAAGCGACTACTTCTCCAAAGGTCTTGTCTCCAACTTGGACAAATGTAGGAGGCACCAAGGTGTTACGAAGGGTCTTGCTAGCTGCCTCTTCCCCATTTGACTGGGCAGAATAGGCTGTGCGGTCCAAGGCAAAGTTCACCGCTTGACGGAAGTTCTTGTTCAAGACAGCTGTTTCAGTTGACTTCTTCTGCTCATCTGTCGTTTTAGACGTATGGTTGTAAGCCTTACGGTTGACGTTGAAATTGAAGTACCAAGAAGTCTTGTCCTGCAAGCTATAGACGATATTATCCTTATATTTCTCCTTGGTCTTGGCAAAGTTAGAACTATTTGGATAAACCCCAGCGATTGAATAAGCTCCACTTTCAAAGTTACGGATGGTCAATTCTTGGTCTGAGCCATCAAAATAAGCTAATTTCACATGTTCAATTGATACTTTGTCATGATCATAGTAATGCGGATTTTTCACATACTCGATAGATGATTTTGATGTGAAATCTTTTAACAAATAAGGTCCGCTGTAGAGAATGCTATCTGGAGATAGGGTCCCAAAATCTTTCCCTTTTGAGTTTAGAAACTCTTCATTGACTGGGAAAAGGATACTGTTGGTTGTTTTTGAGTTCCAGTAAGGCTCTGGGCGTGTCAAAGTATACTCAACAGTCTGGTCGTCAATGGCCTTCACCCCAACCTTAGAAAAGTCAGAATCCGCTCCTGTAATATAATCATTCAAGCCCTTGATTGAGTTTTGAATCAGGTCAATGGCCTGGGATTTATTGTCCACTGCATACTTGATACCTGTCACAAAATCTTGTGCCTTAACTGGGGCGTACTCTTCACCGTCAGCCGTGAACCATTTGGCATCTTTTCTCAATTTATAGGTATAAGTCAGACCATCGCTTGAAACAGACCAGTCTTCTGCCAAAGATGGAACTAGGTTCCCGTAATTGTCATTTTCAAGCAAACCATCAACTAGATTGGTTATAATAGCTGTATTATCAGCGTAGTAGTCTAACAAGTAGTTAAATGTAGTTGGATTTCCACTAAAGGTTGATGAGTAAGTTTTTGTATCTGAACCTGATTGTCCGCAAGCAACTAAAAGCAAAGCAGCCGTAAAGGTCAGGCCTGCGCTAAGGACACGCTTTTTTGTATTCATCTTCTTTCTCCTTTATGTCAGTTTTTGTAACATAGGTTTATTTTACCAAAATAGTGGGAATTTGTAAAGTTAATTGAATTTTGAGAATGAAAGTTTATAAATCTTGGCCATAAAAAACAAAGGATTTCCGCCTTTCATACAGTCCTCCCTTGTTTTTATGCGATTTATCATTTAAATATCAATGAATTAACTGATAACCTAACGAAAGCAAGATTCTCATTCACATTATTTTATGTGCTTTTCTAAATCCTTTTGATACTGAGCATTCGATTCCAGTTTTTCCTTTTGCCACTTTTTGAAGGCCGCATCATACTCTTTAGTTGTCACAATATCATTTTGAAGTTCCATTCCTTTAAAAATAAATGGATCCCCCTTAATACCAACCTGTGAATAAGCTTTGGTAAATGGAACAGTACGACTAACCATAGGAGAGCCCCCTGAAGAAGCAACTGGAATAAGAAGTGAACTATCAGTAACCCAAGCCTGTGCTTTGGCATACTTTTCGTATCGTTTATCAAGATTACTTGTCTCAGAAGCCGCATCATCCAAGAGCTTCTTGTATTCATCCAAGCCAACTTTCGCCACAACTTCAGGATCCTTACCCTTTGTTATACCTAGATGTTTCAAGGCAGAACCCTTCTTAGCATCTAAAATATTGAGATAGGTTGCTGGATCTTGGTAATCTGGTCCCCAACCTGTTCCGTTCAAATCATAATCTTTTTGGGTTGGAACTTTAGCTTGAGAAGTAATACTTTCCTTCTCATTATCTGTCATTTGAAGAACATCTATAATGACATTCTCAGTTCCCAATGTTTCTTCAATCGATTGTTTTAATGAATTTGTCTGTTGAACTGCAACTACATCTGTCTGTTCTACTGGTACATCCAAATGAATCGGGAAACTTACTCCCTTAGCTTGCAATTCTGACTTCGCTTTTTCAAATGCAGATTTAGCCTTTGTTGGATTGTAAATTGTATCCTTACCATCTGTGAGAGTCACATCTTTCCACTGTTCTCCATATTTCAGTAGTTCATCCTGAGCCAACTGTCCGAAGGTCTTCCCAGCTACTTGAACGTAATTATCTGGCACTAGACTATTACGAATAATCTTATCCGCACCCTCTTCACCGTTTAATTGAGCTGTATAGGCGTGGCGATTAAATGCAAAATTAAGAGCCTGACGGAAGTTCTTATTGAGAAGAGCTTCTTTTGTTGATGTTTTTTGTGACTCATCTGTTTTAGCTGTTTTATTGTAAGACTGGCGGTTTACGTTCACAGTGAGGTAGTAGCTTGTTGCCTCTTGTGGACTATAGACAATCTTATCTCCGTACTCTTTCTTAGTTGACTCAAAGTTTGAGCTTGCTGGAAAAAGACGTGCAGTGGTATAGGCACCTTGTGTAAAGCTACGAATTAAGGATTCTTGATCTGAACCATCATAGAATGTCAATTTAACATTATCAATTTTGACATTATCCTTATCCCAATAGTTAGGATTTTTTTCATATTCAATCACAGATTTAGAAATCAAAGATTTCAAAAAATATGGGCCATTGTAAAGAATACTTGATGGAGTTGGCGCTCCGTAATCCTTGCCTGTTGCATTCAAAAATTCTTCATTTACAGGAAGCATGGTTGCTGTGGTTACTTTAGAGTTCCAAAAACTTTCCGGTTGATTAAGGGTATATTCTACCGTATAATCATCAAGAGCCTTCACACCTACAGTTGAGAAATCGTTTGTCTCACCACTAACATAAGCCTCCAATCCTTTGATAGATTTCTCGACCAAAGAAAGACCATCAGACTTTCCATCTGCTGCATGTTTCAGACCTGTAACAAAATCCTGAGCTTTAACTTCCGCATACTCTTCTCCTTCTGAAGTATACCACTTCACACCTTTACGAAGTTTGTAGGTATAAGTCAAGCCATCTTTAGAAACTGACCAATCCTCTGCTAGAGAAGGAATGAGATTCCCATATTTATCATTCTCTAAAAGACCGTCGACGACATTACCTATTACGTCAGAAGTTGAACTTTTACTTGTAAGGCTATAATCCAAGGATGATGGATCAACTGCATAAACATAAGAGAATGTTTTGGGAGCATCTGCATTCTTTTCACTTTTCCCACAAGCTGTTAAAAGAATGGCTGTGCTCAAGGTCACTCCTGCTCCTAAGAGCCACTTTTTCGATTGCATAAATAATCTCCTTCAAAATAGTATTTTCACTATTATACCCTATTTTTTTATAAATGCAAGAGTTCTTATAGAATTTGTTAGAAAATTCTAACAAATATTTTTAAAAGAGTTTTTACACAACTTTTAGCAAAAAGAGGCTGGGAAAAAAGTCTTTAAAACAAAAAACGCATAATATCAGGTCAGTACAATGAAAACCTTGGTACTATGCGTTTTATTGTGGGAAGATTTACTTCATTTTCTCCTGAAGTCGAGTTTTTACCCAATCTCTCTCATTTTAGTCAGTCAATTCCACACAGAAAGCATCCCATGGGGCTAAGACTTGTTTTTCAAAGACTTCTTGAGCTAGGGTGTTTTCAATCAAGACAGATTTGACATTTCCTTCTACTACAAAGACTTGCTCTTCATTGGACAAGTTAGCCACAACTAGGACGCGACGGTCCCCATCTTTACGGATATAGGCAAAGACCTTGTCAGCCGTGTCAAGTAATTCAAAGTCAGCTCGAATCAGCCAGCTGTTTTCCTTACGGATTTGGACCAACTTCTGATAAGTATAAAAAATAGAATCTGGATTTGCCAGCGCTTCTTGAACATTAATTGCTTGATAGTTTGGATTGACTGCCAACCAAGGCTGACCTGTCGAGAAACCAGCGTTTTTGCTTTCATCCCATTGCATTGGGGTACGGGCATTATCACGTCCAATGACACGGATACTGTCCATGATTTCTTCCATCGGAACGCCTTTTTCAAGAGCCTCACGCGCATAGTTGAGGGATTCAATATCTTCTACTTGATCCAACGTTTCAAACGGATAGTTGGTCATCCCAATCTCCTCACCTTGGTAGATATAAGGTGTTCCTCTCATGAGATGAAGCAAGATGGCAAAGGCTTTGGCAGATTTTTCGCGGTATTCTTGGTCATTGCCCCAGATTGAGACGATACGAGGAAGGTCATGATTGTTCCAGAAGAGCGAATTCCAGCCATCCTCAACTCCTAATTCTGTCTGCCATTTGTTGAAGATTTCTTTTAACTTAGCAATATTCAGTTCTTTTTGATAGTGCCATTTAGGCTGACCTTCCTGATACTGAAGACCGATATGTTCAAACTGGAAAACCATAGACAATTCTTGCCCCTTTGGATCTGAGTAGAGCTTAGCAATATCTGGCGTTGCTCCCCAAGTTTCTCCCACCGTCAAGAGATTCTTATCTCCAAAGGTCGCTTGATTCATCTCCTTGAGATAGGGATGGAGCATAGGACCATTATTAACCACCTTCTCGTCAGGAATTTTCCCAATCATATCAATAACATCCATGCGGAAACCACCAATCCCTTTATCAATCCAGAAGTTCATCATCTCATAAATTTTCTGGCGAAGTTTTTCATTTTCCCAGTTGAGATCAGGCTGTTTCTTGCTGAAAAAGTGGAGATAGTATTGACCTGATTTTTCATCATATTCCCAAGCAGACCCACTAAAGATAGACTCCAAATCATTGGGTTCGTCCCGCCAGATATAGTAGTCTCTCTCAGGGCTATCAGGATTTTCACAAGCCTCGACAAACCAAGCATGTTCATCTGAGGTATGATTGACCACCAAGTCCATGATGATACGAATATCACGTTTCTTAGCTTCCGCAATTAGTTGGTCCATGTCCTCCATAGTTCCGAAAATAGCTGCAATCGCTTGATAATCAGCAATATCATAGCCATTATCATCCATAGGACTGTCATAAACTGGAGAAAGCCAAATCGCTGTAATCCCCAGCTTGGCTAGATAGTCTAACTTACTAGTAATTCCTTGCAAGTCGCCAATTCCATCTCCGTTGCTATCCATAAAGCTCTTAGGATAAACTTGATAGACTACGGCATTGTGCCACCACTTTTCTTGCATCTTCTTACCTCATTATTTTAATAATCTATAGTCTATGATAGCGCTTTTCAGAGTTTTATGCAAGCGTTTGCCTAATCTTTTTGATTCCTTTTTTAACTCCATAGTTTCCTAACTTCCAATTTTTTATTATAATAGAGGTCAGAGGTAAAAAAATGAAAAAACAAGCTTTTAGTTCTGAACAATATTTGAATCTACAGCGCGACCACATTTTGGAGCGCATTAACCAATTTGACGGCAAGCTCTACTTGGAGTTTGGTGGCAAAATGTTAGAAGATTTCCACGCTGCTCGTGTTCTTCCTGGTTATGAGCCTGACAACAAAATCAAGCTCTTGCAAGAATTGAAAGAGCAAGTCGAGGTTGTAATTGCCATTAATGCTAGCAACATCGAACATTCCAAAGCACGTGGTGACTTGGGCATTTCTTATGACCAAGAAGTTCTTCGTTTGATTGATAAATTCAATGAACTGGGAATTTTTGTTGGCTCCGTTGTCATCACACAGTACGCTGGCCAACCAGCTGCAGATGCTTTCCGCAATCAACTCGATAAAAACGGAATTGATTCTTATCTTCATTATCCAATCAAAGGATATCCAACAGATATGGATCACATCATTTCTCCAGAAGGTATGGGGAAAAACGATTACATCAAAACCAGTCGTAACTTGATCGTCGTAACCGCTCCTGGACCTGGTTCTGGAAAATTGGCAACCTGTATGTCCAATATGTACCACGATCAAATCAATGGTATCAAGTCTGGCTACGCTAAGTTTGAAACCTTCCCAGTTTGGAATCTTCCCCTTCATCACCCAGTCAATTTAGCCTACGAGGCTGCCACAGCTGACCTTGATGATGTCAACATGATTGACCCCTTCCATCTCCAAACCTACGGAGAAACCACTGTCAACTACAACCGTGATATCGAAATCTTCCCAGTACTCAAGCGCATGTTAGAACGTATCCTTGGTAAATCTCCATACGCTTCTCCGACAGATATGGGGGTCAACATGGTTGGTTTCGCTATTACAGATAATGAGGCCGCTATCGAAGCCTCTAAACAAGAAATTATCCGTCGCTACTATCAGACTGTTCTTGATTTCAAAGCCGAAAAAGTTGGCGAATCTGCTGTCAAGAAAATTGAGTTGCTTATGAACGACCTAGGTATCACACCTGCAGACCGTAAGGTTGCTGTTGCTGCACGCCAAAAAGCTGAAGAAACTGGCGGACCAGCCCTAGCCCTTGAATTGCCAACTGGGGAAATTGTCACTGGTAAGAACTCAGAACTCTTTGGTCCTACAGCCGCTGCCTTGATCAACGCCATCAAGAAATCAGCAGACATCGCTAAAGAAGTAAAACTAATCGAACCTGAAGTTGTTAAGCCAATCCAAGGTCTTAAAATCGATCATCTGGGTAGCCGCAATCCACGCCTGCATTCAAATGAAATCCTGATTGCACTTGCTATCACAGCTACAGAAAATCCTGATGCTGCTCGTGCTATGGAAGAACTTGGCAACCTCAAAGGAAGCGAAGCCCACTCAACCATCATCTTAACCGATGAAGACAAGAATGTCCTTCGCAAATTGGGTATCAATGTAACCTTTGACCCATACTACCAATACGACCGCTTGTATCGTAAGTAACGATTTCAACCTCTCCACTCTCGGAGAGGTTTTCTCTCTGTCTCAGGAGCCGGCTTTATGTTATAATGAAAAGAGAAAACTGAAAGGATTTACCATGTCAAAAGAAGTTATTGTTGAAAGTTTTGAACTTGACCACACTATTGTTAAAGCACCTTATGTCCGCTTGATTGGGGAAGAAACAGGCCCAAAAGGAGACATCATCTCCAATTATGATATTCGCTTGGTACAACCAAATGAAGACTCGATCCCTACCGCTGGACTTCACACCATCGAACACCTCTTAGCCAAACTCATCCGTACCCGCATTGACGGTATGATTGACTGTTCACCATTTGGTTGCCGTACAGGCTTCCACATGATTATGTGGGGACGTCATACTAGCGCTGAGATTGCAGCAGTTATCAAGGATTCGCTCAAGGAAATCGCTGAGACTACTACTTGGGAAGAGGTTCCTGGAACAACCATCGAATCTTGCGGAAACTACAAGGACCACAGTCTCTTCTCTGCTAAAGAATGGGCGAAACTCATCTTGGAACAAGGAATTTCAGATGATGCCTTTGAACGTCATGTGATTTAAATACAAAAAAGGAACCAGTTTTTTCAGCTGGCTCCTTCTTTTTTATTCTCAAAATTTTGTCTTAGGCTTTCTCACGAATAACCAAACCACCATCTTCCATATCTGCTTCTAGGTGTTTGGCATCTAGGTGATCCAAATGGAAGTCTGTCACCTTATCACGAATTTCTTGTTCAACCACGCGACGGAGCGGACGAACACCCATGACTTCGTCATAACCTTCTTCTGTGATATAGTCCTTAGCTGCTTGACTGACTACCAAATCAATGTCTTTCTTAGCCAAGGTTTGGTTGACTTCGGCTAACATCAAGTCCACAATCTTAGAAAGGTCTTCCTTCGTCAAGTGTGAGAACTCGATAACTGCATTAAAGCGGTTGAGGAATTCTGGACGGAAGAATGGTTTCAAACGATCCATCAATTCTGGTTTATCAGCATCTTCTGTCAAGTTAGCTTCGTAACCAAATCCTGCGTTTGAAGTTGCGATAATCACCGTATTCTTGAAGTTGACAGTGTTACCTTGACCATCTGTCAAACGACCATCATCCAAAACTTGAAGGAGAAGGGTGATGACTTGAGGGTCAGCCTTTTCAATTTCGTCGAGAAGGACGATTGAGTATGGATTGCGACGGACGCGTTCTGTCAAGGTATTGTTGTTGTCATCGTAACCAACATAACCTGCAGTTGTACCAATCAATTTAGATACGGCTGTGCGGTCGCTGTATTCTGACATGTCCAAACGGATGATAGCATCTTTCGTTCCGAACATATCTAGAGCCAATTGTTTAGCCAACTCAGTCTTACCAACACCAGTAGGACCTACAAAGAGGAAGCTACCGATTGGACGGTTACCTTCATCAAAACCAGCACGGTTACGACGGATAGCACGAGCTACCGCTTCTACCGCCTTGTCTTGGCCAATTACCTTATCTTGCAGACGATGAGCCATATCTTTCAAACGTTCAATGTCTGACGCTCCCATTTGAGACACTGGAATACCGGTCATTCGTTCTACAGATTCAGCCACATCGTTGACACTTGCAGTCACTTTCATATCTTCTGTGTGGTTTTCGATTTTCTTTTCCAATTCTGCGATGCGTGTTTTATAGTTTAGAGCTGCTTCAAAATCTTCCGCCTCGACAGCTTTTTCTTGCTTGTCTTTTTCTGCCTCAATTTCACGTTCAACAGCATGTACATCTGTTACAGGATGTTGTGCTGCCAAGTGAGCCGCTGTTACATCGACAAGGTCAATAGCCTTATCTGGCAAGCTACGTTGAGGAATATACTGAACAGAATAATCCACTGCTGCTTTCAAAACTTCATCTGGCAAGATAACATTGTGGTGTTGTTGATAGAGATCACGAATTCCTTGAAGAATTTTAAAAGTATCCTTTGCTGAAGGAGCATTGACCTTAACTTCGTTGAAACGACGAGCAAGAGCTGCATTCTTCAAAATCGTGTTACGGTATTCATCTTGAGTCGTTGCCCCAATCACTGTCAATTCTCCACGAGAGAGAGCTGGCTTGAGAATATCCGCAAGCCCCTTAGAACCACTGTCACCTCCAGTAGAACCAGCACCAAGTATTTGGTGAATTTCATCAAAGAAGAGAATAATATTCCCTGCTTCTTTGACTTCATTGACTAAGTTTTGAACGTTTTCTTCAAAGCTACCACGGTATTGAGTACCAGCCTCAAGACCAGAGATATCAATAGAAATAATTTCCTTGTTTTTAATAGCAGCTGGAACATCACCATTCACAATAGCTTGTGCTAGGCCTTCGACAACGGCTGTCTTACCAACACCTGCGTCTCCGACCAAAACAGGATTGTTCTTGGTACGGCGTGAAAGAATTTCAGACGCTTCTTGAATTTCCTTGTTTCGTCCGATAACAGGATCCAACTTGCCCTCACGCGCTTCTGCTGTCAAGTTTCGACCTAGTTTAGCAAGGACACCGTCTTGTTTCATACCTTTACCTTGAACGTACTGAACTTGTTCACTTCCTTCGCTTGGAAGTTGACCAGTTTGACGGTAAATAGCGAATTCTTCAGGCGTTACTTCACGGCCGTTAATCAAGTAACGACGATTTTCAGAACTGTATCCTCGCATACCACCCATCAATTGGTTAAACAAATCATCCATGTTGTTAAAATTATTAAAATTGTTGTTCATATTCTTTACCTCTTTTTATTTACTTAATTATGATTACTGATATTGACTATCTTTGACCTTTGTTTTAAAAAATTTAGACTAGCTAAATCGCTACTCTACATACTATTTCTGGTTTTTCTTTTTCAAGCAGGAGTAGACTATCTTTACTTCTAAAGATTTCTAGATTAAACATAGACCCCACCTCTTTCTATTTTACTTTAAATAAGTGTTCTAGTAAGGCTTTCATTTACCTTACGTTCATAATATACTACATTAGTCAGAAAAGGTCAAGGGTTTTGACTTTAATTGACCAATATTTTTTAAACAGCAAAAACACCCTGAAACATCAGGGTGCCATTCTTACATCAAATACAAAATTGCTAGGGTCAGGAGACTTGCTAGAAGCCCAACTCCCCAAAAGAAGAAGTCAACCTTCCACTCGCTCCAAGGATTTCCTTTACCAGAAAATCCTCCAAGCTCAAAATGGTGATGTACAGGCGTCATACGGAAAATACGTTTGCCACCAGTCAGTTTGAAATAACTGACTTGCATCATGACCGAAGTTGTTTCAAAGACATACACAATTCCGATAATCAAGAGAGTCCATTCTTGGTGGAGGGCCATAGAGATAGCTGCCAACATTCCACCTAGGGCCAAACTTCCCACATCTCCCATAAAGACCTTGGCAGGCTTATGGTTAAAAACAAAGAACCCGAGCAAACCACCAATCATGGCAAGAATCACTAGAAGAATATCCATCTGGCCTTGCACATAGGCAATAACTCCATAGGCAGACAAACTAATCGCCACTGAAATACTAGCCAGACCATCAATTCCGTCTGTCAAGTTGACTGCGTTTGAAAAACCGACTAGCCAGAAAAGGGCGAAGAAAATATAGAAAAATCCCAAATGAACTGGATAACCAAATACAGACAGGATATCACCTCCACGCTCATAGAAAAGATAGAAGATAACTCCACCTAGAAGCTGAAGAGCCAATTTCTGCTTGGGATTTAGCCCCTCATTGATCTTACGAAAGACCTTGAGAAAGTCATCTAAAAATCCGACCAAGCCATACAAGACCAAGATAAACAAAATCATTCCCACATTATTGCTGAATTGGCTACTAAATAGGGCGAAAAAGAAAGCAACCAAAACAGAAGTAATTAAGAAAACCAAACCTCCCATTGTAGGAGTCCCAGCTTTTGCCTGATGCTGTTTGACATCCTCATGCATCTGCTGGCCTGTAATTTGCGCCTTTCTATAAAATTTGATAAAGGCCGGAATTCCTACTACAGTTAGTAAAAATGTCACAATTCCAGCACTGATGGAAATAAACATATTAGTCTCCTAAAGTTAATGTAATTTTTTTAATGCCCTTGATAGCTGTGTTAGCACGAACATCTTGCTTCTGCACAGTAGAGCCCGAACCTTCAAATTCAAGGTCTATATTGAGCCACTTAGCAAAGGTCTCAGCAGTCGCTCTTGTCCAACCATACATGTCTGGAACTTCCTCTGCTTTATCAGATAAGATTAGGACTTGCTGATTCGGGGCAAGATTCTTCCCTTCTTCAGCAGAACTGTTTTTAATCTTCGTCCCTGTTCCCACAACGATGGGTTGTACAAGATTGCGACGCAATTCTTCTGCTAAATCACCAGGTGAAATATCCTTGACACTAGGCATAGGATAAGGACTTTGTTGACTTACTTGCTCCAAAGCTTTAGCTGTTGTTTGAAGATTGAGAGAGTCTTTCATAGCTGAAGCCCGCTCCAAGATAGGATTGGCAAATTCTCCCAACTGAATACCTGAATAATGTTCAGGTTGTTGGACCGTCACATACAAGATAAAATCAGGATTTTCAGCCGGATTCATCGATACAGCCGAGAAAATATAATTGGTTAACCCGACTAGATAACCACCATTTTTCTCGTCAGCAATCTGAGCCGTACCAGACTTGAGGGCTACATTTTGCCCAGGAACAGTTACAGTTGGCTTGCCTGTGCTGTGGTTATACATGGTTCCATAAACCGGATCCGTCCCTACCAAAATCATGTTAGTCCGAGTTAGACTAGCTGCATCTTTAGAAACAGGATTTCCCACAACTTCTTTTTGAGATTTCCGAGCAGTTTGATCATTTGGATCATAAATGGCACTGATAAATTTAGGTTCTAACATGACTCCATCGTTGGCAATAGCCGTGAAAGCACGAATCATTTGCGTCTGAGTTACTGAAATCCCTTGTCCAAATGAACTCTGAGCAATATTAACAATATTGTCAGCTGGAAGTTGACCAGCGTATTCATCTGTCAAGCCAAAGCGAGTTGGGACCCCAAATTTAAAGCGGTTTAGATAATCCAACCAAGTAGTATCTCCCATTTTTTGTTCAAGAAGACTCATTCCAACATTACTGGAGAGAGCGAAACCTTGTAAGAAAGTCATCATCCTACCAGTAGTCAAACCATCATTAACATCCCAATCTCGAATCGTCACATCCGCTATTTTTAATTCACTGCTATTGAAGTATTCTCCACTTGGGAAGGTATTATTATCAATAGAAGAAGCTAACGTCATAACCTTCATGGTTGATCCTGGTTCATAGTTACTTTGATAGAGGATATCACGCCAAACAAAGTCCTTGGTAAGTCCTTCCTTAGTATCAGCATCGAAGGTCGGCCGTTGCGTTGTTGCAAGAATTTCCCCTGTTTTAGCACTGACCAAGGTAGCCGTCATATACTTGCCTTTTACTTTTTCTTGAAAGGCATTCATCTGTGTCTCCATGAAGGACTGAAGGGTGCTGGAAATAGTCGTATAAACATCCTTGCCATCTACTGTTTGCTGGGAAACTTGTTCTGTTCCAGGGACAATATTACCCAGACGATCTTTTTCATAGGTAATAATGCCGTCTGTCCCTGCAAGAATTCTATTTAAAGAACTCTCCATTCCAGAGGTTCCCAGCAAGCTCTTGCTGCCATCTTCATTTTCATGGAGCTGAGCTAGACCGATAAAACTAGAAGCAAATTGTCCGTTTGGATAACTACGATTGGGACTGGTTGTAAAATCAATCCCCTTGACCTCTGCAGTTTCCAACTCTTTTTTAATAGCCATCATATTGGCATAGGTAATCCCATTGCCCTTCGAACCAAAGGAAACTTGCTTGAGATTAGGTTGCGAGAGTTGCTCTCTTACATAGGATTCTTCCATGTCCAGATACTTATGAAAGACCTCTGCAACCTTGTTAAATTGTGTTTTTTCTACGTAAAGAATCTTACCCGTTGCTGACTTATAGTTCTCATCAATGACCGCATAGACATTATAAGATGTCGCATCCTCAGCAATCGGGACTCCATTTCGGTCATAAATAGTCCCACGTTTGGCAGGAACTGTACGGGTGGTTTGATGAACCTTCTTAGCTTCCTTCGCTAAATCTGTTCCAAAGCGAGTGCCCGTCCCAATAATGACCGCAAAATTGACTAAAAAAACGGCAAAAACAAAGACAGATAATAAACTCAGACTTTTTCCAACTCTGCGTCTGTTTTCAGCCGGCGATTTCCGATTTTTCGTCGCATAACGGATTACTCTTTTTGTCCACTTCATATCTTACTCCGCTATTCGAATATTTTCATTGTTTAATTGCAAATCGTGTGAATTGGCAATTTCTTTCAAACGTTCTGCACGTAATAGTTCATTGACCTCTTGCTTGGCATCGTCCAATTCGGTCTTCTTTTCCTCTATCTGCGCATTGATTTTTGTCAAATCATTCTGCACTTGCAAGAGCTTGGTCTGCATAAAAATAATACTAATGGCTACAATAAGAGTGGTTACAGCAATGGAAAAGTAAAAAGCTTTTTCCACACGCGAAAACCGTTTAAGTTGCATCTGTAGTATTTGACCTGTTTTTTCCATTCTTTCTGCCATCTTTTTCCCTCTTACTTGTGAATTTTTCTGGCCACGCGCAACTTGGCTGAGTGCGAGCGGTTATTGGCTTCTAATTCTTCTGCACTTGGCAAGATTGGCTTACGGGATACCAATTCCATCTTGGGCTTGAGATCATCTGGGATGAAAGGCAAACCTTTGGGAACTTCCACTGTTGAAGCTTCCTTGAATAATTGCTTGGTCAAGCGGTCTTCCAAGGAATGAAAGGTAATCACTGAAATTCTACCATCCAGAGCCAACATATCCATAGCCTGCTGGATAGATTCATCTGCTGCTCCCAATTCATCATTGACTTCAATTCGAATAGCCTGGAAGATCTGCTTGGCAGGATGGCCCTTCTTCTTGAGTTCCTTGGCAGGTTTGGCCGACTTGATAATTTCTGCCAGCTCAGTCGTTGTCTCGATTGGCTTGACTTCACGTACTTGTTCAATCTTGCGGGCAATCTGTTTAGAAAACTTATCCTCGCCATACTTGAAGAAAATTCGAACCAAGTCATGATAGTCATAGTGGTTCACCACTTCATAGGCTGTCAGACTAGCTTCCTGATTCATGCGCATGTCCAGTGGCGCATCCTTTTTATAAGAAAAACCACGCTCACGCTGGTCCAATTGAGGACTAGACACTCCCAAGTCATAACAAATTCCATCAATTTCCTGAACACCAGCTTCGCGCAAACGTGCCTGTAAATGACGGAAGTTATCCTTGATAAAAGTCACCATTCCCTTTTCAATGTAAGGAGCCAAGCGTTTTTGCGCGTTGTCAATGGCATTCTGGTCCTGGTCAAAGGCATAGAGATGGCCTTTTTCACTTAATTTACTCAATAAATATTCGCTATGGCCTGCTCCGCCCAAAGTCGCATCAACGTAGATACCGTCAGGTTTTACGTCAAGCATATCAATCGTTTCGTGGAGCAAGACCGTTACATGATGAAATTCTTTTGTCATATCTTATCTATTTTACCACAAATCCGACCAGCTTGCACTAGTCAGACAAATCAGACAAGGGTACTACTATTTCTTCAAAAAATATGTCAAAAATACTTGACACTTTATGTTTAAAAGAATATAATATAGTCAAATATATACGACATAAATCAGAAAGGAGAACAGATGAATCGTGTGAAAGAATTTCGCAAGGAACTGGGCATTTCCCAGCTCGAACTCGCCAAGGATATCGGTGTCTCGAGACAAACCATCAATATGATTGAGAACGACAAGTACAACCCAACTCTGGAACTCTGTCTCAATCTCGCCCGCAGCCTCCAAACTGACCTCAACAGTCTCTTTTGGGAGGAAGATTTTTAAAAAAGGAGCCAACTCATGAAAAAAGAAACCTTTACTGAAAAACTGATCAAACGCACATACGGCATTTCTGATCCCCTTGACGAATACAAACGGCGCGAGGCCGATCGTATCGGTAACCAAGTCTTTATCATCCTCTTTTATCTGATGATTTTCGGAAATCTTATTCCACTCCTTCTGGCCTATAAATATCCTCAACTAGTGGCTCTAGTCTATCCTCCTCTAATTTTAGTGATTGCCCTCATCGTTGCTGGATATCTCACCTACCAAATGCAAAAAACAGGGATTACAACTATTGAACCAGATATGCTGAATGAGAAAGAAAGCAAGCAACTACACTACCCAGGTCTGAAAGCTGGGATAGTCTATGGATTAATGAGTTTTTTTACAACCCCTCTTCTCCATATACTGCTAGGTGAGAGTCAGGACTATCTTCAGTCACTTCTCGCTTTTAAAAATATTTTTTCAAGTATCCTCCAGTCTGTCTTCTTTGGAGTGGTTATACAGATTCTCATCTCCCGTCGCATTGCAAAAACTAAGAAAGATCAAGATGAGGATTAGGAGGTGCCCTATGAAAAAAGAAAAGAAACAGTCACGTTATCCTGGTCTGAAAGCAGGTTCGATTTATGGAACAGTGATATTTTTTATAATTCCACTCATTGATACCCTAACAAGTGAAAATCCAAATTTTATCAGTTCTCTTCTAAATACAAAACATATTTTTAAAACTATACTGGGAGCTTTCTTTTTCGGAGTGATGATACATATTGTCGACTCACTTCGTATTGCAAGAGCTAAAAAAGACCAGGATTAAGAGGTGCCCTATGAAATCATTACTAACTTTACTTACCTATCATCTTTTGTTCAGTTCTCTGCTCATCTTCATCATCGTTTCAGGGAACTTAATCAGAGAGATATTCCTCGTGCTAGTCTTTGTTCCAGCCCTTAACAAAGGACTGACTTATCTAAAGATTGACTCCCAAAAAACACGCATACTCAACTTAGCACTATGCTTTATGATTCTATCTTTACCACAACTGATGCTCATCTCAAGCGATTGGAAATATTATTTACTGCTCACTATCGCTATCCTTTCTTCTATCACTTATCTTTATTATCTCTATCAACTCGTTAAAGAAGTCAATCAAAAACCGCTCATTTAGGAGGTTAGCAGCATGAAAAAAGAAGACTTCACCACTCGCCTACTTCGAAATCTCTTTCATATCCAAGGTCCTTTTGATGAATGCCGGCAAGAGATTATCTACAAGGCTTGTGCCCGTTCCATGGTCCAAATCGTTTATTCTTCCTTCTTTCTCTTCTTGTTTTATCTATTATTTGGACGCTTCATAGAGGGCGTTCGCTATGCCATGCCCTACGTTTACTCTGGACTCATTTTTTTCATTACTTTAAAAACTCAGAGAGCCGTCAAAGAACTCCATCTGGAAAAAGATGACAAGTCAGAAATCATCCTCAAAACCTACAGCAAAGCCCAAATCAAATTTCGAAGCTGGGTTGTGTTTATCGGTCTTCAGATTGGCCTCTTTACCCTACTCATCTTTCATAAAGTCTTCGTTCAGCAGATGTCCCTTTCAGATTTTGGAAAGTTGCTCGTGCAATTCGATAAAAGTGTTCCTTTCCTGATGTATGGCCTGATTATCGTCAGCATTTTTGGAACCCTGACCTACGGCTTTCTATCACTACAGGAGGAGAAAACTCCTAAAAATACCAAACAGAAGGAGAAAAGCAATCAATGACCTCACTATACGATTTTTCAGTCTTGAACCAAGACAACCAAGAAACTCCCCTAGATACCTATCGTGGGAAAGTTCTCTTGGTTGTCAACACTGCTACTGGATGTGGTTTAACGTCCCAGTACCAAGGGCTCCAAGAACTCTATGAACGCTATCAAAACCAAGGTTTTGAGATTTTAGACTTCCCTTGCAATCAGTTTATGGGGCAAGCACCAGGTAGCGCAGAGGAAATCAACGACTTCTGTAGCCTACATTATCAGACCTCCTTTCCACGTTTTGCCAAGATTAAGGTTAACGGTAAGGAAGCAGATCCTCTCTATGTTTGGTTGAAAGAACAAAAATCTGGCTCACTGGGAAAACGAGTTGAATGGAATTTCGCTAAGTTTCTCATCGGTCGTGATGGGCAAGTCTTTGAACGCTTCTCTTCAAAAACAGACCCAAAACAAATTGAAGAGGCCATACGAACCCTACTATAATTTCACAATCTCACTATAATTAGCTTTCTTTTAGCCTGACGAATAGTGAGATTTTTTGATTGGCTTTGACTTATACTCTTCGAAAATCTCTTCAAACCGCGTCAACGTCGCCTTGCCGTATATATGCAACCTCAAAACAGTGTTTTGAGCAACCTGCGGCTAGTTTCCTAGTTTACTCTTTGATTTTCATTGAGTATTAAATAGAAAAAGTGGACGATTGTCTACTAGGAAAATCAGAAACATTGTGAGTTTTCATCAAACTAAAAGGACTTAGCTCTATGCAATACAGAACTAAATCCTTTGAATAAATAATTAATCTAACTTTTAGAATCCCTACAGAAATTCCAGTTTTTTCTATTTGATACCAGACATTAGTTTTTCAATACGCGGAACGTAGAAGAGTAAGATAATACTGAATACAATCGTAATTCCTCCAACAATTCCATAGTAAGCAACTTCAGTTTCGCTTGTATAAAATTTTACAATTTGAGCATTGATAGCTTGAGCAGCAGCATCACTCAAGAACCAGATAGACATCATTTGTGCTTGGAAGGACTTTGGTGCTAGCTTATTAGTGACTGATAGACCAATAGGCGAAATCAACATTTCACCCACAATCACAATAGCCCAACTCATAATCAACCAGAAAGGACTGACCTTAACATCTGTCCCAAAGAACATCCCTGGTAACATCATCCACAAGAAGGATAAACCCGCCGCAAATAAGCCGTAAGCAAATTTCTTAGAAGAGGACGGTTGCTTTTTACCCATTTTCCCCCACAACCACGCAAAAATCGGCACATAAATCATAATGAAAAGTGGATTGATACTTTGGAAAAAGCTAGATGGGAAATGAATCTGATTCCCAAATACATTAAAGTAAAGTCGAGTTTGATCATCCGCAAATAGAGCGAGAACAACAGAACCCTGTTCCTCAATAGACCAGAAGAGTACTCCAGCGATAAATAGAGGAATGTAGGCATATACTCGGGATCTCTCAGTAGCAGTTATTTTCTGACTAGATAAAATCTTGAAGAAATAGTAGATTGGAATGATTACCGCAATCACTGTAAAGATATTAACAATCATATCCACATTAAACTGGCGAGTAAGGACTAAAGCCATAACCACGAGAATAACCATGACAAGTGCAATCAGCAAACGTTTAATCAAGGTCTGCTGCTCCTTCTGTGAAAGGGGATCAGTGGGGTAAAGGCTTGATTCAGGCAGGTATTTCTTCCCATCCAAAACATACTTCACCAGACCAAAGAACATCCCAATAGCAGCTAATGAGAAGCCTAGATGGAAATTGACTTCCTGACCTAGATAACCCACTAGATAAGGGGCAACGAAGGCACCTAAGTTAATCCCAAAGACAAAGATACTAAAACCTGCATCCCGTCTATCATCCTCTTTCTCATAAATTCCTCCAACCATATCTGAGATATTGGGTTTTAAAAATCCAGTTCCAAAGATAATCAAGGCAATAGAAAGATAGAGAGCCACTTGTCCAAAAGGTGTTGCCAAAGCAATATGCCCTAGCATAATCAGAATCCCACCGTAAAAGACGGTCTTACGACTTCCTAAAATACGGTCACTGACAAAACCACCAACAACCGAGGACAAAAATACCAGCGAGCCATAAATCGCCATAACCGATGCAGCCGTGGTCTTATCCATCCCCAACCCACCATCTTGCACACTATAGTACATATAGTAAAGTAGGATAGCTCGCATCCCATAGTAAGAAAAGCGTTCCCACATTTCTGTAAAGAAGAGGGTAGACAAGCCCATAGGATGTCCAAAAAATGTTTTCTGTTTTTCCATATATATTCTCCTTTAACGATATAATAATTTATTTTACAGAATTTTCAAACAAATGTCAAACAAATCCTGTTTGTTTTAGAAAATTTTCTGAAAAAATCTAACGTCTCATACTTAATTCCACCATAAAAATCCATTTCAGACTAACTTCCACTGCGGTCAGGCAAGTGGAAGTTACTTTGAGAAATCACCTTTAAAAATTTGCTCTTGTTTAGTTTAAAAAATATTTCAAAATTTGAAACTTACTTATCTTATCCTTTCCTCTTCAGTAAACAAAAAATCCCTATGCCAAACTTGTAATTACTAAAATACAAGCCAATAAGCATAGAGATGTAAAACTATTACACATTAAAAAATAAATAATTAGTAATTAAAGAATAGAAATTGTGTACGAAATGTCTCAATTAGTTTTCGCTAGTAAATATCATTTCCAACAAACGCCCTCTCAATTCCTTATCCTGATGATGCAAGATATTCATTAACTCATGAGAATTTTTGGCATTGATGAATTGATTTAACAATCTATCTTTTAATTCATATGGAAGAGAGGCCGTCTTTAGTAGTCTAAAAACTTCATCATTTAAAGATATTGTTTTATTATCTTTACATTCAAATCTAGCTGTATCATTCTTATTTGGCAATTCAATTATAGACACATTCGTTCCTTTAAAATGAATTCTATGTCTTCTATTACTTGGAACGATACTAGAATCTCCTTGTAATGTTAACTCTACCATCCCCATTTCCCAGTCGATTGATAATCTTGTTTTATATCTTTGACCATTTTGATCTTCAATCATTTCAAAAGAATGTTGTTTGCCTGGGAATACATACCAATCTACAACTTCAGGTAAATCAACACCCATATCTATCTCAGAACCAACCAAGGGAATGATTGCACCACTTTTTGCAAACACAGGTATAGTCGAAATGTCTCTATAAACACTTAACTTCACACCACCTGTATATTTTTTCTCTGAAAAGAAGTCATACCATTCACCTTCAGGGAACCATACATCTACTTTTGCAGATTGGAATGCCAAGTCCATCTTTTCTACAACGGGAGCTACCATCAGTTCTGTTCCAAAAAAGTATTGATTTGGAACATTATAGCTCTCATCATTTTCTGGGTAGAAATAATACATTGGGCTGATTAATGGGGCACCTTCCTCATGTGTCTTTACATTCATGGTATATAGATATGGAATCATCTGATGTCTCAAACGAAGGTATTTCTTCATAATCTTAGATGTTGTTTCTGAAAAAAACCAAGGTTCTTTACTATTGAAGGGACTTCTAGAACTATGTAAGCGAGTAATCGGACTAAAAACGCCAAACTGTAGCCATCTAGTTTGCAGCTCTTCGTCATAATCCCCCAGCATGTGTCCACCAATATCATGGCTCCACCAACTATAACCGATATTAGATGCTGTCGCTGTAAAATAAGGTTGAAATCTTAAGGAATTCCAACTAATAATAGTGTCCCCTGAAAAACCAACAGGGTAGCGGTGACTACCAGGACCTGCATACCTTGATAAAATCAAACCACCTTCTGCATTTTTACAACTATCCTGATAATGATAATGGTTTAAAAGCCATAGTGGATCCAATATGCCTTGTGTCCCTTGTTGCCAGTCAATCCACCAAAAATCTACTCCCTGCTTTTCTAGCTCATAATGAACATCTTTAAAGTAAGCTTCCCTAAAAGAAGGATTAAAAAAATCAAAAATAGCAGGTTCTTCTAGTTCTACATTTAACCCCAATCGTTTTGCGACTTGAGGATAAGCTTCTTCATAAGCCCGTATACCATCAGCAGGATGGACATTTAAGGAGAGTTTTAACTTTCTATCATGAAGTTGTTGCAATAACTGTTCTGGATTAGGTATTAAGTTTTTATTCCAACTATATCCTGTCCAGCCACTTCCAAAACGAGCTGGAATGTCAGTTATATGCCAATCCATATCTAAAACACCGATAGATAATGGAATTTTCTCTGTTTCAAATCTATCTATTAAATCCAAGTATTCATCCGACGTATAAGGCCAATACCTACTCCACCAATTACCTAAAGCATATCGTGGCAACAAGGGTGTTGAACCAGTCAAATGGTAAAAGTCTCTGATTGCTCCTCTATAATCATGCCCATAGGCAAAGAAATAGAGGTCAATTTGATTTTCTCTCTCAATATAACCAGACTGTTCATCCCAAATAAATCCTTGAGAATCGTCCAATAAGGCTATACCATTTCTGCTAATAATTCCATCTTCTAACGAGATTGCTCCATCTGCCTCATCCAGAGTCCGAGCTGTTCCTTTTAACGTTTCAATAGATTCACCAAAATACCAGCGACTACCATATACGGCAAAATTTCCTTTTAATTCTATAAATAAATTTTCGGCGTTAAATTCTCCTTTATTAAAGTGCAGATGAAAATAGTCCGTCATAATATCTAGTACATTTGATGTCTCGATATAATCTAACGAAACTTGGCCAAAATCTCTATTATAGATAAGTTGTGTCGTTCTATCCTCAAAACTTCCAGTTTGAGAGTATTCTAACCTTACTAACTTGTCTGTTAATACAGAGATTCGATAAAACTCTCCCTTAAAAATTTTCAATTTGTTTTCCTCCTTTTATGGTAGCATAAAAACAGAACGCACCATTTTTGATGCGTTTTTCGTTATTCTGAATGCAATATTCTATCTGTTATATCTATGACAAATAATAGTCAATTGAAAAAATGTAGTGGACAAAATATCTTTTAACAAACCAAGATGTTATTAAAGAGTTATCCCCAGAGCAAGAGCTTCATCTCGCAGTGTTTCAACATCAATAACCGTAGGTCGCCATCCTTCAATCATATTTGTACTTAAAGCATACCAAACACTCTTAAAAACGGATTGGTTTTCAAAAGCTACTCCCATGATTGTCATCTTTTCTTTATCTATATCTAAGGACATATGCTACCTCCTTTAGTTACATTATACCATGTTTCCCAGTAGCTTTTAAATATTTTATTTTGTCTGTAATATCTAAATTTCCAGAACGTTTATCCTATTTATCAGAGGATAATTAAATATCTATCTCATAAACCAGCGGTATTTGTTATTAATTGGCCATGTAACTCAACAATTTGTTCTACCATGAGTTTTTCATTTCACTAATTTCTTAAATGCTTCTAAATGACTTGTTAACACAAATGATGCAACATCAACAAATACAATTTCTTTTTCTATCCTGAAGATATTTAAATAGTTCCAGATATTATTTCTAAACACTTAGAAATATTCAAATAAATTAAGCATTATTTCTAAATATTTGAAAATAATTACTATTTGTATTATACTATCTTTGAGGTAACTATTATGAACTATATTAAAAGACCATATTATTTAGATTTTTTAAGAAGACATCGTGACCGTCAAATCATTAAGGTTGTGAGTGGAGTTAGACGAGCTGGTAAATCTGTTCTCTTTCAACTCTATAAAGAAGAGTTACTAGCAACTGGGGTAGACGAGGATCAGATTATATCCATCAATTTTGAAGATCTGAGTTACTATGACCTACGACATTTTCAAACATTATTTACTTATATAAAAGAGCAGTTAGTTGGGGAGAAAACATACTATATCTTTTTAGATGAAATTCAACATGTTGAAAAATTTGAACTGGTAGCAGATAGTCTATTCATCTTAGCAAATGTAGACCTCTATTTAACTGGTTCTAACGCCTACTTTATGAGCAGCCAATTAGCTACAAATTTGACTGGGCGGTATGTTGAGATAGAGGTTCTTCCTTTGTCATTTGAAGAATATCTATCAGGTCAATCTCTCACAGAGAATCTGAATACAACAGAAATTTTTAACAATTATCTCTTTAGTGCTTTCCCTTACTTATTGCAAACATCATCTTACGCTGAAAAAATTGACTATCTCAGAGGAATATATAACTCCATACTGTTAAATGATATTGTCACTAGATTGGGAAATCCAAATCCTACTATTATTGAGCGCATTGTCCGAGCCCTTCTCAGTAGTACAGGTAGCTTGATATCAACAAATAAGATTCGCAATACCCTAGTCAGCCAAAATGTTTCAATCTCCCATAATACTTTAGAAAATTATTTGACGACTTTGACAGACAGTTTACTTTTTTATTCCGTTCCACGTTTTGATGTAAAAGGTCGAGCATTATTACAACGCTTAGAAAAATATTATCCCGTTGATTTAGGTTTACGACATCTCTTATTACCAGACCACAAAGAAGACATTGGGCATATCTTGGAAAATATTGTATATTTGGAATTGAGACGTAGATATTCCCAAGTATATGTTGGTAATTTAGATAAATATGAGGTTGATTTTGTTGTTGTAACTGATCTTGGTCACTACGCTTATTATCAGGTCAGTGAAACAACACTTGCTCCAGAAACACTAGAAAGAGAACTTAGACCACTAGAAGCCATTAAAGATCAATTCCCCAAATATCTATTAACAATGGATACGATTCAGCCAACAGCCAATTACAATGGAATTGAGAAGAAAAATATCATAGATTGGTTACTAGAAAAATAGATAAATATAAATCATACAGCTAACTAGATTTGTAACAGTCTGTTATCAATGATTCTACCCACCCCTAACAAGATATAGTGAATTTAGAACACATTATCTAATACAGACACTTGAAAATAAAAATTGGGGATGTAATGGGATCTATAACTTCTGGAAGTACTATCAAAAATTAATATCATAGTCTTATTAGAGAATAGCATCACCCACTTTCTCAAATAAGATTAAATTGTAACTGAATTATAATGAAAAAGAGAGTGAGCAATCAGTCTTTAAAATCAGAAAAGCGCATAGTATCAGGTATTGAATGAACAACCTTGATAATATGCGTTTTATTATGGAAATATTTGCTTCATTTTTTCCTGAATAGAGCTTTTGCTATCCTATTTTTCTCTATTTCTAATGATTTACTTCAACTTCTTATCTCTTGGGAAAAACAACAAAGATATGAACTAGTAAAGTTTGTCATCATCAGTAATCCATAACAATTTGTTTTTACATATATCGACACAAAAGGAAACACCAACAAGCCTTTACATGCTGACTATCTGAACAATAAAATGAAAAGCATTAGAAAGCGACATAAAGAGCTGACACACGCTACACCTCACAAATTACGCCATACAGGCGCAACTCTAGCTAAACAAGCAGGAACTTCACTTGAAGCTATTTCTGAAGCTCTAACCCATAGTGATACTATTACAACTAAGACTTATGTCAACACTTCAAATGTCATTCCAATGGCTGTTGGTGAATTTGCTTTAAAGTCTCTAAAACAATAAGGTAAAAATAAGGTAAACTTTGAGGTAAGCTTTTCAAAAAAATACGAAAAAAGCACCCATAAGGTAAACTTTTGAGTGCTTTGAAACGTTGATATGATCGTATTGATTAACGTTTACTAAATTGTGATGCTTTACGAGCTTTCTTAAGACCTGGTTTCTTACGTTCAACTTTACGTGAGTCACGTGTAAGAAGTCCTGCGCGTTTCAATGAATCGCGGAAGTCTGGGTCTACTTGAAGAAGGGCACGAGCGATACCGTGACGGATAGCTCCTGATTGACCAGCGTATCCACCACCTACAACGTTAACGAAAACGTCGTATGAACCTGCAGTTGAAGTAACTGCGAATGGTTGGTTGATGACAAGACGAAGGTCAGCGTGTGGGATGTACTCTTCAACATCTTTTTTGTTAACAGTGATTTTACCAGTTCCTGGAACAAGGCGAACGCGTGCAACAGCGTTTTTACGACGTCCAGTACCTGCATATTGTGCTTGTGACATACTTTATTGTTCCTTTCCTTAGATAAGTCCTGAAATGTCAAGAACTTCTGGTTGTTGTGCAGCGTGAGTGTGCTCAGCTCCAACAAATACTTTCAACTTCATACCTTGAGCGCGTCCAAGAGTATTGTGTGGAAGCATACCTTTAACTGATTTCTCGATCAAACGTACTGCATTTTTAGAACGAAGTTCACCTGCAGAGATTTGTTTCAATCCACCTGGGTGGTTTGAGTGAGTGTAGTAGATTTTATCAGTTGCTTTTTTACCAGTCAATTTAACTTTTTCAGCATTGATAACAATCACAAAGTCACCTGTATCAGTGTGTGGTGTAAATGTTGGTTTGTTTTTTCCGCGAAGTACGCTAGCAACTACTGCAGAAAGACGTCCAAGTGGTACATCAGTTGCGTCAACTACGTACCATTTACGTTCAACTTGGCCTGGTTTAGCCATAAATGTTGTTTTGTTCATGATTTCTCCTATATATAGTTCGATTTTTGTTTACGGTGATGGGTGTTCCTTCCCATCGAAAAGTATTTGGAAGGTTCCGGGGCCTTTCAAATGGGGTAAACAATACCGCCTACTATCATACCAAATTTCACCCCTAAAAGTCAATAGATATGAAAAATATTTTTCTAAACTGTAACTTCTCAAAGTAACTTCCACCTCTCTCCCAAAACTGGAAGTTACTCTAAGACGACTCTGTTTTAAGGCCATTTGTCGTGCACTTTTTTCTGAGTCTTTTCTCTTTTGAACCCTTATATATCAAGAAAAAGAAAACCAGTGGAAGTTAGTCTAAGACGGATTTCCACTGATTTCACGCGTTTTTCTCACACTAAAAGCTAGGTTGTGAGAAACTGGAAGTTAGTTTGGGAATTTACCCTCAAAGCGCTTTTTCTGATGTAAGCCCTATCTACGATACTGTTTCAAGAAACGAGTCATCTTTTCTTGGATTTGGGCTAGTTCATCAACACGAGGAAGGTAAACGATACGGAAATGGTCTGGTTCCTGCCAGTTAAAGCCTCGACCATGAACCAAGAGAACCTTTTCCTGCTTCAAGAAATTAAGGACAAACTGCTCATCATCATCGATACGGTACATATTGCGGTCGATTTTAGGGAAGATATAGAGTCCAGCCTTGGGTTTAACCGCAGACAAACCTGGAATCTCTTGAATGGCATTGTAGATGAAATTTCTTTGCTCGTAAATTCGTCCACCAGGAAGGAGCAATTCATCGACTGATTGGTGACCACCCAAGGAAGTTTGTACGACTTGTTGGGCCAAAACGTTAGAGCAAAGGCGCATATTGGATAGCATATTGAGCCCTTCTATATAGCCTTTAACATGTGTCTTAGGACCAGACAAGACCATCCAACCCACACGGAAACCAGCGATACGATGGGATTTTGACAGACCATTCATGCTAACACAGAAGACATCTGGTGCCAAGCTCGCCACAGGCGTATGCACATGTCCATCCATGACCATGCGGTCGTAGATTTCATCCGCAAAGATAATCAAATCGTTTTGACGGGCAATCTCAATAATCTCCAACAAGAGTTCCTTAGGATAAAGGGCTCCAGTTGGATTATTTGGATTGATAAGGACGATTGCCTTGGTATTGGAAGTGATTTTTGACTTGATATCGTCAATATCTGGGTACCATTCTGCAGCTTCATCACAGATATAGTGAACGGCATTTCCTCCAGCTAGACTGACAGCGGCCGTCCATAGAGGATAATCTGGCATTGGGACTAAGACCTCGTCTCCATTGTCCAAAAGTCCCTGCATAGACATGACAATCAGCTCACTGACACCATTTCCAAGGTAAATATCATCAATATCCACGTTTGGGAATTTCTTCAGCTGGCAATACTGCATGATAGCCTTACGGGCTGAGAAAATCCCTTTGGAGTCAGAGTAACCTTCACTATCACGCGCATTCATAATCAAGTCATGAATGACCTCGTCTGGCGCTGTAAAACCAAATTCTGCCGGATTTCCTGTATTCAGACGTAAAATCTTTTCTCCGTTTGCTCGCATCCGCATGGCTTCTTCCAAAACAGGACCACGGATATCATAAGCAACATGCTCTAACTTACTAGACTTGTTATATTCTTTCATCTTGTTTCCTCAATTCATCGAGATAGTAACATTATACCACTAGAAAGAGAATGCGACAAGTTTACTGAAATGTGTTACTAGGTGCGGATAGAAGAAAAACCTCGCTAAAAGCGAGGTCAAGACAAGTAAGATAGCAGGTGTTTTGCGAAAGTCACATCACATACCAAAAGATAAACCTAGAAAAAGCAAGCCTAAAAAGGAGTCATAAAGAAGATTGAACATGAGGAAAAGTCCCCATATCATCAAGTAATCCCAACGCCCACTTCGTTTTGCAACTAGGAATAAGATTAGATGGTAGAGTAGGTGAAAGACTAAAAATCCGATAAACCCTGGATAAAGAAACGGTACCAGACTCTCTAATTGCCAGATCATGACAACTTCTACCAAGACTGACACTAGGATAATTCCATAATAAAGGAAATTTGAATTTTTTGTTTCTTGAAAAGAGTTTTTCATCATTCTCCCTCCCTTCACTTCTTTCCTGCTATCCTTTCTTTTATTTTATCATATATTTATATAGATTTTAATCGCTAACATTCTTTTAAAAAATACTTTTTTTACTTTACTTCTATAGTGAAAAGGTTTACAATGATAGTAAGAAAATTTCAGGAGGTTTCATTATGGCACAACGTTACCAAAATATCATGGTCGCAATCGATGGTTCTAAGGAAGCAGACTTGGCTTTTATCAAGGGAGTTCATTCTGCTCTACGAAACGACGCTAAACTCACCATCGCCCATGTCATTGACACACGCGCTCTCCAAAGCGTATCCACCTTTGATGCTGAAGTTTACGAACAACTCCAAGTCGACGCTGAAAGTCTGATGAAAGAGTACGAAAAACGTGCTAAAGATGCTGGGGTGACAAATGTCCATATCGTCATTGAAATGGGAAATCCAAAGACCCTACTGGCACGTACTATTCCAGATGCTGAGGAAGTGGACCTCATCCTCGTTGGCGCAACTGGTCTCAACGCCTTTGAACGCCTCTTGGTCGGCTCTTCATCTGAATACATTCTCCGCCATGCTAAGGTCGATTTGCTGGTGGTGAGAGAACAAGAAAAAACCTTATAGTCACGAAGAAAAAGGAGCTCAGCGCTCCTTTTTCTTTACTGTTTATTTCTCTCTTTATGGCGTTCATAAGCCTTGAGCTGGCGCTGCAGTTCCTTTTTAATAGCAGGTTCTGGAGCATATTTTTCTTCCCAATTATCTGGTTTTAAGATTTTATGGGTCACTGGATCAAAATGAGCCTTTCCATCAGGGAAAATTTTCCCCATATTTGCCTGGTGGACAATGTCAAAAATACGTTCTGGGTCCACCCCCATCAAGACAAAACTACCGTAGGTGAAGTAAAGCGTGTCAATCAAGGCATCCACTTGCCCTATCAAATCTTGCTGGGCAGGTGTCTTCTGAGCTACTTTATCTGCCGCCTTATCAAGAGCTTGATGAAGTTGCGATAGAGCTTGACCAAAGTCCTCTTCAGAAGGACTTGCAGCTCGAACAAACTCCACCAATTCTTCTATTTTAAAACCAGCCCTGTGGGTTGCACCTTCTAAATCCCAAGCTCGAGGTTCTTCTTGGGTTCGTTCATCCATCATGTGGTGGAAGGTCTTGACCTTATTGAAATGATAGTCACGGCTGACAAAGACTTTTTCCGAAGCCAGAACACCAAAATGTTCCAAAGCCTTGTGAATTCCGTCTTGCTGATTGCTGGTTGTAATGTGCTTGGCAACTTCCTTAACACTGCTACTACCATTTCCCATAGCGACCGACATACCGACACCCGCCAGCATTTCAAGATCGTTATCCGAGTCACCAAAGGCCATCACTTGATTAAGGTCAAAGCCATATTCTTTTCCAACTCGGCGAATGCCTTCTAATTTAGAGTTTCCTTGATTGATGACATCCGCTGCAAAAGGATTGCTACGTGTCAATTTCAAGTCTTCAAAATCAGCTGCCGCCTTCTCAGATTCTTCTGGCGTCATCAGCATCAAAACTTGGTAGATAGGCTGATTCATCAGATGAAGCAGGTCTTCTTCCTTTTGGGGAACCACCTTGCTGACCATGCGATTAAAAGACTGACTCACTGTTCGGGTTAAAACAGAGGGAACGAAGCGACTGATTCGTTGGGAAAAAGAACCCAGACCAAAGGACATGATTTTGGAACCCAGCATGGCATCCTTGGTCCCTAGGGCAATCTCCTTGCCCTCTTTTTTAGCATAGCTAATTAGATGGCGCAAATGCAACTTGGAAATAGGGCTCGTGAACAAGACTTTGTCTTTAGTAAAGATATACTGGCCATTATAGGTTACCGCAAAGTCCAAATCCAAATCGTCCATCAATTCCTTAACAAAAAAAGGTCCTCGACCTGTCGCTACGCCGACAAGTACCCCTTGTTCTTTGACAATCTTAATCGCGTCCTTAGTGGATTTCAAAACACTCTTGCGATCGTTGACCAAGGTTCCATCGATATCAAAAAAAACCGCTTTGACTTCCATCCTATCCCAATCTCCCCTTTTGTGATACAATGATTATACCACATTTCAGAAAGAGTGAGTAAATCATGCCTAAGAAAATCCTTGTTTTACATACAGGTGGGACTATTTCCATGCAGGCCGATGCTTCTGGCGCTGTTGTGACGAGTTCAGATAATCCCATGAATCATGTGTCCAACCCACTTGAAGGAATCCAAGTCCACGCCTTAGATTTTTTTAATCTGCCAAGTCCCCATATCAAACCCAAGCATATGCTGGCCCTCTACCAGAAAATTAAAGAGGAAGCTGCTAACTACGATGGAGTGGTGATCACACACGGGACCGATACTTTAGAGGAAACAGCCTATTTTCTTGATACCATGGAAGTCCCCCATATGCCCATCGTTCTAACAGGAGCCATGCGTAGTTCCAATGAACTCGGCAGTGACGGTGTTTATAACTATCTGAGTGCTTTACGGGTGGCTAGCGATGACAAGGCTGCTGACAAAGGAGTTTTGGTTGTTATGAACGATGAAATCCATGCTGCCAAGTATGTTACCAAAACACATACGACCAACGTCAGCACCTTCCAGACTCCAACACACGGTCCACTTGGTCTCATCATGAAACAGGAAATCCTCTACTTTAAGACAGCTGAACCTCGTGTCCGCTTTGACCTTGATCACATACAAGGATTAGTCCCTATCATCTCTGCTTATGCTGGTATGACAGATGAGCTGATTGATATGCTGGATTTGGAACAATTGGACGGTTTGATTATCCAAGCCTTCGGAGCTGGTAATATTCCCAAAGAAACGGCTCAAAAATTAGAAAGCCTTCTGCAAAAAGGAATCCCAGTCGCTCTGGTATCACGATGCTTTAACGGTATCGCAGAACCTGTCTATGCCTACCAGGGTGGGGGCGTACAGTTGCAAAAAGCAGGTGTCTTCTTTGTTAAAGAACTCAACGCCCAAAAAGCCCGCTTGAAACTCCTCATTGCCCTCAATGCCGGACTAAAAGGACAGGCTTTGAAAGACTATATGGAAGGCTAATACTCTTCGAAAATCTCTTCAAACCGCGTCAGCTTCCATCTGCAACCTCAAAACAGTGCTTTGGGCAACCTGCGGCTAGCTTCCTAGTTTGCTCTTTGATTTTCATTGAGTATAACTCCTTCTCTAAAAAGCAAAATCAGGAAATCTTCACGATTCCCTGATTTTTTCTATTTACGTTTTCGTGTTGAACGACGTTCTGTCAAACCATGAGGTAAGAGAACTTCACGTTCTTCCAACTCTTCCTTGTGCATAATCTTAGTCAACATACGCATACTAATGGCACCAAGGTCATAAAGAGGTTGGGCAATCGTTGTCAAGTTTGGACGGGTAAAGCGTGAGATTTGTGAATCATCACTAGTAATGATTTCAAAATCTTCTGGCACAGAAACACCCTTATCAGCCAAACCGTTCAAGACTCCTGCTGCCAACTCATCACCTGTCACAACTGCTGCAGTTGCATTTGATGAAATCAAACGCTCTGCTAAGGCGTAACCATCATCATAGCTATACTTAGATTCAAATACCAAACCCTCACTATAAGCGATTCCTGCTTTTTTCAAGGCTTCCTTGTAGCCAACTAAACGAACCTTACCATTGATGTCATCCACTAGCGGACCGCTAACGAAAGCAATACGCTCATTTTCTTTAGCAAGGTAACTCACTGCATCAATCGTTGCTTGCTTATAGTCAATATTGACACTTGGCAACTGGTGCTCAACATCGACAGTTCCTGCGAGAACAATCGGAGTACGTGAACGCGAAAATTCTGAGCGAATTTTATCTGTCAAGTGATAACCCATAAAGATAATGCCATCTACCTGCTTTGAAAAGAGGGTATTGACAACAGAAACTTCTTTCTCGTTATCTTCATCGCTATTGGCAAGGACAATATTGTACTTGTACATTTCAGCGATATCATCAATCCCTTTAGCAAGTGTTGAGAAATAGCCATTGGTAATATTGGGGATTACAACACCGACAGTGGTTGTCTTTTTACTTGCAAGACCACGCGCCACGGCATTTGGACGGTAATCCAAACGATCAATCACCTCGAGTACTTTTTTACGAGTATTCTCTTTTACATTCTTATTGCCATTGACTACACGGCTAACCGTCGCCATTGAAACTCCTGCTTCACGGGCGACATCATAAATCGTTACTGTATCGTCTGTATTCATTTCATTTCATTTCCTTTCTATATCATACCTCACGAGACTCTAAAAAGAGACGGTATGAAAATTTCGTTTTCATGATTCTACTTATTCCATTTTATCACTATTTGTAAACACTTTCAAGCTTTTTTTGAAGATTCTTTGAAAAAATTTCATAGAAAACTATGTTTATGAAGAAAAAATCACCTTTTCTTGATTTTTAATCCTATTTGCTGTATGATAAGGGAAAAGAAAGGGGGAAGAAATATGGCTTTTACCAATACCCAGATGCGGTCTGCTAGTTTTGGCATTGTTACCAGCTTGCCTGATGACGTTATTGACTCTTTTTGGTATATCATCGACCACTTCTTAAAAAATGTCTTTGAATTGGAAGAAGAACTCGAGTTTCAATTGCTTAATAACCAAGGAAAAATTACCTTCCACTTCTCAAGTCAGCACCTCCCTACAGCCATTGATTTTGACTTTAACCACCCTTTCGACCCTCTTTATCCCCCGAGAGTTCTGGTTTTAGATATGGATGGTAGAGAGACTATCCTCCTCCCAGAAGAAAATGACCTATTTTAAAAACTCTAGCCTTCAGTTACAAACGACTGAAAACTAGAGTTTTTTCTATTGTTTCAAAGCATTATACAAGTTGCGGATCGGTTGCTTTAATATCGGATGGATAAAATGAGGCGCAATTTCCTGTAAGGACTCAAGGACAAAAAGGCGTTCCGCTATGTAAGGATGAGGCAAGATAAGGTCATCTGTATAAAGGATCTGGTCCTCCACAAAGAGCAAGTCCAAATCAATCAAACGAGGTCCCCAATGCACTTCTCTCACCCGTCCCATCTCTGACTCAATGGCTAACAAGGTCTCTAACAAGACTGGTGCTGGTAGCCAGGTTTCCACCTCAACCACTTGATTAGCAAAGCTATCCTGCTCCACTCCACCCCAAGGCTCCGTCGCTAAGACACTGGACTCTTTGAGAATATGGATGCCACGATCTCGCAGTTTGTCAATGGCTCGCTCCAAGTTTGCTTGCTTATCTCCCATGTTGCTTCCCAGAGCTATAAAGGCCCGTTGTTTACGGCGATGAATGGTTACCGAGCATGTATCTAGTGGCAAATGCACTGGCGCCCAAGGCTTTTTCAGTTCCAGCTTTATTTCTTGGACAAGAGGATAGGCCTCAAAGGTACGTTCTACCAGTTTGTAGGTTACCGTTTCAATCAAGTCCTCAGTTGTTTCCTGAAACCATGTCGTCCACTGCTGACACAGTTCTCCGTAATGGACAGAGGCCGTTAAATCCAAGTCTGTAGCCGCCTTGGTCATATCATAGGATAGGATTGCGGAAATAACAAACTTCTGCCCCAATTCTTTCTCACTCGGGAAAAGACCATGATAGGCAAAAATTTCCAAATCCTTAATCTGCAGTTGATCCATAACTAGTCCTTTCTAGAAAAATCCGCCCAAAGCGGATTCTTTTTATACTCAATGAAAATCAAAGTGCAAACTAGAAAGCTAGCCGCAGGCTGCTCAAAACACTGTTTTGATGTTGCAGATGGAAGCTGACGTGGTTTGAATTTGATTTTTGAAGAGTATTATAGTCCCATTAAACGATAAGCCTGATCTCGGAGGTCCTTATCTGTTTCAAATAGACCACGAGCTACTGTCGTCAAGGTTGCAGTGCCTGGTTTTCTAACACCACGCATGCTCATACACATATGTTCCGCCTCAATGACAACAAAGGCTCCTTTAGCACCTAGATAGTCCATCAAGGCATCGGCCACTTCGATATTCAAACGTTCTTGAATTTGTGGCTTTTTCGAATAAACTTCAACCGTACGAGCTAGCTTAGACAAACCTGCCACACGGCCATCTGGAATATAGGCAATATGCGCTCTACCATAAAATGGCAAGAAGTGGTGTTCACACATGGTATGGAAAAAAATATCCTTTTCTACCACCATATTATCGTCAATAATCTCAAAGGATTTTGACAAATGTTCCTCCGCTGTTTGACCAAGACCTGAAAAAATCTCTTGGTACATACGAGCGACACGAGCAGGTGTTTCCTGCAAGCCCTCGCGATTAACGTCCTCTCCGACAGCCTCGATAATCATTTTTACAGCTGCTTCAATCTTTTGTGTATCCATTTTCGTTCTTCCTCTCCATCAGATAGGCTCTCACTTGGCTCAAGAAATACAAGGAACCCGTGACAATCCTAACTGTTTGTTTCTCTTCTTTTTTATCTGTCAATTTCTGCTCTAGAAAATCCTGCCAACCTTGGTAGCTGAGATTTCTAGAATTAGCCGCCTCTTCCAGCACGCTTTCATCAGTCGCCCGACTATCGTCAAAATGTGTCAAAGTAAGCTCGGTATCTGGCATTGTCCCCAGCAAGTCCAACATATCCTCCAAGGCCTTGGTTTTGATACAGGTAAAGAGGATTTCCTTATGATAATCCGCAAAGCGTTCTTGCAAGGTTGCCAATAAGGCCTTGATAGCATGGGGATTGTGGGCCCCATCCAAAATCATCAGGGGGTCTCTCGACACAACTTCCAAACGCCCTGGCCATCTTGTTTCTTCCAAGGCTTGGACAATCAAGTCATTGCTTGCTAGCTCTCGACCATCTTCTTGACAAAAAGTATCAAGTAAAGCTATGGCCATCCCAGCATTCTCTATCTGGTGCAAACCAAGCAAACCAGTCTGGAAGCGACCTTGTCTGACAACACTTGTATAGTCAAAGACTTCGCCTGTAACCACACTCTCTTGATGACAAACTTGATAATCTTTCCCATAGGCAATTCTCGGCGCATCTTTCCCTTCCGCAATGCGGTCAATCACAGCCAAAGCTTCTGGAGCGATACGACCTGTCACCAAAGGAATACCTTGTTTGATAATACCAGCTTTCTGCTCTGCTATGGCTTCCAAGGTGTCACCAAGTAGGGCCACATGATCCAATCCAATAGTTGTAATTCCTGTCAAAATAGGCTGGCAGACATTGGTACTATCCAAGAGTCCACCCATGCCCACTTCCATGATGGCCACATCTACTTGCTCTGAGGCAAAGTAGTCATAGGCCAGGGCTGTGATAATCTCAAACTCGGTTGTGCCCTGTAAATTAGCGGCCGCTTCTCCCTCCAGCAAAGACTGATAGTCTGCCATGAGGGCTTCTAGCCTAGCCTCTGGAATGGATTCCCCATTGATGCTAATCTGGTCTGTGTAATGAATGAGATAGGGCGAGCTAAACACGCCAACTCTCAGCCCTAGCTTTTCTAGCATCTTTTTCAAAAAAGTAATGGTCGAACCCTTGCCGTTAGTTCCTCCGATATGGATGACCTTGAGTTTGAGATGGGGATTGCCACGCAAAGCTAACAGTTCCACCATTCGTTCCAAGCCAAAATGCGGTTGATCCGTCCGGTAGTTAGCAATCCACTGATTGTTTTCAAATTCTTTCATCTTATTTGTATTGTTTTAAATCTAAATTTTCCGCTTCATCAGCCAGACGAATAGTGGAGGCAATTTCAACTGCCATTCTGTGACTAGCTACGTTATGCACGCGCACCACTTCTACTCCCTGCCTCGCAGCGATACTAGTTACATGAGCCGAAGCCGTATCTCGATTACGGAAACCAAGTTCCGTCTCAGGATTGACTTCAAAACCATTCTCCTCTAGGATATTGATGACAAATCGCTTGCGCGACACTCCAAGAAAGATTGGATAGCCCTTCTGATGTAGTTTATCCAAGTCCCGTAAAAGAAGCAGATTTTCTTTCTTGGTCAGACCAAAGCCAATTCCTGGATCCAACAGGATATTTTCTTGTGCGATTCCAGCTTGATTCGCTCTCGCTAAGGCTCTGTCAAAGAAAGCCTCCAGCAACTCTTCGATTGGCAATTTTTCGAAGTCAGCTAACTCTTCCTCTGTAAAAGCTTGATTAAATCCAAAATGAGGGAATATGAGCGAGCTAGGATGCTGAGGTCGAGCCATAACTGGATTAAACATGATGACTACTTTCGCTCCAGCCTTAGCTACCACATGGGCCATTTTTTCATCACCCATAAGACCAGTGATATCATTGACTAGATTGGCACCAGCAGCCAAAGCAGCCTCTGCCACCTGACTCTTCCAAGTATCGATAGAAATAAGGACATCACTTTCCTTGCGAATCGCTTTGATCACTGGAACAACTCGCTGGATTTCCTCTTCTATCTCAACATAGCTACTTCCCGGCCGAGTCGATTCTCCGCCGATATCTAGCATACTAGCCCCTTCTGCTATCAATTTACGAGCCTGCTGGAGTGCCTGCTCAAGAGCAAAAAATTGACCACCATCCGAAAAGGAGTCTGGGGTTACATTGATAATTCCGCAAATAGCTGTCTTTGCATGATTTGCTTTAGTTGACATATCGGTCACTCCCTCAAGGCTTTTCACCATATTATTTCTCTATTTTACCATAAAAAGAAAAAGATGGACACGATTGCATTCATCTTTTTCCCAGTAGAAACATGTAAGCAATTGTCAAAAATCTTAAACAGAAATCCCTAATGTCCGACTCATGATCACCACAAGAGCCAACAAACAGAAAGCAACCCCATTCACAATCATGTGAGGCAAGATAGACATTTCCAAACGTTGGGTCTTGTAAGCCGTCCAAGACAGAACGATCGACATACCTCCATAAATCAATAAAGAAGGTAAATTACTTGGTTGATGCAATAAAGCAAACACAATCGTACCGACTACAAATCCCCAGCTCTCCTTACCTCTGAAAACCTTTTTAGGAATAATCCCACGGCACAAGATTTCCTCACAAATCGGAGCAAGTAGGGCTAGCAAGAAGAAACTAGAAATCAAAGAGCTATTTTGAACCATATCGTTAATCTGAGACTGGTTAGCTGTTGTCGTCTCATTTGACAGTTGTAACAAGATAGAACCAAGTATATTTGAACAGATAATGACTAGATAACTCAAGCCCAAACGTGCCAAATCCTTAGCTCTAAAAAAAGAAAATTAAAACTTGCTAAGTGCGTTTTACGAGCTCCAATGATAAATAGCGCTAAAATCACAATTGAAATACCAGCAACTATCAATCCTGACTGTAACAGTGGTACTGCATTTAAAGTTAAAATAGCAGTAACCCCTATAGGAATCTGATATAAAATTGTCGCCAGCAAAAAGATTAACAGCCAGCCTGTACGATTCAATAATGCTTTCCACATATTTTTCTCTTTCATCACCTATCTCCTCTGTATTAAAAAAGGGGGAAATCCCCCTGGGTTATACTATTATAAGGCCATACTGATGTAGTTAAGGATAAACAAAGCATCCAAAATCCAAATCATGACATGGACATCTTTAGCTTGACCTTTAACAATCTTAGTCAAAGTGTAAGTCAAGAAACCAACTGCAATCCCTTGAGTGATAGAGTAGCTGAATCCCATAAAGATAGATGTGAAGAAAGCAGGAACCGCTTCAGACATATCATCCCAATGAATATTTTTCAAGCTAGCCAACATCATAATCCCAACGATAATCAAGATTGGAGCTGTAGCGGCTGTTGGTACAATCGCTAGAAGTGGACTAAAGAAGCTTGAAATTGCAAAACAGATAGCTACAACCAAGGCTGTCAAACCAGTACGTCCACCTGCACCGATACCAGCAGCAGACTCAACATAAGTCGTTACGTTTGAAGTACCAGCTACTGCACCAATTGTTGTAGCAATTAAATCAGAATAAAGAGCTTTGTCCAATTTAACTGATTCATTGTTCTCACCTTTAGAAGCAATGATTCCAACTTTTTCACCAGTACCAATTAGAGTACCAATTGTATCGAAAATATCTGTTAATGAAAAGGCAAGAATAGCCATAAGAGTCTCAGGTAAGCGAGCTGTATCTGAAATCAAAGCTCCTAAACCTTCTGAACCAAGAGCTGCACCAAAAATTTTCTTCAAATCTTCTACCGCAGCACCCAAGTGATTATTTGAAAAATCAATGCTAGAAATATTAACTAAACCTACTGCAATTGCAAGAACTGTTGTTGTTAAGATAGAAAGGATAATCCCTCCCTTAATCCCTTTGATGACAAAGAAGATAGTAATAGCAAGTCCTGCAAGAGCGACTAAAACAGCTGGATTATTAAAGTCAACCAATCCTGGAACCGCTGAAGAGTTTGCTGCAATCGTTGCTTGAGCTTTGTCAGCCCCTTCTCCTATAACAGTATAGTTACCTGGATCAATCGTAAATTTCAAAAGTCCAGCATTCTTAATCCCTACGTAAGCAAGGAAGACACCGATACCTGCTGAAATAGCTGAACGAAGAGCAGTAGGAATGGATTCAATGATCATTTTGCGTACATTTGTCAAAGTAATAATCAATGAAATAATACCACAAATGAAAACCATAGCCAAAGCTTCTTGCCAAGAATAACCAAGTCCAAAGACAACTGTAAAGGTAAAGAAAGCATTCAGTCCCATACCTGGTGCTTGGGCATATGGTAAGTTAGCATAAAAAGCCATCATAAGAGTTCCTACCACAGAACCAATAATCGTTGCTAGGAAGATACCCTGAGCAGGCATTCCTGTTTGCGAAAGAATTTGTGGGTTTACAAAGAGAATATAGCTCATTGCAAAGAAAGTTGTTAAACCAGCGAGAACCTCTGTACGAACGTCTGTACCGTTCTCTTTTAGTTTAAATAATTTGTCCATCATCAATCTCCTTTTAATTTTTACGAACAATAATAGAATTATATCATTTATCATTCACTTTTTCAATATCTTTGTTTGATTTATTGAAGAAAATGATATAATTTAATTTTTTGTTTCGACTCTGCTTTTCTACCTGCTTTTTGTTATAATAGAAGACATCTTATACTCAATGCAAATCAAAGAGCAAACTAGGAAGCTAGCTGCAGGTTTTTCAACACACTGTTTTGAGATTGTTAATGGAAGCTGGCGTGGTTTGAAGAAATTTTCGAAGAGTATTATCTGGAAAGACACTAGAAAGGTCCATATGACGAAAAAAATTATTGCAGTTGACCTGGATGGAACCCTACTCAACTCAGACAGTCAAATTTCTGACTTTACCAAAAAAACCATCAAAAAAGTTACTGAAAAAGGCCATCAAGTTATTATTACGACAGGGCGCCCTTACCGAATGTCAAAAGATTTTTACCGTGAACTAGGCTTAAACACTCCTATGATTAATTTCAACGGCTCCCTCACTCATTTACCAGACCAAGTTTGGAACTTTGAAAAGTGTTTGACCGTAGACAAAAAATATCTGCTAGACATGGTTCAACGTTCAGAGGACATTCAAGCCGATTTTATCGCTGGAGAATACCGTAAAAAATTCTACATTACAAATCCCAATGAAGAAATTGCCAATCCCAAACTATTTGGGGTAGAAGCTTTCCAGCCTGAAGATCAATTCAAGCCTGAATTGGTGACCAAGGACCCTAACTGTATCCTCTTGCAGACCAGAGCCAGTGACAAATATGCCTTGGCAAAAGAAATGAACGCCTTCTACCAGCATCAACTGTCTATCAATACCTGGGGAGGTCCGCTCAATATCCTTGAGTGTACCCCAAAAGGTGTCAACAAGGCCTTTGCTTTGGACTACTTGCTCAAGGTAATGAACCGTGACAAAAAAGATTTGATTGCTTTTGGAGATGAGCACAACGATACCGAAATGCTAGCTTTTGCTGGGAAGGGCTATGCCATGAAAAATGCCAATCCAGAGCTACTCCCTTATGCAGATGAGCAAATTGCCCTGACCAATGACCAAGATGGAGTTGCCAAAACCCTGCAAGACTTATTCTTATAGTCCATACTGATACTCAATGAAAATCAAAGAACAAACTAGGAAGCTAGCCATAGGTTGCTCAAAGCACTGCTTTGAGGTTGTAGATGAAACTGACGAAGTCAATAACCATATATACGGCAAGGCGAAACTGACGTGGTTTGAAGAGATTTTCGAAGAGTATGACCAGCTTGCGAGCTGGTCTTTGTGCTCTTTTCACAGTCTCATCAACCAGTTAATCGATTGTTCTATTTTTTACCCCCAAAACCTTGGAAAAGGCTTTCTTTTGTGATATACTTCACATATAAATACAAGAGAGCTCGTCACACTCGACTCTGTTGACACAAAATCAATCCAGTCCCGTTGTCCCTGTTCTCGGTCAATATAAAGGAGGATAGCTATGAAAGCTGTTGTTGTAAATCCAGAAAGCACTGGTGTTGCTGTTGAAGAAAAAGTGCTCCGTCCACTTGAAACTGGGGAAGCACTTGTAGAAATTGAATACTGTGGTGTTTGCCACACTGACCTCCACGTTGCCCATGGTGACTTTGGTCAAGTACCAGGACGTGTTCTTGGCCACGAAGGTGTTGGTATCGTTAAAGAAATTGCCCCAGATGTTAAAAGCCTTAAAGTCGGCGACCGCGTCAGCGTTGCTTGGTTCTTTGAAGGATGTGGTACTTGCGAATACTGTACTACTGGTCGCGAAACCCTTTGCCGTACAGTAAAAAATGCTGGCTACTCAGTAGACGGTGGTATGGCTGAACAATGTATCGTAACTGCAGACTATGCTGTTAAAGTTCCTGACGGACTTGATCCAGCCCAAGCTTCTTCTATCACATGTGCTGGCGTAACAACCTATAAAGCGATTAAAGAAGCAAAAGTTGAACCAGGCCAATGGGTTGTTCTTTACGGTGCAGGTGGACTTGGTAACCTCGCTGTTCAATACGCTAAAAAAGTATTCAATGCTCATGTTATCGCAGTTGATATCAACAATGACAAACTTGCCCTTGCAAAAGAAGTAGGCGCTGACATTGTGATTAACGGTCTCGAAGTTGATGATGTACCAGGACTCATCAAGGAAAAAACTGATGGAGGAGCTCATTCAGCTGTCGTAACTGCTGTGTCTAAAGTTGCCTTCAACCAGGCTGTTGACTCAGTTCGTGCCGGTGGTCGCGTCGTCGCTGTTGGTCTTCCTTCTGAAATGATGGAACTCAGCATCGTGAAAACAGTTTTAGATGGAATCCAAGTCATCGGTTCTCTTGTCGGAACTCGTAAAGACTTGGAAGAAGCCTTCCAATTCGGTGCAGAAGGTTTGGTAGTCCCAGTTGTTCAAAAACGTCCAATAGAAGATGCCGTAGCCATTTTCGACGAAATGGAAAAAGGTCAAATCCAAGGACGTATGGTACTCGACTTCACCCACTAATCTAATAAAAACCTATTTCAAAAGTTGGAATGCGCTTCCAACTTTTTTATATTAAATTTTAAAATAAGGATTCAAAAAAGCTCTCCCAAAACTTAATATATCAATATTTTTAAACGTAAGCTTTTTAATCATTTTATGATAAATAGTTGATTTTTAGATGAAAACGGTTTATACTTAAAAAGTCTTAAAGTTTTCTTAAACAATGGGCACAACATTTTATAAGGAGGAATGACAATAATGAGTATTGGAATCATTATTGCGAGCCACGGCGAATTTGCTGCGGGTATTCATCAGTCAGGATCTATGATCTTTGGTGAACAAGAAAAGGTTCAAGTTGTAACCTTTATGCCAAATGAAGGTCCTGATGATCTATACGCTAAGTTTAATAACGCTGTTGCTGCATTTGACGCAGAAGATGAGGTTCTAGTTTTGGCTGACCTTTGGAGTGGATCTCCATTTAACCAAGCTAGTCGCGTGATGGGAGAAAATCCTGAGCGTAAGTTTGCCATCATCACAGGACTGAACTTACCGATGTTAATTCAAGCCTATACAGAGCGCCTGATGGACGCTGCTGCAGGTGTAGAAAAAGTCGCTGCGAATATCATTAAAGAAGCCAAAGATGGCATCAAAGCTCTTCCAGAAGAGCTAAACCCAGTTGAGGAAGTAGCAAGCGTTGCAGCTGCTCCAGTTGCCCAAGCTGCGATTCCAGAAGGAACTGTTATCGGTGATGGGAAAATCAAGTATGTCCTAGCTCGTGTAGATACTAGACTCCTACATGGACAAGTGGCAACCGGATGGACACGTTCTAGCAACCCTGACAGAATTATTGTTGTTTCTGATACAGTATGTAATGATAAATTACGCACTAACATGATTAAGCAAGCTGCTCCTAGTGGAGTTAAAGCTCATGTAATTCCAATTAAAAATATGGTGAAAGCTAATAATGATCCACGTTTTGGAAACACACGTGCAATGTTGTTATTTGAATCTGTAGAAGATGCCTTAGCAGCTATTAAAGCTGGAGTTGAAGTAGAAGAAATTAATCTTGGTTCTTCTGCCTATAAAGAGGGTAAAGTTAATGTTACTAAAGCTTTATCATTCGATCAAAAAGACATTGATGCCATTAAAGAGTTGCAGAAGCTAGGTGTCAAATTTGATGTTCGTGGTGTCCCAAGTGATAGTCCATCAAATATTGATACTTTAATTAAATCAGCTGAAAGCAAGTTAGCAGAAAAATAATATAGGAGTATATCTAAATGAATACAATGCAAATTCTTTTAGTCGTTATTGTTTCTTTCATTATCGGCTGTAGCTCAGTTAACGACCAGATTGAAACTTATCAACCCGTTATTGCTTGTTCCTTGATTGGTCTAGTAACAGGAAATCTCGAATTAGGGATTATGTTAGGCGGTAGTCTTCAATTAATTACCATGGGATGGGCTAACGTTGGTGCCGCTATGGCTCCAGACGCTTCTCTTGCAGCAGTTGCCTCAGCAATCATTCTAATCCAAGGAGGACAGGGTACTAATGGTATCGGTTCTGCTATTGCACTTGCAGTTCCCCTAGCTGTTGCTGGACTCGGTTTAACTATGATTGTTCGTACTGCTACAGTATTTATCGCACACGCAATGGATAGTCGTGCTGAGGCTGCAGATATTGCTGGTATTGAAAGATGGCATATGATTGGTATGTCTTTACAAGGTCTTCGAGTTGCAATCCCAGCTTTACTTCTAATGCTAATTCCATCTGAAGTTGTTCGTAGTGGTCTAGAGTCTATGCCACAATGGCTAACAGCAGGTATGACAATTGGTGGTGGTATGGTTGTTGCCGTTGGTTATGCCATGGTTATCAACATGATGTCTAGCCGTGAAGTTTGGCCTTTCTTCTTCCTAGGTTTCGCTTTAGCAGCTATCAATCAATTAACCTTAATTGGTCTAGGTATTATTGGTGTCTGTCTTGCAATCATCTACCTTGCTCTTGAAGCTAGCGGTACAAATAGTTCTTCTAATAATAACTCTGGTGATCCACTCGGAGACATTCTAGAAGACTTTTAATCAGGAGGGAATAAAATGGCTGAAAATAAAATTAATCTTACAAAATCAGATCGCTTTAAAGCTTTCTTACGTTCATACTTTCTTTTAAGTTCATTTAACTATGAGCGTATGCAGAATGGTGGTTTCGTTTATACCCTAATTCCTGCAATTAAAAAATTGTATACTTCTAAAGAAGACCGTGCTGCAGCTTTAAAACGTCATTTAGAGTTCTTCAATACTCAACCATTTATGGCTAACCCAATTTTTGGAGTCACTCTAGCACTTGAAGAAGAAAGAGCTAATGGAGCTAACATCGATGACGCTGCAATTTCTGGTGTTAAAATTGGTATGATGGGACCTCTTGCTGGAGCTGGAGACCCACTATTCTGGTTTACTCTCCGTCCTATTTTCCTTTCACTCGGTGCAAGTTTAGCTATTTCAGGGAACATATTAGGACCAATCGTTTTCTTTGTACTTTGGAATGCTATGGTTGCAGCAGTTAAATGGTATAGCCAAGAATTTGGATACAAAGCAGGGACAGCTATCACTGACGATTTATCAGGGAACTTACTTCAACAAGTTACACGTGGTGCTTCAATGATGGGGATGTTTGTTATTGGTGCTTTGATTCAACGTTGGGTAAGCATTACATTTACACCTGTAGTTTCTACTGTAAAACAACAAGAAGGTGCTTATATTGATTGGGAAAAATTACCTGCTGGAGCAGATGGTCTAAAAGAAGCTTTCACTCAGTTCGCATCTGGTAGATCTTTAGATGTAAATAAAGTTACAACTTTACAAGATAACTTAAATCAATTAGTTCCAGGTTTAGCTGCGTTAGCTTTGACTTTCCTATGTATGTATCTCCTTAAAAGAAAAGTATCTCCAATCGTTATTATTTTAGGTATCTTTGTTCTAGCTATTGTGCTTCACCTCATTCACCTTCTATAAAACAAAACTGACTTATGGTAAATTCTTTAAATACAACTGTAGATTATACTATTAAGGGCACTTGGTTTCGCGAAGGCCCTATCTATGGTAATATTCTAATTGGGGATCAATCTTTTGAATTTTATAATGATACGAAGTTACACGATTATATTCAAATTCCTTGGACGGAAGTAACTTTTGTAATTGCAGATGTTTATTTTGGTGGAAAATATATCCCACGATTTGAAATTCGTACAAAACAAAACGGTAGATTTCGTTTTTCTAGTAGAAATAGTCGTAATACATTAAAAATAATTCAGAGGAGAATCCCAAGGGAAAAGTTACGAAAAGCTCCTAGTATCATCTCAACACTTAAATTGGGCTTTAAAAATCTTTTTAAACTTATTGTTAAGAAAAAATAGTTCAAAATTCGCTCCAAACTTATAAATAATAAGCTCTCTATCAACTCAGTACTGTTGTGGAGAGCTTTTTAAGTATTTAAGTTTCTTCAGTAGAAATGAAACGAAGAGGTAGCATTTTATAATTTCTAAACTAAATGGAGTACTGTCTCAGCTATAACCCCTGCTAAAAATGTTCATAATTTACTCTGTTAGATCATGTTTCATAACAATTCTTTTTTAGACATCCTTTCAAAAAGCATTTTCTTCTAAAAGGTATTACATTTTAAATCCAACTTAATTCTAATTTGTAAAAACGACCTGTTTTATAACTTGACTTACACCGTGTTCATCGTTACTTGATGTGATGATATTTGAATTCGATTTAACTTGTAAAGGTGCATTCCCCATAGCAACACCAAGACCAGCAGTTTCAATCATAGGAAGATCATTAAAATTATCACCAATTGTCATAACCTGCTCTAAAGTAAGACCGTAGTATTCTACCAACTCCAACAAAGCTTGTTTCTTAGATACGCATTTATTAGTTACTTCAAGATAATTATCTTTTGATAAATAAAAGTCTGTTTCAACAAAATTCATTTCAGACAATATTTTTTGAACTTTCTGAATAGTTTTAGATTCATCTATTAGTAATAATTTATGGATAATAGTATCTTCTTTTTTGATAAAATCTGATACATTAGTTACTATAGGAGTCTCACCAGTAATTCTTGCTTCATTTTTTACCCATTTATTAAAAGACTCTACAATCCAATCTTTTCCAGAATAAATATTGATAGACACTGTTGGAAACTCTCTTATAATAAATTCATATATGCTTATGAATTCTTTTTGATTAATGGAATGCTGGCTTAAAATTTTATCTCCTTTTGTAATAAGTGCTCCATTATAGCAAGCTATTGGCTCATTTTGTATTCCCAATTCTTGAACGATTGATGCCATACCAAGAGGTGATCGTGCAGAAGAAAGTATAAAAGGAATTCTTTGTTCCTTTAAAGCAGGCATGAGTTCAATTAATTTCGTGTCTACTTGGTGTTTACTATCCAAAATTGTACCATCAATATCGCTTATAATTAGTTTAATGTTCATTATTACATCCTCCCTTCGGGTATAAAATAATAGTATTTCCCTCTAACTGTTTCTCTAATTCCATGTCTGGTTTTTTATCAGTAATCCAATAATCAAAGTCTGTTAATTTACCAAGAACAAAATGAGAGTGCCGATTTATTTTACTAGACTCAGCTAGTAAGATACGAATTTGGCTAGATTTAAAAGCTCTTTTTTTAACTAAAACATCTTCTTGATCCTCATAACAAACTAATCCATTTTCTATGCTAGCAGCTCCAAAAAACGCTAGATCTAGATGTATCTTTTCTAAAGCTTTTGTTTCCTCTAGAGAATAATAGAAACGATTTTTTTGATGAAACTTTCCGCCAAGTATATGAAACTCAATTTTCTCTTTTCCTCCTAGTATAAGAGCATTATCTAATGAATGGCTAAATACAGTGACTTTTTTGTCAACTTGTTTAGATAAAACTAGCATAGTTGTTGAAACATCTAAAAATAGAAAATCTCCGTTGGAAATTAGTTCATTAGCAAGCAATGCCATTTTCTGCTTTGATTCAGGAAATTGTTCTGTTCTACCTTGAAAACCAAGAATAGGCTGTCTATTAATAGGTAGTAATCCACCGTGTGTTCGTTGCGCTCGTTTTTCTCTTGCTAAAATTGCAAAATCTCTTCTAATCGTATCTTTTGATACATTGAAATGTTTTACCATTTCCTTTGCACTTAAACTCCCTTTTTCATCTAAAAGTTTCAGAATTTGCTCAAGTCTTTGTTCTTGATACATAACACAACCTCCTCTTATATATATTCTACTCCTTACGTAAGTGTTTGTCAATAATTTTAAGCGTTTTTAAGCACTTTAGTACTTTATAATTTGAACAAGATGATATCTTTCTTCGGTATCATGTAGTAATCAAGCAACATAAAAGGAACCAGGTTCTAAGCCTGATTCCTTTTTTCTATGCTTTTATTCTGCCAAGGCTCCCATTGGATCCCAAGGTGCAAGTACGATTGGTTCTGCTTCATAGGCAGCTTGTTCTTCTGCTGTCAGCAATTCTTTGCGAACAACGATTTGGTAAGTGTATTCGTCCATCCAAGCGTCTGAGGCAACAAAGTAACCATCTGCACCAACCTTGTCTCCCCATGAGTTTTCAACCTTCCACTTGGTTGACTTGCCATTTTCATCCAAGTCAACACCTGTCAAGACCATAGCGTGGGTCATTAAGCTTTCGCTATAGTCCAAACGTCCAGCCTTGTCTTGAGTGAGTTGAATGTCCATGCTTGATTCAAAGTCATAAACATCTGTCGCAAGGATTCCAGCTTTGCGGTTGCTGAGCTGACCAACATCAGAACCAAACCAAACAGTCTCACCTGCTTGCATTTGGGCAATCGCTAATTCTTTCAAGCGCTCCATCGGCACGTTGATGTAGCGAACTGCACGGCTACCAACCACATTTCCCAACATCTCAACTGTGTAAGATTTACCGTATGGTTTATCAGCAGTTGGAGCATTGATAACAGAAACGTAATCTTCTAGTGGAAGATTGACATATTTCTTGTAAAATTCTTGTGGAGTAATGCTCTTTTCACTTTGGTAGTTGTTATCCTTATCACGATAAGCAAAGTCAAATTTACGTGGTGGAAGACCTAGTGACATAGCAAGGAAATTAAAGATTTCTTGCAAGAGGTCTTCTTTCTTAGCTTGAACAGTCGCTTGGTCTGCGCCAGAAGCGAGCAAGTCACGCAAGATTTGAGCATCTTGACGAAGCAATTTGTTGAGAATGGCATTTAGCTCACGACTGCTGCTAGATGAAACAGACTCAGGATAAACTGACTTAGGCACGACACCGTATTTCTCAAAGAGAGATACCACCATATCCCATTGACCACCATCTTGTTGAGGTGTTTGAAGTAGGAATTTAACCTTACGGCTCGTCAAGTCTTGGTCTGCAGTCGCAATGACTTGCTCCAAGAACCAGTTGGATTTCTCATACTTGTCCCAAAAGAAAGTGTGGGCCTGTGACAACTCAAAATTTTCCAGCTTGTATTGAGAGATGAGTTTGTGGCGGAAAGTGTTAAGAGCTGCAAACATCCAGCAACGACCAGATGCTTTCTGGTTAGTTACCTTGTCCTTGGTCAAATCCAATGAGAAAACAGGGATGTTGTCTACATGGCTTTGGCGACGTTCTAGGGCTGCAAAAATTCCATTGTGACTAGCAGCATTTTCAATCGCTTGGTATTTTACATTTGCTTCATAGTTGGCAAATAGTTTATCTGTAAATGATTCTTGAATCGCGTTCATAGATTCCTCCTTTTATTCTACAGTCTATTATAACTCTTTTCACAAAGGAAGCAACTGAAAAACATAAAAGGCAAGGACATTGTCTCTCACCTTTTTCGAATATAAACTAAATTAAGCAATACTAGCACGGAGATCTTCTAATTCTTCCTTGGTCAAGCGGCGCCATTCTCCTCGCTGCAAGTTCTCATCTAAAACTAAAGTTCCCATAGTCAAACGTTGCAAGTCTACAACTTCCTTGCCACAGTAGCCCACCATACGCTTGACCTGATGAAACTTCCCTTCTGCAATGGTCACACGGATTTGGCTTTGATTTTTTTCTGTATCTATGGACACAAGCTCCAGTTTAGCGGGCTGACAAGTAAAGTCTTTGAGAGGAATACCCTCAGCAAATGTCTCCACATCTCCTTGGGTCATGATTCCCTTGACCTGAGCCAGATATGTCTTGTCCACATGACGCTTTGGCGAAAGAAGAGCATGAGCCAGCTGACCATCATTGGTCAAGAGCAAAAGACCATGCGTGTCAATATCCAAGCGTCCTACTGGGAAAACTTCCTTGCTCCGAGCAATGTCATCCAGCAAGTCCAGAACGGTTCTGTGCTTAGGATCCTCAGTCGCTGAGATAACTCCTTGGGGCTTGTTCATCATGTAGTAGACAAACTCTTCATATTCCAACACTTGCCCATCAAAGCGAATCTCATCTCTTTTTTCATCAATCTGCAGTTTTGCTGATTTTTCTTTTTTACCATTTACCGTCACGCGCCCAGCCTTGAGCAAGTTTTTGACCTCAGTCCGACTTCCCACAGCGCAGGCAACTAAAAATTTATCTAATCTCATAGAACTATTATATCATATCATATCAAAAGGAGGCTGTCTCAATGACTAACCTCCTTTTCGTTTCATACTCTTCAAAAATCTCTTCAAATCGCGTCAACGTCGCCTTGCCGTATATATGGTTACTGACTTCGTCAGTTCTATCTGAAACCTCAAAACAGTGTTTTGAGCTGACTTCGTCAGTTCTATCTACAACCTCAAAGCAGTGCTTTGAGCAGCCTGCGGCTAGTTTCCTAGTTTGCTCTTTGATTTTCATTGAGTAGCAGATTTAAGAAATTAACTTCCTCGTCTCCAGAAAATCGCTAAGACAATCATGGAACCTAGTACTGCCGGAATAATGGCAGTTCCTGCTATTATCGGTCCCCAAGTCCCAAAAAGCAAGTGGCCTATAAAGGCACCAATCCAGCCTAGAAACATTTTTCCAAAACATCCCATGTGTTCTCCACGATTGGTCAGAGTACCTGCTAAAAATCCCACTAGGAGACCAACGAACATACTTCCTAACATATTATCTCCTTAATTTGCCCAATCTCCGTTACGGAAGAGTGGTACACGTGTCCCATCCTCACGGATACCATCGATATCCATTTGGTTAGAACCAATCATAAAGTCTACGTGAACATCTGAACGGTTAAGCCCCGCAGCTTCAAGCTCCTCTTCGCTCATCTCCGCTCCACCAACTACGCTAGTCGCATAGGCTGCACCGATAGCCAAGTGATTTGACGCATTCTCATCGAAAAGGGTGTTAAAGAAGGTAATGCCTGACTGAGAAATTGGGCTTGGATCTGGTACCAAGGCACATTCACCCAAGGCACGCGCACCCGTATTTTCAAAGACAAGGTCTTTCATGACTTGATCGCCTTTTTCTGCAGTGATATCCACAATTTGTCCATCCTTGAAGGTTACTTTAATTCCTTCGATGATATTTCCATTATAGCTAAGCGGTTTTGTAGAAGTGACATAACCATCTGCACGACGGAAGTCAGGCGCTGTGAAGACTTCCTCTGTCGGCATATTTGGCAAGAATCCTTCGCCCTGTGCATTGATAGCACCAGCTGATTCCCAAACATGGTTTTTCGGCAAACCAAGTGTCAAATCTGTCCCTGGCGCTGTGTAGTGAAGGGCTGAAAATTGTTCTTTATTAAGCATATCGGCCTTGCTCTTTAAGATAGCTGCATGCTCTTCCCAAGCCTTAACAGGATCTGCTTCGTAGACACGGCAAGTTTTGAAAATTTGGTCCCAAAGGAGATCGACTGCTTCTTCATCGCTCGCAGCATTTGGAAAGACTTTCTTAGCCCACTTAAGTCCAGCAGCGGCTGCTACAGTCCAGCTAACCTTGTTGGATTGAGTTGCAATACGCATTGGCTTCATGGCAAGTCCCATAGCTTTAGCAGAAGCTGAAAGCTTGTCAGCATCCACACCGTTCAAAGCACCTGGATCAGATGAACGAACTCCGAGACGGCTAGCCTTGTTCTCCAAGAGATAGTTCATCTCAGCAATCTTGTATTCTGGTACATTATCCAGACACTCCATCGGTGCATGGAGGAATTTCTCACGGTTGATGACATCATCTGTCCACTGAACGATAACCTCATGCGCACCCAAAGCGTAAGCTTCTTTCACGATTAGATGTGCTAACTCGCGTTGCTCCACATCGATAGAGAGAGCCAAGGTGTGACCAGGTTGCACATTGATTCCATTCGCAACCAATAATTTCGCATATTTTTCTAGATTTTCTTTAAAATTTGGTAAAACCATGTTGTCTTCTCTTTTCTATTTTTATTTTTCTTTCAAAGCAGAAAGTAGCCCTGCTAGTGCAATAGTACCTGACAAGAGTGCTGTTGATAGAAGAATTGTACGATCAGCAAGTTCTAATTGATATTCAAATACCTTCTCAGCCGGCTTATCTTCCGCAAAAATTCTTAGTTTCATGAGAATCCCCTTAAAATTTATTAAAATAAATCACTATGACTGCCTTTCCTCAGCAAATTTAAAATCAATTCCGACTTGTCTACTTTATAAACCAAAAGCCAATCTGGCTGGGTATGGCATTCACGAACTCCTTGAAAATGCTTGGATGCCGTCAATTGATGATCACGATATCTAGCAGGAAGTTCTTTTTCTTGAACAAGAAAATTTAAAACTTCTTCTAATAATTCTGCCTTCAAACCACGCTTCATAGCCAACTTAAAATCTTTTTTAAACTGTTTATGATAACGAATCTTAAGCACGCAAATCCTCCATCAAGTCAGAGACTGATTCAAAAGACTGGCTCATATTACGATTTTGATCTAAATCCGTTAACACTTGGAGCAACTTCCGATTTTCGTCTAGTCTAACATCAAAAGGTAATCCCTGATATTGAATAGCCTGACGAAGAAAAATATTGATAGCTGTTGTCATATCCATTCCCAGGTTATTAAACACCTGTTGGGCCTGCTCCTTGACCTCACTATCCAAACGGATACTCATGCTCGTCTTTGACATACTCTCACCCTCTTTCTATAGACTATTTTAACAAAAAAGAAAGCCAATGTAAATCTATTGGATATACATTAGCCTCTTTGAATAGATGATTAAACAATTCTCTTAAAACAACTCATCAAACAAACTCAACTGGTTATCCTCTGGCATATTTCCGAGAATGCCCATTTCATCCATCTTTTCAACCAATGTCGATGAGAGTCCACCACGCTTGCGTAGTTCTGTTTTAGAGAGGAATTCTCCCTCTTCACGCGCTCGCACCAATTGCTTGGCAACGTTCTCTCCCAGACCATCCATAGCAACGAATGGTGGAATCAGTGTATCTCCGTCAATGATGAATTCAGTCGCATCACTACGGTAGAGGTCTAACTTCCCAAACTTGAAACCACGTTCCCACATTTCATTGACAATCTCAAGAGTTGTATAGAGGTCAATCTCCACATTAGAGGCCTCATTGTTCTTCCGTTTTTCAGAGATTTCTTCCATTCTGCGCTTGATAGCATCCAAGCCCGCCCCCATGGTCTTGATATCAAAAGCCTTAGCACGGATCGAGAAGTAAGCACAGTAGTAATAAATAGGGTGATGAACCTTGAAGTAAGCTACACGAAGAGCCATCATAACGTAGGCTGCCGCATGGGCTTTAGGGAACATGTACTTGATTTTTCCACAAGATTCGATATACCACTCAGGAACATTGTTGGCCTTCATAGCTTCGATATAACCATTGCGCTCTTCTTCAGAGATTTTGAGCCACAAGCCCTTACGTACCCGTTCCATAATGGTAAAGGCCATCTTAGGTTCCAGACCCGCATGCATGAGGTAAACCATGATGTCGTCCCGACAACCGATAACGGTCGACAGGTCCGCAATTCCTTGCTTGATTAAATCCTGGGCATTTCCCAACCAGACATCAGTACCGTGGGACAATCCAGACAACTGCAGCAACTCCGCAAAAGTCGTTGGATGCGTCTCATCTACCATTCCACGTACAAAGTTGGTTCCAAACTCAGGAATCCCCAGCATGCCCGTAGGCGTTCCGATTTGCTCAGGTGTCACTCCTAGCACATCAGTCCCAGAAAAGAGGGCCATTACGCCTTCGTCATCCATAGGAATTTCATTAGGATCAATCCCAGACAAGTCCTGGAGTTTTCGAATCATGGTCGGATCATCATGTCCCAGTACATCAAGTTTGAGGACGTTCTCATCGATATCGTGGAAGTTAAAGTGAGTGGTCTGCCATTCAGCCGTCACGTCATCTGCTGGATACTGGACAGGCGTAAAGTCGTAAACATCCATATAGTTAGGAATAACAACGATTCCCCCCGGGTGTTGTCCTGTTGTCCGCTTGACACCAGCTGCACCTTGAGCAAGGCGTTCCACCTCTGCATCACGATAAAACTTCCCGTAGTCTCTCTCGTAGCCCTTGACAAATCCATAGGCAGTCTTAGCAGCTACCGTACCAACCGTTCCCGCACGGAAGGCATATTCCTCACCAAAGATATCACGCACATCCAAGTGGGCGCTAGGCTGATCCTCTCCCGAGAAGTTCAAGTCAATATCAGGAACCTTGTCTCCATCAAAACCAAGGAAGGTTTCAAACGGAATATCCTGTCCGTTTTTACTGAGTTTGTGACCACAGTTTGGACAATCCTTATTGGGCATATCAAATCCTGAACCGTACGAACCATCTGTGATAAACTCACTGTACTGACACTGACCACAGACATAGTGAGGAGAGAGAGGATTAACCTCCGTAATCCCAATCATGGTCGCAACGAAACTAGATCCTACAGACCCACGAGAGCCAACCAAGTAACCCCGTTCATTGGAACGTTGAACCAGCATCTGCGAGGCCAGATAAATCACAGCAAATCCATTCCCCAGAATGGAAGTCAATTCTTTTTCAATCCGCAAATCAACAATATCTGGCAGCGGATTTCCATAAATCTCGAAAGCTTTCTTATAGGTCAATTCAGCGACCGTTTCTTCAGCCTTGTCAATGAAAGGCGTATACAAGTCACCCTTAACAACCTCAACGGGTTCAAAGATTTCTGCCAAAGCATTGGTGTTTTCAATAACCAATTTGCGAGCTAATTCCTCTCCCAAGAATGCAAATTCATCCAACATTTCATTAGTCGTTCTAAAATGAGCTTTTGGAAGAGGAGCGGGTTGGGCATGTTCGCCATGACCAATAGTTCGGTTAATCATCGCCCCCTGTCCCAAACTACGGACGATAATTTCACGGTAAATCTCTTCTTCTGGTTCGATATAGTGGACATTTCCCGTAGCCAAAACGGGCTTGCCAAGACGGTCTCCCACCTCTATCAAACTCTTGATAATGGTCTGGAGTTCTTCCATATCCTTGACCTGCTCCTTGGCAATCAAGGGAGCATAGATAGCTGGTGGCATGACCTCGATAAAGTCATAATACTTGGCCACCTCAACCGCCGCATCCACACCTTGGGAAACAACCGCATCAAAAACTTCACCTTCTGAACAAGCCGACCCCAGAATCAATCCTTCCCGATGGGCATCTAAAACTGTTCTCGGAATTCGTGGCACCCCTTCAAAATACTTGGTATTGGACAAAGAAACCAACTTAAAGATATTTTTTAGACCTACCTGATTCTTGACATAAATAGTCGCATGCTTGATCCGAGCTTTTTTATAAGAATCTGGACTAATCAAATCAATATTAAGTCTAACTAGATCAGTCACACCATGTTTTTCTGCTACCTCTTTGATAAAGATGAAGAGCAGACGACCAGTAGCTTCCGCATCGTAGTTGGCCATGTGGTGATGTTCTAAGGCCACACCAAAACGCTTGGTCAAAGGTCCCAAACCATGACGCTTATACTCAGGATAGAGGTTTCTAGCAAACTCTAACGTATCGATAACTGGCTGACTAATCCTTGGAAGACCATGACGCTCATAGTTGGCATTCATAAATCCAACGTCAAAGGTAGCATTGTGGGCAACTAAGACCGTATCCTTGCAGAATTCTTGGAATTCTTGCAAAACTTGTTCCAGTGGTTTGGCATTTTTGACATGGTCATCTGTAATTCCAGTCAACTCAGTAGTAAAAGCTGACAAGGGATGTCCAGGATTGATAAATTCATCAAATTCAGCAATAACATTCCCCTTGTACATCTTAGAGGCCGCAACCTGAATCAAATCATTATAGATAGCTGAAAGCCCCGTCGTTTCCACGTCAAAGACCACGTAGGTCGCTTCCGACAAGTCCATCTCCACTTCGTTGTAGACGATAGGGACACGGTCCTCCACGATATTGGCTTCCATACCATAGATCAGCTGGATTCCCGCTTTCTTAGCAGCCTTATAGCCATGTGGGAAGGACTGAACATTTCCATGGTCTGTGATGGCAACCGCCTTGTGTCCCCACTTAGCAGCTGTCGCAACGATTTCTTCTACCTCTGGTAGTGCATCCATGGTCGACATATTAGTATGAGCATGAAACTCAACCCGTCGTTCTCCTTCTGGCATTAAATCCTTCCGCTCATAGTGAATAACTTCCTGCACGTCTTGCACGTTCATAGTCAAATCGCGTGTGAAGTTATTCATCTCCACATTCCCACGCACTCGGAGCCAAGAATTTTTCTTGATTAGATCAAATTTCTGAGCCTCTTCCTCATTCTTAACCCACTTTTGCATCGAAAAACTTGAAGTGTAGTCCGTCATTTTAAAATTGATTAAAACACGACCTGTTCTGGTCACTTTTTGCTCCATATCAAACACAACCCCTTCAAAGACCAGACGATTCTCCTCCGTCGTCACTTCGATCATAGGAGTAATCTCTGCCTTATCCAGCTTTGGTTTAGCTACAGCTTTTTTCGCTTGAAAATCAAAGGCTGGCTTCTCTTCCGCTGGAGGAGGTGCCATCTGTTCCAGTTGTTCCATAGCACGGAGCGCTTCCTCATTGGCCGCTTGAACAATCTGCTCATTTTCAGCGTGAAAGGCCTCTTCCTGCTCTTGGGTCAACACATCATTTTTCTCTACTTGACAGTTGAAAGTTGGAAAACCAAACTTTTCAAGTTGTTTGGCTAAATTAGGAAGGTGATTTTTCTTAAAATGTTCCTTATCAATCGCCTCTGAACCTTCAATAAATAGTTGATTGCCTTCAGCACGAACTTGCAAATTCTGATAAAGAGATTTAAAGCCTTGACTAGCACATGGACCCTCAGAAAAAGCCTCTCTATAGTAGGACTGTAAGAGTTGGTTTGAAAAATCTTGAGACAGAGTCTTGATTTCGAAAACAGCTTTATTGCCTGTCTTAGAAAATTCCTCACTCAGCCCTTTCTTTAATTCTAAAAAGATTTCAATCGGTAAAATATTAGAAAATACGAAATGAAACTCCCATACCTTACTAATTTTATGAACCACAACTCGCTCAATATCAGCCTGTAATAAAGCAGGATCCTGTCTCATTTCAGCAGACATCCCCAATTGATTCATCAAAATTTCAAAACTATTTGACATTCATTTTCCTCACATTATTCTCCTACTATTTTACCATACTTAGAGGTATTTTCTAAAGACAAAAGGAAGCCACTAAGTGACTTCCTTCTAGAGTGAGGACTGATTAGTCTTCACCTTTATTTTTCTTAATGATTTCTTCTTGTACTGACTTAGGTACATCTTCGTAGTGGTCAAATACCATCATGAATGTACCACGTCCTTGAGATGCAGAACGAAGAACTGTTGCGTAACCGAACATTTCAGCAAGTGGAACGTAAGCACGAACGATTTGGCTGTTACCATGTGCTTCCATACCATCTACACGTCCACGACGAGCAGTTACGTGACCCATAACATCACCAAGGTTTTCTTCTGGAACAGTGATTGTTACAAGCATCATTGGCTCAAGGATAGCTGGTTGTGCTGATTTAGCAGCTTCTTTAAGGGCAAGTGAAGCCGCGATCTTGAAGGCAGTTTCAGATGAGTCGACATCGTGATATGAACCATCGTAAAGCTTAGCTTTAACGTCAACCATTGGGTAACCTGCAAGAACACCGTTAGCCATAGATTCTACCAAACCTTTTTCAACCGCTGGGATAAATTCACGAGGAACCACACCACCGACGATTGCGTTTTCGAATTCGAATCCTTTACCTTCTTCGTTTGGAGTAAATTCAATCCATACATCACCGAATTGACCTTTACCACCAGATTGACGTTTGAAGAATCCACGTGCTTGAGTAGAAGCGCGGAATGTTTCACGGTAAGATACTTGAGGAGCACCTACGTTCGCTTCAACTTTGAACTCACGACGCATACGGTCAACAAGGACGTCAAGGTGAAGCTCACCCATACCAGAGATAACTGTTTCACCAGTTTCAACGTTTGTTTCAACGCGGAATGTTGGATCTTCTTCAGCCAATTTTTGAAGGGCGATACCCATCTTATCTTGGTCAGCTTTAGATTTTGGCTCAACCATCAATTGGATAACTGGTTCTGGAACGTTGATTGACTCAAGGATGATTTTAGCTTTTTCATCTGTCAATGAGTCACCAGTTGTAGTATCTTTCAAACCAACGGCAGCAGCGATATCACCTGAGTAAACAGTGTCGATTTCTTGACGGCTGTTAGCGTGCATTTGAAGGATACGTCCGATACGCTCACGTTTACCTTTAGAAGTGTTCAATACGTATGAACCTGATTGAAGCACACCTGAGTACACACGGAAGAATGTCAAACGACCTACGAATGGGTCAGTCATGATCTTGAAGGCAAGAGCTGCAAATGGCTCTTCGTCAGATGCTGGACGAGTTTCTTCAGCGTCTGTATCTGGGTTAATACCTTTGATAGCTGGGATATCAAGTGGGCTTGGAAGGTAGTCAATAACTGCATCAAGCATCAATTGAACACCTTTGTTCTTGAAGGCAGAACCACACAATACTGGGAAGAATTCAACGTTGATAGTCGCTTTACGGATACCAGCTTTCAATTCTTCGTTAGTGATTTCTTCACCTTCGAGGTATTTCATCATCAATTCTTCGTCAGTTTCAGCAACTGCTTCAACCAATTTTTCACGGTATTCTTGAGCTTGGTCAAGGTATTCAGCTGGAATATCTTCTTCAAGGATATCTGTACCAAGGTCGTTAGTATAGATTTCAGCTTTCATCTTGATCAAGTCGATGATACCACGGAAGTCATCTTCAGAACCGATTGGCAATTGGATTGGGTGTGCGTTTGCTTGAAGACGATCGTGAAGTGTGCTTACAGAGTAAAGGAAGTCAGCACCGATTTTGTCCATTTTGTTGGCAAATACGATACGTGGAACTCCGTACTCAGTTGCTTGACGCCAAACTGTTTCAGTTTGAGGCTCAACACCTGATTGTGAGTCAAGAACGGTAACCGCACCATCCAATACACGAAGAGAACGTTGTACTTCGATTGTGAAGTCCACGTGTCCTGGTGTGTCGATGATGTTTACGCGGTGGTTGTTCCATTGAGCTGTTGTTGCAGCAGATGTGATAGTGATACCACGTTCTTGCTCTTGCTCCATCCAGTCCATTTGTGACGCACCTTCGTGAGTTTCACCGATTTTGTGGATTTTACCAGTGTAGTAAAGAATACGCTCAGTAGTTGTTGTTTTACCAGCATCGACGTGAGCCATGATACCGATATTACGAGTTTTTTCAAGTGAAAATTCGCGTGCCATGAGGTTTGTTTCTCCTATTTATTTTGATTTCTATTCTATTATAACACGATTTTAATAAAAACGGATAGGCAGGACCTACCCGTTCTCAATGTTTTCATGCTATTGTTGGTTTCAACTTGTAGATTTACAAGTTGAATTGAACTCGGGCTAAAGTTAATTAGCCGATTTGAGCCGGAACGGGATGCTGTGTGAAAAAGATAAACTTCCTTGTATTCGTCGAATACTGCGTCAGTTTCCTATTTTCACCTTGCATCCTTACCGTTCCTAGCATCATGATATAGTTGAGCTCAAGCTAAAAGTCTGGAGAAAAAGATGAATCTCATTGGTTGCAATCGCAACCTGCTTCGATTCCCTATTTTCTCTGGGACTTTCTTAACGCTTTCGCATCCTATCTTACCAACGGAAGTGTGCGAATGCACGGTTAGCTTCAGCCATACGGTGAGTGTCTTCACGTTTCTTAACAGCTGCACCAGTGTTGTTAGCAGCATCCAAGATTTCTTTTGCAAGACGATCTTGCATTGTGTGTTCACCACGAAGACGAGCGATTGTTACCAACCAACGAAGTCCAAGTGTTGTACGACGTTCTGGACGAACTTCAACTGGGACTTGGTAGTTAGAACCACCAACACGACGTGCACGTACTTCAAGTACAGGCATGATGTTTTCCATAGCTGTTTCAAATACTTCAAGTGCATCGTTTCCAGTAGCTTCTTTGATTTGCTCAAAAGCACCGTAAACGATTGAAGCAGCTGTACCACGTTTACCATCAAGCATAACGCGGTTGATAAGACGAGTAACTAGTTGTGAATTGTAAAGCGGATCTGGCAATACGTCACGTTTTGGAGCTCTATTTTTACGACTCATTTCTCTTTATCCCCTTTCCTTATGCTTTTGGACGTTTAGTACCGTATTTAGAACGGCCTTGTTTACGATCGTTAACACCTGCAGTATCAAGTGCACCACGGACGATATGGTAACGTACCCCTGGAAGGTCTTTTACACGTCCACCGCGAAGAAGCACCACGCTGTGCTCTTGCAAGTTGTGTCCGATACCTGGGATGTAGGCAGTAACTTCGATAAGGTTGCTCAAACGTACACGAGCGAATTTACGAAGGGCTGAGTTAGGTTTTTTAGGTGTCATTGTTCCAACACGAGTTGCAACACCACGTTTTTGTGGTGAAGAAACGTTTGTTTGAACTTTTTTATGACTGTTGTAACCAACGTTCAAAGCTGGTGATTTAGATTTTTCTACTTTTGATTTACGCGGTTTGCGAACCAATTGGTTAATTGTAGGCATCTACATTCTCCTGTGTTTTTTTATTTTTGGTGATGATACACTTGGTGACAGCTATCATCTGTGTGTACTTTTGCAACATTTGTCAGCACGTCCCTGTACACTCTTGAGAGACCAAAAGTAAAAAGTACCGTCTATTATTGTAACAAATTTTTCCCTTGCTTGTCAAGATATTTTTCTTTTTTATTGTTAATTTTAGCTCTTTGGTACCACCTTATACTCAATGAAAATCAAAGAGCAAACTAGGAAGATAGCAGCAGGCTGCTCAAAGCACTGCTTTGAGGTTATAGATAAGACTGACAAAGTCAGTCACATATATAATCCAAGGTGAAGCTGACGTGGTTTGAAGAGATTTTCGAAGAGCATTAGACGAAACAAAAAGGAGGAAACTAAGTCCTCCTCTAGTTACAAAATTATTTGATTGAATAACTTCAATTTTAGCACATAATGGTTTTCGAGTTATGATAGTATCACAACCAACCAGATTCTTTCGCGATATTAGCTGCCTCTGTTCGATTAGCAGCATCTAGTTTCGAAAGAATATTGGTGACATAATTTCGGACGGTTCCGTTTGATAAATAAAGTTGATCTGCAATTTCTTGGTTAGACAAGCCTTGAGCAATTCCCTTTAAAACTGCGATTTCTTGTTCTGTTAATGGATTGGGATGAGTCATCACCACTTCCATCAATTCAGGCGAATACTCCTTACGTCCTTCGAGGACGGTGTGCAAGGTTTGCATGAGATCTGCAATGCTTCGTTCCTTTAATACATAAGCATCCACTCCAGCCTTGACCGCACGTTCAAAATACCCTGGGCGCTTGAAGGTCGTCACTACAACCACCTTTGTTTCAAGCTTTTCTGCTCGTATCCACTCCAAGACTTCGAGGCCCGTCTTAACAGGCATTTCTACGTCAAGGATGGCGATATCTACAGACTCCTTTTCTAATAGTTGGATTGCTTCTTGCCCATTCTTGGCTTGAAAGACAGACTCTACATCCGGTTGAAGCGCGAGCAACTGGCACATGGCATCTCGCAACATACTTTGATCTTCTGCGACTAATACTTTCATCTACTTTCTCTCCTTATAAGCTAGTCGAACCTGAACTTCTGTCGGTTGTTTCTGACTAATCACCTTTACCTCTCCCGAAAATGGAAGGACACGTTCTCGGACTGTATGGAGCTCATTTTCTGTTACAGTTTCAAAACCTTTCCCGTCATCTCTGACCATCAAGAGCAATTCCTTCTCTGTCCGTTCTAATTTTAAGTAAGCTTTAGATGCATTGGCATGTTTGATGATATTGGTTACTAACTCAAGCAAAATCATGGAAGCCGTTGACTCCAATTCCTGAGTTAAGCTAGCTGTATCTAGTTGATTAGCTATTTCCACCTCAATTCCAGCAATTTCTAACATCTTTTTCACAGTCTCTAGTTCGGATGCCAAAGTTCTAGACTTAAGATTTTCCACAATGGTTCTCACTTCACGCATTGATTCTTTGCTAATCTGCTGTATTTCTCTTAATTCCTTTTCCACCTGTGGATAAGCCTGCATTTGAAATAACTGCAAGGCTAAATCTGTCTTGACACTCAACATAGCAAAGGTATGTCCCAAGCTATCATGCAAATCTTGACCGATACGACTACGTTCATTTTCAGCAAGCAATAGATTTATCTGGGCATTTTGCTTAGCCTGAGCTTCTTTCAAATCCTCCACAATACGAATCCGAACCAAGCCAAAAGTCATTAAATCGACAAAAGCAAGAATTACAAGTAGATAGAATAGAAACTCAACTTCGATTCTCTGAAAAATCAACAGTTGCCCCACAACAAGGACTTGAGCAAGAAGAAAAGTCCAGACATGTAAAGACTTTAAACTACGTACGCTGAAATGATAACTTAAGAGATTGGATAGGAAAAAGAAAAACCAGATATAATTAACAGCAACAAAGGCAGTATTCCCAACTACATAAGTCAGCATGAGGCCCCAATATAGCCAAGATAGGCGCTGGTTTTTAGTTATTAAAACACCCAAATACGTCACTACAAATAGAATATCAGCCAATAAATGCCAAGCAGGAAGCTCCCCAATCACTACAGGTAGGATGGGAAAAAGCATAAAAATCAAACTGACCCAAAACATATAGTGTATGCTTTTCAGTCTCTCAAGCATTAAGCATTCTCCTTATGACCTTGAAGGTAAATAGTCAAACCAAATAAAACTGCTGAAAAAACAAGTAAATAAACTGTGGCTGATAAATTGATGCCACCCTCATTTAAGAAGGTCTTGATTAATTCCATCAACTGATAGGTCGGGAGACACTTACCTACTGCTTGCATCCAGTCTGGAAATAAAGAGATAGGCATCCAGAGTCCACCTAAAACAGCCAACCCTAGATAAAGAAGATTGCCCACGACAGACATCAGCTGACTAGTTGGTAAGAGAGTCAAGGTCAAGCCAAGCGCTACAAAAGCAATACTTCCCATAATCAGCAAAATCGCAGCTCCAACCCAGCTTGCTAGAGGTATGTCCACACCTCTTACAAAATGCCCAACTGAGAAAACCACCAAGATTGAAACCAAATAATCAACCAGCATACTTGTTATCTTTGATAGATAATATTCTACCATATTTACCGGAGTATGACGCAATGTTTTCTGCCAGTTGTTGATTTTATCTGTATGTAAAACAGCTGGGAATGAAAACATAGCTGTCGACATCATGGAAAAGGCTGTCATGGAGATGAGGTAATCACGCATAAAATTAGCTGGTCCACCAGGTGTGTCCTGGTACATGCCTGAAAAGAATAAATAGAAGGCTGTCGGCATCCCTACGGATAATAGATAATAGACTAATTGTCGTTTGGTCAATAGAAATTCTATCTTATTTAATGCGATCCATCGTTTCATCTTAGTCATCTCCCTTCTGTGTTTCTTCAAAGATTGTATCTAGCAAACTACGGTTATTAACTTCGATTTCTTGTATGCTACATCCTGCTTGAACTAACAGTTCCCAAAAAGCATTTGCCTCTCGTGTGACTACTTGCAGAGCATCTTGTTTTTGTACCCAATTTTCAACCAAGTTAGACTGTTCGACAACTTCCTTATATGCTAGAGGAAGGATAAAGTGCTTTTCAATCTCCTCACTGCGCATGGCTAGAGGTGTTGTATCGCGAATCAACTCTCCCTTATTCAAGACCAAGATTCGGTCCGCTGTATGCTCTACCTCTTCGATATAATGGGACGAATAGAGGATGGTTACTCCCTGAGCTTTTAACTCCTGAACAATTTCCCAAAAGCGTTGACGAGTTGAGGTATCCATGGACGCAGTAGGCTCATCTAAAAAGACAAGCTTTGGTCGCCCAATTAAGGTCAAGACAAAAGAGAAAAGACGCTTTTGTCCACCTGATAATTTTTCTGCAAATTGCTCTTTTTGTTGCTTGTCAAACTGCAATAGTTGATCGATTTCCTGCTCGCTCAAGGGATTTGGATAGATACGTTGAAAGAAAACAATCAACTCTTTTACCTTTAGTTTTTGAACAATTACGTTTTCTTGAGGGAGATAGGATCTCGTATAGTCTAACTTAGAGCTCGTTACCGGCAAATCTTGGATGGATACTTGACCCCTTGTGACCAGTTTATCTCCAAGCAAACAGTCCAAGAGTGTCGTCTTACCAGCTCCATTTGGCCCAATCAAGGCAATGCATTCGCCTTCTGCCACCTCAAAGGAAATATCCTTCAAAATCCCCTTGCCCTTGATATTTTTATGTAAGCCTTGAACCTTAATCATGTTCATGATATTCTCCTTTCAACCATTCCATCCCCATCGGAAAGGCGATAAAAATCATAAATCCACCCCCCATGCACCACGGATGAATTGGCGAAGCAAGGTTTGAGCAAACCAACCTGTAAACATTTCTACCAACCATACCCCTAGTGACAGGCCGATAAAGAAATAGATGACCCCTCTCTTCATTCCTCAAACTCCTTCTTCACATCTCTGACTAATTTCAAACCTTCTCTAACAAGCCAAGACATCATTCCAAAGCCAGCAAAGACCTCCCAAGGAAAATGGTAGAAACCCTCATCCAATCCCGAAAATATGAGATAGGTCATAACTCCTGCTACTACTAAACTCACTGCGATAATCATTTTATTTCTCATCACTTCTTCCTCCATTTTATACTTCAATTATAGTCTTTTGAAATCAGAGGAGATAGAAGCTTCTGTCACTAGAAAATATGACAAATGTCATAAAAAATTCTGTTTAAAAGAATCAAGAAACATTACACAACAAAACACGGGTAGAAAAGAATCTATAGTTCCTTCCGTCAAAGTGATATCAAATTTAGACTATAACGTAAATTAATACTCATTTAAAATCAAAAGACCAGAAATTTTCATCCCATAAGCACATATATTATACATTGCTCCAAAAAATTTTTTATTGCTTTCTTAAAAATTAGTAAGATTTATAAAATCCCTTGAATTCAATGTGTATACCTACACGACAGTATTTAATAAAAAGTCTAGGAACAAAAAACAATACTATAATTTTAATAGAATATCATTTTATAAAATGAATTACTGATACCTAAAAAAGAGAGAACCAAACTGATTCTCCCTTAAGGTAAATAATATGGGCTCTATAATATTTGTAGTGGGTAAATCCCCTATAGATATTATGGAGCCTATTTTATTGTAGAAAAAAGTCCCATATCATCTATAATGAAAAGCGACCAAACCATCATTAGAAAGATTCATATAGAACAATTACATTTTATCACAAAACTACGAGACATTAAAAACCCTAATATTCAAATTATAGATATCATCAATAGGGATTCCCACAAAGAAATCATTGCTAAATTGGATTATGAGGCTCCATCTTGCCCTGATTGCGGAAGTCAAATGAAGAAATATGACTTTCAAAAATCTTCTAAAATTCCTTACCTTGAAACTACTGGTATGCCTGCTAGAATTCTCCTTAGAAAACGTCGTTTCAAGTACTATCATTGCTCTAAAATGATGGTGGTTGAGACTTCTATCGTCAAGAAGAATCATTAAATTCCTCGTATTATCAACCAAAAAATTGCGCAAAAGTTGATTGAAAAGACTTCTATGACCGATATTGCTCATCAGCTGGCTATTTCAACTTCAACTGTCATTCGTAAGCTCAATGACTTCCGTTTTAAGTCTGATTTTTCTTACCTCCCTGAGATTATGTCCTGGGACGAGTACGCCTTTACAAAGGGAAAGATGAGCTTTATTGCGCAAGATTTTGACAAGCTCAATATCATCACTGTTCTTGAGGGTAGAACACAAGCTGTCATTCGTAATCACTTTCTTAAATATGATAGAGTCGTCCGATGTCGCACCAAAATCATTACTATGGATATGTTTAGCCCTTACTATGACTTGGCTAAACAGCTTCGCTTTCGAATTTCTAGGTTCAGGCTAAAACAGTCCACTGGACTGTTTTACTCCAACACTTAAGCCGTGTTATGAGTCGTGTGCGTATCCAAATCACGAATCAGTTTGATCGAAAGTCTCATGAATACAAGACTATCAAGCGCTACTGGAAACTCATCCAACAGGATAGCTTTAAACTCAGCGATAAACGTTTTTATCGTCCTACTTTTCGCATGCACTTGACCAATAAAGAGATTCTAGACAAGATTCTGAGTTATTCAGAAGACTTGAAACACCACTATGAACTCTATCAACTCTTGCTTTTTCACTTTCAGAATAAAGAACCAGAAAAATTTTTCGGACTCATTGAGGACAATCTGAATCAGGTTCATCCTCTCTTTCAGACTGTCTTTAAAACCTTTCTAAAGGATAAAGAAAAAATCGTCAATACCCTTCAACTACCCTATTCTAACGCCAAACTGGAAGCGACTAATAATCTCATCAAACTTATCAAGCACAATGCCTTTGGTTTTCGAAACTTTGAAAACTTCAAAAAACGGATTTTTATCACTCTGAACATCAAAAAAGAAAGGACGAAATTTGTCCTTTCTCAATCTTAGCTTTTCTTCAACTAACTATAGTTAGAAAGAGCTAAAATTTTTAAAAAAAGAGTTATAAACTCTCATTAAAACGGAGAATAAGGGATTCGAACCCTTGCGCCAGTTACCCGACCTAACGATTTAGCAAACCGTCCTCTTCAGCCTCTTGAGTAATTCTCCAATTAATGGGCACGAGTGGACTCGAACCACCGACCTCACGCTTATCAGGCGTGCGCTCTAACCACCTGAGCTACGCGCCCAAGTTAAAAACTTGGTAATTTGAACAAAGTTCAAAGCGGGTGACGAGAATCGAACTCGCGACAACAGCTTGGAAGGCTGTAGTTTTACCACTAAACTACACCCGCATACATACTATTAATAAAAATGGCGCGAGACGGAATCGAACCGCCGACACATGGAGCTTCAATCCATTGCTCTACCAACTGAGCTACCGAGCCTTATTGCGGGAGCAGGATTTGAACCTACGACCTTCGGGTTATGAGCCCGACGAGCTACCGAGCTGCTCCATCCCGCGTTAATAAAAAGGAGGATGTGGGATTCGAACCCACGCACGCTTTTACACGCCTGACGGTTTTCAAGACCGTTCCCTTCAGCCGGACTTGGGTAATCCTCCATACTATTCAAATGGACCTTGTAGGACTTGAACCTACGACCACTCGGTTATGAGCCGAGAGCTCTAACCAGCTGAGCTAAAGGTCCAACAAGATCTTTATAGCGGCGAAGGGGATCGAACCCCCGACCTCCCGGGTATGAACCGGACGCTCTAGCCAGCTGAGCTACACCGCCATATATCGGGAAGACAGGATTCGAACCTGCGACACCTTGGTCCCAAACCAAGTACTCTACCAAGCTGAGCTACTTCCCGAGTTAAATAGAAAAATGCACCCTAGAGGAGTCGAACCTCTAACCGCCTGATTCGTAGTCAGGTACTCTATCCAGTTGAGCTAAGGGTGCTCTATATTATGCCGAGGACCGGAATCGAACCGGTACGATCGTTACCAATCGCAGGATTTTAAGTCCTGTGCGTCTGCCAGTTCCGCCACCCCGGCCTCTCCAAGCGAACGACGGGATTCGAACCCGCGACCCCCACCTTGGCAAGGTGGTGTTCTACCACTGAACTACGTTCGCACTGTTTTCTTCTATCTAAAAATGCCGGCTACATGACTTGAACACGCGACCCTCTGATTACAAATCAGATGCTCTACCAACTGAGCTAAGCCGGCTCATTTATTATATCTTAATGCGGGTTAAGGGACTTGAACCCCCACGCCGTTAAGCGCCAGATCCTAAATCTGGTGCGTCTGCCAATTCCGCCAAACCCGCATATATGACCCGTACTGGGCTCGAACCAGTGACCCATTGATTAAAAGTCAATTGCTCTACCAACTGAGCTAACGAGTCTAAAATAACTTCCGTTATCTTAACGGTCCCGACGGGAATCGAACCCGCGATCTTCGCCGTGACAGGGCGACGTGATAACCGCTACACTACGGGACCTTTGGGAGTTAACGGGATCGAACCGCTGACCCTCTGCTTGTAAGGCAGATGCTCTCCCAGCTGAGCTAAACTCCCTAGAGCTAAGCGACTTCCATATCTCACAGGGGGCAACCCCCAACTACTTCCGGCGTTCTAGGGCTTAACTTCTGTGTTCGGCATGGGTACAGGTGTATCTCCTAGGCTATCGTCACTTAACTCTGAGTAATACCTACTCAAAATTGAATATCTATTCAAACCAAGAAAACCATTCGCTTTCATATTCTCAGTTACTTTGGATAAGTCCTCGAGCTATTAGTATTAGTCCGCTACATGTGTCGCCACACTTCCACTTCTAACCTATCTACCTGATCATCTCTCAGGGCTCTTACTGATATATAATCATGGGAAATCTCATCTTGAGGTGGGTTTCACACTTAGATGCTTTCAGCGTTTATCCCTTCCCTACATAGCTACCCAGCGATGCCTTTGGCAAGACAACTGGTACACCAGCGGTAAGTCCACTCTGGTCCTCTCGTACTAGGAGCAGATCCTCTCAAATTTCCTACGCCCGCGACGGATAGGGACCGAACTGTCTCACGACGTTCTGAACCCAGCTCGCGTGCCGCTTTAATGGGCGAACAGCCCAACCCTTGGGACCGACTACAGCCCCAGGATGCGACGAGCCGACATCGAGGTGCCAAACCTCCCCGTCGATGTGAACTCTTGGGGGAGATAAGCCTGTTATCCCCAGGGTAGCTTTTATCCGTTGAGCGATGGCCCTTCCATACGGAACCACCGGATCACTAAGCCCGACTTTCGTCCCTGCTCGAGTTGTAGCTCTCGCAGTCAAGCTCCCTTATACCTTTACACTCTGCGAATGATTTCCAACCATTCTGAGGGAACCTTTGGGCGCCTCCGTTACCTTTTAGGAGGCGACCGCCCCAGTCAAACTGCCCGTCAGACACTGTCTCCGATAGGGATCACCTATCTGGGTTAGAGTGGCCATAACACAAGGGTAGTATCCCAACAACGTCTCCTTCGAAACTGGCGTCCCGATCTCGTAGACTCCTACCTATCCTGTACATGTGGTACAGACACTCAATATCAAACTGCAGTAAAGCTCCATGGGGTCTTTCCGTCCTGTCGCGGGTAACCTGCATCTTCACAGGTACTAAAATTTCACCGAGTCTCTCGTTGAGACAGTGCCCAAATCATTACGCCTCTCGTGCGGGTCGGAACTTACCCGACAAGGAATTACGCTACCTTAGGACCGTTATAGTTACGGCCGCCGTTTACTGGGGCTTCAATTCATACCTTCGCTTGCGCTAAGCACTCCTCTTAACCTTCCAGCACCGGGCAGGCGTCACCCCCTATACATCATCTTACGATTTAGCAGAGAGCTGTGTTTTTGATAAACAGTTGCTTGGGCCTATTCACTGCGGCTGACTTAAAGTCAGCACCCCTTCTCCCGAAGTTACGGGGTCATTTTGCCGAGTTCCTTAACGAGAGTTCTCTCGCTCACCTGAGGCTACTCGCCTCGACTACCTGTGTCGGTTTGCGGTACGGGTAGAGTATGTTTAAACGCTAGAAGCTTTTCTTGGCAGTGTGACGTCACTAACTTCGCTACTAAACTTCGCTCCCCATCACAGCTCAATGTTATAGAACTAAGCATTTAACTCAATTCACACCTCACTGCTTAGACAGACACTTCCAATCGTCTGCTTTAGTTAGCCTACTGCGTCCCTCCATCACTACATACTCTAGTACAGGAATATCAACCTGTTGTCCATCGGATACACCTTTCGGTCTCTCCTTAGGTCCCGACTAACCCAGGGCGGACGAGCCTTCCCCTGGAAACCTTAGTCTTACGGTGGACAGGATTCTCACCTGTCTTTCGCTACTCATACCGGCATTCTCACTTCTATGCGTTCCAGCACTCCTCACGGTACACCTTCATCACACATAGAACGCTCTCCTACCATACCTATAAAGGTATCCACAGCTTCGGTAAATTGTTTTAGCCCCGGTACATTTTCGGCGCAGGGTCACTCGACTAGTGAGCTATTACGCACTCTTTGAATGAATAGCTGCTTCTAAGCTAACATCCTAGTTGTCTGTGCAACCCCACATCCTTTTCCACTTAACAATTATTTTGGGACCTTAGCTGGTGGTCTGGGCTGTTTCCCTTTCGACTACGGATCTTAGCACTCGCAGTCTGACTGCCGACCATAATTCATTGGCATTCGGAGTTTATCTGAGATTGGTAATCCGGGATGGACCCCTCACCCAAACAGTGCTCTACCTCCAAGAATCTCTAATGTCGACGCTAGCCCTAAAGCTATTTCGGAGAGAACCAGCTATCTCCAAGTTCGTTTGGAATTTCTCCGCTACCCACAAGTCATCCAAGCACTTTTCAACGTGCCCTGGTTCGGTCCTCCAGTGCGTCTTACCGCACCTTCAACCTGCTCATGGGTAGGTCACATGGTTTCGGGTCTACGTCATGATACTAATTCGCCCTATTCAGACTCGGTTTCCCTACGGCTCCGTCTCTTCAACTTAACCTCGCATCATAACGTAACTCGCCGGTTCATTCTACAAAAGGCACGCTCTCACCCATTAACGGGCTCGAACTTGTTGTAGGCACACGGTTTCAGGTTCTATTTCACTTCCCTCCCGGGGTGCTTTTCACCTTTCCCTCACGGTACTGGTTCACTATCGGTCACTAGGGAGTATTTAGGGTTGGGAGATGGTCCTCCCAGATTCCGACGGGATTTCACGTGTCCCGCCGTACTCAGGATACTGCTAGGTACAAAGACTATTTTAAATACGAGGCTGTTACTCTCTTTGGCTGATCTTCCCAAATCATTCTTCTATAATCTTTGAGTCCACATTGCAGTCCTACAACCCCGAAGAGTAAACTCTTCGGTTTGCCCTCCTGCCGTTTCGCTCGCCGCTACTAAGGCAGTCGCTTTTGCTTTCTCTTCCTGCAGCTACTTAGATGTTTCAGTTCACTGCGTCTTCCTCCTCACATCCTTAACAGATGCGGGTAACAGGTAGTACCTGTTGGGTTCCCCCATTCGGAAATCCCTGGATCATCGCTTACTTACAGCTACCCAAGGCATATCGTCGTTTGTCACGTCCTTCTTCGGCTCCTAGTGCCAAGGCATCCACCGTGCGCCCTTATTAACTTAACCTTATTTTTCTGACCTTTCAGTCATAAACTCTTATTAATACTACAGCGTTTTCGGTTTATTTTCTTGTTACTATTTGATATAGATATTCAATTTTCAATGTGCATTACTTGGTGATCTCTCACCAATGGAGCCTAGCGGGATCGAACCGCTGACCTCCTGCGTGCAAAGCAGGCGCTCTCCAGCTGAGCTAAGGCCCCACAAGACCTCTCAAGACTAAACAAGACCAATGCGCAGTTCCTTATCCTTAGAAAGGAGGTGATCCAGCCGCACCTTCCGATACGGCTACCTTGTTACGACTTCACCCCAATCATCTATCCCACCTTAGGCGGCTGGCTCCTTACGGTTACCTCACCGACTTCGGGTGTTACAAACTCTCGTGGTGTGACGGGCGGTGTGTACAAGGCCCGGGAACGTATTCACCGCGGCGTGCTGATCCGCGATTACTAGCGATTCCGACTTCATGTAGGCGAGTTGCAGCCTACAATCCGAACTGAGACTGGCTTTAAGAGATTAGCTTGCCGTCACCGGCTTGCGACTCGTTGTACCAGCCATTGTAGCACGTGTGTAGCCCAGGTCATAAGGGGCATGATGATTTGACGTCATCCCCACCTTCCTCCGGTTTATTACCGGCAGTCTCGCTAGAGTGCCCAACTGAATGATGGCAACTAACAATAGGGGTTGCGCTCGTTGCGGGACTTAACCCAACATCTCACGACACGAGCTGACGACAACCATGCACCACCTGTCACCTCTGTCCCGAAGGAAAACTCTATCTCTAGAGCGGTCAGAGGGATGTCAAGACCTGGTAAGGTTCTTCGCGTTGCTTCGAATTAAACCACATGCTCCACCGCTTGTGCGGGCCCCCGTCAATTCCTTTGAGTTTCAACCTTGCGGTCGTACTCCCCAGGCGGAGTGCTTAATGCGTTAGCTACGGCACTAAACCCCGGAAAGGGTCTAACACCTAGCACTCATCGTTTACGGCGTGGACTACCAGGGTATCTAATCCTGTTTGCTCCCCACGCTTTCGAGCCTCAGCGTCAGTTACAAGCCAGAGAGCCGCTTTCGCCACCGGTGTTCCTCCATATATCTACGCATTTCACCGCTACACATGGAATTCCACTCTCCCCTCTTGCACTCAAGTTAAACAGTTTCCAAAGCGTACTATGGTTAAGCCACAGCCTTTAACTTCAGACTTATCTAACCGCCTGCGCTCGCTTTACGCCCAATAAATCCGGACAACGCTCGGGACCTACGTATTACCGCGGCTGCTGGCACGTAGTTAGCCGTCCCTTTCTGGTAAGATACCGTCACAGTGTGAACTTTCCACTCTCACACTCGTTCTTCTCTTACAACAGAGCTTTACGATCCGAAAACCTTCTTCACTCACGCGGCGTTGCTCGGTCAGACTTCCGTCCATTGCCGAAGATTCCCTACTGCTGCCTCCCGTAGGAGTCTGGGCCGTGTCTCAGTCCCAGTGTGGCCGATCACCCTCTCAGGTCGGCTATGTATCGTCGCCTTGGTGAGCCGTTACCCCACCAACTAGCTAATACAACGCAGGTCCATCTGGTAGTGATGCAATTGCACCTTTTAAGCAAATGTCATGCAACATCTACTATTATGCGGTATTAGCTATCGTTTCCAATAGTTATCCCCCGCTACCAGGCAGGTTACCTACGCGTTACTCACCCGTTCGCAACTCATCCAGAGAAGCAAGCTCCTCCTTCAGCGTTCTACTTGCATGTATTAGGCACGCCGCCAGCGTTCGTCCTGAGCCAGGATCAAACTCTCATTAAAAGTTTGAGTTCTCACTCATTTCTGTCACTGACAGATTTATTGTTTTTTTCATTGTTCAGTACTACAACAGTTGTTGTAGTGCCCTGCACATTGGTTCGTCTTGTTCAGTTTTCAAAGGTCTTTGTCACTTGCTTCTCTCAAGCGACAACTATATTAGTATATCACAGACGCTTT
>NZ_AFQV01000022.1 GCF_000220085.1 Streptococcus mitis SK1080 | reverse complement strand
CACGCAGTAGTGGATAAAATAGAAATAGAAATAGATGGAGAAGTAGTTTATTCCAGTAATGTAACTAATCCAGATGGATTCAGATATAATACCCAGGCACAATTTATTAGTGTGACAATTCCACAAAACGCTAAAAAAATATCCTTAAAATCATTCTCAGGAGAACATACATGGGGTGATGAAGTTGTATTTGCTGATGCTAAACTTATTAAAACTGTTAGTACTCAAACTATAACTCCAGATCTTCTTAATAAAGGAATTAATGGAGGAGTATATCTTTCTGATTTAGAATGGGTTGATGCTACTCATGGTGATGACGATAAATCAAAAACAGTTCAGAAAGATAAACCGTTTACACCTGGTAATAACGGTGCAAATAATAAAATAAAATTATTAATTGACGGGAAGGAAATAGAATTTAATAAAGGATTGGGAACTGTAGCAAGTAACCCGTCTAGTATAAAATATGATGTTTCGGGTGCTAATGTTACAAGATTTATTTCCTATGTCGGAATTGATAGGAGCGCCAATCATTTAAATTCAGATTACGCAGATATTCAAAAGTTTGAAGTTGTTGCGGATGGTAAAGTCATTTACTCATCAGATTCAAAATATCCGAAAGGAATTAAGTATGATACATCGGCATTTCTGGTTGATGTTGAAATTCCAAAAGATACACAGACGATAGAACTTAAATCATATTCAGGAAAACATACATGGGCTGACGAATTGGTTTTAGGTGGAGCCATGTTTATGGCAAATGGTAAATTTAAGAATCCTAATGATTGGTCAGAAGTTGATAAACGTCGTGAAATTAATAATGAACATCCGTTACTTATGATGCCTTTATATGCTAACGGAGAAGAGTTTAACCAAGGGAAATATACTTTTTGGGGAGGAGATACATTAACAGGGAAGTGGGAGAATATACCAGATGACTTAAAACCATATACTGTTATACAGTTACATCCAGATGATCTTCCTAAAAGAGATGGAGCTGCTAGAGATTTTTATGAACATATGTTAGAAGAAGCAGCGAAATATGTAAATCCTAAGACTGGAAAAAATGAACCAATTCCAGTTATTCTGACGGTTTACACTGCTGGTAATATGCCTTATTATACTTCGGCACATTGGTTAAGTACCAGCTGGATTGATAAAATGTATCAAAAATATCCAAATTTGCATGGTATTTTCAGTACAGAGAATTATTGGATTTGGGCAAATGATATTGAAAATAAGGCGGCAGATTACTTAAAAGTATCAGCTAAAAATGGAGGATATTTTATATGGGCTGAACAAAATAATGGTTCTGCAATAGAAAAAGCATTTGGAAAAAACGGTAAGATAGCATTTCAGAAATCTGTTGATAAGTACTGGAAGAACCTTATTTTCATGTTCAAAAATACACCTGCTGCCGAGGGAAATGATTCAACTACAGAAAGTTATATGAAGGGACTTTGGCTATCAAATCATACTTATCAATGGGGTGGTTTGATGGATACTTGGAAGTGGTATGAGACAGGTAAATGGAAACTGTTTGCAACTGGTAATATCGGAAAAAGTCAAGGAGATAGACAATGGTTGACTGAACCAGAGTCTATGCTAGGAGAAGAGGCTTTAGGGGTTTACCTTAATGGAGGTGTAGTTTATAATTTTGAACATCCAGCTTATACCTATGGTGTAAATAATAAAGAAAGCTTACTCTTTAGCGAAGTAATAAAAGAATTTTTTAGATATGTAATAGCACATCCAGCACCATCTAAAGAAAAGGTACTTGAGGATACAAAAGTATTCATACATGGAGACTATTCAAATAAAGGAAATGGTAAGTTCTTTGTAAACGTAAATACTGATAGAGAACAAACTCCATTATACATGACTGGTCGTTATAATGTTATTCCAGCTATTCCAGGTATTTTAAAAACAGATAAATTGAAAGAGTCTGTTTCTGGTAATCGTATTCAGATTAAGGAGATCACTTCCCCAGAATTTAGCTCTACTCAGGCTAGAAAAGAATACTTGAATAAGCTGTATCCTACGAATTATGAAGGAGATATCTTTGCTCAGAAATTAGATAATAGATGGTTTGTCTATAATTATAAGGTAAATGAGAATGTTAAACAGACTGGAAAATTAAAATTTAATTCTTTGGAAATGGATGTTGAATTTGAGCCTCATACTTATGGTATTTTTGAGAAAATAAATAATGGCTTGAAAGTGAATTTAAATAATTTTAGAACAAATAAAGATTCACTTTGGTCTAATGCTCAAGATGCAAATCAGGCAAGGAAACTACCACAATTGACCAAAAAAGGTGCGATTAAGTGGATTGATGAACATTATATCAAAGATACTCAGTTTGGAGAGAAAAGGGTTACAAAGATAGTATTAAGAGGTATAGATAAACTTCCTACTATTCATTCATTAACAGGAACAAATAATTCCTATGATCAGCCATCTCTCAATTTTGATCAGGAAAATCATACAGTTACTATTACCATTAACAGTAACGGAAATCTTGAATTCGAACTTCATTTTTAGAAAGGAGTGAGTTTATGTCTCAAGATGAAAAATTAATTCGTGAACAGATTTGTGATGTTTGTCATAAGATGTGGCAACTTGGTTGGGTTGCTGCAAACGATGGGAATGTATCTGTTCGATTAGATGAGGATATCATTATTGCAACTCCTACTGGCATCAGCAAAAGTTTCATTACTCCAGAAAAGCTGGTGAAGTTAAATCTCAAAGGAGAGATTTTAGAAGCAGAAGGTAATTACCGCCCTTCTAGTGAAATTAAAATGCATATTCGTTGTTACGAAGAACGTGAGGATGTCCGTGCGGTTGTTCACGCGCATCCACCGATTGCAACAGGATTTGCTCTTGCACATATTCCTTTAGATACTTATTCACTAATTGAGAGCGCGATTGTGGTTGGGGCAATTCCTATAACTCCATTTGGAGTTCCGTCTACAATGGAAGTGCCAGAAGCAATTACACCTTATCTACCAGATCATGATGTCATGCTATTAGAAAATCATGGAGCTCTGACTGTCGGAAGCGATGTCATTACAGCATACTACCGTATGGAAACTTTAGAATTAGTAGCAAAAACAACCTTCCACGGAAGAATGTTACTGTCTACAAAAGGTATTGAAGAACAAGAAATTGCTCGTCCGACTTTAGAACGTCTATTCTCAATGCGAGAAAATTATAAGGTTACAGGTCGTCACCCAGGCTACCGTAAATATAATGGCGATGGTAGTATAAAAGAAACAGAAAAATAAGAGGAAAGTATTATGATTCAACATCCACGTATTGGTATTCGTCCGACTATTGATGGTCGTCGTCAAGGTGTACGCGAATCACTTGAAGTGCAAACAATGAACATGGCTAAAAGTGTGGCAAATCTTATTTCAAGTACATTGAAATATCCAGATGGAGAACCTGTGGAATGCGTGATTTCTCCATCTACTATTGGCCGTGTACCAGAGGCAGCAGCTTCACATGAGTTGTTTAAAAAGTCAAATGTTTGTGCAACAATTACAGTCACACCATGCTGGTGTTATGGTAGTGAAACTATGGATATGTCTCCAGATATTCCTCATGCTATTTGGGGATTTAATGGGACAGAACGTCCAGGGGCTGTCTATCTTGCAGCTGTTCTAGCTTCACATGCTCAAAAAGGTATTCCAGCCTTTGGGATTTATGGAAGAGATGTTCAGGAAGCTAATGATACAGATATTCCAGGAGATGTCAAAGAAAAACTTTTACGCTATGCGCGTGCAGCTATTGCAACTGGCTTGATGCGAGACACTGCTTACCTATCAATGGGTAGTGTTTCAATGGGGATTGGTGGTTCTATTGTGAATCCAGATTTCTTCCAAGAATACCTAGGAATGAGAAATGAATCTGTAGATATGACGGAATTTACACGTCGTATTGACCGTGGTATTTATGACCCAGAAGAGTTCGAACGTGCTATGGTTTGGGTAAAAGAACATATCAAAGAAGGCGTTGACCGAAATCGTGAAGATTTGATTCTTTCTAAAGAAGAGAAAGAAAAACAATGGGAATTTGTGGTAAAAATGTTCATGATTGGTCGAGATCTTATGCAGGGAAATCCTCGTTTAGCAGAGCTTGGTTTTGAGGAAGAAGCAGTTGGTCACCACGCTTTAGTAGCTGGTTTCCAAGGTCAACGTCAGTGGACAGACCATTTTCCAAATGGAGATTTTATGGAAACTTTCCTCAATACTCAGTTTGACTGGAATGGTATTCGAAAACCATTTGTATTTGCGACAGAGAATGATTCACTAAATGGTGTGTCTATGCTCTTTAATTACTTATTGACGAATACCCCACAAATCTTTGCTGATGTGCGTACTTATTGGAGTCCAGAGGCTGTTAAACGTGTAACGGGACATACTTTAGAGGGGCGTGCTGCAGCTGGATTCTTACATCTAATCAACTCAGGTTCTTGTACATTGGATGGTACAGGTCAAGCTACTCGAGATGGCAAACCTGTTATTAAACCATTCTGGGAGTTGGAAGAAAGTGAAGTGCAGGCTATGCTTGAAAATACAGACTTCCCACCAGCGAACCGCGAATACTTCCGTGGAGGAGGATTCTCAACTCGTTTCTTGACGAAGGGGGATATGCCAGTAACAATGGTACGTCTCAATCTTCTAAAAGGGGTTGGTCCAGTGCTACAAATTGCAGAAGGTTACACACTTGAACTTCCTGAAGATGTTCACCATACTTTAGATAATCGTACAGATCCAGGATGGCCAACTACTTGGTTTGCTCCACGTTTGACAGGAAAAGGTGCTTTCAAGTCTGTCTATGACGTCATGAATAATTGGGGAGCTAATCACGGAGCCATAACATATGGACACATTGGAGCAGACTTGATTACCTTGGCTTCTATGTTGAGAATTCCTGTCAATATGCATAATGTACCTGAGGAAGATATCTTTAGACCTAAAAATTGGTCCTTATTTGGAACAGAAGATCTAGAATCAGCAGACTATCGTGCATGTCAGTTGTTGGGACCACTACATAAATAAAACTTGTTTATATAGGAGGTGAACTTACGTCCCTCCTATCCTTTTAAAAAGATTTGTTAAATAATTCACAAATAATTGAAAACGAATACAAAAAGTAATATAATGATGTTAAATAGATGGCGCAAAGGCGCAGGAGGAAAATTATATGGCTACATTTTATGTTCCGGCAGTCAACCTTATTGGTAAAGGTGTTGTAAATGAAGTAGGTCCTTATATCAAGGAACTTGGCTATAAAAAGGCACTTTTGGTGACAGATAAGTTTATCGAAAGCAGTGACATTTTGCCTAAGGTTTTAAAACCGCTAGATACAGAAGGAATCGAATATGTCATCTTTAGCGATGTAGAGCCAAACCCTACTTGTAAGAATGTCACAGATGGGGTAGCTGCTTTGCAAGAACATGGCTGTGACTTTATCATCAGTCTTGGTGGTGGGTCTCCACAGGATGCAGCTAGTTGTATCTCTATCATGGCTACAAATGGTGGAAAACCACAGGATTATGAAGGGCTTCATAAGTCTGCTAAAAAAGGCTTGCCAGTTGTGGCTATCAATACAACGGCAGGAACTTCTGCAGAAATTACTATTAACTATGTGATTACCGATGAAGAACGCAAGGTTAAGATGGTAATGGTTGACAAGAATAGCCTTGCTCTTATCTCTGTTAATGACCCTGAATTGATGATTTCAAAACCTCAAGCTTTGACTGCTGCTACTGGTATGGATGCTCTGACTCATGCTGTTGAAGCTTTGGTAACACCCGGTGCTTATGATGTGACTAAGAAACTATCTATTGGAGCAATTGAGCTTATCAAGGAATATCTTCCTCGTGCTGTAGCAAATGGACACGACATTGAAGCGCGTGAAGGTATGGTCAATGCCATCTTCCTTGGTGGTATGAGTTTTAATAATGCTGGTCTGGGCTATGTTCACTCAATGGCTCACCAACTCGGTGCAGTATATAATTTGCCACACGGTGTTTGCTGTGCTATGTTGCTACCAGTTATAGAACGTGAAAATGCTAAACGTGTACCAGAAGCTTTTCGCAATGTTGCTAAAGCCTTGGACCTTCATGTAGAAGGTAAATCAGATCAAGAATGTGCCGATTATGCAATTGCTGAGATTGAGAAGCTTTCTGAGACAGTAGGTATTCCTAAGAAATTAACTGAACTTGGTATTGAAGAAAAAGATTTCGACTTTGAATACCTTTCTAAGAATGCTTTGATTGATGCCTGCGCACCAGGAAATCCATTTATGCCAACCTTAGAAGAAACGATTGCCTTTTATAAAGAGTTGTTTTAGCAAGAGATTAGACGATAATGTGACAATTCACCTCTAATTATTGACATTTCAGGAAAAATCGTAGTAAAAACTGCACAGCCTCCTTTAAATGTGCTATAATACAGGAAAAATAATGATGGAGGTCACGATAATGGCAACATTTTTGATGATTTTTGTGGTGGTTTGTGTGCTCCTATTGGTGATAGTCACACTGAGTACAGTTTATGTGGTTCGTCAGCAGTCGGTGGCGATTATTGAACGCTTTGGGAAATACCAAAAGGTTGCCAATAGCGGTATTCACATTCGATTGCCTTTTGGAATTGACTCGATTGCAGCGCGGATTCAGTTGCGCTTGTTGCAAAGCGATATTGTGGTTGAGACTAAGACCAAGGACAATGTGTTCGTTATGATGAATGTGGCGACTCAGTACCGTGTCAACGAGCAGAGTGTGACAGATGCCTACTATAAACTCATGCGTCCAGAATCTCAGATTAAATCTTATATCGAAGATGCTCTTCGCTCTTCTGTTCCCAAATTAACCTTGGATGAATTATTTGAGAAAAAAGATGAGATTGCCCTTGAAGTCCAACACCAAGTGGCGGAAGAAATGACTACTTACGGTTATATTATCGTGAAAACCTTGATAACCAAGGTTGAACCAGATGCAGAAGTCAAGCAATCCATGAATGAAATCAATGCGGCGCAGCGCAAGCGGGTCGCAGCGCAAGAATTGGCGGAAGCTGATAAAATTAAAATCGTCACTGCAGCTGAAGCCGAAGCAGAAAAAGACCGCCTCCATGGTGTGGGGATTGCCCAACAACGTAAGGCGATTGTGGATGGATTGGCAGAGTCTATCACTGAACTCAAGGAAGCCAATGTTGGCATGACAGAAGAACAAATCATGTCCATCCTTTTGACCAACCAGTATTTGGATACCTTGAATACCTTTGCTTCTAAAGGAAATCAAACTATCTTTTTACCAAATACGCCAAATGGTGTGGATGATATCCGTACACAAATCTTGTCAGCTCTCCGCGCTGAGAAGAAATAATAGACTAATACTCTTCGAAAATCAAATTCAAACCACGTCAGCGTCGCCTTGCCGTACTCAAGTACAGCCTGCGGCTAGTTTCCTAGTTTGCTCTTTGATTTTCATTGAGTACAAAGAGCTTGGCAACAGGCTCTTTTTGCGTTGACTTTTAGGCTTGAGGATTAAAAGACTTTTCCACAAATTATAGAATCCTTTCTGAGTATTTAGGGAGTGATGGAGGAAATCTTGAAAGCGCTTTTGTTTTGTGCTATAGTCAAGTAAATCGAGTCGTTTAAAGAGGAATGCTTGTATGAGAAGAGAAGAAGTTTTACGAAATCACTGGTTTTTTAGCCAAGAGGTGGGGAAGGAAGAGGCCTTGGCGTCGGATTTTCAGAGGGGAAATTGGCAGGCCATTCAAGTGCCACATGACTGGAGTATTTACAATGATTTTGACCAGTATTCGCCAGCGCAAAATGAGGGTGGCCAGTTAAACGGGGGTCAGGCTTGGTATCGGACACAGTTTTACTTGGAAGAAGATGCCAGTCTTGTTTCGGTGCGTTTGCTCTTTGATGGGGTTTACATGAATGCCCAAGTCTATATCAACGGGCAAGTGCTGGGTTATTATCCCAATGGCTACACACCTTTTTCTTATGATATCACGCCTTATCTAAGAAATGATGGGACGGCCAACCAGCTTGCGGTTTTTGTGGAAAATCAGCAACCTAGCAGTCGTTGGTACTCTGGTAGCGGTATTTACCGGGAAGTAAAATTGTTGATTACAGATGCAGTTCATCTGGATTTATATGGGATTAGGATAGGAAGTCCCAAGCTCAAGGAACAAAGAGATGGATGGGTGGAAACTCAGCTTACAAGTAAGGTTTCAAATGATGGAGCTCAGTCTGTGTCGGTGTATTTGGAACAGGGTATCTGGTATGATGGACAACAGGTTTCAGACTGGCAGGCGACAGATTCTGTAGTGATTGAAGCTGGGGACAAACATCATTTCCAACAAGCAATATCAATTTTTCAACCCTTGCTTTGGGATATTGATCATCCTCACCTTTACCAATTGAAGACTCACCTTTACAAAAATGGAATTTTAGTTGATGAAGAAGAGGAGACCTTTGGTTACCGCTATATGGATTGGCAAGCGGATAAGGGCTTCTTTCTAAATGGTCGCTGGTTGAAGATTCATGGAGTTTGTCTGCACCATGACTATGGAGCGCTGGGAGCTGTGGAAAACAGGTCAGCTGCTGAGAGGCGCTTGCGTCAGATGAAGGAAATGGGGGTCAATGCTATCCGAATTACCCACAATCCAGCTAGTAGTATTTTGCTGGATGTGGCTGCCAAAATGGGGCTACTCATCCAAGAAGAAGCCTTTGACACCTGGTATGGAGGCAAGAAAGAATATGACTATGGTCGCTTTTTTGAGGAAGAAGCGACTCATCCAGAAGCGGAAGCAGGCGATTTCTGGTCAGATTATGATTTGCGCACTATGATTGAACGTGGTAAGAACAATCCAGCGATTTTTATGTGGTCCTTGGGAAATGAAGTCAGCGAAGCAAATGGCGATTCTCATTCATTGAAGACTATCAAACGCTTGCTAGAAAGGGTCAAGGAGGTTGATGATAGCCGTTTTGTGACCATGGGAATGGATCAGTTCCGCTTCGGAGATGGTTCTGGAGGTCATGAAAAGATTGCTGATTTGCTGGATGTGGTGGGTTTGAATTACTCGGAAGACAATATTGATGGGATTCGCAAAAGACATCCCAAGTGGCGACTTTACGGCTCTGAAACCTCATCGGCTACAAGGACGCGTGATAGCTATTTTCGCCCAGCTAAGGAATGGGTTGGAGATAATCGCCGCGTGCGGAATTTTGAACAGTCAGACTATGGCAATGACCGGGTTCCTTGGGGGAAGACGGCGACGGCTTCTTGGATAGCAGATAGAAATCGGCTAGACTATGCGGGTCAGTTTATCTGGACAGGAGTGGACTATATCGGCGAACCGACTCCTTGGCACAACCAAAATGACACGCCTGTAAAGAGTTCCTATTTTGGGATTGTGGACACAGCAGGGATTCCTAAAAATGACTATTACCTCTATCAAAGTCAGTGGGTGGATCTAGATCAGCATCCCATGGTTCATATCTTACCTCACTGGAATTGGGAAATCCACAAGAGTTATCAACAAGTTGTGGATAAGTATGGGGATATCCCTGTTCGAGTGTATTCAAATGCTGGTTCTGTAGAGCTATTTCTAAATGGAAAATCCAAAGGCAGGAAGACTTTTCAGGAAAAATGGACTTCAGATGGCAGAAAATACCAAGAGGGACAAGGTTATGCCCAGCTCTATCTTGAATGGCGTTTGCCCTATCAACCGGGAGAATTGCGCGCTGTGGCCTATGACCGTCAAGGTCAGCTTGTGGCAGAAGATAGGGTGGTGACTGCAGGTAAGCCAACCAAAATCGGGTTACATGCCGAGAAATCAAAACTGGAGCCAGATGGGCAAGACCTCCTCTATCTCTATTTTGATGTATTGGACAAGGATGGAAATTGGGTGCCGACTGCTTCCAATCAGCTTTATTTCAAAATTGAAGGCCCTGCTCGCATTGTAGGTGTGGATAATGGCAGGCAGGCCAGTCGTGAACGTTACCAAGCCCAGAAAAATGGTCGGTTTAAGCGGAAAGCCTTTCATGGCAGAGGTGTCCTCTTAGTTCAGAGCTTGGAGCAGGCAGGCCAAGTCAGAGTAAAAGCTAGTGCTAGAGGTCTAGAGCCAGCAAGTTTTGATATCTTAGTGGGAGAGGCTTTGGCTACCCAACCAGTGAAAAATCAGCGCTTATTTGAGATTCGAGTGGACAAGCAGGCAGGATTACAAGAAGGGGATTCCCCAGCCATTGGACTTTATCCACAAACTGTGGATAACCCTGTGAACAAGGTGGGGAATAGTGAAGTGATTTGGGAGACGAGTGGCAGTGCCCACGCCATTATCAAGCAGGGAGTGCTTCATTGCATGTCTGCAGGTGACTTGGCTATCCGTGCCATTTATCAAGGGAAAACCTATCAAACTCACTTGCAGGTCGCAGAAAATACCTCACTAGGGCAGGCAGTTTCTGTGCGACCACTTCGCTTGTATACAGCTAAGGGAACTTATCCACAGCTTCCGTCCTCGGTCTTGGTGGACTATGAGTCAGGCGATGCAAAACGAGTCAAGGTTGTCTGGGAGGAAATTCCTAAAGAAGATTTGGAAAAATTTCATGAATTTATGGTATCTGGTCAGCTTGAGGGGCTGGATCTAAAGGCTTCGGCTCAGGTTTGTGTTCAAGGGATTTGCGCTATTGAGCCTGAAAGTGTTTGGACGCTTGTCAAGGAAGCTCCACACTTACCAGACCGGGTCAAGCTAGTCTTATCAGATGGCAGACGAGATACGGCCAAGGTTACTTGGGATGAACTCGAACCTCAAGTCTATGCTCAGGTAGGAGAATATGTTCTTACAGGTCAAGTAGCGGGCTGTGAGTTGCCAGCAACAGTCACCATTCATGTGACAGATGTCAGTGTAGATGGGGAAGTTATTTCCAATCAATGGACAGGGTCTAACCTGCCTCTGGTCTTTGCTTCCCACTCAGAACCGAATCACCCAGCCTCTTACCTCAATGACAAGGTCATTGCTCGGAAAAAATCGACAGCCAATACTTGGATTACCAAGTCAGAGCAAGCCAGCGTCGGCATTCTTTTTGGAGATGCAGGGATTTTAAAACCGCGATTTGTGGATAACCTGACCTTGTATTATGTTGAGAATCAAGAATACGTGGTAGCGGAGCCTAGCTTTATTGATTATTACATAGGGAATGAGCCTAGCTTGCCTCGGACTCCCAATCATTTGGATAAGGATTCTCTGCTCAAACAAGAGGAGAATTGGCGACCTGTATTAGCTATTAGAAAAGTTTCAAGTGACAAGGATGAAGAGTTTCGTTTTGAATTTGATAAGGTGGAGACCTATGCCCTTCGTCTTCGATTTGAAAACTTGGCAAGCCCTCTAGCCTTAACAGAATTGCAAGTGTATGCCAAAAAAGTAAAGAAAAATGTAGATAGGAAGTAGTATGGTAAGAGAAATAAAACCGCATGGACCCTTGCCTAGTCAGGCCCAGTTAGCGTATTTAGAGGATGAACTAGCAGCCTTTATCCATTTTGGACCTAATACCTTTTATGACCAGGAATGGGGGACAGGTCAGGAGGATCCTGAACGCTTTAACCCGATACAGTTAGACGCACGTGAGTGGGTTCGTGTGCTCAAGGAAACGGGCTTTAAGAAGTTGATTTTGGTGATCAAGCACCATGATGGCTTTGTCCTCTATCCGACGGCTTATACGGATTATTCGGTCAAGGCCAGTCCTTGGAGGAATGGAGAGGGGGACTTGCTCCTTGAAGTATCCCAAGCTGCCACAGAGTTTGATATGGATATGGGGGTCTACCTATCACCCTGGGATGCCCATAGTCCCCTCTATCATGTGGACCGAGAAGCGGACTATAATGCCTATTATCTGGCACAGCTGAAGGAGATTTTATCAAATCCTGCCTATGGAAATGGAGGGAAATTTGCTGAGGTCTGGATGGATGGTGCCAGAGGAGAGGGGGCTCAAAAGGTTAATTATGAATTTGAAAAATGGTTTGAAACCATTCGTGAACTGCAGGGCGATTGCTTGATTTTTTCAACAGAAGGCACTAGTATCCGCTGGATTGGCAATGAACGAGGGTATGCAGGTGATCCACTGTGGCAAAAGGTGAATCCTGACAAACTAGGAACAGAAGCAGAGCTGGATTATCTTCAGCATGGAGATTCTTCAGGCATGATTTTTTCAATCGGAGAGGCAGATGTTTCCATCCGTCCAGGCTGGTTTTACCATGAGGATCAGGATCCTAAGTCTCTTGAGGAGTTGGTCGAAATCTACTTTCACTCGGTGGGTAGGGGAACTCCACTCTTGCTTAATATTCCGCCGAATCAAGATGGGCTATTTGATGCAAAGGATATTGAACGACTTTATGAATTTGCCGTTTATCGCAATGAGCTCTATAAAGAAGATTTGGCTCTGGGAGCTAAGGTATCTGGTCCTGCTCTTTCCGCAGACTTTGCCTGTCACCATTTGATAGATGGCCTTAAGACCAGCTCTTGGGCAAGCGATGTAGACTTGCCCATCCAGCTAGAACTCGACTTAGGTTCTCCTAAAACTTTTGATGTAATTGAGTTAAGAGAAGATTTGAAACTAGGGCAACGAATCGCTGCTTTTCATGTGCAAATAGAGGTGGACGGCGTCTGGCAGGAATTTGGTAGGGGCTTTACAATTGGTCATAAGCGCCTCTTGCGATGTTCGCTAGTAGAGGCGCAAAAGGTGCGCGTGATGATTACCGAGGCACAATCTATTCCTGTATTGACCAAGATTTCCCTCTATAAAACTCCTAGCTTATCAAAAAAAGAAGTTGTTCAGGGACTAGCATTTGCAGAAAAAAGTCTAGCTGTAGCAAAGGGAGAGACTCTTCATTTTAGGATTGAACGTAGCGAAAGTAATACTCCTTTAGAGGCTAAGATTTCGATTCAACCGGGGACAGGTGTCCATGGTGTCGCCTATCAGGACGAAATTCAAGTCCTTCAATTCCAAGCTGGGGAAAACAAAAAAGATTTGTGCCTACCAACTCTGCACTTTGCTGCTGATAAGACCTTGGATTTCTATCTGAATCTGACTGTTGATGGACAACTGATGGATCAAGCTCATATTTTAGTTGAAACGAGATAAAATATCTTCACAATTCATTTCTTTTCCGAATAAATAGATAGTAGCAGTAAATCTAGCAAACCTAGATTTAAAACTCTTCGAAAATCAAATTCAAACCACGTCAACGTCGCCTTGCCGTACTCAAGTACAGCCTGCGGCTAGTTTCCTAGTTTGCTCTTTGATTTTCATTGAGTATAAAACTGTGGTATAATAAAAGGAGGAAAAGGATGATTCTAAGACATCCGGGCATTAGCCCGACCAATGACTTGGTAGCTAAGAAAATCTTTAGCAATCCAGAAATCACTTGTCAATTTATTCGCGATATGTTGGATTTACCAGCAAAAAATGTGACCATTTTGGAGGGAAGCAACATTCACGTCTTGCCTTCTCTGCCCTACTCGGCACAGGATTTCTATACCAGTATAGATGTTTTGGCAGAGTTGGATAACGGCACTCAAGTAATTATTGAGATTCAGGTACATCATCAGAATTTTTTCATCAATCGCCTGTGGGCTTATCTGTGTAGTCAGGTCAATCAAAACCTTGAAAAAATTCGTCAGCGAGAAGGTGATACTCATCTGAGTTACAAACATATCGCACCAGTATATGCCATTGCCATTGTGGATAGTAACTACTTCTCAGATGACTTGGCTTTCCATAGCTTTAGTATGCGCGAGGACACGACAGGTGAAGTCTTAACCATCACAAATAACGGACAAGAAAACCATCTGGTTAAGATGGCGTTCTTGGAATTAAAAAAATACAGAGAAACCAGCAAAGACGAGGTTCGCAAGCCGTGGTTGGAGTTTTTCGGCAACAAGCCCTTTACTCAGCAACCCGAGCGAGCCATCAGCCAAGCAGACCAACTGCTGGACTACAAGAGCTGGTCCGAGGAGGACAGGAAAATGTTTAGTCAACTACGTATGCGTGAAGAACAAGCATTATTGGCTCATGACTATGCTTTGGAAACTGCTAGGGCAGAAGGTATTGAACAGGGGAAAGCTGAAGGACAAATCTTTACCTTTATTGATTTAGTACGCCAACATGTTTTAACTTCTGAATTTGCGAGTGAACAATTAGGCATGCCAGTCGCGGAGTTTGAAGCGCTATTGAAGAACCATCATAAATAAGATCTAACAAATACAGAGAAACCAGCAAGGACAAGATTCGCAAACCGTGGTTGGAGTTTTTCGGGAATAAACCCTTTACCCAGCACCCCGAGCGAGCCATCAGCCAAGCAGACCAACTGCTGGACTACAAGAGCTGGTCCGAGGAGGACAGGAAAATGTTTAGTGAACAACGCAGGCGAGAAGAACAGGCATTGTTAGCGCAGGACTATGCCTTGGAAACTGCTAGGGCGGAAGGTATTGAACAGGGACTGGAGCGTGGACTTGAACGTGGTCGAGCAGAAGGTATTGAACAAGGTTTAGAGCGTGGGAAACTTTTTGCCTTTCTGGATATGGTCCACCAAGGTCTTTTGACTTCCGAGGTTGCGAGTGAGCAATTAGGCATGCCTGTCGCTGAATTTGAGGCATTGCTGTAAATAGGAACAGATGACATGTTGCCAAAATGAGGTAGCATGTTTTATTTTAGCTTTAGTTATTAGTTGCAACAGGCAGACGATCAAGAGACTGCTAACACTTTTAGGTCGTAATTAGGATGTGGAAGTCAATCATATTTCTACGGTGAGGCGCCTCTGGCGTGTTTAGCCTTTGAATTTTAAGAGAATAGTGCATATGAGAGATAGGGTCTGGTTCTGTTGGGCTCTGCTAGAAAGCTATCAGAGAATCTGGGCATTTAACTGACAGGTTCTCTTTTTTGGAAGAAAAAAAGCCAAAAAACCTAAAAATTTTTGTATATTTATTTTACTAATGTTTTGTTTAAAAATAGTAGAATAGTTCCTTTTAGGTATCAAAGTTATCTTCTTTTCAAAATAAAAAGATTTTATTCAAATTCATTTCCGAATTTTGGTTTTTAATACAACATAATAACATATATAAAATCAAAACATTTTCCTGATTTTAAAGTTAAAAAATTCATAATTTTGGTTATAAAAACGAACAAATTGTGAAAATTGTCTGAAAATGTTTTTTTTTTTTTTGGCGAATTTGATAAGCATATAGCTTGCATATATATCACTTATCATGTACAATGAAGAAGTAAAGTATCATATGCAAAACCTCGCCCATGGCGAGGAATCTTTGCATGTAGATATGGACATAAAAAAATATTTTTAAGGAGAACACAATAAGTGGATAAGAAATCACCTATGAGTCGTGTTGAACGCTTGCACCGTGAAAAGGTCACACGTTACTCAATCCGTAAATATAGTTTTGGAGCAGCCAGTGTAGCAGTTGCTGCCCTGTTCATGTTCTTGGGAAATGGAGCTGTATCAGCTAATGAGCTAAGTAAACAAGATACACCAGATGTAGAAGCTCTAGCGCCAGCTCTTGATGCCCCATCAACTCCAGCAGAAAGCACTCCAGCAGCACAACCAGTCGTAGAAGAACCAGCAAAACCAGCTGCACCAGAAGTAACAACTCCAGCTTTGGACAAAAAGCAACTTGAAAACTACATTTCAGAAGTTAAATCAAAACTTTCTGCAGGTACGTATGCTAATAAAACAGAGGAGAGCCTTGCTCTTTTGAATGGTGAATTGGCTTCTGCTGAGTCTACACTCGCTTCTGCAACTACTCAAGATGAATTGACAAAGGCTTATCAGAAACTAGTGACGTTTGTTAGTTCAGGGTTAAAAAACAAACCAAAAGAACCAAAAGAAACTCCAGAAGGAGACACTACTAACGGACAACCAACTCTAGGTAAAAAAGCAGAAAACACTGAACCTAAATCAGAATCTAACTCAATCGAAAACACAGGTTCTCATGATTCACGTAATGGCAAAGCACTAGATAAAAATAATGCATTTAGAGCTGAGACTGATACAGAAAAACCAACGGCAGAGATTCCATTTTCAAATGGTAAAGATGTCTACGTTTATGGTGCAGAGTCTACAGGTTTTGATATTAAAATTAAAGATAATTCAGGATTTATTGCTAGTGCCACAGTTAAAAGAGGTGGGAATCAAGACTTTACTGCAGTAACAGGAGAACCAGGTAAGTTAAATGCTCAATATGGTTACACTGTCAATGAATTTACAACTAAAACAGAAGCTTCAGAATCTAATCCAGCAGTAATTCATTATACAGGTGTACCAGGAGGAGAACTGAACGCAGAACAGTTAGAAAAAGCCAAAACTACTGGGCTTACATTAGGTTGGCGTTTTGTAACTGCGGCAGACGAAGCGGGTAATTTTATTGAAAATAAGGCGGCAGGAGCAGCTGTTAATACTGACCCAGGTTCATTTAATGTTATCGTTAAACCTCAAACGTATAAATATGATGTGGTAAATTTATCAAATGATAATAAAATTTCAGTAGCTAATGCAGCACAATTAACAGCGGAAGAATTAGCGAATATTAAAAATGGGCTTAAGGTTGAATACTCAAAGAATAACGATGATGCACAATTAGAAAGTAAAAAAGGAACTTTACTTGATAATGCTCTTAGTGTAGTTGACACTGTCACTGACTCTGGTAGTAATCTTGTTGTAACTTATAAAGACGGTTCAACAGATACAATTCCAAAGGGCACGTTAATTAAGAGTGGAAATGCACCAACTGTAAACATGCCATACCCAGCTTCAGGAGGTCCGCGTGAAAAATCTATATTATCAACTGATAATACAATTACAGGAACAGGGACACCAGGTTCAAAAATTACTATTCAGGTAGAAAGTGTGGAAAATGGTGAATTATTGAAAGAAATTACTGATATTCCTGTAGATGCTTCAGGGAATTGGACTGTGACACTTGAAAATGGGTTAAACAGTAACGTACCAGTTGGAGGAAACTCTAGAGCGCAAAACTTCTTTGCACCTAAAAATCCAGTAAAAGTTTTCGAAACGAAAGATGGCATTGAAACAGCTTCAACAAACACTTATGTATCTATTGGTGCATCAAAAGTATTACCATCAAATGCTTCAAAAGATAAAGCAAGTGTGGTAGCAGGAAGTAAAGAAGTAGTATTAGAAGTACCACATGATGCAGGGATTTCATACTTCTGGTATCACGATAAAGATACTGGAAAAGAAGTTCAAATTGATATTCAACGCGATAAAGAAGTAGCAGAAAATCTTGGGATTAAAGTTGCTGATAAAGATGTAGATAAAGTGGCGATTAAATCAGTTACTAAAGGTGAATTCTACAATACTATTACACTTGAAATGAAGAAAAACATCAAAGAAGGTGTAGTAAGAATTATTAGTCATAATAATGACGGAACACATAGTAGTAAAGCAGGAAAAGTATCAACACCAGTTACGAATGAAAAACCAGTTGTAGCTTCAGTAAGTGGAGAGGATACAACAACAGTTATTACAAATTCTCAACTAAATCTTTTATCTTTAGTGAAAGTGACTGACCATGAAGATGATCAACCAGATGTAACTCTAGGTGATAGAGTGCATGCAAGAGTAATCTCAGTAGATGGAAACACAAGTGTTAGAGAAGTGGATACTTCAGAAGCAGGAGAACACACAGTTGTTTACAAAGCAGTAGATAGCCAAGGGAAAGAGTCTGATGAATATACTCATAAAGTAATCGTCCGCGAAAACAAAGTACCTGAAGTAAGTATCCCATACTCTGTAGATGGTAAAAAAGACATTTACGTATACGCAAATGAAGATATTGATATAGATCTTAAATTTACAGATGATTCAGGAAAAATTAAATCAGCCACAATTTTACAAGGTGGGAATAATGCGCTTAATCCAGTAGACAAAGCTAATCCAAATGTTATAAACAATGAATATGGAACCACTTTCACGCAAATTGATGGAGAAACAGCAACTACTGCCACGGAGGCAACTCCAGCAATTGTGAAAATTACTGGTAAAATGACAAAAGATACTCCTGGATTAGTAGCATCTAAATTCCCGACTGATGAAAACGGAGAATATCGTGTAGTAACTCGTTATGCGACATCTACAGATATGGATGGTGGGAAAATTGTTAATAGAGCACAAGGAAATTCATATGCAAGTGATCCAGGTGCATTTGCACTAGTCATAAAAGCTCAAACAGCAAAATATGACATTAAAGAATTAGCGGATGCAGAAAAAGTTGTGATTACGGATAAAGCAAATATCCCACAAACTGAGTTAGACAAAATTAAAGAAAATCTTCAATTAGAATACTCTAAGAAAAATGAAGATAAAAACTTAGAAGATAAAAAAGGAACAGCAGTAGACAAGGCTGCTGCTGCAAAAGTAGTTGAAACTCTTGAACAAGATGGTGAAAATTTAGTAGTAACTTATAAAGATGGTTCTAAAGATACTATTCCTGTAGAGAAAGTTGTGAAATTAGACAAACAACCAGCAATCGATGCAGTAAATGCTAAAGCTGATGAGAAAATTAAAGCTATCGAAGGTAATGCTAACTTATCTCCAGCTGAAATAGAAAAAGCTAAGGCTAAAGTTAATGAAGATAAACAAGCGGCATTAGATAAAATCGATGATGCTACAAATAAAGCAGCAATTGATGCGGGGCAAAATGAAGGTACTGCGGCTGTAGCAAAAGTAAATCCAGTAGCGAAAGAAGCTGCTAAACAAGCTGTTACAGATGCATTAAAAGCTAAAAATGCCGCACTTGATGAACGTGAAGATTTAACTCAAAAAGAAAAAGAAGCTGCAAAAGCTGCTGCTAAAGTAGAAGCAGATAAAGCAATTGCTAAAATTAATGAACAACCAGATACTGCACCAACTCCAGTAGAAGCAACAACAGCACAAAAGGCAGTTGATACTGAAAAAACTGATGGTACGACTGCAATTGGTAAAATTAATCCAATCGGTAAACAAGCAGCATTAGATAAAATCGATGAAGCATTAAAAGCGAAAGAAAAAGAAATCGATGATCGTACTGACTTAACTGATGAAGAGAAAAAAGAAGTTAAAGACAGAGCTAAGGAAATTGCAGATACTAAAAAAGAAGAAATTAATGCTAAGAAAAATAATGCAGATACAGAAGCAGAGGCTGGAACAATTCAAGGTGAAATCAATACAGTAGGTACTGATGGGGCAGCGGCTATTACAGCTTTAGCAAAAGAACCAGCGAAAAAACCAGAAGCGAATCAAGCAGTAGAAGGTGTAGCAAACAATAAAAAAGCAGAGATTGAAGCAGACAACACATTATCACCAGAAGCTAAGAAAAACTTCAAGATGAAGTAGATGAAATTAAAAAAGCATCAGAAGAAGCAATTAATGGTGCTAAGAAAAATGCTGACGTTGATAAAGCTAAAAAAGCAGGTGAACAAGCAATTAAAGCAATCAACTCTGCACGTCTACCAGGTAATAAATTAGTTGCTAAAAATCCAACAAATCTAGATGCTGACGAACAAGCTAAACTTCAAAAAGCTATCGAAGCTGTAAACCCAGGTGCAACTGTAACAGTAAATCCTAATGGAAGTGCGAGTGTAATTTTACCAAATGGTAAAACTGTACCGTTAGAACAAGCAGACTTAACAAAATCTGCGGATGATTTAAATAGTCCAACTGGTGGTAACAACATTAACCGTCCAGTGGATAAAGTTATCGTTAAAGATCCTGCGAATTTAACAGATGCTGAAAAAGCAAAAATCAAACAAGCTGTTCGTGACGTTAACCCTAACGCAGTAGTAACAATGGATGATAACGGAACAGTTACTGTTTCAACTCCAGAAGGAAATACAGCAGCATTCCCAGCATCAGAATTAGTACGTACATTAGCAGATGCAGCAAAAGGTGATTCAGGTAATGCAGGAGTTCGTAAGCCAGCGGATAAGTTGGTTGGAGATGCTACAAATGCAGACCTTCAAGCAAAAGCAGCTGAAAAACTGAAAAAATTAAATGGTGGCGACGAAAAAGTTCAAGCTATTAACTATGACACTGAAGGAAATGCAACAGTAGTTCTTAAAGACGGAACAATTGCGACAATTCCAGCATCAGACTTATTCAAAACACCAGAAGAAGCTAAAAAAGCAAATGGTGGAGATGACATCAACAAACCAAACTCACAAACTGTAGTAGCAAATAAAAATGCTTTAACAGAACCAGAACGTGAAGCAATCAAAGCGAAAATCGCTGCGGTTAACCCAGAAGGTTCAGTGATTACAGTTAACGAAAAAGGTGAAGCTACAGTAACAACACCAGAAGGAAAAACAGCAGTAATCGATACTGATGATTTAGTTAAAGGTGCTGACGAAAAAACTAATCCAAAAGCTGGTAACAACATCAACAACCCAGCAGACAGAGTACAAGTAGCAGATAAAGCTGAATTAACAGATCCTGAACTTGCTAGAATTAAAGCAGCAGTTGAAGCAGTAAACCCAGGTGCAACAGTTGTCGTTGATGATAATGGAAATGCGACTGTAACAACACCAGAAGGAAAAACAGCAACAATTCCAGTAGCTGATTTAGTGAAGACAGAAGCTGACAAAGACGATGTAACTGGTGGAAACCAAGTAAATACTCCAGCAGATAGAGTAGTGGTTGAAAACTCAGCTGAATTAACAGAGCCAGAAAAAGAAGCTATTAAAGCTAAAATCCAAGCAGTAAACCCAGGTGCTGACGTAGTATTTGACGAAAAAGGAAATGCAACAGTAACAATTCCAGCAGCACCAGGTGAACAACCGAAAACTGCAACAATCCCAGCGAGCGATTTAGTAAAACCTAAAGCTGACTTAGCTGACCCAGCGAAACAAGATGCTGTAAACAAACCAGCAGACAAAGTAGTAGTTGATCCGGCACTAGTAGATAATTCAGATGCAACATTACCTCAAACGGCTAAAGATGCTATTAAAGCAGCTGTAGCAGCAGTTAACCCAGATTCAACTGTAGTAGTTGATGACAAAGGAAACGCAACAGTAACAACACCAGGTGGTGAAACTGTAGTAATTCCAAAAGCTGACTTAGTGAAGAAAGAAGCTGACAAAGAAACTGCTAAAGCAGGAAACAACATCAACAAACCAGCAGACAAAGTAGTTGCTGATAAAGATGCCTTAACTCCTGAAAATATTGAAGCAATCAAAGCTAAAGTTCAAGCAGTAAACCCAGGTTCAACAGTAGTAGTAGACGACAAAGGAAACGCAACTGTAGTTACACCAGACGGACAAACAGCAACAATTCCAGTAACTGACTTAGTGAAATCTCCAGAAGAAGCTAAAGATGCTAAAGCAGGAAACAACGTAAACAAACCAGCTGATAAAGTATCTGCAAACAAAGATGCGTTAACTCCTGAAGACATTAAAGCAATCGAAGCTAAAGTTAAAGCAGTTAACCCAGATGCTAAAGTATTCGTTGACAACAAAGGAAATGCAACAGTATCTACTCCAGATGGTAAAACAGCAACAATTCCTGTTGAAGACTTAGTAAAAGATCCAGCAGCTAAAGATGAAGTAAATGGTGGAAACAAAGTAAACACTCCAGCAACGAAAGTGGTTGTAACAGATCCTGCTAATATCAAGGCTGATGAAGATAAGATCAAAGCAGAAATTCTTAAAGTTAACCCAGGTGCAACAGTAGCATTCGATACAGAAGGGAACGCAACAGTAACAACGAAAGATGGAGCTGTAGCAACAATTCCAGCATCTGATTTAGCAAAAGATGCAGCTGACTTAACGAACCCAGACAAACAAGATGCAGTTAAGAAACCAGCAGACAAAACACTTGTTAAGAAAGCAGGCAAATTAACTCAAGCTGAAAAAGATGCAATCAAAGCAGCTGTAGAAAAAGTAAATCCAAGTGCAGACCCAACTAAACCTACTACAGTAGTTGTAGATGACAAAGGAAATGCAACAGTCACAACACCAGACGGTAAAACTGAAGTAATCCCAGCATCTGACCTAGTGAAAACTGCAAAAGAAGCTGAAGGAGCAAACGCAGGAAACAACATCAACAAACCAGCGGATAAAGTTTCAGCAACACCAGCAGATTTAACTGGAGATAAGAAAGATGAAGTTAAAGCTAAAATCCAAAAAGCTGTAGAATCAGTAAACCCAGGTGCAACTGTATTCGTTGACGACAAAGGAAACGCAACAGTCACAACACCAGACGGTAAGACAGCAACAATTCCTGTGGAAGATTTAGTGAAAGATCCAGGTGCTAAAGAAACTGCAACAGCAGGAAACAAAGTAAATACTCCAGCAGAAAGAACAGTAGTAGCAAATCCAGCTGAATTAACTGATGCTGAAAAAGCTAAGATTACTGCAGCAATTCAGGCGGTAAACCCTGAAGGAACTAAAGTCGTATTTGACGAAGCAGGAAACGCAACAGTAACAGTACCGAATGAAGACGGAACTACAGCTACAGCGACAATCCCTGTAAGTGACCTAGTGAAATCAAATGCTGAAAAAGATCTATTGGATCCAGCTAAACAAAATCCAGTTAAGAAACCTATCGATCAAACAGTAGTTGCTGATAAAGATGCACTAACACCAACAGACAAAGAAAAAATCGCAGCTAAAGTTAAAGAAGTTAACCCAGGCTCAACAGTATTTGTAGATGATAAAGGAAATGCAACAGTAACAACTACAGATGGTAAGACATTAGTAATCGCAGCGGATGATTTAGTGAAAACTGATGATGAAGTATTAAGCGATCCAAAAGCAGGTAACGTTATTAACAAACCAGCAGACGGCGTATTTGTTAAAGATGGACAAATCACGGATGATGTTAAAGCAAAAATTGCTGCTAAAGTTCAACGTGTAAATCCAGGTTCAACAGTATTCGTAGATGAAAATGGAAATGCGACAGTAACAACACCAGAAGGTAAAACTGCAACAATTCCAGTAGCTGATTTAACGAAGACTGACGCTGATAAAGCTAAAGTGAATGCAGGAAATAAAATCAATTCACCAGCAGACAGAGTGCTAGTGAAAGACAGAGATAAATTGACAGCGGAAGATATTCAAGAAATTGAGAAAAACATCTTAGAAGTTAACCCAGGAGCAACAGTAGTATTTGACGCAAAAGGAAATGCGACTGTTAAGAATGCAAATGGAGACATCGCAACAATTCCTGTAGAAGCCTTAGCGAAACCAAAAGCAGATCTATTAAAACCTGAGAAACAAGATTTAATTAAGAAACCTGTTGACAAAGTGTTAGTAACAGATCCAGCTAACGTGGATAAAGACGCTATTAAGAAAGCTGTTGAGGAAGTGAACCCAGGTTCAACGGTGGTTATTGATGACAATGGAAATGCAACGATAACTACAGAAGATGGTAGAAGCTTTGTAATTCCAGCAAAAGATTTAGTGAAAACAGCAGAAGAAGCTAAAAATGCAAAAGCTGGAAATAACATTAACAAACCAGCGGATAAAGTAGTAGTAGCAGATCCAACTAAACCATTATCTCCAGAAGAGAAAAAAGCGATTGAAGCTAAGATTAAAGCAGTAAATCCAGATGCAAAAGCGATCTTCGTAGATGATAAAGGAAATGCTACAGTAACTGTAGTAGATAAAGATGGTAATACAGCTACAGCAACAATTCCGGCAAAAGATTTAGTGAAAAATGCAGAAGAAGCTAAACAACCAAATGCAGGAAATAAGGTAAATACACCAGCAGATAAAGTAGTTGTAAGCGATCCAGATCATTTATCAGACGAAGATAAAGCTAAGATTGCAGACGCAATCAAAGCGGTAAATCCAGAAGCTAACGTGGCATTTGACGACAAAGGAAATGCAACGGTAACAACTAAAGATGGTGATATTGCAACAATTCCAGCGGCTGATTTAGTGAAAACTGCAGAAGAAGCAGCGAAACCAAATGCAGGAAACAATATCAACACACCAGCTGATAAGACTGTAGTAGCAGATCCAAACTCATTAACTGATGATGAGAAGAAAGCAATTGCGGCTAAAGTAGCAGCAGTTAACCCTGGTGCAACTGTAGCAGTAGATGACAAAGGAAACGCAACAGTAACAGTAAATGGTAAGACAGCGGTAATTCCAGCGGCGGCATTAACTAAGACAGCAGATTCAGCTAAAGAACCAAACGCAGGTAACGACGTAGTTAAACCAGCTGACAAGACAGTTGTAGAAAATCCAGAATCATTAACAAAAGACGAGCAAGATGCAATCGCAGCCAAAGTTGCAGAAGTGAATCCAGAAGCTAAAACTGTAGTTGTTGATGACCAAGGAAATGCAACAGTAACAACTAAAGATGGTAAGGCAGTGGTTATCCCAGCGAAAGATTTGGTGAAAACAGCAGAAGAAGCAGCTAAGCCAAATGCAGGAAACGATGTAAACACTCCAGCAGATAAGACTGTAGTAGCAAATCCGAATGCTCTAACTCCAGAAGAGAAAAAAGCAATCGAAGAAAAAGTTAAAGCAGTAAATCCAGGTGCTGAAGTTGTAGTGGACAACAAAGGAAACGCAACAGTAACTAAAGATGGTAAGACAGCAGTCATTCCAGCATCAGACTTAACTAAGACAGCAGATTCGGCTAAAGAACCAAACGCAGGAAACGACGTAGTTAAACCAGCAGATAAGACTGTAGTAGCAAATCCAGACTCATTAACACAAGATGAGAAAGATGCAATTGCAGCTAAAGTTAAAGCAGTAAATCCAGGTGCTGAAGTTGTAGTGGACAACAAAGGAAATGCAACAGTTACACCTAAAGATGGAAAACCAGTTGTAATTCCAGCATCAGACTTAACTAAGACAGCATCAGACGCAGCTAAACCAAACGCAGGAAACGACATCGTTAAACCAGCAGATAAGACTGTAGTAGCAAATCCAGACTCATTAACACAAGATGAGAAAGATGCAATTGCAGCTAAAGTAGCAGCCGTCAATCCAGGTGCTGAAGTTGTAGTAGACGACCAAGGAAACGCAACAGTAACAGTAAATGGTAAGACAGCGGTCATTCCAGCGGCAGACTTAACGAAGAATGCAGATGCAGAAAAGGCACCAAAAGCAGGAAATGACATTGTTAAACCAGCTTCTAAGACAAAAGTAGCAAATCCAGACTCATTAACAAAAGATGAGAAAGCAGCAATTGCAGCTAAAGTAGCAGCAGTAAATCCAGGTTCAACTGTAGTCGTAGACGACCAAGGAAACGCAACAGTAACTCTTCCAAACGGAAATACAGCAGTTATTCCAGCATCAGATTTAACAAAATCTGAAAAAGATGTGAACGATGGCAAAGCTAAAGACAATGCAGTTACACCAGCTTCTAAGACAAAAGTAGCAAATCCAAATGCCTTAACTGAAGCTGAGAAGAAAGCAATCGCAGACAAAGTTAAAGCAGCAAATCCAGGTGCTGAAGTTGTAGTAGATGACAAAGGAAATGCAACTGTAGTGAAAGATGGCAATGTTTCAGTTATCCCATCAACAGACTTAGTTAAAGTTGAAGATGATGCTACGAAACCAAATGGTGGTAACGATGCAAACACACCAGCAGCTAAGACTGTAGTAGCAGATCCAACTAAACTTACAGATGAAGAAAAAGCAGCTGTTAAGAAAGCTGTAGCAGCAGTAAACCCAGGATCAACCGTAGTCGTAGATGACCAAGGAAACGCAACAGTAACCAAAGGTGACGGAACAGTTCTTAACATCCCAGCTTCAGACTTAGTAATCCCAGCAGAAAAATTTGCTGACGAAGCTAAGACTGCTAAAGTGAAAACACCAGCTATCCGTACATTAGTTGGAAATAAAGAAAACTTAACAAAAGACGAAAAAGACGCTGTTAAGAAATCAATTGAAGCAGTCAACCCAGGCGCAACTGTAGTAGTAGACGATAAAGGAAACGCAACAGTAACAATGCCAGACGGTTCGACAGCAACAATTTCTAAAGAACAACTAGTGAAAGATAAAGAAGCTGTTTCTAAATCTAAACACGGTGGAGATAATCTTGATATCGACTTGAGTAAAGTAGAGGTAGCAGACCTTGCTAATATTACTCCAGAAGAAAAAGCGAAATTCCAATTCAAAGTTCTAGGTGCTATCACTGATCTTGAAGAATTCGATATTAGCACTCTAGAGAAATCAACTGATGATGAAGGTAATACAATTTACGCATCTAAAGATGGTAAAGTGAAAATTACAATCGACAAAGATGGTAATGCAACAATCGAAAAAGATGGTAAGAAAGAAGCAGCAGTTAACATCGATAAAGCTGGAAATGTAACAATCGTTACAAAAGAAGGCCAAGTATTAGCAATTCCAAGAGATGACGCATTCAAACAACGTCCATATGTACCATCAAATGGTGGAGGCAATAACGCAGCTAATAACACTGCCGCAAAAGTGGATAAAGCGAAGTTAGAAGGTGGTATCCATCAATTAGATGAATTGATCATTAAAGAATCAGCTAAGCTTGATGCAGAAACTGCAAAAGAAGCGACTGGCTTATTGGCAGACGCTAAGAAAGTATTTGCTAATGCAGACGCAAGTCAAGCAGAAGTGGATGCAATGGTTAAACGTATCGAAGACTTCATGGCGAAAGTTGCTCCATCAACTGACCATACAAGCCCAGCTAAGGACCAAGCTGCTCAAACATCAGATGTAGCTCCAGCTACTGCTCAAGCAGCAAATGCCAACCAAGCAACAGCAAACACGCGTAAAGCAGCTAAAGAATTGCCAAATACAGGTACAGCAGATTCTACTGTAGCTATGGTAGCAGCTGCCGCAAGTGCCTTACTTGGTCTTGGTCTTGCAGGCCGTCGTCGTAAAGAAGACGAAGAAGCTTAATTGGTAGATTGTTTGATAAACATCAAATAATAAATCCGATTTTCAAAGCTTAAATAAGTACCTCTCATAAGAAAATCTCCTAGCAGGAAAGTCTGCTAGGAGATTTTTGTATTATGTGACTATAGTGGATTGAATTAAGAACAGTATGATGTGACTACAATAAATTGAAGCAAGAATAAGACAAAAGAGTCTTGTAAAAAGTATTGCAACTTACCAATACCTTTTTGATATGAGCCGATGTTTTTTCGATAGAGTTGTATTCAGGTGAGTAGGGAGGAAGTGGTAAAAGTTTATACCCAAACTTTTCATATAATATAGTGAGTTGAGTCTGAAATAGTACACTATGACTTCTAAAACATTACTAGAAATTGATTGGATTTTCCTGACTGATTTATTCAGATTTAATTTCACTATAATACCACAAGCCTCTTTAAGAGGTAAATGACGCGTCAGGAGCAATGAGACCTAAACAATAACGTGAAAGCCAGCGTCTTTAAGTGCCGGCTGGTAATTTGGACTTATAGCCCTGGTACAGAGGCTGGATAAAACTTAACTTCAGGAAAAAGTGAAGTAAATTTTTCACAATAAAACGGCTAGTATCAAGATTTTTCAACACGTGACAATATGTGTTTTCTAATTTTAAATATTTTTTACCCAGCATCATGATTTTTGTTTAGTATAAGAACACCTTGCTTGGCGCAGGGTGTTTCGCGTGAAACAGAGGGATTATCTAGTTTCAAATACCACAGTTAGACAAACTTATGTTAAAATGACTGAGAGGGAATGTCTCTTAGGCGCAACCCTATCGATTAGCTATTGGAGGTATTATGGTACACTTAAAATTAGTAAAACAAGAAATAGAGGCTGAAAAATCAGCATCTGTAGAAGCCTGGGTCATTTCCGTCAAATTTTAAAAAGGTTGCTACCGACATATACAGATTCCAAAAACAAAAACGTTAGCGGAACTAGCAGATGTGATTTTATGGAGTTTTGATTTTGCAAGTGATCATGCTCATGCATTTTTCATGGATAATGTTGCGTGGAGTCATGCAGATTCTCACTTTCTTAGCTTTGTCAGTGACGATGTTGAAGAACGTTACACAGAAAATATCTATCTGGATATCCTAAATGTCAAACAAAAATTTAAGTTTATTTTCGACTTCGGTGATGAATGGCGTTTCGAATGTCAAGTGCTGAGAGAAATCGAAACAGAGGACGAAGAAGCTTATCTCGTACGTTCGGTTGGAACGCCACCAGAACAATATCCAGATTATGATGGTTTTGACTATGAAGAATGGTAGAGTGGGTAGTTGAGAAACAAAAAATAATCCACTAGTGCTAAACAGAAATCAAAAAGTAAACTACAGGACTAACCACAGATAGATTAACATTCTTTTTGAGGCTTTAGATAATATTGACAAAATCAGAAATAAATCTATGAAAAGGTTGCCTACCTAGATTGCTTTTTGATTTTAGAAGAGTATAGATTGATTTCGTGTATTCATTCCTAATTCCTAAAAACTGAATCACTGTTTTCCTCAGGCTTGTCTGGGGAAGGCAGTGATTTTTTGAAACAAAAAACATAGATATCCGTGTTTCTTATCACTATTTAACCATTCAGGAAATTTCGAGAACCCTCTACAATTTCCAGTCAAATAAATTGCATTCGTTTTCTCAAGCAGGTATACTAGTATGGATAAATAAAAAATTTAGAAAATTTAAGAATAGAAAAGAGAACAAATCTTATGGCAAAAGATATTCGTGTCTTACTTTACTACCTTTATACTCCAATTGAAAATGCAGAGCAATTTGCTGCAGACCACTTGGCTTTCTGTAAATCAATCGGCCTTAAAGGTCGTATCCTAGTCGCTGACGAGGGAATTAACGGAACAGTTTCAGGTGACTATGAAACAACTCAAAAATACATGGACTACGTTCACAGCCTCCCAGGTATGGAAGACCTCTGGTTCAAGATTGACGAAGAAAATGAACAAGCCTTCAAGAAGATGTTCGTTCGCTACAAGAAAGAAATTGTCCACCTTGGTTTGGAAGACAACGACTTTGACAACGATATCAACCCACTTGAAACAACAGGTGCTTACTTGTCTCCAAAAGAGTTCAAAGAAGCCCTTCTTGACGAAGATACCGTTGTCCTTGACACACGTAACGACTATGAGTACGACCTAGGACACTTCCGTGGGGCTATCCGCCCAGACATCCGCAACTTCCGTGAATTGCCACAGTGGGTTCGTGACAACAAAGAAAAATTCATGGACAAGCGCGTCGTGGTTTACTGTACAGGTGGCGTTCGCTGTGAGAAATTCTCAGGCTGGATGGTCCGTGAAGGTTACAAAGATGTCGGCCAATTGCACGGCGGAATCGCAACTTACGGTAAAGACCCAGAAGTTCAAGGTGAGCTTTGGGATGGGAAAATGTACGTCTTTGACGAGCGTATCGCCGTTGATGTCAACCATATCAACCCAACTATCGTAGGGAAAGACTGGTTTGATGGAACACCATGTGAACGTTATGTCAACTGTGGAAATCCCTTCTGTAACCGTCGTATCTTGACATCAGAAGAAAATGAAGACAAGTACCTTCGTGGATGCTCACACGAGTGCCGTGTTCACCCACGTAACCGCTATGTTTCAGAAAATGAATTGACACAAGCTGAAGTGATCGAGCGCCTAGCCGCTATCGGTGAAAGCTTGGATCAAGCAGCTACTGTATAAGATCAAACAGTCCTTAGGGGCTGTTTTTCTATGCTTTGTACTCAAAAATCTAAAGTTTGTTTCTGTATCTTTCAGAAAAATAAGGTATACTGTATGTAAACGATTTCAAAGGAGTCCAGTTATGGCGAAAACATTTTTTATTCCAAATAAACAGAGCATTTTAGGAGAACAGGAGATTTTGACTGCCAAGTCGATCTTGGCCTTGGTAGATGGCTTGGAGTCACATAGCTATGATGCAGTCTATCTCCGTCAGCCTCTTAACCGTCTCGAGTCTATCGAGTGTGCGATAGTGGGGCAGTCACAATTTCTCTTTAAGGTCAGTTATGCTGATGGTCAAAAGGCCTATCGTGTCGATCTTCCTGACCTACTAACGAAGACAGACTGGCAGATTATCAAGTCATTTTTAGATGCTCTGCTTGCTTATACAGGAACTGAGATTGAAGGACTAGATGGTTTTGATTTTGAAGCTTATTTCCAAGCAAGTATTCAAGCCTATCTGACAGACACTGTAGCTCGTTTTACGATTTGCCAAGGAATTTTTAATCCTATTTTCTTTAGTCATGAGGATTTGAAAAGCTTTTTAGAGGCAGATGGCTTGGCTCAGTTTGAAGTACGTGTACGTGCGGTTCAAGAGACCGATGCCTACTTTGCAAGAGTTTCCTTTTATCAGGATGGAGAAGGGCAAGTGCATGGTGTTTACCATCTGGCTCAAGGGGTCAAGACCGTTTTACCGAGAGAACCATTTGTACCTGCAGCCTATATTGAGCAATTGGTGGATAAGGAAGTCCAGTGGGAAATTGACTTGGTTCAAATCACAGGAGATGGCTCTAAACCAGAAGACTATGAAGCCATTGCCCGCTTGGACTATACAAAATTCCTAGAGTTACTACCATCAGCATCTTACCACCAACTAGACGCCAATCAATTAGAAGTTCAACCCATCTTAGACAAAGATTTTAAAACATTAGCACAAGAAGAGTAAAGTAGAAGCAGGTCAATCGACTTGCTTTTTGGCATAGAAAAATCCTGCCATGAAAGACAGGATTGAAGTTTAAAGAAAGGCCAAGATACGAAGATAATCTCCAATCAGTGCCACTTCAGCTACAAAGAAGAGGAGGATAATGACTCCGTTCACAAGGACAGACAAGAATAACTGATAGAAAGAGTCGCTTTCACTTGCTTGACTCGGTCTTGTAATGATATGAAGGCTAGCAAGCAGAATGATTCCAATGCTAATCACACACAAAAGGGCTGAAAATCGTAGGCTATCAAAGAAGGCAAAGAAACTAGCAATGGCAGTGAGGAAGATTGGAATTGCCAAGAGTTGACTATATTGTTGGAGAATCTTTTCCAGCGTCCAGTCCTTTTCTTGGTAGATAAATCGTCTCACGACGAAACTACCCAAGAGGAATGAAAAGAAGAAGAGCGTTGTCGCTACTAGGATAGAGATAATCGAAAAGAGATTTAATGAAGCAAATTGTTCAGGGAAGTGATTATGCATAGTTGCTATATGTCCATAGTAAGCATGTTTGATATGGTAGATACTAAAGAAAAAGGAAGATGCAGAAAACAGAATGAGCAAGAGAAAGGCTGTGTAGCTGTGTGTGCTACTTGTTTCAAGCTTGCTTGTAGGAGATTTGAGAGCCTCCACTAGCCAAGACCAAAAATCAAGTACTTGCTCTTTCCATCTATCCGTAGATTTTGGAGCTTGGTCGGGGATATAAGGACTTTCTAAGGATTTACTGAGAAGAAGAGGCTCTTTCAAGATTGTTTTTTGCTGAGGAAGTGCTTCTTGACTCTCTTCAGCTATAGTGGCTTTTTCTGTTTCTTTAGAAAGGTCTGGATCTTCTTCAGTAGAATCTAATGCTTTCTTTTCTTCTATTTCTGTTCTCGCTTCACCGCCTTCAGGAGTTTCAATTTTCTCTTCTTGCTGGTTTTCCAGTTCGACTGCAGCTTGAGAGACTTCCTCCTCTACTTGAGTATTTTTTTCAATTGGTGTATCGAGATCGGCTATCGTTTCTTCAGCCTTGTCTGCAACCTCTTGAGCTTGCTCTTCAGGCTTGTTCTTGCTTGTTGTTTTTACAAAATCATTACTTTCAAACCATTCTTGTTTCATGGTAGAACCTCCTTTTTAGTTAGATAAATATGCTTCCATAGTAGCAGATGTAAGCGTTTTTGTCAACGTCTGCTTGGTGTGGATATTAGTTCAATATCATCATTAGATCTAGCAATGAGTTGATCCTTGACATCGGTTTTTTCAGTTTTGTAAGGGTTGCTTAATTCCGTGCCTCTTGATTCAGGCTTTTCTCTTGTGAATTCGTGGATAGAACCATAGTTGCTTGAGATGTCCCAGTTAATTCGTTGGCTCTCTTTCTGGTCTAGGATGATTCTGAGATAATATTTGGCAGTCAGTTCAACCCTACCATGGACTTGGATATTTTCAGCGTGGAAGTGATGTTCTGTTGACTCTAGCTGACTATCTGTAAGGTCTGTATCAAAGATATTAATGATATTAGGGGTTGTGAGTTTACTGTTTTTGATACGACTTCCTTCAATTCGGAGGAGATAGGCATTATTGGTATTGAGGGTCGCATTTTCAAGGCTGGCATTTATGATGGTGGTTTGTCCACGATTGGCTGAGATGTTAATCCCTTTTAGACTTCTTCCTTTTGGTAATTGGAGAATAACTTCTTCAAAACGACGAGAGTAGCTGCTTGCGATATGGAGAATCCCGCCAATTCCAGAAGAGAGAAATGGAGTTTCAGACAGTTTCTTATCAGTGAGGGTCAGCATTTTATCGTTCTGATTTGTGATAAGATCATGGTGAGCAGAAAGAGATGGATGGTAAGAAATGTGGATTTGATCATCGAAAGAGTCTGTGATGGTCAGTGCGTGTTGATGGAGAGTAATCTCTAGGTTTTCGACTTCCTTGCCAAAGGTCAACTCTTCCATCCGACTATCATAGACAGGCTCCTTGGACATGGCAAGCAGACTCTTAATCCCGTCAGATTGGATCCCTACAAAGAGCAGGATAAAGCCGATAATGGTAGTCACCACACCAAAAATGAGAAATCCTTTTGTCAATTTACGCATGCTGGTCACCTCTCTTTCCTTTTTTGAGAACAAATTGCACCAGGCGAACAATGAGTAGGCCGAAGAAGCGGGCTACATAGGAAATACCTAGTAAGACTAGTGAAGAAGCACCGATAGCCAGTAAACCAGAACCGAAAATCAAGATAAAGGCTGATTTGGCTTGGGCGAGGACAGTGAAACTTTCAACTAAAAATAGGAATCCGCCGATGATACCAAGTATGGAAACCGCAAAGAAAGCCAAGATGACAGTCAAGGCTGCCACAAGGATTGCGAACAGGGACACGAGGATGGCGATTCCCAGAGGAATACCGATGGGTGCTGCAAGGAGAGCTAACAAGGCGATATGCAAAATTTGTCGGTTATTCTTTTGAGCGGGTGCTTCATTGATTTTTTTATCGAGAAGATTGGATAGAACTTCGTGGGCTGCTTCTTTGGGAGTTCCCAAACTGGCAATGAGTTCTTCTTCTCCTTCGACTCCAGCATCGTCAAAGAGTTCCCTGAAATAGTCCATGGCTTCAATTTGGTCAGCCTGAGGCAGTTTTTTGAGATAGAGTTCTAGCTGAGTCAGGTATTCAGTTCTTGTCATGGCGGATACTCCCTTCTATGATGCCATTGATGGTGTCTGTATAGAGTGCCCATTCATCTTTTAGGGTCAAGAGCTGTTCTATACCACCATTTGTCAAGGAGTAGTATTTGCGCATGCGACCTTGGAACTCTCTAGAATAGGTTGTCAGAAAGCTATTGCCTTCCAATTTTTTGAGAATGGGATAGAGTGTGGATTCTTTGATATTAGCGATCAGCTTAATGGTTTGGCTAATCTCATAACCATAAGAATCCCCTTTTTCCAGTACGGCCAAGATGAGAAATTCAATCAAGGCAGAGGATGTTGGGAAGTACATGGGAAACCTCCTTTTCTAATGTATAAGATTTTTATATATAATTTTTCTACACATACATTGTACATCTAAAAGAAAGCCCTGTCAAGAGAAATGTGTAAAATTTTTATATATAAAAAACGCAGGCTTTGTACTGACCCCAAAAAGTTAGATTTTTTCTGTCTAACTTTTAGGGTGCAGTTCATTCAAGGATTGATACTATGTGTTTTTCTGATTTTATACTCTTCGAAAATCTCTTCAAACTACGTCAGCTTAGCCTTGCCGTAGTACGGTTACTGACTTCGTCAGTTCTATCTGCAACCTCAAAACGGTGTTTTGAGCTGACTTCGTCAGTTCTATCCACAACCTCAAAACACTGTTTTGAGCAACCTGTGGCTAGCTTCCTAGTTTGCTCTTTGATTTTCATTGAGTATTAAAGACTTTTTGCCCAGCCTCTTCTCCTCTTGCTTTTAATTGTCTGAATCAATATTCTTATTTCAAAAAAGGTAGTGAAAAAGGTAGTGATTCGGTTGATTTTTATTGAAATGTATTGAAATTAACAAAAAGAAAAAACGCTTGAATAGCGTTTTTCTTCTGTATTGATTCGTATTGAATGCTTACTTAACCTCTGTAAACACAACGTGTTTGCGAAGTTTTGGTGAGTATTTCTTCAATTGAAGACGGTCTGGAGTGTTACGTTTGTTTTTAGAAGTAAGGTACAAGCGTTCACCAGATTCTTTGTGTTCAAGTGTAATATTTACGCGCATGGTATCTCCCTTCTATTATTCAGCTGATGCAGCTTTAGCGATTTTACGTCCTTTGTAGTATCCTTTAAGTGATACACGGTGAGAACGTGAGTAATCTCCAGTAGTTTCGTCAAAGTTTACAGATGGAGCTGTTACTTTGTAGTGTGTACGACGTTTGTTTTTCTTCGCTTTTGAAGTGCGACGTGCAGGTACTGCCATTTTGATTTCTCCTTTAGGTATTTATATTCGATTCAATCTACTGATTTTCATCAACTATACTAGGATAACACATTTTTTTTGTAAAGTAAAGTTACTTGACAAAAAAAGATGAAAAAATTCTCCTGTCAGTCCTAGCAGACAGGAGAAGGTGTTAAATATCAATCTCAAATGGTTCGTCAATGGTTTCTGATACGTATTTTCCGTCTTTCTTCCGTTGCTTGACACATTCTGTGAGGAGATACTCGATTTGCCCATTGACTGATCGGAAGTCGTCTTCTGCCCATGATGCGAGTGCAGCGTATAACTTTGTTGAGAGTCGAAGGGGGATCTGCTTTTTTTTAGCTTCAGCCATCTTTAGTAAAGACTTCCTGTGTTGACAATTGGTTGTGCATCATGATTGCCACAAAGAACGACAAGGAGATTTGAAACCATGGCAGCTTTTCGTTCTTCGTCAAGCTCTACCAATTCCCCTTCATTGAGTCGTTCTAGTGCCATTTCAACCATTCCTACAGCACCATCCACAATCATCTTACGGGCATCAATAATGGCAGATGCTTGTTGGCGTTGAAGCATGACAGCAGCAATTTCTGGTGCATAAGCTAGGTAAGTGATACGTGCTTCAAGGATTTCCAAGCCAGCATCCTCAACGCGACTTTGGATTTCTTCGCGAATACGGTTAGCAACAATTTCGCTAGAGCCACGGAGACTACCTTCATCGGCTTGGCCGTCACCCGTAGTATCCACATTAGGAGACACATCGTAAGGATAGATGCGGACAATGTTACGGAGGGCGCTATCACATTGCAATGAAAGATATTCTTTGTAGTTATCAACGTTGAAGACTGCTTTGGCTGTATCAACAACTCTCCAAGTTACCGCGATCCCGATTTCTACAGGATTTCCTAAGCAATCATTGATTTTTTGACGAGAATTGCTCAAGGTCATAACCTTGAGGGAAATCTGTTTCTTACCAATTTCAATGTTTACATCATTGCCATTTGATGATTTCATTCCTGACAAAGGAGATTTTGTGCTAACATCACCACTTTGTCCAAGTCGAGTGTGGTTTGCAGGGTTGACTGCTACGCTGAAGGGATTGACAAAGTAAAAACCAGGTTCTTTGATGGTACCTGTATAGTTACCAAAGAGTGTCAGAACCAGAGCTTCTTGAGGTTTGACAACTTTTAAACCAGCATGAGTTAGCGCTGCAATTACGATTAGTAAAGGTCCGATAATAATTCCAAAAATGTTTTCCGAACCAGCACCCATTATCAATATAAAGATACCAAGTACGATTGTCAACTCAATGAGAATCAATGCGAATACACCATTTGGTTTTGAATTGATTAGTTTTTCAGTCATAAGAATGACCTCCTATTATTTGATATCTAAATGATATCACGTTAATTTATAAAGTCAAGAAATAAATGGAATATTTTTAAAGAAAAGATTGCTGTATAGAATTTTCTGAAAATTCAAGAATTTTCTTCTGTTCATTGCCTTTAAAATGTGCTATAATAGTAAAAACTGAAATGGGAGGGAACAAATGACTGAATTAGATAAACGTCACCGCAGTAGCATTTATGACAGCATGGTTAAATCGCCAAACCGTGCTATGCTTCGTGCGACTGGTATGACAGATAAGGACTTTGAAACACCGATTGTGGGAGTGATTTCGACTTGGGCGGAAAATACACCATGTAACATTCACTTGCATGATTTTGGGAAATTGGCTAAAGAAGGTGTCAAATCGGCAGGTGCTTGGCCTGTGCAGTTTGGAACTATCACTGTAGCGGACGGGATTGCTATGGGAACGCCTGGTATGCGTTTCTCTTTGACATCTCGTGATATCATTGCAGACTCAATCGAAGCGGCTATGGGTGGCCACAACGTGGATGCCTTTGTTGCTATCGGTGGCTGTGACAAGAACATGCCTGGATCTATGATTGCTATTGCTAATATGGATATTCCAGCTATTTTCGCCTATGGTGGAACTATTGCACCGGGAAATCTTGATGGCAAAGATATTGACTTGGTTTCTGTTTTTGAAGGTATCGGAAAATGGAACCACGGTGACATGACGGCTGAGGACGTGAAACGTCTTGAATGTAATGCCTGCCCTGGACCTGGTGGCTGTGGTGGTATGTACACTGCTAATACCATGGCGACTGCTATTGAAGTTCTCGGTATGAGTTTGCCAGGGTCTTCATCTCACCCAGCTGAATCAGCTGATAAGAAAGAAGATATCGAAGCAGCAGGACGTGCTGTTGTTAAGATGTTGGAACTCGGTCTCAAACCGTCAGATATCTTGACTCGTGAAGCCTTTGAAGATGCCATTACTGTAACCATGGCTCTCGGTGGTTCTACAAATGCCACTCTTCACTTGCTTGCTATTGCCCATGCCGCTAATGTTGACTTGTCACTTGAGGACTTCAATACGATCCAAGAACGTGTGCCTCACTTGGCCGACTTGAAACCTTCTGGTCAGTATGTCTTCCAAGACCTCTACGAAGTCGGTGGTGTCCCTGCGGTTATGAAGTACTTGTTGGCAAATGGTTTCCTTCACGGAGATCGCATCACATGTACTGGTAAGACTGTTGCTGAGAACTTGGCTGACTTTGCAGACCTCACACCAGGTCAAAAAGTTATCATGCCACTTGAAAATCCAAAACGTGCAGACGGTCCGCTTATCATCTTGAACGGGAACCTTGCCCCTGACGGTGCGGTTGCCAAGGTATCAGGTGTTAAAGTGCGTCGTCACGTTGGTCCAGCTAAGGTCTTTGACTCAGAAGAAGATGCTATTCAGGCCGTTCTGACAGATGAAATCGTTGATGGCGATGTAGTCGTTGTTCGTTTCGTTGGACCTAAAGGTGGTCCTGGTATGCCTGAGATGTTGTCACTTTCATCAATGATCGTTGGTAAAGGCCAAGGAGATAAGGTTGCCCTCTTGACGGATGGCCGTTTCTCTGGTGGTACTTATGGTCTGGTTGTTGGACATATCGCTCCTGAAGCTCAGGATGGTGGACCAATTGCCTACCTTCGTACAGGCGATATCGTTACGGTTGACCAAGATACCAAAGAAATTTCCATGGCCGTATCTGAAGAAGAACTTGAAAAACGTAAGGCAGAAACAACCTTGCCACCACTTTACAGCCGTGGTGTCCTCGGTAAATACGCCCATATCGTATCATCTGCTTCACGCGGAGCCGTGACAGACTTCTGGAATATGGACAAGTCAGGTAAAAAATAAACTCAAAAAGCAAGCCAACTTCGGCTTGCTTTTTTTCATCTTCAAAAGTAATTTACCTGCTTAACGAGGTGGCAGTCCAAGGGCAATACGGCCGTAGCGACTGATTCGTGTGATTTTCCAAGCAGGCGACCAGGTAACTTCAACCTTGACATCTTCGATACCCTCGATTTGTTTCAGACCTGCCACGATTTCGATAGGCAGGCTTTCGGCACAATCGCAGGCAGTATCGGTGAAGGTCATGACAATTTTGCAGAGGCCTGTTTCGTCTAGATTGATTTCATAAATCAGCCCTAGATTGTACACATCCAATTCCACATCTGTATCAAAAACCTTCTCTAGTTTTTCGATAATTTGGTCTTGCAAGGCTAAAGCGCGGTCATTGATTTTGATATCGTCTCTCATTACAGTCCCTCCACGTGATAAATATCCTCTATTTTCTCATAATTCTGACAATTTGGCAAGTTTTTGATAAATTTTCTGAAAAGACTCTCTTGAGATTTTCTTCTCTCACTGTTTTAATCCCTCTATTTATGGTAAAATAAGACTATTAAGTTTAAAGAGGATTCCCTATGAAATTACAAAAACCAAAAGGAACGCAGGATATTTTGCCTGCTGAATCTGCCAAATGGCAGTACGTTGAGGGCTTTGCCCGTGAGATTTTCAAGCGCTACAACTATGCAGAAGTGCGCACGCCTATTTTTGAGCATTACGAGGTTATCAGTCGCTCTGTCGGAGATACAACGGATATCGTAACCAAGGAAATGTACGATTTCTATGACAAGGGTGACCGTCATATTACCCTCCGTCCAGAAGGAACTGCGCCCGTTGTCCGTTCCTATGTGGAAAATAAACTCTTCGCCCCAGAAGTGCAAAAGCCAAGCAAGTTCTACTACATGGGACCGATGTTCCGTTATGAGCGTCCACAGGCAGGGCGTTTGCGCCAGTTTCACCAGATTGGGGTTGAGTGCTTTGGCTCTAGCAATCCAGCTACCGATGTGGAAACCATCGCGATGGCAGCCCATTTCTTGAAGGAAATCGGTATCCAAGGTGTCAAATTGCACCTCAACACTCTTGGCAATCCTGAGAGTCGTGCGGCCTACCGCCAAGCCTTGATTGACTATTTGACACCGCTCAAGGAGACCTTGTCTAAGGATAGCCAGCGTCGCTTGGAGGAAAATCCTCTCCGTGTCTTGGACTCTAAGGAAAAAGAAGACAAGGTAGCTGTAGAGAATGCGCCTTCTATCTTGGACTTCCTTGATGAAGAAAGCCAGGCTCATTTTGATGCTGTGCGTCAGATGTTGGAAAATCTTGGAGTAGACTACATCATCGATACCAATATGGTGCGTGGTTTGGACTACTACAACCACACGATTTTCGAGTTTATCACTGAGATTGAGGGCAATGACCTGACCGTCTGTGCGGGTGGTCGCTACGATGGTTTGGTTGCTTACTTTGGAGGCCCAGAAACCGCTGGATTTGGCTTTGGACTTGGTGTAGAGCGTTTGCTTCTCATTCTTGAAAAGCAAGGTGTGGCCCTCCCTATCGAAAACGCCCTAGATGTCTATATAGCAGTTTTAGGAGAAGGGGCAAATGTCAAGGCCTTGGAGTTGGTACAAGCCCTTCGCCAACAAGGATTCAAAGCAGAGCGTGATTACCTCAACCGTAAGCTCAAAGCTCAGTTCAAGTCAGCTGATGTCTTTGCTGCTAAGACCCTTATCACCCTAGGAGAGAGCGAAGTCGAAAGCGGACAAGTAACGGTCAAGAACAACCAAACCCGAGAAGAATTGCAAGTGTCACTTGAGACAATCAGCCAAAACTTCTCAGAAATCTTTGAAAAACTAGGATTTTAATAACAGAAAGACTGGTCAGGAACCCAATCCTGACCTTTTTCTTTTGCAAAATGACAAAAATAATAAACTTTTTGACAAATATGCTTGTCAAAAAGAAAAAGATGTGTTACAATATAAGCAAGTTAAGAGAAAAGGAGAAAGGAACGATTATGTGGGCATTAGGATTTGTACCTCTTGTGATTATGTATTATATCTACCATTCCCAAAAGGTCAAGAAACTAGAGAATAAAATCAAAAGAATTGAGCAAAAACAGAAAGGAAATAAAGAAATGTCAAGAATTTTAAAAGAATTGATTGGGAAAACACCGACAATCGTTGGACAAGTTTTTGGAACAGACAACTGGGAAGTTGTAGATGTTGACGAGGAATGGGTCAAACTACGTCGTGTTGATAAAAAAGGAAAAGAAAAATTCAAACTACAACGCATTGAGGATATCCAAACCGTTGAATTTGACGGAAAGTAGGTGTGTAACATGCAACTAAAAAATCGTCTAAAAGAGCTGCGGGCTCGCGATGGCCTCAATCAAACCGAACTAGCTAAGCTAGCAGAGGTTTCCAGACAGACCATTAGCCTATTAGAACGGGACGAATACACCCCGTCCGTTGTGATTGCCTTGAAAATATCTCAGATTTTCAATGAAACAGTCGAATCGGTATTTCGCTTGGAGGAAGATGAGTGATGAACATGTATAGAGTGGTTTATTATATGAGTGTTCTTGCCCTTATTGTGAATGCCTTTGCTATGATTGGAACATTACTGGGTTGGTTCTATTTTGTTGAAAGTAAGTATTTGTTTTGGATTAACTTAGTCCTCTTGTCCATTTTCAATCGGTTGAAGAAAAAGGAGAAAAATGATGAACAAGTATAAAGTAATCTATTATGTAGTTGCCATAGCTCTATTAGTCAGCGTGTTTCTATTGATTGGGATGGACTTAGGCTGGTTTAATCCATATCAAAGTGACCAATTTATTTGGGCCTATTTTGCCCTCATCCCAGTAATTGACTGGATTGAAAAGAAATCCAAAAATCTAGCAAGTGAATAAGGAGAATGAATATGAAAAAGAAAAATAAACGTGGATTGTTGTTATTTTTAATGTCTGTTGTCTTGGGAGGTTTCTTGGGCATGTTTGTAGGGATGTTTAAGGCACGTGCCGAATCCCACGAAATTATGTTAGATGTGAAAGTCTTGATACCATGGATATCAGCTATTTGTTTACTGATAGGTTTCATTAGTCTTCTTTTGACGTTCAATTTCCTAAAGAAAAGCAGAAAATTTCACTCCTTGTATCAAGAGGAAATGGATGATGATCTGAATGAAGCCTATTATGTGCAGATGTATCGGAATCTCGAGTTTGGAACTATTGCTTTTAATAGTGCAAGCGTAGCGATTTTATTGGCTCTCTTCATTTCAGGAAGTGAAGTAATTGTACTCGATATAAGCCATATAACCTTATCCCTTTCCTTTTTGGGATTAGTGTTGGTTTTCAATGCTCAAAATTATCTTTTTAAGACTATTGCGATTGTTCGTCAGATTGGTTTGGTGTTTTTCTCTACACCAAAGGATATCTTGGAGCATTTCGATTCTTACGATGAAGGGGAGCGCAAGGCTAATTTGGAACAGAGTTTTCGGATTTTATTCCAATTAAATAACTATGTCTTGCCAGGTCTCTACTTTCTGATTGCTCTCTTTTCTTTACTGACAGGAGAGATTCAGTTACTAGCCTTCTTGCTTGTAGGAGCCATCCATATTTATATTAATGTGATGCAGTTACCTATGGTGAAACGTTATTTCAAATAAAGGAGTTTCTATGATTCGTGTTGAAAATGTAAGCAAAAGTTTTGGGAGCAAAAAAGCTCTTCATCAGATTTCTTTTGAGATTAAGGAGGGAGAAATCTTTGGTTTTCTTGGCCCTTCTGGCTCAGGTAAAACAACCATGATCAATGTCTTAACAGGTCAGTTGGCTGCAGATCAAGGTAAAACAGTTTTGTTAGGCAAGAATTCTCAAGATTTAACCTCAAATGATTTGGAACAAATTGGTATTGTTAGTGATGGCAGTGGTTTTTATGAAAAGATGAGTCTTTACAAAAATCTGCTCATTTACGCTAAGTTATATGGTCTCAAGTCAGATAGAGTAAATCAGGTGCTCCAACAGGTTGGATTGGCAGATGCTAAAGACATCATCGCAGAAAAACTATCTACTGGAATGAAACAACGAATGTTCTTAGCCCGTGCCCTTCTGAATGCACCTAAGATTCTCTTTCTAGATGAGCCAACCAGTGGCTTAGACCCTACAACATCTAAGATGATTCATACCCTACTTCAAGAATTAAAGCAGGCGGGGACAACTATCTTTCTGACCACGCATGATATGCATGAAGCAACTCTGCTTTGTGATCGCTTATCTCTTTTAAATAAGGGTAATTTAATAGAGTATGGAAGTCCACAAGACATTATCCAGAAGTACCATGTGGATAAGAAAGTACATGTGGTTTATAACGATGGACGAGAACAGATAGTTCCATTTGAAGAATTGCCACATTTAGACACGACAGATTTGATGGTGGTTCACTCTTGTGAGCCGACACTAGAAGAAATCTTTATCAGATTGACAGGAGAAAAGTTAGATGTTTAGAAAATTAAATGCACTACTATGGTTAAGATTACAAGTCCTTATTAGCAATTCATCTTTGTTAGCAACTTTATTGATGCCTTTTGGTATTGCTGTTCTATATAATGAATTGTCAAATAAGAATGGACAATTGAGCCTATTTTTACTATCTGCTAGCTTGACGATGGTCTTGAGCATGGGAAGTGGTTATATGGTATCGATTATGATGGCAGAAGATAAGGAAAAACGAAATCTCAAATCACTCATTCTAAGTGGTGTGACAGCAACAGAATATACTATTAGTATGCTCGTTCTACCTATTTTGATAATGTTGGTTGCTATGATTGTACTTCCCATCTATCTTAAAGTAGATGTATCTGGTTATTTATTTGCCTATGCTATCTATTTGCTCCTAGCAACTATTTGTATTATTTTTCTCAACCTTCTAATCGGTGGGGTGTCAGATACTCAATCTAAAGCGCAAGTCTATAGTATCTTTCCTATGTTAATTGTCTCTATTTTACCCATGATTGCTTCTCAAAATGATACGGTTCAGAAAGTGTTGGATTACTCGTTCGTTGGTCCTATTGTAAATCTTTTAAATAAAAAAGGTGGAGAAATATCTTTTTCTAATATTGGTATGTTACTTGCCTGGGTACTTGTGTTAGGAATAGCAAACCTCTTTGTATTGAAAAACAGCTATAAAGCAAGATAGGAGAACTTTATGAAACTACTTAAAAACCTTGGCTGGTTTCTTCTAGCCATTCTATCCTTTTTATTCATCTATGGCTTCATTCAGGTGCTCGCGACTACGTCGCTTGCCTTAGGCGCTTCACCCTATGCTGTGACCTTGCTCTATGTGGCCTTGGCTGGAGTTTATGTGTACGGCATTTACAAATGGTATCAGAAAGGTCCTGTTCGTATTGAGAAGAGTGGCTTCAACCGATTTATTTGGCTTCCTGCCTTGGTTTGGTTCTTATCTCTGGTTGTCCAGTTTTTCTTGCCAAATGATCCTTCAGTAAATCAGCAAATAGCGATAGACTTGACCTTGTCTCAACCACTTTTCTCATTCTTTGCGGTCGTTATTTTTGCTCCTTTGACGGAAGAACTTATCTTTAGAGGGATGCTGGCACGCTATCTCTTTCCTAAGCAGGACAATAGTAAACAAACTCTGATTTTTCTTCTGGTATCCAGTGTTCTGTTTACCTTGATTCATTTCCCAGGTGATGTGCAACAATTTTTTGTCTATTTTAGCCTTGGTTTTAGTTTGGGATTGGCCTATATTAGCAGAAAAGGTCTGGTCTACAGTATTTCTCTCCACGCTTTGAATAATTTAGTCGGCTTTTTGATGATACTCATGCTATAATAGAGTCAGGAGGTCACATGAAACGAGTAATTTTATTAGCAGTGATTCAAGCAGTCGTTCTATTTTTCATCATTGGGGGATTAGCTTATGCCTTCAAAGGTGATTTCTTCTATAGCCACCTAGCAGTGGTCTTTGCCCCTATTGCTGGTATCTGGCGTTTTGGGACAGCTTACACAACGGAGATTGTCTTGCCTCGAAAGGCAGCTGAAATCGCTGAAAAGCGTAAAGTAGGCAACAATTCAAAATAAAAGAGTCCGGTGAAGTTCATCGGATTTTTGTATGGGCGCTAATTTTTATGGTCGTCACTGGATTTTTAAAGACAGGCAAACTTTTCTGCTGATTTTCATGAAGAGCCTGCGCTTTTATGGTAAAATAGTAACAGAATAAAAGAGGAGAGAAACAATGAAACGTAGTATGTATGCTGGTCGTGTTCGTGAGGAACACATTGGACAAGAAATAACCTTGAAAGGATGGGTTGGCCGTCGTCGTGACCTTGGTGGTTTGATCTTTATCGATCTTCGTGACCGTGAAGGAATCATGCAGTTGGTTATCAACCCTGAAAAAGTATCTGCAGAGGTTATGGCAACAGCTGAAGGCCTTCGTAGCGAATTTGTTATCGAGGTGACTGGTCAGGTCGCTGCGCGTGAGCAAGCCAATGATAAGTTGCCAACTGGTGCAGTTGAGTTAAACGTGACAGCTCTGACAGTGCTTAATACAGCTAAGACAACACCATTTGAGATTAAGGATGGTATTGAGGCTAATGACGATACACGTTTGCGTTACCGTTACCTTGACCTTCGTCGTCCAGAAATGTTGGAAAATCTCAAACTTCGTGCTAAGGTGACCCACTCTATCCGAAATTACTTGGATGAGTTGGAGTTTATCGACGTGGAGACACCATTCCTTTCTAAGTCAACTCCTGAAGGGGCGCGTGATTACTTGGTGCCATCTCGTGTTAATAAAGGGCATTTTTACGCTCTTCCTCAAAGTCCACAAATCACGAAACAACTCTTGATGAATGCTGGTTTTGACCGTTATTATCAAATCGTCAAATGTTTCCGTGACGAGGACTTGCGTGGTGACCGCCAGCCTGAGTTTACCCAGGTCGACTTGGAAACGTCTTTCCTTACTGAGCAAGAAATCCAAGATATCACAGAAGGTTTGATTGCCCGCGTGATGAAGGAAACAAAAGGCATCGAAGTAACGCTACCATTCCCTCGTATGAAATATGATGACGCTATGGCTCTTTACGGTTCTGACAAGCCAGATACCCGTTTTGACATGTTGCTTCAGGACTTGACAGAAGTGGTCAAAGGTGTAGACTTTAAAGTCTTTTCAGAAGCACCTGCTGTAAAAGCAATTGTAGTCAAAAGAGCTGCGGACAACTATTCACGTAAAGACATCGACAAGATGACAGAAGTAGCCAAACAGTATGGTGCCAAAGGTCTTGCTTGGGTCAAGGTTGTGGATGGAGAATTAAACGGACCAGTTGCCAAGTTCTTGACAGGCATCCAAGCAGAATTGACAACAGCGCTTGCTCTTGAAGATAAGGACTTGGTTCTCTTTGTGGCAGATACGCTTGAAGTGGCCAATGCAACTCTTGGTGCCCTTCGTGGACGTATTGCCAAAGAGCTTGGCTTGATTGATAACGATAAATTTAACTTCCTTTGGGTGGTTGACTGGCCAATGTTTGAATGGTCTGAAGAAGAAGGCCGCTACATGAGCGCCCACCATCCATTCACACTTCCACAGGAAGAAACTGCTCACGAATTAGAAGGTGATTTGGCTAAGGTTCGTGCCATTGCTTACGATATCGTCTTGAACGGTTATGAGCTTGGTGGTGGTAGCCTTCGTATCAACCAAAAAGACCTTCAAGAACGCATGTTCAAGGCTCTTGGTTTCTCAGCAGAAGAAGCAAATGACCAGTTTGGCTTCCTTCTTGAAGCCATGGACTATGGTTTCCCACCACACGGTGGTTTGGCTATTGGGCTTGACCGCTTTGTGATGCTCTTAGCAGGAGAAGAAAATATCCGTGAAGTCATTGCCTTTCCTAAGAACAACAAGGCAAGTGATCCAATGACACAAGCTCCTTCAACAGTAGCTCTCAAACAACTAGAGGAACTCAGCTTACAAGTAGAAGAAGATGAAACAAGCAAAACGAATTAAGCGGTGGCGCTATTATCTGCGCCGCTTTGCTCATCAGATAAAAATTTTACGTGTCTTACAAAGCATCTCTCGTGAGAAGTATGACGAGAAGATTTCGGCCTCTCTGGTCTATGGATTTCTATCAGCAGTAGCGGTCAATTTCTTTTTCCAACCGGGGCATGTGTATTCGAGTGGTGCGACAGGTTTGGCACAGATTATCTCTGCCTTGAGTAATCACTGGTTTGGTTTTCATATTCCGATTTCGCTAACCTTTTACGCCATTAACTTCCCTTTGATGGTCTTGGCCTGGTATCAGATTGGCCATAAGTTCACCGTCTTTACCTTTATCACGGTATCCATGAGTTCTTTCTTTATCCAGTTTGTCCCTGTGGCGACCTTGACGGAGGATCCCATTATCAATGCCCTTTTTGGGGGCGTTGTCATGGGCTTGGGAATTGGTTTTGCTCTTCGCAACAATATCTCCAGTGGTGGGACGGATATCGTCAGCCTGACCATTCGCAAGAAAACGGGTAAGAATGTCGGTAGTATTTCTTTCTTGGTAAATGGGACCATCATGCTGATAGCAGGTTTGACCTTTGGTTGGAAATACGCTCTCTACTCTATGATTACCATCTTTGTCTCTAGCCGTGTGACAGACGCCGTCTTTACCAAGCAAAAACGCATGCAGGCCATGATTGTGACCAATCATCCAGATAAAGTAATTGAGAAAATCCATAAAAAATTGCACCGCGGAGCAACCATGATCCACGATGCAGAAGGAACCTATAATCACGAGAGAAAGGCAGTTTTAATTACTGTCATTACACGTGCAGAGTTTAATGAATTTAAACAGATTATGAAACAGGTGGATCCAGGCGCCTTTGTCTCTGTATCTGAGAATGTTCATATTCTGGGACGATTCGTTGAAACAGAAAATTAGTGATAAAAAAACCAGCGCGAGCTGGTTTTTATTTTTCAATAATTTTGTGGGCGATTAACTGACGGTAGCAGATTTGTCTATTTTCTTTAGAATCATTGATGATGCAGAGAATAGTTTCTAAAGAAGTGCGTCCGAGGGCTAGGCTATTGATATCTATATAGGCTGCCAAATTGAGCTTAGGATTAATCGAGTCAAAGCTGAGAACAGGGACATCCAGCTGGTGTTTGGCAATATAGTCACAAACACCTTCAGCTAGGAGGCTATCGGTTGTGATGATAGCATCAATTTGTGGATCGTGCTTGAATAATCGCTTGCTAAATTTATAGCCCTTTTCTTCCAGAAACTCGTCTGCAAAGTAGATGCGATTGGTGTCAGTGGTAAGTTTGTAATGTTTAAGCGCCTGTTCATAGCCTGTTAAACGGTCTTTGGTCACGAAGAGCTTTTTACTTCCTCCGATAAAGGCAATGCGTTTGCAGCCTTTTTTGATGAAATATTCGGTTGCATCAAAACCAGCTTGAACATTGTCGTTGTCGACAAGTGGGATGAAAGGAGATAGAGATTTACCTAAGATAAGGAAGGGGAACTGTTCTTCTGCTACGAGTTTTACGAGAGGGTCTTCTTCTTGGGCATAGAGAAAGATTAGCCCATCTACACGCTTGCCGTAGACCATTTGTGAAATAGCGTTGAGACGCTCCTTCTCATCTTTCCCTGTTGCTATCTGAATGGCATAGTGGTTTTCAGATGCGACTTGAGAGATGCCACGTAGAACCGATGGAAAGAAAGGATTCTGGTAGAAGGCGTCTGAGTCATCAGGAAGAACCAAACCAATCACCTGAGTATAGCTACTTACCAAGCTGCGAGCATTGAGGTTGGGATGGTAATTGAGCTCCTTCATAGCCTTGCGAACGCGTTTTTTTGTTTCGTCGCTAATGGTTGATTTATTTTGAATAACACGGGTTACGGTTGAAGGTGAAACACCAGCAGCCTTGGCCACGTCTTTAATCGTAACGGGCATAAAAATCTCCTATTTATGGTAATCTGGATCACGAAAATGCGTTTTATAAAAGATAGTGACCAGATAAAGGACAAAAAGAATGTTTTGTATAGTGATGAGGTTTGACATATTTTGGCCAAACAATCCCAAAATAAGCGTAATCAGAGTCGGCAATCCTAAACAGTTCAAGATAAAATGGTAGCACTCTTTAAAGGTCCTAAATGAAAAGAGGCGTGATTTCTTAGTGATATAAAGGAGAAGACTAGCTCCTAGAGAGACGATAAAGAAATTCAAACCAAAGAGGAAGCTTGCACCGAGAACTAGGAAGAGACTGATATAGACACGATTCTGCTGGTACCAGTCTTTAGAAATGGCTTGGGTCAAGCTATCTTTACTTTTGAAACTCTCAGTCTCAATCGCTCGGTAAGAGACACGGGTCAGTTCCTTACTTTCCTTGCTGATGACGAGCTCATTCGTATCGAAATGCAGTTGCAAGTCCTTAGGTAACTCCTTACTTTGACTTGGACCGATTAAAAGAGAAGGCGCTTGACTAGCTGTTCCTGTATAAGTTAATTTACCATCAACAATTCTAGCATGCTCAGAGAGGTCCTGGACAACCCCATCTGTCAGAGGTTCATAGACATTATCGATGAAGGTTTCTAGCGGATAAGTCTCCTGCGAGCTGTTTTGAATGGCAATGGGTACCATAGACAAGCTGATAAGGAAGATACTGGTAAAGAGAAGCTGAAACCAGTTGAGCCCGAAACGTTTGGACAGGGGCTTACGAAATCCCCAAATACTTGAAAAATAGGAAAATGGATATGGAAGCATAGGTATCTTTCTAAAAGGTGTTTTCTATATGAGTATTATTATATAGAGAAATGCGCTTTATTTCAAGTCTAGGAGAAAGATTGCTTGTTACAAGGATAGTTTTATAGTCACAAGCTTCAAAATGAAAAAGGGTGGCGGGGATAAATTATCCCTTGTCGCCACCACTTGTAAGTCCTGAAACAAAGTTCTTTTGTAGGAAGAAGAAGAGAATACAGATTGGAAGGGCGATGAGGATAGCACCTGCTGAGAAGTAGGCGATCTTCATGTTTTTCACATTGCTAACGAAGGTTTGGAGACCTACGGCAACGGTAAAGTATTCTTTCTCACGAAGCAAGAAACTAGAGAGGATGTAGTCCCCGAAAGGTCCCATGAAGGCCCAGAGAGCTTGTACGGCAACCATTGGGCGAACAAGTGGAAGAACAATTTGCCAGAAGCGGCGGAAGTGTCCTGCACCGTCTAGTTTTGCAGATTCGTCTAGAGACATTGGCACTGTATCGAAGTAGCCCTTCATGAGCCAAGCATTCATTGGAATACCACCACCAACGTAGAGGAAGATGAGGAACCAGCTGTGGTTAAGGGCGTTCAACATAAGCGCCATAACGAAGAAGGCTGTCAAAGCGGCCATAGTTGGCACCATTTGGATAATCAAGAAGAAGACCAAACTTTGTTTACGAGCCAAGAAGTTGTAACGGCTGTAGGCATAACCAGCAAGTACGATGATACTTGTTTGAACAACCATGGTAATCAAGGCGATAATCAAAGTATTGAGGTACCAAGTACCGTACAAGGTTTCAGTGAAGAGGCCTTTAAAGTTATCAAAATTGAGGTCGATATTAGTATCTAGTTTAAAGGCTGAGACGTTACCTGCTTTAAAGGCTGACATGATGGTAATCAAAAGTGGATAGATAATTACGATTGATAGGCCAATTAAGTAGAGGTAAGTAAGGGTTTGAGTCAGTCTACGTTTGAGTTTAATTGAGTTATTCATCTTAGACGTCCTCCATATCAAATGCGTGTAGTTTCTTGAATGCAATCATAGAGATTGAGATGACAATGATAGAGATAATCAAGGTAACAGCTGCCGCCATTGAGTATTGAGGAGATGTACCTGTTGTCAAACGGTAGATCCATGAGATCAAGATATCGGTTGAACCAGCTCCACCTCCGACACTACCAGGACCTCCACCATTGAAGAGGTACATGATAGAGAAGTTGTTAAAGTTGAAGGTGTATTGGCTAATCAAAGTAGGTGCTGCAACAGCCAAGATCATTGGGAAAGTGATGTTGCGGAATTTTTGCCAAGCATTAGCACCGTCAATATAAGCTGCTTCGTAAAGGTCGTTAGGAATAGATTGCAAGATACCCAAGGTCAAAACGTAGATGTATGGGAATCCAAGCCAACCTTGCATCATAATCAAGGCAATCTTAGTCCAAGTTGGGTCTGTTTTCCAAGGGATAAGAGCCCCATCAAGGAAAGGAAGGAATTTAGCAAAGATTGGCAAAACTTGAGTGTTGATAGCTCCGACACTATCGTTAAACATGTTTGAGAATGTCAAGATAGTGATGAAGGCTGGGACAGCCCAAGGAAGAAGGAAAATAACACCAAAGATACGTTTTCCTTTGATAAATGGTTGGTTAGCAATGATAGCTGTGAAGATACCAATCACGATCTGTAAAGTTGAGGCAGATAAAGCCCAAATGATAGTCCAAGAAAGAACAGAACCGAAGGCAGAACGGAAGGTACTCAAGCTCCAAATGTTTGTAAAGTTTGTCAAACCAACCCAGTCCAACAATTTGTTTGGTGGCAAGTGTTGGAAGTCATAGTTAGTAAAGGCGATCATCAAGGTTACGATAACTGGGAAGATAATCGCGAAGGTCATGGCAACATAAGATGGAATGATCAAGAGGTAAGGGAAGCCATTTTCATAGATTCCTTTGACCATTTCTTTAAAGGTAAGTGCTACTGGAATACCATTATTAATGTGTTTAGCAGTTGTATGTGCATCTTTAATATTTGAGAAATAAAAGAGTACATAAACAACTACAAAGATTAAATGGAAGGCACCACGAATCAGCATAAAGAGGGAATTGTCACGACCTGGCTTGTCACCAAGAGTGATGAGGTTGCTCAATTCAGGGGCTGCAAGTGCTAGGAAATAAAGGACAAATACGATGGTTACACCAAGGAAGATAAAACCTTTGGCCTTTTGTTTATTGTAAATCTGTCCTAACCCAGGAATGATAGACAGCAGGGCTGCTTTACTAGGTTGTTGCTTTTCCATAATAACTCCTTTCATAGGATACTGGTTTCTAGATAAAACCTAAACTATTTGTGTTTTCGTTGATAAATTCAAAGGGGGATTTGATTTCCACCCCCCTTGAACAAATTTCTTATTCACCAAATTTTTGTTTGATTGTTTCTTTGATCAATGTTACAGCATCGTTAGCAGCTGTTTTAGCATCTTTCTTACCACTTACAGCTTCAAACAACATTGTTTTAGCTGGGTCCCAAACAGCTGACATTTGAGAGATGTTTGGCATTGGTTGAGCGTTCTTGAACTGTTTGATAACAGCTGTTGTCAACTCATCATTTTTACCTTCAGCGTATGAACGAGCTTCAGTGTTAGCTGGGATTTCATTAGTTTTATCGTAGAAGGCTTTTTGTTGTTCAGTTGAAACAAGGAAGTCTACAAATTTTTGAGCAGCTTCAAGGTTCTTAGTGCTTGATGGGATGATCCAAGCTTTACCACCACCAAATGCTGCGTAGTCTTTTCCGTTTGGAAGAGTTGGGATAGTTGCAACACCGTAGTTTACTTTAGCGTCTTTGAAGGCTTGAGCTTTCCAAGGTCCATCGATGATAGCAGCTGTTTTACCTTCTTGGAATTGAGTTTGGATTAGGTTTCCAGCTCCTTCCGTATCTTGCATACCTTTAGGCCATTTTTCATACCAAGTTTTAGCGTATTCTACACCTTTGATAGCGCCGTCGTTGGCAAGACCGATGTCTTTAGCGTCTTTACCGTTTTGTCCGAATACGTAACCGCCGTTACCAGCAAGAAGTCCGTATGCAAAGTAGAAGTTTGTCCAGTCAGCTAGGAAAGCAGAAGTTTTTCCATCTTCTCCAGCGAATGCGTATTTGCTATCTTTAGCAAGGTTTTCCAAGTCAGCAAATGTTTTTGGAGCTTCTTTTACCAAGTCTTTGTTGTAGTACATAACAAGTGACTCGATAACGGCAGGAGCACCGTAAACTTTACCGTCAGCAGCTGTTACAAGAGATTTAGTTTTATCATCTGTTTTAGCACCGTCGCTCAATTTCACTTCTGAAAGTTGTCCGTCAGTACCAAGGCTACCTACACGGTCGTATGGAGCCATCATAACGTCAGGAGCTTGACCTGATTGGTTGTCAAGAGAAAGTTTGTCAAGCCCACCCATTTGGTCACCAGATTTGATGTTAACTGTTGTTCCTGATTGTTCTTTATAAGCTTTAGCTACTGTTTCAGCATAAGCTTTGTATTGGTCCTCAACGTAAAGAGTGATTTCTTTCGCTTCAGATGAACCAGAATCAGCAGGTTTATCAGCAGTTTTGCTTCCGCAAGCTACCAAAAGCAAGCTAGCAAGTGTAACAGTTCCAAGCACCGCAGCGCTCTTCATGAATTTAGATGACATAGTGTATTCCTCCTAAAGAATAACAAGTTTTATTGATAAGGAAACGCAAACGTTTTCCTTTATGAGCTTAGTATAGCACAAATAGAAAACGGTTGCAAGTGTTTTTGTCAAAAATTTTAAAAAATTTTTAAGCTTGATTTGATAGCATGATTTTGCTTTTTAATAGAAGAAAAGTGTGAAATAGATAAGAATACAGTATTTTTAATAAAAAATAGATGGAATCTGTCTAAAGAGGGAAATCAGGAGGGGCTATCTCCCTGTTTCTAATTCCTATCTATTTTCTATAGACGTTTGTGCCTCCTTGCATATAAATCAAAGTTTTCTAAAGGAAGATTTGCGCTTTGTAGACTGTCCCGTGAGAGTCAAACTTTAGGATTAGATGGTTTTAAGTTATCTTTGCTAAAATGGGTTAGTCTCCTTAAAAATAATCAAAAAAGTTTTTTAAAAACGCTTGCAATTATGCTTGAAAAGGAGTATACTTATAAGTAGCGCAAACGTTTGCGTCTGCAAAAATACGCAACGTTCCATTAATTTTAACACATGAGGTGCTATTATGAAAAAACGTCAAAGTGGTGTGTTGATGCACATCTCTTCTCTTCCAGGAGCATACGGAATCGGATCATTTGGTCAAAGTGCTTACGACTTCGTTGATTTCTTGGTTCGTACAAAACAACGTTACTGGCAAATCCTTCCACTAGGAACAACTAGTTACGGGGATTCTCCTTACCAGTCTTTCTCAGCCTTTGCAGGAAATACTCATTTTATCGATTTGGATATCTTGGTGGAGCAAGGTTTGTTGGAAGCAAGTGACCTTGAAGGAGTTGACTTTGGTAGCGATGCGTCTGAAGTTGACTATGCTAAGATTTACTATGCACGTCGTCCTCTTTTAGAAAAAGCGGTGAAACGTTTCTTTGAAGTCGGAGATGTTAAAGATTTTGAGAAATTTGCTCAAGGCAACCAATCATGGCTTGAGCTCTTTGCTGAGTATATGGCTATCAAAGAGCATTTTGAAAATCTTGCTTGGACAGAATGGCCAGATGCAGATGCTCGTGCTCGTAAAGCTTCAGCACTTGAAAGCTACCGTGAGCAATTAGCAGACAAGTTGGTTTACCACCGTGTGACTCAGTACTTCTTCTTCCAACAATGGTTGAAATTGAAAGCTTATGCTAACGACAACCACATCGAAATCGTTGGGGACATGCCAATCTACGTAGCAGAAGATTCAAGCGATATGTGGGCAAATCCACATCTCTTCAAGACAGATGTCAACGGTAAAGCAACTTGCATCGCAGGATGCCCACCAGATGAGTTCTCTGCAACTGGTCAGCTTTGGGGTAACCCAATCTATGACTGGGAAGCAATGGACAAAGACGGCTACAAATGGTGGATTGAACGCTTGCGTGAAAGCTTCAAAATCTACGATATCGTTCGTATCGACCACTTCCGTGGTTTCGAATCTTACTGGGAAATCCCTGCTGGTTCCGATACAGCAGCACCTGGTGAGTGGGTGAAGGGTCCAGGATACAAGCTTTTTGCAGCCGTTAAGGAAGAACTTGGTGAGTTAAACATCATCGCAGAAGACCTTGGTTTCATGACAGACGAAGTTATCGAATTGCGTGAACGTACTGGCTTCCCAGGAATGAAGATTCTTCAATTTGCCTTCAACCCAGAAGACGAAAGTATCGATAGCCCACACTTGGCACCTGCTAACTCAGTTATGTACACAGGAACTCACGATAACAATACAGTTCTTGGTTGGTACCGTAACGAGATTGATGATGCGACTCGTGAGTACATGGCTCGCTACACTAACCGTAAAGAGTATGAAACAGTGCCACATGCTATGCTTCGTACAGTCTTTTCATCAGTTAGCTTCATGGCAATTGCAACTATGCAAGATTTGCTAGAATTGGATGAGACAGCTCGTATGAACTTCCCATCTACCCTTGGTGGAAACTGGTCTTGGCGTATGACTGAAGAACAATTGACACCAGCTGTCGAGGAAGGTTTGCTTGACTTGACAACAATCTATCGCCGAATTAATGAAAATTTGGTAGAATTAAAGAAATAATACAATATCAGGAGACATCTTAAACATGTTATCACTACAAGAATTTGTACAAAATCGTTACAATAAAACCATTGCAGAATGTAGCAATGAAGAGCTTTACCTTGCTCTTCTTAACTACAGCAAGCTTGCAAGTAGCCAAAAACCAGTTAACACTGGTAAGAAAAAAGTTTACTACATCTCAGCTGAGTTCTTGATTGGTAAACTCTTGTCAAACAACTTGATCAACCTTGGTCTTTACGACGATGTCAAAAAAGAACTTGCTGCTGCAGGTAAAGACTTGATCGAAGTTGAAGAAGTTGAATTGGAACCATCTCTTGGTAATGGTGGTTTGGGACGTTTGGCTGCCTGCTTTATCGACTCAATTGCGACTCTTGGTTTGAATGGTGACGGTGTTGGTCTTAACTACCACTTTGGTCTTTTCCAACAAGTTCTTAAAAACAACCAACAAGAAACAATTCCAAATGCATGGTTGACAGAGCAAAACTGGTTGGTTCGCTCAAGCCGTAGCTACCAAGTGCCATTTGCAGACTTTACTTTGACATCAACTCTTTATGATATTGATGTTCCTGGTTACAAGACAGAAACGAAGAACCGCTTGCGTTTGTTTGACTTGGATTCAGTTGATTCTTCTATTATTAAAGACGGTATCAGCTTTGACAAGACAGATATCGCTCGCAACTTGACTCTCTTCCTTTACCCAGATGATAGTGACCGTCAAGGTGAATTGCTCCGTATCTTCCAACAATACTTCATGGTTTCAAACGGTGCGCAATTGATCATTGACGAAGCAATCGAAAAAGGAAGCAACTTGCATGACCTTGCTGACTACGCAGTTGTACAAATCAACGATACTCACCCATCAATGGTTATCCCTGAATTGATCCGTCTTTTGACTGCACGTGGTATCGAGCTTGACGAAGCAATCTCAATCGTTCGTAGCATGACTGCCTACACTAACCACACAATTCTTGCTGAAGCTCTTGAAAAATGGCCTCTTGAATTCTTGCAAGAAGTGGTTCCTCACTTGGTACCAATCATCGAAGAATTGGACCGTCGCGTGAAAGCAGAATACAAAGATCCAGCTGTTCAAATTATCGATGAGAGCGGACGTGTTCACATGGCTCACATGGATATCCACTACGGATACAGTGTTAACGGGGTAGCGGCACTCCACACTGAAATCTTGAAGAACTCTGAGTTGAAAGCTTTCTACGACCTTTACCCAGAAAAATTCAACAACAAAACAAACGGTATCACTTTCCGTCGTTGGCTCATGCATGCTAACCCAAGCTTGTCTCACTACTTGGATGAGATTCTTGGAGATGGTTGGCACCATGAAGCAGATGAGCTTGAAAAACTCTTGTCTTATGAAGACAAAGCAGCTGTCAAAGAAAAATTGGAAAGCATCAAGGCTCACAACAAGCGTAAATTGGCTCGTCACTTGAAAGAACACCAAGGTGTGGAAATCAATCCAAACTCTATCTTTGATATCCAAATCAAACGTCTTCACGAGTACAAACGCCAACAAATGAACGCTTTGTACGTGATCCACAAATACCTTGATATCAAAGCTGGTAACATCCCTGCTCGCCCAATCACAATCTTCTTTGGTGGTAAAGCAGCTCCAGCCTACACAATCGCTCAAGACATCATCCACTTGATTCTTTGCATGTCAGAAGTTATTGCTAACGATCCAGCAGTAGCTCCACACTTGCAAGTAGTTATGGTTGAAAACTACAACGTTACTGCAGCAAGCTTCCTTATCCCAGCATGTGATATCTCAGAACAAATCTCACTTGCTTCTAAAGAAGCTTCAGGTACTGGTAACATGAAATTTATGTTGAACGGAGCTTTGACTCTTGGTACTATGGACGGTGCTAACGTGGAAATCGCTGAGTTGGTTGGCGACGAAAACATCTACATTTTCGGTGAAGATTCAGAAACTGTTATCGACCTTTACGCAAAAGCAGCTTACAAATCAAGCGAATTCTACGCTCGTAAAGCTATCAAACCATTGGTTGACTTCATCGTTAGCGATGCAGTTCTTGCAGCTGGAAACAAAGAGCGCTTGGAACGTCTTTACAATGAATTGATCAACAAAGACTGGTTCATGACTCTTCTTGACTTGGAAGACTATATCAAAGTGAAAGAGCAAATGTTGGCTGACTACGAAGACCGTGACGCATGGTTGGATAAAGTCATCGTTAACATTTCTAAAGCAGGGTTCTTCTCATCTGACCGTACAATTGCTCAGTATAACGAAGATATCTGGCACTTGAACTAAGATACAAATTTATACTAATACATTTTGTAAAAAAGCGAGTTTCGATTGAAATTCGCTTTTTTAAATGCTGTGGATTTTGGTTAATTCTGTCTAAAAATAGGGAAATCCTAGATACAGTTAAGGCTTAAAATGCTGGTTTTTACTGTCTTCAGCCTTATATTTCTTCGTAGTTGATTACCTCATATCTCTTGTATTCGCTTACATAAATTGTTATAATATGATTGTAGGAAAGAAGGTGTTTTTATGTGGAAAAAATATTTTTCAAAATATAAATGGACGGATTTATTTTGGATTTTATTTGTTATTTTGACATGCCTCTTGGCGGGTAATGATACTCTTTTCCCCCTTACCCATCAAGAAATCTCTTATCATGGGTGCTTATTTGGAATTACACTTGCATTATATCACTTGCTATTTATTGATAAGTTTGTTATCTCGAATCGAAAATAAAGATTAGAACTATGCTTGACTGCCTACTTTTATGATTGATTTTTGGGGGAAGATTTTGTCTCTGTTATTTATTATTTTAAATTTATCTATTTTGTACAAGATTTATTCTTTGAGGCGGGAAAAATCGAAATACTTGATTTATACGGCCTATATCATATTTGGGGCAAATGTACTATATGGTATTCAATGGTTATTAAAAGAACTGGTTTCAAAGATTTCTACTTAATGTGTATGGAAACTATAACAAAACGCATAGTATCAAGGTTTTTGAGTACTGACCCCAAAAAGTTAGACAATTAATTTATCCGAAGGATTTAGTTCTGTACTGCACAGGGCTAAGTCCTTTTAGTTTTACCTTAATTCGTTTATTGTTGTAGTAATCAATATAGTCTACAATAGCTTGTTCCAATTGCTTAAGCGACTGAAACGACTTCTCATAACCGTAAAACATTT
>NZ_AFQV01000023.1 GCF_000220085.1 Streptococcus mitis SK1080 | reverse complement strand
TTTTTTCTTTTGGTTTTGTCTTCAGTTGAGTTGTTGCTGTAACTAATTTACTATGCGCTTGTGTTAATTCACTTTCTGTTGTCGCATTACTTAAAACTGATCTTGCTTCTTCTAAAGTTGTCTTTAATTGGTTTACACTTTCTTCTGTTTTAGAAGCATATTTCCCGTTAGTAAATTTCCCATCAATTTCTTCTATTAGTTTTGATAAAGCTAATTTTCTCTCATTTGAATCTAAAATAGTTGAAACAACCGGCTCTAACTCTTGAGGATTTTGTGAACTCCCTACCAGATTTCCCTCTGGTTTATTCTCAACATTTGGAGCAGAAACTGAAGTATTAGCTTCTTTAGTAGACACTCCAGTAGTAGATGAGTTGCTCGGTATAAGAGGATTAGGAGTTTGTTTATTATCATTCACACTCACTACATTTTGACTTTGTTCAGCTGCTCGTACATCTTCAACTGAACTAACTGCAAAAAAGACTGACCCTAATAAGACAGAGGCAGCACCAATTGAAAATTTGCGAATCGAGAAACGCTGGCGCTCATTAAATTTAAATTGTTTCATTGTTACCTTTCTTTCTATCCTGTTCTAAATAGCTCAAGACTATATAGTGAATCTACACTTGTTTACTTCTTTAAAAAGCAGGAAAATGGACCTCCTATTATCTTTCTAGGAATAAGAAGTCTCATATTTTTATAGTTTTCCAATCTATTATATCAAATTTACTATATTTTTTGCAAACTGCTTTCCTCCTACAAATAAATAAATTATATATATATATATATATATGCACAAACCTTATACTATAAGGTTTGTAGCTCTTTTTTTAAAATTTAACATATTGTCGGATATTTTTAGAATTTTTACATTTTGATGACAATTGGTAGATGCTCCATTTAAGCAATCTCGCTTAAACCTATTCTTTATCTTTTCTTAGTGATAAACTTTATCTGACTTTCATATATGAGATAAATGAAAGACTATATTGCAAAAAAATGGTACAATGTAGTATGTACTTGGAGCTATTAAACTACACGGTAAAGTAGTTGCAAGACACAATCTACTCACTATTTAAAAAATATAAGGGAATTAACCCTTGATATGAAAGGAATTTTAGAAATCTTATGATGAACATGCAAAACATGATGCGCCAAGCACAAAAACTTCAAAAACAAATGGAACAAAGCCAAGCAGAACTTGCTGCTATGCAATTTGTTGGCAAATCTGCTCAAGACCTTGTTCAAGCGACCTTGGCTGGAGATAAGAAAGTTATCAGCATTGACTTCAATCCAGCTGTTGTTGACCCAGAAGACCTTGAAACTCTTTCTGATATGACCGTTCAGGCCATCAACTCTGCTCTTGAACAAATCGATGAAACTACCAAGAAAAAATTGGGTGCTTTCGCTGGAAAATTACCATTCTAAGCATAAGAAAAACAAGCATTCCAGAGAATACTTGCCTATCGTAGGAGGAACAATTGTTCCTCTTTTTGCTTACTAAAAATTAAAGAATTCCATAGCCTGTTTGAAAAGCAATTCAGTATACTCTGGGTCTTCTTGGGCAATGGTAACCTGCTCTTGAATCATTTCCAAGTCATCTGTTATCATGCCATCTGCTCCTAACTGAACAGATTTATCAAAGGACTCTGAACTATTGATGGTCCAAACGTACAATTTCTGATCCGTATTCCAAAGCTTGTTGACAAAATTTTCATCTAAAGTTGAATACTCCATGGTATAACCTGTAGCCTTGGTTCTTGGAAAAATACTATTATAAGGTAGGATGAAATAGACTGGAATTTGTGAGTCATAGGCCAACACCTGGTCAATCACATGGTAGTCCAAGGATTGCATTTGGTGACCATTCTGCTTAAGAACAGTTCCATATTTTTCCATAAAACGTTTCATCATATCTGGGCTATCTTTTCGACTGGTTTTAATTTCAATGAGGAGTTTTTGATGCAATTCATTGGCTTTATTGAGATAGTCATCAAAACTAGATACCTTGCTATGATAGCCATTTTCTGAAATATCGAGTTTGGTTAATTCTTCCAAGGTTAAATCCTGAGGATTGGCATTAACTCCTGTCAGATTCTTGATATTGGCATCATGCATCATGACAAACTGCCCATCTTTTGTTTCCTGAACATCTGTCTCAACGAAATCTGGAGATAACTGAGCGGTTTTTTCTAGTGATTGGACAGTATTTTGAACACCATTTTTATCTGAAACACCGCGATGAGAGATAACTAAAGGTTTATGTGCAACTGGAGCTTCCAAATAGACATACCCCTCAAGAGCGAAAAAGATGCCGGCACAGCCCATCACTCCCCATCTCATCCAGTGGTCTTTCTTTCTCCTTGGAGTGATTTCTAGTTCCTCCCCTGTCAAAAAGGAAACAAACTTAATGAGAAAGTAAGTCAAGGCCATATAGTGGAAATTCTTAATCAAGACAAAGTTGATAATTCCCAGCACAAGAGATTCCTTATGGGTCATACCATCCATCAGTGCCTGACTTGCTAAGATTGGAATCAAGAGAAGAATGAAAAATAGATAGGTTTTGACGATAATCCAAAGCAAGTTCCAAGTATAAAACCAGGAGTGCTTTCTTGTCTTCTCTAGACTGTATCTGACTGCCTCTTTGACTGTCTTCTTCTCAAATAAAAGCTGAGGTAGGGCAAACATGAAACGAACTGAAATGTAAAATAGAAGTAAAGCCAGAATAGTAACCACTATACCTACTAGCCAATACTTGTCTTCCACATAATCAACGATAAAGTCCGGAATGACAATTTTATTTAGGTAGTAAATCTTTAAAATCTTTCGAATCAATGGAAAGAGCATCATGACATAAAAGAAAATAAAGGCCATTTTTGAAATCGTCACTTGCTTCATAAACAAGAAACTTTGACGAAAGACCTTGCGACTGTACTCCAGCAGAGTTCTCCTTTCATGATAGAGGAGATGGCGAGCTCCGATAAAGAGAAGTCCTATCTGGTAATAGGCGACCAATAAATTAACAATCACCAGAATAAATAAAGCAAGACTAACAAAGGGAGAACCCTTTATAATGGCAAAAATATTGTTGTAGGAAAGAAAGAGATAGCCTGTCTGACGGAGTAAAAGTCCAGCAATCCAAGAATTAAGTGGTAACCAGACAAACTCAATCATCATAAATATCAAGAAAAAGAGAAAGAGAATTTTATCTAGATTAAAGTATATCTGCTTAAAATCTAGATTTTTAGGTTTTTCAGGTTTCATAGGCACTCCTAGTCAAATAATTGAGACAAGTCCAAGCCTCCAAAAGGATTGTTTGATAGGCTACTTTCTGTTTCTAACAATTCTCTAGCTTGATCTGACTCTAGGAAGGACTCGTAAACACGCGCCGTCATACGAGCATCCTCTAAGCTATTATGAGACTGACCTTGAAATCCAAGAAATGAGGCAACAGTTTGCAATTTAAGATTGGCAATACCATGTAAATCCGAGCTCCGACGTTCAAAAGCTTCATCATACAAATCCACCTTATACTGCTGGCTGTAGTCTAAACCATGATCCGCTAAAATAGGTAGATCACTTTTAGCAGCATTGTAGCCTACCATGGGTAAAGAACCCACAAACTCTTGGAATTCTTTTATGACTTCCTCCACTGGAGGAGCATCTTTTAAGGTCTCAGCTGTAATCCCTGTCAAACCATTGATAAAACTCTTTAGAGGCACACTAGTATGGACATAAGAGTCATAGGAATCGATTTCCCGACCATCTCTAAAACGCACTGCCGATACTTGAATCAAGTGTGTTTGCCCTTCGTGCTGATTAAATTCTAAGTCAAAAGCAATGTAATCTTCTAATCGTTCCATTTTCTACCTCTCCTATACTGTTATTTTATACTTTCAAACCGCGTCAGCTTCGCCTTGCCGTAGATATATGTAACTGACTTCGTCAGTCTTATCTACAACCTCAAAGCAGTGCTTTGAGCAGCCTGCGACTAGCTTCCTAGTTTGCTCTTTGATTTTCATTGAGTATTAATTGAGCAACTATACTATTTAGAAATAAAAGAAGCCATCAGGTTAGCATTTAACCTAAACAGCTCCTTGATTATCCTCCAAATAAACGAGCAAAAAAGCCTTTCTTAGTGGATTGGACTTCTTCTTTTGCTTGGTCCAGCTCTAGCTTAAGATTTTCTTGATCCTTCATAGCTTGAAGGGTCAACTGTTGTTGCTGATCGAGTTGTTTGTCTTTCTCAGCAATCTGACGGTCTTTGATACGCATCTGCTCGTCTTTTTCTGATAACTGACGATCCTTGGCTTTTAATTGTTCATAGAGACGAAGAATTTCTGCATTCTTCTCATCAACCAGAATCTCCATCAGTTCACGTTGCTTGACATCTTCACTGACAGGCTCATCTTCAAAAATCGTTTTTTTATAGATTTCTTCTAGCTTAATCAAGCCACTTCTGGTAACGACTGTTACCCCTTTGTCATTTTTATCTGTGTCTTCTTCTGGTAATTCTTTGACACGGTTATTGATTGCTTGGCGAGATAATCCTAAGACCTCTGCAATCTCACTGACGGTCATTTCAATACTCATAATATCCTCTGAAACGTTTTCTAGCTTTTCTTTACTTAAATCTTATCATAAGCTAGAAAAACTGTCAAATTTCCGCTTAATCTAAAGCCTTCAAAAAGGCTAATAAGACTTGGGCAGAGCGACGTCCAGCTTCGATAATAAACTCATCAAAAGAGATGTTTGCTTCATGGTTGGCATTGTCACTCATAGCTCGGATGACTAAAACTGGAAGATTAAGGGCATGCGCTGCTTGAGCAATAGCTGCCCCCTCCATCTCCACAGCTAAAACATCTGGGAAATGGGACTTAATCGCTTCTATCTTGTCATTTCCTGCAACAAAACTATCTCCTGTAGCAATCAAACCAAGATGCCATTTTTGGTCCAATTGAGATAAACTCTCTTGGATTTTGGCAACAAAGGTTTTATCTGATTCGAAATAAAGCGGTTGTTGCGCCATTTGTCCATAAGCATAGCCAAAAGCTGTAACATCCACATCATGATAGGCTAATTTGTCAGCAATCACGACATCCCCAACAGCAATACCTTCTGCTACTGCCCCAGCTGATCCCGTATTAATCACTGCATCCACTTGGAAATGATCAGCCAAAATCGCCACACTCATAGCAGACATGACCTTACCAATTCCACTTTCTACAAGAACGACTTCATGAGAGGCAAGGTTTCCTGTATGATAGGTATTCCCCAAAACAACTTGCTCCTGGGCATTGTCTAAATGCTGGACCAGATACGCCAGTTCTTCTGGCATAGCCGCAATAATTCCTATTTTCATTTCAATTCCTTTTCTATTACAAAAGTTTCATTGCTAAGACAAGCAAAATCAAGAGAAAGATGACTGCAAATAAGATTTTATTCAATTTAGAATTGAAGACATTTCTCTTGGTATTTTCAATGCGACGGCTTTTATGAATAGACGGTTCGACCTGAATCTTCAAGGTTTCCTGGCTAAAACCATGCCCCTTAGGGTTGGCATAGCCAAAACGGGAAGAAGAGGTTGGTAAAATCTTGGTTTCCTCGTCATCAAGTAAAGGAGGACCTGAAATTTTTTCGCCTCTATTAGCTCTTTCAATCATTTCATCCGTTAATAAAGATTTACCCACACTGACCTCCTCTATTTTTTGTGCAATTCCCAATACTGTACAGCCATAATTGTCTTGGCATCACAGATATGACCTGATTGGATCAATTCCTTGGCTTCTTCTAAGCTCACTTCAAGGACTTCCAAGGTCTCATCCTCATCCTGCGGACGCGGATTTTCCACTTTCGTCAAATCGCTTGCTAGGTATAATTTTAACTTTTCATTACAAAATCCAATGGCTGAGTAAAAGTCATACAAAAGTTCTAACTTCCCTGTATAGGCTGTTTCTTCCTCTAATTCACGAAGAGCAGCTGCTACAGGGTCTGTATTTTCTCCTACTTCTAATTTTCCGGCTGGAATTTCGTAAGAGACAGCCTCGATGGCCTTGCGGTACTGCTTGACCAAGATGAGTTTTTGCTCATCTGTTACTGCTAAAACACAGACAGCTCCATTGTGGAAAATCAAATCCCGTTGGGCAGTTCCCTTGCCTTCTGGTAATTCAACCTGATCTTGGACCAGTTTAAATATTGGTCCTTGATAGATTTCTTTTCGGCTAAGCGTTTTTTCTTCAAATTCCATGACAGGCTCCTACTGATTATTAGGATGATGAGGGAGGCGAGTCGCATATTCGTCTTTATTGACCTGACGACCGCGACCAATAGCAATCGCATCCGCTGGCACGTCTTTGGTAATAGTTGAACCAGCACCAACGAGGGAATTGTCACCAAGTTCTACTGGGGCAATAATGGTTGAATTTGAACCAACAAAGACATTGTTACCGATGACTGTCTTGTATTTGTTTTTGCCGTCATAGTTGACTGTAATGGTTCCAGCACCGAAATTAACCTTGCTACCCACTTCACAGTTTCCGATATAAGTCAAATGACCAGCCTTAGTATTCTCGCCGATAGAAGACCCTTTCACCTCAACAAAGTTACCAATATGTGCTTGGCTAGCGATACTTGAACCTGGACGAATGTGGGCGTAAGGACCGACTGTTACACCGTCTGCAACACTACTTTCCTCAATCATAGAATTGGTAATAATCGCTCTTGCTCCGATAGTGCTATCCACTACATACGTTCCATTTGTCAAAACAGTCTCAGCACCAATTTTCGTTTGACCTTTCAAGGTAACATTGGCTTCGATTTGAACTTCAGGCGCAATCTCAACATCAATATCAATATAAGTTGCTTCTGGGTTGACAAAGCTAACCCCATTGACCATATGTTGGTGATTGATGCGACGACGCATAACCGACTCAGCTGTCGCAAGAGCCACACGATCATTTACCCCAAGACTTTCATCAAAATCTTTCAAAGTATAAGCGCCAACTTTTTCACCAGCTTCACGGAAAATGCCAATGACATCTGTGATATAGTATTCTCCTTGAGCATTATTGGTATTGATATTTTTCAAAGCCTCAAACAAACGCTCGTTGTCAAAGACATATGTTCCAGTGTTGATTTCCTTGATTTGTTTTTCAAAATCTGTGGCATCCTTTTGCTCAACAATGCGAAGAACCTCAGCATTGTCATTACGAACAATTCGTCCATAGCCAAAAGGATTATCCGTCTCAGCAGTCAAGATAGTAGCCACATTTTTATGATTGATGTGGAAATCAATCAAGTTTTTCAAGCTTTCACCTGTGATTAAAGGAGTATCCCCTGCAATGACCAAGGTGTGACCTGACAAACCTTCTAGGATAGGCTCTGTCATCATAACTGCATGACCAGTCCCTAACTGTTCAGATTGAGTCACAAATTCTGTCTGTCCAGCCAAGACCTCTTCAACCAATTCCGCCTTGTGTCCGACAACTGTGACTGTCTTTTCAGGTTGGATAGCTCCCACACTACGGAAAACATGTTCCAACATAGAAATACCCGCAACCTTGTGCAAAACTTTTGGCAAATCAGATTTCATGCGAGTCCCTTTACCCGCTGCTAAAATAATGGCATAATTTGACATAATCTTCTCTTTTCTCTAGAAATTCCCTTTTATTATACCATATTTCAAATCATTCCGCGCCCTTGAATGAAAAAATGCTCCAAAGTCCTTTCCTTAACCCATTTTTTTTGATTTTTTTTCATTTTTAGGGTAAAATTATGAGATATGAGAAAACAAATTCATCCACTTATTTTATTTAGTTTTTTTGGGATTATAATTTTCATTTTAATCATCAATCGCCCACTTAATGACAACCAATCGTTTAAAACAAAATCCAATATAGCACAGATTGAAGCACAGGCTTTGAAACACTTAGACAAACCGATTATTGACCTCTCTGGCTGGCAGCGTCCTGAGGAAATCAACTACGACGCCCTCTCACAAAATATTTCAGGCGCTATTGTTCGTGTTCACAGTGGTGCTCAAACGACAAAAGAAAATGATGCTTCCTTTATCAATGGAATAGACAAGGCCTATAAGAGTCATATCACTGAACTTCAAAAGCGGAATGTCCCAGTTGCTGTCTACGCTTATGTAGCTGGAAAAAGTGTCCAAGAAATGGAAAAAGCCGCTGAGGTTTTCTACAATGCAGCCTCTCCTTACAGCCCTAGTTACTACTGGCTAGACGTAGAAGACAAAACCATGTCCAATATGAACGAGGGTGTTGAAGCCTTTCGAGCAAAACTAGCATCACTAGGTGCTAAAAACATCGGAATCTACGTTGGGGTCTATTTCATGGAAGAACATAGTATTGATACAGGCAAGTTTACCTCTGTTTGGATTCCGTCCTACGGCTCTAACTCAGGATTTTTGGAGAGCAGTCCTAAAACTGACTTAGATTATGATATTCACCAATACACATCTAAAGGAAAAATTGCCGGCTTTGACCACGATTTGGATATCAACGTTATCTCTCCCTTAAAAAACAAAGAAGAAACCTTTAGAAAAATCTTTTTAAAACCTTAAAAGCATTTGTTTATCATTTGCTTTTTCTTTTTGTGTTTGATTGTGATACAATATAGTAAGGATTTTTTGAAATAGAAATAGTTGGAGGAACTATATGCTCTCATGGTTAGCGCGCATTATTAAAGGGATTGTGATTGCTCTTGGATTTATCTTACCGGGAATTTCCGGAGGAGTTCTAGCAGCAATCTTAGGCATTTACGAACGGATGATTAGCTTTCTGGCTCATCCTTTTAAAGACTTTAAAGAAAATGTTTTGTACTTTATTCCAGTTGCAATCGGTATACTTCTGGGAATCGGCTTATTTTCCTACCCGATTGAATACCTGCTTGAAAATTACCAGGTCTTTGTCTTATGGAGCTTTGCGGGTGCCATCATTGGTACAGTTCCTAGCCTCCTCAAAGAATCGACTCGAGAATCTGACCGAGACAAGATTGATTTAGCTTGGTTCTGGACAACCTTTATCATTTCTGGACTAGGACTCTATGCCTTAAATTTTGTCGTTGGAACCTTAAGTGCTAGCTTTCTTAATTTGGTCCTAGCAGGTGCACTGCTGGCTCTTGGCGTATTGGTTCCTGGCCTCAGTCCATCAAATCTACTTTTGATTTTGGGACTCTATGCTCCTATGTTGACTGGTTTTAAAACCTTTGACCTCTTGGGAACCTTCTTCCCGATTGGAATCGGAGCAGGCGCAACTCTCATCGTTTTTTCAAAATTGATGGATTATGCCTTAAACAACTACCACTCACGCGTCTATCATTTCATCATCGGTATCGTCCTATCAAGCACCCTTTTGATCTTGATTCCAAATGCAGGAAACGCTGAAAGCATCCAATATACCGGTATTTCACTTGTTGGTTATGTCATCATCGCCTTCTTCTTTGCGCTGGGAATCTGGCTTGGTATTTGGATGAGCCAATTGGAGGATAAGTATAAATAATGGCAAAAAAAGTAAAAATCAAAAAAACATTGGTGGAACAAATCCTGTCGAAAGCAGGCATCCCACATCAGGGAATTCAAATCAATGCCCTGGAAGGAGAGCTGCCTCAAGGTTATGAACGAGATCAGATTTTCAAAACCTTGGCGCTTTTGGGAGATAAAACAGGACCGATTATCGGAATTGTGCCCATCACTCAACACTTGTCTGAAAAGAAACTAGCCAAAATTTCTGGCAATAAAAAAGTGAGCATGATTCCACAAAAGGACTTGGAAAAGACAACAGGTTATATTCATGGAGCCAATAATCCTGTCGGAATTCGTCAGAAACACAATTATCCCATTTTTATCGATAAAATCGCCCTAGACTTGAATCAAATGATTGTATCCGCTGGTGAAGTTGGTCACAGCATTATCGTCGCGCCACAAGACTTGGCTAGCTTTGTAAAGGCCGACTTTGCAGATATCTTGGAGGACAGCAAGTAATGAAACTCTACTTTGTCCGCCACGGTCGTACAGTCTGGAACCAAGAAGGACGCTTTCAAGGTGCTAGTGGAGATTCTCCCCTTCTTCCTGAATCCATTGACATTCTCAAAAAACTTGGCCAATATCTCAAGGAAATTCCTTTTAATCAGATTTATTCAAGTGATTTACCTCGAGCGGTCAGATCTGCCGAGATTATCCAAAGTCAACTCCATACGCCCTGTCCTTTAGAAAGTGTCCCTAATCTCCGCGAATGGCAGCTGGGGAAGTTGGAAGGTTTGAAAATTGCAACCTTGGAAGCTATTTACCCACAACAAATCAAAGCTTTCCGATCTAATCTTGCTCAATTTGACACTCAAATGTTTGGAGCTGAATCCCTCTATAGTACAACTCAACGGACCATCCAATTTATCAAATCACTCAAAGACAGTCCAGCTGAGCATATTCTAATTGTCGGACACGGCGCCAATCTTACTGCCAGTCTTCGTACTCTTCTAGGATATAAAGAACCACTTCTTCGTAAAGATGGCGGTCTAGCCAATGCCAGCCTAACCATTCTAGAAACCCATGATTTTGAAACATTCACTCTCGATACTTGGAATGATACTTCCTATCAATAACAGAACTTGATTTTATACTCAATGAAAATCAAAGAGCAAACTAGGAAACTAGCCGCAGGCTGCTCAAAGCACAGCTTTGAGGTTGTAGATGAAACTGACGAAGTCAGCTCAAAACACTGTTTTGAGGTTGTGGATAGAACTGACGAAGTCAGGAACATGCATACGGCAAGGCGACGTTGACGTGATCTGAATTTAATTTTCGAAGAGTATTAGCGTCAGGTTCTTTTTAGTTTTTAAAGATTATTCGTGAATTTCTTGCTTATTTATGATAAAATGGGAGTATCGCAAAAAATGACTCATCGTATTCAATTTTGAGTAAAACTAGGAGGATCCCATGTCTACAGAACATATGGAAGAACTAAATGACCAGCAGATCGTTCGCCGTGAAAAAATGGCTGCGCTCCGTGAACAAGGAATCGATCCTTTCGGAAAACGCTTTGAACGCACTGCAAATTCCCAAGAATTAAAAGATAAATATGCTGACCTCGATAAAGAACAATTACACGATAAAAACGAAACAGCTACTATCGCAGGACGCTTGGTAACCAAACGTGGTAAAGGTAAAGTAGGTTTTGCCCACCTTCAAGACCGCGAAGGGCAGATCCAAATCTACGTTCGCAAGGATGCTGTCGGTGAAGAAAACTACGAAATCTTCAAAAAAGCAGACCTTGGTGACTTCCTTGGTGTCGAAGGCGAAGTGATGCGTACAGATATGGGAGAACTCTCTATCAAGGCTACTCACATCACACACTTGTCTAAGGCTCTTCGTCCTCTACCAGAGAAATTCCATGGTTTGACAGACGTTGAAACCATTTACCGTAAACGTTACCTTGACTTGATTTCTAACCGTGAAAGCTTTGAGCGTTTTGTCACTCGTTCAAAAATCATTTCTGAAATCCGTCGTTACCTTGACCAAAAAGGTTTCCTTGAAGTGGAAACACCTGTTCTTCACAACGAAGCTGGTGGTGCTGCTGCCCGTCCATTTATCACCCACCACAATGCCCAAAACATTGACATGGTCCTTCGTATCGCAACTGAGCTTCACTTAAAACGCCTTATCGTTGGTGGTATGGAGCGTGTCTATGAGATTGGCCGTATCTTCCGTAACGAAGGAATGGATGCTACACATAACCCTGAGTTCACTTCTATCGAAGTTTACCAAGCTTATGCAGACTTCCAAGATATCATGGACTTGACGGAAGGCATTATCCAACACGCTGCTAAATCAGTTAAGGGTGATGGTCCAGTTAACTATCAAGGTACTGAAATCAAGATCAATGAACCATTTAAACGTGTTCACATGGTGGATGCTATCAAAGAAATTACTGGTGTAGATTTCTGGCAAGATATGACTTTGGAAGAAGCTAAAGCTATCGCTGCTGAGAAGAAAGTGCCAGTTGAGAAACACTACACTGAAGTTGGTCACATTATCAATGCCTTCTTTGAAGAGTTTGTTGAAGAAACCTTGATCCAACCAACCTTTGTCTATGGACATCCAGTAGCTGTATCTCCACTTGCTAAGAAGAATCCTGAAGACGAACGCTTTACTGACCGTTTCGAGCTCTTCATCATGACTAAGGAGTACGGTAATGCCTTTACTGAGCTCAACGATCCAATCGATCAACTTAGCCGTTTTGAAGCCCAAGCTAAAGCTAAAGAACTTGGTGACGATGAAGCGACAGGTATCGACTACGACTACATTGAGGCTCTTGAATACGGTATGCCTCCAACAGGTGGTTTGGGAATCGGTATCGACCGTCTCTGCATGCTTCTCACTGATACAACTACTATCCGTGACGTATTGCTCTTCCCAACAATGAAATAAATTCTTATCCTCTGGTTCTTGCCAGAGGATTTTTTGATGCAAAAAAAGACTGAGTAAAAACTCAATCTCTACTTTTCACTTCTTTGGTTGCTACATCTTCTCCAAACCATTTTTGGCTGATTTCCTGGAACTTTCCTTCTTGGTATAGTTCAATAAAGGCTTGGTTTAAAGCTTGTAGTAATCTTTTGTCAGCTGGTCTAACTCCGACTGCAAAGGATTCACTTTCAAATCCAGCCGAAAAGACATTGTAGTCATTTAATACCCCCTCAGACTGGAGATAGTAATTAGCATACACTCGGTCAATCAACAAGGCATCAATCCGGTCATTTTTCAAATCAATCAAGGCCTCATTAAAACTCTGGTACTGATTGGCCTTCTGATCTTTGACACGATTTTTCAGTAAATCTGGCTGGGCTTCAAAGTCTAAATAACCAGAGGAACCGGCTTGGGCTCCCAAAGTCTTATCCTTCATATCCTCTACTGAATGAATTTGCTGGCTTTTCTTCGCAACCAGAACTTGCTGATTTTCCATATATGGAATGCTAAAGGCAACCTTCTCTCGGCGTTCATCAGTGGCAGAATAGCCATTCCAGATGGCATCTATGGTTCCATTTTGCAGTTCCGTTTCCTTCATATCCCAGTCGATTGGCTGAAATTGAATCTTAAAACCTAATTTTTCAGAAACTGCTTGTGCTAAGTCAATATCAAAGCCCGTATATTGGCCATTCTTTTCTTCAAATCCCATGGGTACAAAGGTATTGTCAAAACCAATGGTTATACTGCCTTGCTCTTGATACTTATTCCAGTTATCCTGCTTTGGATCGCTAGCCTTCTGGGTACAAGCTGTTAAAAAGAGAGTCAGGAGCGAAACCAATACCAAAGCAATTTTCTTATTAGTCATTGGCACCTCCTACTTAGGCTCAACCTTGAGAATCTGATCTGCGATATTTTCAGCAAACTGCAAATCGTGGGTTACCACAATCTGGGTCATCCCAAGTTCCCTATTTTGCAAGATTAGTTTTTCCACTTCCAAGCGCAATTCTGGATCTAGGGCAGAAGTTGGTTCATCGTAGCCAATGATTTCTGGGTCAATCATCATAGCACGCGCCAAAGCCACTCGCTGCTTTTGCCCACCAGATAGTGAGAAAGGATAGGCATCTGCGTGTCCTCCTAGTCCTAACTGTTCCAAGAGTCCACTCGCCTTCTTCTCAGCCTCTTCCTGCTTCATTCCCATGGTCTTCACAGGCGATAAGGTCAAATTGTCCAGAACTGATAAATGAGGGAACAGTTGAAAATCTTGGAAGACAAATCCCAGTAGATTCCGCTTCTGCAATTCATCCAGCTCTAAAGGTTGTCCATTATAAAAGATTTGCCCAGAATCAATGGTTTCAAGACCCGCAAGCATACGTAAGAGAGTTGTCTTACCGCCACCAGAAGGTCCAACGATTGCCAGGATTTGCTTTTCAGGAATACTTAGACTGAAATTAGACAGGATTTGTTTGTCTCCAAATTTCTTATTGATATTTCGTAATTCTAACATGGCAACCTCCTATCTATAATAACTATACTTCTTCTCAACTTTTTTGGAAATAATTGTCACAATCCCAATTAAAATCAAGTAAATGGCTCCTGCCAAGAACATAGGAACCAGACTAGCATCGCGGTTAGCAGCTGTTCGACTAGCCAAGATAAGGTCTGAAATTCCGAGAGCATAGACCAAAGAAGTATCCTTGACCAAACTCATAACTTCATTAAAGACACTAGGGAGAACAATCTTGGTTACCTGAGGCAAGATAATATAGCGAACTGTGTCAAAAGGACTAAACTTCAAGACCTTTGCAGCCTCATATTGTCCTTTAGGAATGGTATCAATTCCGCCACGGAAGATTTCAGCAAAGTAAGCTGCATAGTTGAGAACAAAGGCAATGATAGCTGCAGGAAGGCGATCCAGACGAATTCCAATACTTGGGAGCACATAATAAATAAATATCAATTGCAAGAGTAAGGGGGTTCCTCGCATAACCCAGATGTAAATGTTAATCAGATAATGGAGGGGCTTCCAATGGACTTGCAAGGCAAAGGCAATCAAAACGCCCAAAGGAATCGAAAATAGCAAGACCAGTGCAAAGACCTGTACAGTCGTGCTCGCACCATTCAGTAAACTCGGTAATATCTCAAATAAATAAGACATACTGCACCTCCTAAAAATAATTGCTCCTATTATAGCATAAATAAACTAAATAACCAACTATTTTTGTAAAAAAATTCTATCATATACAAATAAAAACCGTAGCTATCAAAAGAGATAAACTACAGTTCTATATGTTTAAACATTCTTACAATCTCTCAAACAGTTCTTGCATTTGCACATCATCTGGAACCAGTTTTAAGTAAGCGTGAGCATGGACTTTTGCTTCCTCAAAGTAGCCCAATTCACGTAAGAGATAGATATAGTGTTCCAGAAACTCTGGATTGTCTTTTAAATCTCCTGCCAACTCTTGGTAAAGCTCATAGGCAGTATCCAAATCATCTATTTCTTGATAGGAACGAGCAATCATCCATTTGGTCAAGAGATTTTCTGGCTCCTCACTTTGCAAGTCTAGAATATCCTCATAACGCTCCTGCTCCAGATAAATAGTTGCTAGACGGAGTAAGATTTCTTCCGTATCCTCAGCATCTTCTTTAGCAGTAAGGAGGTAATTTTCTGCACCACTAGCATCATGCAATTCATAAGAAAATTGTGAAGCAGCCAGCAAAAGGCGAGTTTCAAAGGGATTTTTCTCCAAGCCTTGCTTAGCGATACGCAGAGCATCTTGAACTTGATGTTCTTTATGTAAGGCCTGACTATACCCATACTCATATCCTTCAAAGTCAGGAGAAATAGTATCAAGCTGCTTAAAGTAGAGGACAGCTTTTTGATATTCTTCTTGATCAAAGTAAAGACTGGCCAACTCAAAAGCTGTTAAATCATCATATTCTAACTCCAGAGCTTTTTCTAAAAACTCTGTAGCTGTTTCAAATTTCCCTAACTGAGCATAGGCAAAGCCAATCCGTTGATAGGTAGAAATGCCCGTTTGCTCATAAATCGAGCGATTATCTAACTGGGCATAGCCTTGAATGGCCTCTTGGTAATTTTCCAACTCACTATCCAACTCTGCCAAGCCCAATATCAAGAGAGGATCTTCTGAGTAAGTCAAGGCCTCTAACAATTTCTCACGCGCCACATCTGTCAAACCTTCCAGCTGATAAAGGTCCGCCTTCAGAGCCAAAGCCGAAACATACCAGTCACTGTCAGGTTGGATTTCCTCTAGGTAAACAAAAGCTTCTTCGATTTGACCATCCTCGCTAGCAATGGCTGCTAGATTAAGATGAACCTCTGGAAAATCCTCTACAATTTTCAGATAAATTTCCTTGGCCTGAGGATAAAAACCAATTCCTTCTAGATAGGTGGCTAACTCATAAAGAAGGTCACTTGAATCATTTTCTAAAGCTTCGGCGAAATAATACTCAGCCTTAGTTAAATCTTGCTCCTCCAAAGCCTGTAACATCTGTTGACTATTGTTCACTCTTGACTTCCTCGCCCTCTAATTCATATAGACCACTGACTACCTTATACCATTCAAAAATCGCTGAAATGACAACTTTAGCAGAGGCATAAACCGGAATACCGAGTAAAACTCCCCAGATACCAAACATGGATCCTGAAGTTAACAAAACAAAGAGAACATTAATAGGATGGATGTTTAATTGACTTCCCAAAATCAATGGAGAGACAAAACGGCCTTCAATAGTTTGTTCTACGATAAAGACAATCACTACTTTCAAAAGCATGACTGGTCCAGCAATCAAGCCCAATACTAGGGCAGGAAGCATGGCTAGGAAGCTACCAAGATAAGGAACCAGATTTAAAATACCAGCAGTAACACCCAGCGTAACCGCATAGCGTAGACCAATAATCTTGAAGAAGATGATAAACATTACTGCTACAATAATAGCTACTGTCACTTGCCCTCGAACATAGTTGGACAACTGTTGATTCACATCTGATAAAACTTGTCCTACAGGTTCTTTCAATTTTCTTGGCATAAATTGGGTCAAATAGTTACGCAAGCCTTTCCCATCACGCAAGAGATAAAAGAGCATAAAAGGAACGATAATCAAGGCAACAATCACTTGAGAAGCCCCGCTAATAAAGGCGCTCACCCAGTTGACTGCCTGAGATGAAACCTTACTTGCCCAAACTGTAGCCTGGCTAGAGAAGTTTGTCAAAACCTGCTCTAACTGAGGTCTGAAATCATCTGGCAGGTGCTGGGCTACCAATCCATTAACAATCCTATCTATATCTTCTAAGTAAACAGGAACGTTTCTTGCAAATGTCAAAACCTGACGTTGCAGATTTGGAATGGCGACTGCCAAGCCCCAAATGATAAAGAGAGCTATGATGACAAAGACAATGCTGATGGCTATGACGCGATTGACTTTGTGTTTTTCCATCCAATCAACAATAGGATTCAACAAATAATATAACAAACCAGACAGAATGACTGGCAACATCACAACTGCTAAAAAGTCTAAAACAGGTGAAAATAGAAAACTAATCTTACTTAAAATAAAAAGATTCAGTCCCAATAATAAGGTTACTAAAAATACCGTAATTGCCTTGTTATCTAAAAACCACTTAAAAAACCAAGATAGGCTAAAATGTTTCTCTTTTTGCTCCATAAATAATTCCTTTCTGTCGTCCTTTCATTATACCATTTTTAGACCAAAATAACTCTTTTTTAAAGTGCTTACATCTAATTGGATGTCTTTATTTAGCTTGTTTTTGTGATATAATAGTCTTATCTTTATTATAGAGGTAAAGTTATGAAAGAAACTGTTTATTTTGGAACTTACACACGTCGTACTTCCCAAGGGATATACAAGGCAGACTTTGATACAGAAACTGGTCAGCTTTCAAATCTAGAACTTTTTGCAGCTGAGCCAAGTCCAACCTACCTTGCCTTTGACCAACACCAACATTTATACACTGTTGGTAGTCAGGATGACATGGGGGGAATTGCAGCCTATCAAACTGACGGGACTTTGTTAAATCATGTTGTTGAGGAGGGAGCCCCCCACTGTTATGTTGCTGTTGATGAAAAGCGTGATTTGGTCTATGCAGCCAACTACCATAAAGGACAGGTCCTTGTTTATAAACGTCAGGAAGATGGTAGTCTTCTACTTAGTGATGTGGATCAACACAGTGGCCAAGGTCCACACGAAGATCAAGCTTCTCCCCACGTTCACTTTACAGATTTAACACCTGACCACTATCTAGTGACCTGCGACTTGGGAACGGACCAAGTCATCACCTATGACCTTGACCAAGAAGGGAAATTATCTAAGCTCTATACCTATCACAGCCAGCCTGGAGCAGGCTCACGCCATATCATTTTCCATAACCACTATAAAATCGCTTATCTGATTTGTGAACTCAATAGTACTATCGAGGTTCTAATCTACGATGGCGTTGGCGAATTTGAACGTATGCAAATTATTTCAACTCTACCAGACGGTTATGAAGGCTTTAATGGAACCGCTGCTATTCGTCTCTCTAAAGACGGTAAATACCTCTACGCTTCTAACCGTGGCCATGATTCTATCGCAGTATATACCATCCTTGCGGACGGTAGCTTAGAATTATTAGAAATCGTTCCAACACATGGTAAGACTCCGCGGGATTTTGATTTGACACCAGACCAAAAATTTCTCATTGCTGTCCACCAAGACTCTGACAATGCAACTGTCTTTAAACGTAATTGTGACAATGGTCGTCTAGCAGAACTCTCCAACGACTTCCATGTTCCCGAAGCAGTCTGCATCCGTTTTGCTCCTTAAGAAAACATAAAAAATGAACTTGGATTTTCAAGTTCATTTTTTTCTTATAGTCTATTTCCGACATTAATACGGTTAATGGCACGTTGCAGTGCAATCTTCGCACGACGTTCTTGGTCAATCAAGTGTTTGTCTTGTGCTTCTTCAATTGCACGTTCTGCACGAAGTTTGGCACGTTCTGCACGACTGATATCGATATCACGAGCACGTTCTGCAGAATCCGCAACGATTGTGATGGTATTATTGGCAATTTCAATAACGCCTCCGTTTACTGCAATCCAGTTCACGTGATCTTCATCATCAATACGTTTTACCTTTACTTCATCAACTGCTAAAACCGCAATCATATTTTCATGTCGTGGCAAGATCCCCATCTCACCATCCAGAGTTCGAACCGATACATAGCTGGCATGGTGATCATAGACGAGACCATCTGGTGTCACGATCTGGACAGTTAACTGAGCCATAGATCACCTCTTAAAATCCCATTTTTTCAGCTTTTGCAATCACATCTTCGATAGAACCTACGCCACGGAAGGCATCTTCTGGCAAGTGGTCGTATTTACCATCAAGGATTTCCTTAAAACCACGTACAGTTTCAGCAACTGGAACATAAGAACCTGGCTGACCAGTAAATTGTTCCGCAACGTTAAAGTTTTGTGACAAGAAGAACTGGATACGACGGGCACGAGCAACCAAGGTCTTTTCTTCATCAGAAAGTTCATCCATACCAAGGATAGCAATGATATCTTGCAATTCATGGTAGCGTTGAAGAACGCGTTTTACTTCTGCAGCAACTGCATAGTGCTCTTCTCCAACGATTTCAGGTGCCAAGGCACGTGAACTTGAAGCGAGTGGGTCAACGGCAGGGTAGATACCCAATTGTACCAACTTACGTTCCAAGTTTGTTGTTGAATCCAAGTGAGCAAAAGCTGTTGCTGGCGCTGGGTCAGTATAGTCATCCGCTGGCACATAGATAGCCTGGATAGAGGTTACAGAACCCTTCTTAGTTGATGTGATACGTTCTTGCAATTGACCCATTTCCGTAGCAAGTGTTGGTTGGTAACCAACGGCTGATGGCATACGACCCAAAAGGGCAGATACCTCTGAACCAGCCTGAGTGAAACGGAAGATATTATCGATAAAGAGAAGCACGTCTTGGCCTTCCACATCACGGAAGTATTCAGCGATTGTCAAACCAGTAAGGGCAACACGCATACGTGCTCCTGGCGGCTCATTCATCTGACCAAATACCATGGCTGTTTTCTCGATAACGCCTGATTCTTTCATTTCCCAGTAAAGGTCGTTCCCCTCACGAGTACGTTCCCCAACACCAGTAAATACTGAAATACCACCGTGTTCTTGGGCAATGTTGTGAATCAATTCTTGGATTAAGACGGTTTTACCAACTCCGGCACCACCGAAGAGTCCAACTTTACCACCTTTAAGGTAAGGGGCAAGAAGGTCGATAACCTTAATCCCTGTTTCAAGGATTTCAGAAGAGGTAGACAATTCATCAAAAGTTGGAGCTTTCTTATGAATTGGCTGACGCTCTGCGTCTTCTGTAAAAGGAGCTTCCAAGTCAATAGTATCTCCCAAAACATTGAAGACACGTCCCAAAGTTTCTTTACCTACTGGTACAGAGATTGGACGACCTGTGTCCAATACTTCCATTCCACGAGTCAAACCATCTGTTGATTCCATGGCGATAGTACGAACCATACCATCTCCCAACTCTAAGGCTACTTCAAGGACGATTTTTGTTTTTCTTTCGTCATTTTTGTAGACGACAAGTGCATTGTTAATCTCAGGAAGTTTTTCCCCTGCTGCAAACAAGACGTCTACAACGGGACCGATAACCTGAGCAATTTTACCTGAACTCATCTCCTTCTCCTATTCTATATAAGATACTGTCGGTTCCTAGCTCAACTAGGTCCTAATACTCTTCGCAAATCAAATTCAAACCACGTCAGCGTCGCCTTACCGTACTCAAGTACAGCCTGCGGCTAGCTTCCTAGTTTGCTCTTTGATTTTCATTGAGTATAAGTTCATTTTCATACGAGCTGGACTAGTGCTTATTCTAAGGCACTAGCTCCTGCTACGATTTCTGTAATTTCTTGTGTAATCGCCGCCTGTCTGGCACGGTTATACTGAATTGTCAAATCATTGATGACTTTCTTAGCATTATCAGTCGCTGTTTGCATGGCTGTCATACCGGCAGCATTTTCAGCTGTCTTGGCATCGATAATAGCACCGTAAATCATACTTTCTGCAAACTGAGGCAACAACTGCTCCAAAATTTCTTCTCGGCTGGTTTCCAATTCAAAAGTCAAGCTGTAGTCTTCATCCGCTTCATTGGGATCCAAGTCAACAATCGGAAGCATTTGTTCCACACGCATTTGACTGGTTAGCGTATTGACATGGTGGTTGTAGCAAACATAAAGCTCATCAAAGAGTTCATTTTGGTACATTTCAACAGTTTTTGAAATGATCTTACGAACTTGATCAAAGCTAGGTTGGTCTGCCAAGCCACGTAGTTCATAAAGTGGTTGAATACCACGAGCTTTAAAGAAATCAGCTCCCATTCCACCGATACAGATCATTTCAAAACCTGTACCGTCTGGGTGGTATTCTTCCTTCAACTCCATAACAGCTTTCAGAATAGAAGAATTATAACCTCCAACCAAACCGCGATCTGAAGTGATGACGATATAGCCTGTCTTCTTCACAGGACGGCTAATCAACATGGGATTAGTTGAACCACCAGCTCCATTACCATGAAGAATATCTGTCAAAAGTTTGCGAACCTTCTGAGCATAAACTTGGAAGTTACGAGCTGCTTCTTCAGAGCGACCTAGCTTAGCAGCCGATACCATTTGCATGGCATTAGTGATTTGACTCGTATTTTTTGTTGAGGCGATTTTTGTTTTAATATCATTTAGAGATACTGCCATCTGACACCTCTATTCTTATTGGAAGCTGGTTTGATTGAGAAACTCTGTAATCGCAGCATCCAAGACTGCTTCTTCTGGCAAGTCTTTTGTATCACGAATGGTTTCCAAAATCTCTGGATGTTGAGCGTCAAAGAAGGCATGGAACTCTTCCTCGAAACGAACAATATCATCTACTGGAACAGTATCCAAGAAACCATGTGTCAAAGCATAAAGAATGGTTACTTGTTTCTCAACAGGTAATGGTTTGTGAACAGGTTGTTTCAAGACCTCAACTGTACGACGACCGCGGTTCAACTTAGCCTGTGTTGCCGCATCCAAGTCAGAACCAAATTTAGTGAAGGCTTCCAACTCACGGTATGAAGCAAGGTCGATACGAAGTGTACCAGCAACCTTCTTCATGGCTTTGATTTGTGCAGAACCACCTACACGAGATACAGATGAACCCGCATCAATGGCTGGACGAATACCCGCATTGAAAAGACCATCACCAAGGAAGATTTGTCCATCAGTGATAGAAATCACGTTGGTTGCGATATAGGCTGAGATATCTCCTGCTTGTGTCTCGATAAATGGTAGGGCTGTAATTGAACCACCACCAAGCTCATCAGAAACTTTAGCTGAGCGCTCAAGCAAACGGCTGTGAAGATAGAAAACATCCCCTGGGAAGGCTTCACGACCTGGAGGACGACGAAGCAAGAGAGACAGTTCACGATAGGCTACCGCTTGTTTTGATAGATCATCGTATACAATCAAAACATGCTTCCCTTGGTACATAAATTCTTCCGCCATGGCAACCCCAGCATAAGGAGCTAGGAAGAGCAATGGAGATGGTTGTGAAGCAGAAGCTGTCACAACGATTGTGTAGTCCAAGGCACCGTACTGACGAAGTGTTTCTACTTGAGTACGAACTGTTGATTCTTTTTGTCCAATCGCTACGTAGATACAGATCATATCTTGACCTTTTTGGTTCAGGATTGTATCAATCGCAATGGTTGTTTTCCCTGTCTGACGGTCACCGATAATCAACTCACGTTGACCACGACCAATCGGTACAAGGGCGTCAATAGCTTTCAAACCAGTTTGCAATGGTTCTGATACAGACTTACGTTGCATAACACCAGGAGCTGGCGCTTCTACTGGACGAGTTTTATCGGTGTGGATTTCTCCAAGACCGTCAACTGGACGACCGAGTGGGTCCACAACACGACCAATCAGACTTTCACCTACAGGGACTTCCATGATTTTACCTGTACGGCGGATTGTATCGCCTTCACGGATATCTGTAAAGTCACCTAGGATGATAATACCGACGTCTGTTGACTCCAAGTTTTGAGCCATACCATAAGAGCCGTTTTCAAAAATCAACAACTCTCCACTCATGGCATTTTCAAGACCGTGAGCACGCGCGATACCGTCCCCGATATAGGTTACAACACCTGTTTCAGTCACATCAAAATTGGGTTTGAAATTTTCAATTTGTTGCTTAATTAAAGCGCTGATTTCTTGTGCGTTAATTGCCAAAAGAACACCACTTTCTATTTCAAATTTTCTTTAACAACTTTAAGTTGTTGTTTAATACTCACATCAATTGTCTTGTGATTGGCAAAAATGACAAAACCACCAATAAGACTTTCATCGATTTGTTCTTTTACACTCCTTACTTTCAGAGACATTTTTTTCTCAATCAAAGGGAGCAAACGACTCTTTTGTTCATCAGTTAGAGGATGAGCAGAAGTAATCGTGACTTCAAATCGATTTGTTTCTTTTTCAAGTCGGTCCAAGCAATCTACAAGCACATCATAAAAAAGATTTGCTCTGTGATTGTAAGCCAGAACCTGGATCAAGTTTTGCAATAAAGGTGACACAGAGTCTTGGAAGAAAGCAATTGTTTTTTCCTTATCAGACTCGTCTACTGCCACTTTTTTTAAAAAAGAAGGTAAACCTGTTTCTTCAGCAACTTGCTTGATTTGAGTCAAGTCTGAAAAGATACGGTCTTCTTCTCCTTTTTCAAGTACCAATTGGACAAAAGGCATGCTGTATTTTTCAATTACCTTTACTGTTTTCTTGTCCATTAAGCTTCTCCTAGCTGATCGATATACTGATCAATGAGTTCTTTATGGGCATGACCGTCAAGGTTTTGTGAGATGATTTTACCAGCTAAGCTGATAGTCAAATCTGCTACCTCACCCTTAACGCTTTGTAAAGCTTCAGCTTTGTTTTGAGCAATTTCTTGGTTTGCTTTTTCTTTTAAGCGTCCTGCTTCTAGTTTAGCATCTGCTAAAATACTAGCCTTACTTTTCTCAGCTGTTTCTTTCGCATTCTCAATGATTGTCTTAGCTTCTTTACGGCTACCAGCCAATTCATCTTCGCGTTTTTGAGCCAATACTTCTGCTTTTTGACGTGCTTCTTCAGCTCTGTCAATATCTGAAGCAATTTTTTCAGCTCTTTCTTCGAAAATGCCTGTAATATTAGACCATGCAAATTTTTTAATCAAGACTAGCAAAAGGATAAAAGAGCCAGCGATTAAAATAAAATTACCAATTAATTCACCTACTGTTACGTGCATCAGTTACTCCTTTCTACTCTTCATCATTAATTTTATTTCCTAGGTACATAGAGGATAATAGTGTAAAGACATAGGCCTGTACACAAGAAATGAACACGGAAAATGCAGTCCAAACTAAGTTTGTCCCAAATGCGATTGGATACCAAAAAATAGCCTGATGTGAAAGTAAGAGAAGCAAGCTTGTCATTACTTCACCTGCAAAGATATTCCCAAAAATCCGCAAAGCAAGAGAAAGGAAATTCGTGACTTCTTCAAGTAGATTCATCGGTGTCATAAATGCAGGAGTTACAAAACCTTTTAGGTATTGTTTAATCCCACGACGACGAATCCCCTCAATGTGCGCCATCACAATAATACAGAAAGACAAGACAAGGTCAAATGAAAGATTTGCAGTTGGCGATGTCCAAAGGTTTGTCCCATCTGTTGTTTGAAGTTTAGCCATCAAACCAAGATTATTGGCGATGACCATAAAAAGAAATAAGCATAAGTAAAAGAGTGAGTAATCTTTCATGTAGTGGGAACCAAGGTTAGGTTCTGTAAATCCAATTACAAAATCATAGAGATACTCTAGTACATTTTGTTTACCTTTGGGTTTCAAGGTCATATTACGACTTGCCCAATAGATAAATGCAAAAATCAGAAACACAGACAGCAAAGTCAAGGCTGTCAAAGTTAAATCAAAGGTAACAGGACCAATATTGATGGTTGGATTGATACTTTCTTCCATCTAACATTCTCCCTTCTCCAATTTATATTTCGTTATTTAATAATAAATGAGAAGACAAGAGTTACGAAGAAAGTTCCTTCAATAAAGGCAACCCCTAAAAACATCAAGCTACGAAACTCAGCGATAATATCTGGTTGGCGAGCTACTGATTTCAACAAACCATTCATCAATAACCCTTCACCAAGAGATACACCCATACAGGCAAGACATAGACCAAAAAATGTTAAATTCATGATGAATTCTCCTTTTAATTAAAATTTACTTACTTAGTTTAGTCCTAAAAATTGGATTTGTCAACTTTTTACCAACATTGAAAGCGTTTAATGGAAATTATTTACAATTTTACTATTTTTGAGCTCATTATATAGAAAAAATTGGAAAAAACTTGTAATAAATCCGACCATTATCTAGGTCTTTCTGAAAAATAATGAAAAAATCCGAGATGAAATCTCGGACGAAATTGATATATTTTCTTTACTTCTTTTCTTTTAGTGAGCAGGATTAAAGGGAAAACAACTAGAAATCTTTCATATCCTGCTTGCTTATTAAGCACGAACTGTGACGCTGGTTCCATCTTCTTTATAGAGATTGATGAGTCCTTCTTTTAATGCACGAACCATGTCTCCTGCTTGAACAGGTTGAGGCACCTTAATAGTCAAGAGTTCCATTGGATTTGGGGCGCGGTCGATTTTATTGCCTTTGGCATCGTGCAAATCTTCGATATACGTTTCAAAATGACGGAAACCTGGACCATAAAACTCAACTTGATCGCCTTCGTTGATGACATTCCGTTGACGAATGGTTGCCGTTTGAGTCGCATCATCATAAGAAACCACTTCAGCGACAAACTTATACTCAGGAATTTTACGACGCGCACCAAACAACTGCTCATTTTCAGATGGTGTACCGTAGTAGAAACCTGTTGCCAATTCACGTTGGGCAACCTTCCACATCTCGTCCACCAAGTCTTGTTTGATAGATTCAAACTTTTCAGGACTTTCAAGATAAGCATCCACAGCTGCCTTATAGCAGTTGGTTACTGTTGATACATAGTGAATAGACTTCATACGTCCTTCGATTTTTAGACTGTCCACACCATTTTCAATCATATCTGGGATATGGTCAATCATAGACATGTCAACGGCTGACATCGAAAATTCTTCTGGAATTTCACCTTTCAAGCTCTTGCGTTCTTGACCAAATGGCATATCGTAAAGGTCGTATTTCCAACGGCAAGATTGAGAGCAACCACCACGGTTAGCATCACGCATACTCATGTGGTTTGAAAGAGTACAACGACCAGAGTAAGAAATACACATGGCTCCGTGAACAAAGGCTTCAATCTCAACATCTGTACGTTTGCGGATTTCTGCCAATTCTTCCATTGAAACCTCACGCGCCAAAACGACACGAGTCAAGCCCAGTTCTTTCCAGAACTCAAGGGTTTCATAGTTAGTGGCACTTGCTTGAGTGGAAAGATGGATTTCAAGACCAGGCGCTTCAGTCGCTGCAATCATAATCAAGGCTGGGTCAGACACGATAACTGCAGCGATTCCGATATCACGTAGTTTACGGAACCACTCACCAGCACCAGCTTCATTTCCTTCGTGCATAACCATATTGGCAGCTACATAGACTTTGGCACCGTACTTGGCAGCAAACTGGACGCCTTCTTCCATCTGTTCAAAGGTAAAGTTACCTGCACGGCTACGAAGACCATAGGCCTGACCACCGATAAAGACAGCATCTGCTCCATATTGAACAGCTACTTTTAACTTCTCTAAAGTCCCTGCAGGTGATAAAACCTCAGGACGTTTTAATGTTTTTGTCATGTTTTCTCCTATTTGCAATATAAAAGTTTGACGTTTTTCCTTCTCATTTTATAGTAAATAAGCGATAAAATCAAGCCTAGACAGATTGTTTTGACAATTCTAATCTTTTAGACTTTAGATAACAGAGTTCTAAAAGCTTTTACTTATAGCAAACTTCTCACATCATCATCTCGTGAAAAATTTATACTCAATAAAAATCAAAGAGCAAACAAGGTAGCTAGGCGTACAGCAAGGAGAAGCTAAAAATATCCTCCGATACACTACTTTCATCTAGCATATCGGAGGATTAGCTCTTATAACAATTTTCCTATTATGGAACACCTACAATCTGGCAACCATAATTAACTATCTTAAACCATTAAAAGCAAGTAAGCATCTGAGGGATTTGCACCTTCTATACTCTATTCTCACTTTTGATAAACTAAGAGCGAAAAATTTAGCTTCTAGTCTTCTTTTCTTTTGGCTACATAAAGAGTAAGCAAGATTCCACTTCCTAAAAGAATTGAAATGACATCTGTTTGGCTTCCAGTATTCGGTAACATTCCAGAAGTTCCATAATCTGAGATTTGAGTATTTGGCTCAGATGTTACTGGAACTGCGTTTGGAATCTCTACAGTGTCAGAGGTATGTGAATCAAGTACAGTTTGATTATTTGTACTTGGGATGCCTGTTTCTGGTGCACCTGTTCCTGGCTTCCCTGTATTTGGAGTAACTGCTCCTGGAGTGTCTGGTGTTCCGGTTTCTGGCGTTCCCGTATTTGGAGTACTTGAACCCGGAGTGTTTGGTTTGCCGGTTTCTGGTTTCGGATTCGGTTTTGATTCCGGCTTAACCGGTTTGTCTGATGGTGGTGTAATTCTTCCTGATTCTGGTTTCGGTTGTTCTGGTGGTGTTGTTCCAGTATTTCCTGGTTGTACAGGGGTTGGATTCACAGCACAATTACATGTTCCATCCTTACCATCACGTCCATCTTTTCCGTCTTTACCATTTTTCACTACAATTTCTTGTTTTGTTCCATCTGGATTTGTGATGACAATTGTATGACTTCCATCTGCATTCTCTTTCGTTTCAATTGTAGGAGATTTACCGTCTTGGCCATTTTTCACTACAATCTCACGTTTTGATCCATCTGGGTTGGTAATAATAATTGTATGGCTTCCATCAGAGTTTTCTCTTGTTTCAATTATCGCTGATTTACCATCAATACCATTACGACCGTCACGGCCATCTACTCCGTTATAGATATCTTCCTCACTAATCAAAGTATCTCCAGCAGTATAGGTCAAAGTATTATCATTATCGTAATAAACTGTAATATGAACGCCAATTGGCTCCGTTGCTGGTTGAGTAGTTGCACGATCTTCATCCACACTTCTTGCTCTTCTAGCGCTTCGAGGTTGTGCAGGATAAATTGGTTTTAGTTCAATTCTTGGAGAACGTCCATCTTTTCCGTTTTCTCCATTTTTAACCGTTGTTGCAATTGGTTCTTTACCATCTGGTTGAGTAATTGAAATTGTATGACTTCCATCTGTATTTGTCACTACACTTACTTCTGGTGTAAAGCCGTCTTTTCCGTCACGGCCGGCTACTCCAGTTTCACCTTTTTCACCTTTTGCTCCCTTGATATTTCCTGCTGGTTTCCATTCTCCATCTTTCTTAACAAGTACATCTCCTGTTGTTGTATTGATGAATGTGTCCCCATCTTTACCATCTTGAGCTGTTGGTGTACTTGTGCCATTTAGGATATCTTTTCCGTCTCTGCCGTTTTGTCCTGGTAAACCTTGAGCTCCATCTTGCCCACGTTCACCTTGAATACCTTGGTCACCCTTGTCACCTTTTGGACCAGCTACTCCAGTTTCACCTTTTTCACCTTTTGGTCCGGCTGCTCCGTCTTGTCCATCTTTAATCACGGATGTGCCTAGAACTGTATCTGTTCCTTCGTCAAACTGATTATTGGCATTCTTGTCACTATAGAACGTTAGTGTCGTTTCTTTCTTAGTTTCATCACGATCTACTTTAACTTTTGGAGTCTCACCATCTTTACCATTCTTAATAACGGTTGATACTGGTTGTCCACCTGGTTGTGAAATAGTAATTGTATGCGTTCCATCATTGTTTTCTGCCACAGTTACAGTTGGTGTAGCCGGCGTTAAGTCTACAACATCTATAGTGATGTCTTTGGTAATTGATTTAGTTTTACCTGCATTTGTCACCGTTACTGGAATATCAAATGCTCCAGCTACTGTCGGTGTTCCAGAGATGGTTTTAGCAGTTTCATCATATGTTACACCATTTGGAAGTTTTGTTGTATCAACAGTAAGTGTAACTCCATCTGGAACTGTGAACGTAATTGGTCGAAGACTTGTTTTTCCTAGTGCAATCATTTGACGATCATTTTTAATGTCTAACGATACTGGATCATCTACTACCGTTACAGTGATAATCTCTTCCGCACTACCTTTACCTAATGTTTCAGAATCTAATGTTGCTTTTAAACGAACTTTATAGACACCTAGCTTGGTTGGAGTTCCACTAATTGTACGATTTGCACTGTCATAATGCAGACCAGAAGTTGATTCAAGATAAGAATCTAAGTCTGTTTCTGGTAAATCCACACTTAAATAACGAGCACCTAAATCTGAATGTTCACTGTGAGAAACCACCATATTTTTAATCGTTTCACCCAGACGAATCGTTTGCTCTTTTTCTGTAACATTAATACTTACCGGAAGTGGGCGAACATTAATTTTAATATGTCCCCCATCTACTGGAGATTCTGCCATTTCTGGGAAAGTAGCTCTATATGGAATTAAGTATTCTCCCACTTTAGATGGTGTGCCAGAAATAGTCCTTGTAGCTGAATCATAGGTAACTCCTGGCGGTAATTGACTTGTATCAACTTCTAATCTTGCTTTACTGTCAGAAGGAGTTAAAACTACATTGTCTATAGCAGTTAGAACAGTCTTCTCTTGTTCCTTATTCTCAACTCCAACACTTAAATCACGTGATGTTACATTAATCGTTAATGTTGCACTTGCTGTTGAATTTCCACTAATAGTTGGACTTGTCGCTGTGAATGTTGCTGTATACGTTCCGACTTTTGTAGGAGTTCCCAAAACAGTTTTCGTCGCAGCATCATAATTTACACCTGGAGGTAGTGAGCCTGAAGTTATCGATAACACCGCTCCATCTGCTTGTAGATTAATCGGTGGCAGTTCATCTAAAGCTTTTACTGTTTTTGTATTATCAGGAATTGAAAAGTCTAAAGGAACACTTTTTACTGTAATATTGACATACGCATAGGCATATTGGTTATTTCCCGATTTGTCAGTTCTGTATACATAAGCATATGTTTGGAAGGTCCCTACTTGAGTCGGTGTTCCTGTTATAGTTTTGTTATCCGCAGACCAATTTAAACCATTTGGTAAACTGCCGCCTGTGTAACTTACTGTCGCATTTTTAGGAATTTTAAGAGTAATCGGTGGTATCGCTTCACCTGCTGTAAATGTGTAACTAGCTTCTGGAACATTGAAGTTTCCTGGAGTTACGGTCAAATCGACTACTTTAGTAATGGAAGCCCCATCTTTAGTAGCAGTAACTGGAATCACATAATGCCCTTCATATAATCCAGTACCTGATAATGTTTTGCTATTGCTATCATACAAAACACCATCTGGCAGTGTTCCTACTGTAACTGTAGCTCCTTCAGTTGCTGTTACAAGCATATCTGCAAATTTAGTTCCTTCTGAAACTGTTTGCTTATCATTCGTTACAGATAAAGTTAAATCAGAAACTGGTGGAGGGGTAACTGTATAGGTAAAGCTTGTCTTAATCTGACGACTTTGACCTTCATTATTGATATAAGTAGCGGTTACAATCGCTGTTTGTGGTGCATCTGTATGTTTTAAAGCATAACCTGTTAGACCTGTATTGTCAGCATTAGGACTTAGGTAGAGATAGCCTCCATCAGCCTCAACTGATAGACTCGTAATCTTACTACCATTTGTCATCGAAACAGGAATAGTTGGGATAGCTTGTCCTTCTTGCCAGCTTTGATTGGAAATAGGATTTAACCCATCCATCACTTCAAACTTATAGGTACGAGCTGGGACATTGGCTCCAAAGTGTCCATCCTTTGCTGTAGCCGTAATAGTATGGACACCCGCAGTCAAGGTATGACCATTTTGTTTGATAATCTTAAACTTGGTCGGATCCTCAGTATCTGGAACAATCTCGACCCCATCCGGTTTACTATCAACCGTTAAAGTCGCATTTGCTTTATTCAATACCAAGTTTCCTAGATTCTGTTCCTTATCCGAGATAGGCACAGCTACCGGAATTGGATTCGTTACACGGTACAGCTTATCCGCATCAAACATAACATCAGCATTGGTTAAAGTATGATTTCCAGCATAAGTATTACCATCTCTTGGAGTGTTTCCATCTGGTGTTGTTTGTGATACTTCCCTAGTAACAATATTTAAGTGATGATTGGTTACTCGACCAAGATTATCCGTCACTTGAAAATCAAGAAAATAGGTTCCAGCTTTGGCTGGCAGATTTTTGAAGTTTAAACGATAGGGTGATATTTTCTCGTAATAATAGCCAGTAAGGTCGGAACTTACACCAGTATTATTCGTTAACACATCACGTCTGCCATTACTAGTATAGACAAATACATTATCTGCTGTTGCGGGTCCATCTTTTATAAACTCGACCTTAACACCTGGACTAGCTCCGGTTTGCTCCAGTTTAGTGATGGTTACAGGTGCAGTATTACCTACAATATTATATTCAGTTCTACTACCTGGTAAAGACAACCAAAGGTTAGACGTATACTGAGGACTATCTGGAGTCGCATCCGCTATTGTTTGTGCTTTGTTAGGAGAATTTAAAAAATAACCAAATGGAGTCACTGTCATATAAGCTGTATGGCTAGCTTCATCGTAGTCAACAGAATTTCTCTCTTTCCCCTGACCATAAGCATCAACCAGCTTATAAGTAGGTGGTTCTTCTATCGTTAGATTAGCTGTGATCCTAGTGTAGGGATCTGCTTTGGACTGAACTCCGATCGTATAGGTTCCACTTTGAATCGTATTATCCAAGGTGACAGTCTTGGTCAGATACCGTTCATCTCTACCACCGTCATTAAATACAAACCCTAACCGTTTCGCATCGGGGGTTAGTTCAATTTCATTAGGCTCGATATTTGTCAAGCCCACCTTATATTTCAATTCTACTGTAGAACCATCTTTTTTAAATTTGTAATTGCGGTCAGCACGAGTCCTTTCATCCCCAAAATACCGCTCCAAGGTCATATACGGATAGTTCATATATGGAACACCTTCAGCAGGCTTGACTGTAACTGTTGTCGTATAGGTTTGATTGTTATAAGTGAAGCCAACATTGTAAGTACCAGGCTCTACCGTAGTTGGAACATTTCCAGATAGGGCGAGAATCCAGTCACTATTCCCTGAAGGATTCGTAGTCGATTTTTCTATAATCTTTAAACCTAATTTTTGAGCATCTTCATTCAAAGTTGAACCGCGTTCAACACTATTATATAGACTAGAATTAGAATTATAGTATGGTGCAAGATTGGTAGAAATATCAAACTCGACTTTAGGTGCAGTTGTTGCTCCGTAGGAGTAAACCGTTTTTGACCCTGTTGTCGGAATTAGCACAGCTGGTTGACTCGTCGTCTCTGCATCCAACATATAACTAAGATTTCCTGAATGCCCCATCTTTTTGAGTTGGTTCCAGACTGCCTCAATAGCGTCTGCTAGATTGGTCCGAGCTGTTTCAAAGGCTGCATTTGAAGCATCTATTGACTTGAAAGAAGTTCTGGCCTCTGTTAGAAGTTGGTTGGAGCGACGCAAGGCTTCTTCGATGGCAGCTTTTTGATTGGAGTCTGTTAGACCGCTCAGGTATTTTTCGGCTTCCTTCGTTACTACTTCTGCTTCAGTGATTGTTGTTCCCAACTGGTCCTTGTCAGGATTTGTAACCTCTTCCTTTTCCTCCAGTTTCGTCAGAGGAGCCTCTACTAACGGTTTTTTATCGGATTCTTTATGAACAGTCTCTGCCACTTCTTTTGGCAGCATTTCTGGCTGGACTTTTGGATCCTTTTCTGTAGAAACTGCTTTTTCTGAATTTGAAATGCTTGTTTCAACTGACGGTTGAGTTACAACTGGTTTTTCTGCCGATGGATCTGACTCAGGTCTAGGAACAACTTGATTTTTATCAGTGTCTACAGTAGCTGCTTCTACCTTTGGTTGAGCTACTTCAGCATCTGGGTCGTTTTGCTTTTCCGTATGGACACCTATCACTTCACTGGCGCGTACGACTGGCGCATTGGCTACAGCACCAATAAAGAATTGCCCAATCAAAACAGATGCCACACCGACACTGAATTTCCTAATGGCAAACTTTTGACGTTTTTCAAATTTCACTTCTACTCTCCCTTATTATTTTTTTGAGTTCTTTTATCAAACAATAATAAACATATACTAAATCATAAGCAATTGTGTATATTATAGCCTGTTTTACTATTTTAATACTTTCTGAATATAAATCAACAGATATCCACTGTTTTCTTTCACAGCAAAAGTAGAAATAACCACTAATAATAAATTTATCACAAAATAAAATACACAAAAATAATAACTATTCATTTTATTAAGTATTTGTTCTTGCTATACGCATATTTACCCCCCCCATGAAATATTGGGAGTTCTTTGTGAAATACAACATTTTTAGTACAAATTTCAATTTCTAGATTCAGAGATAGACAAAGTCCACTTCACAATTATTGTAGGGTGAAAGTTCTGCTATTTTCCATTTACTGAGTAGCAACTTCATTTCACGCTTGATAGTAAACAAAAAGACTCCATAAAATCTGAAATGGATCTTAGCCACTACAGATTTTATGGAGTTTTATTATCTTAATGCTGTTAAATCAAGGATTCTTAGCCTAAGTTACTCTTATCTATTATTCCCACTCAACTGTTGCAGGTGGTTTACTTGTGATATCGTAGACGATACGGTTAACATGATCCACTTCGTTTACGATACGTACTGAGATTTTTTGAAGGACATCCCAAGGAATCTTTGCAAAGTCAGCTGTCATACCATCAATAGAGGTGATGGCACGGATTGCAATTGTGTAGTCATACGTACGACCGTCACCCATAACACCAACTGAACGAACGCCTGTGTTAACAGTGAAGTATTGCCAGATATCGCGGTCAAGACCAGCTTTGGCAATTTCTTCACGAAGGATAGCATCTGATTCACGAACAGTTTCTAGCTTCTCTTCAGTAATTTCACCCATGACACGGATAGCAAGGCCTGGTCCTGGGAATGGTTGGCGCCATACGATGTGGTCTGGCATACCAAGCTCCGTACCAAGGGCACGAACTTCGTCTTTATAGAGAGTGTTGAGTGGTTCGATCAATTCAAACTGCATGTCTTCTGGAAGACCACCCACGTTATGGTGTGACTTGATAGTTTGAGCTGTATCCGTACCAGACTCGATAACATCTGTATAAAGAGTTCCTTGAGCAAGGAATTTCACATCTTTGAGCTTGCTTGCTTCGTCATCGAATACATAGACAAACTCGTTACCGATGATTTTACGTTTTTGTTCAGGGTCAGAAACGCCAGCAAGTTTGTCAAGGAAACGTTTAGCAGCGTCTGCTTTGACGATATTCAAACCAAACTTACCACCAAGCATGTCCATAACTTGGTCCGCTTCTCCTTTACGAAGAAGACCGTGGTCTACGAAGATACAGATCAATTGATCGCCAATCGCTTTTTGGAGAAGAACTCCAACAACTGAAGAGTCAACACCACCTGATAGACCAAGAAGGACACGTTTATCACCGACGGTTTCACGAATTTTTTGGATCTGCATATCAATGAAGTTATCCATTGACCAATCGCCTTTAGCCTTACAAATGTTAAGGGCAAAGTTACGAAGGATATCATTTCCGTATATAGAATGGCGAACTTCAGGGTGGAATTGGATACCGTAAATGTGTTTATCTGGGTTTTCAATGGCTGCATAAGGGCAGTCAGCTGATGTTCCAGTACGAACAAAGTCAGCAGGAATTTCAGTAACCGCATCACCATGGCTCATCAAAACAGTCTGTTCATCAGGTGTTGATTCAAAAAGCGCTGATGGTGTGTGAGTTAGGGTTGATTGACCGTATTCACGATTCCCAGCGTCACCTGCAGGGACAACTTTTCCTCCAAGTTTATGGGTCAATAACTGCATACCATAACAAATTCCCAAAATAGGAATTCCGAGTTCGAAGATTTCTGGGTCAATATCAAATGAACCATCTTCGTATACAGAGTTTGGACCACCTGATAGGATAATTCCTACAGGATTGATTTCACGAACTTCAGCAGCTGAAATTTTATGGCTCTTTAGTTCTGAAAAAACGCCAATCTCACGGATACGGCGTGAAATCAGCTGGTTATATTGGCTACCATAGTCCAGCACGATGATTTTTTCTACATCTTGCAAATCAGTTGATATGTTGCTCATCTTTTTCCTTTCTCAAAAGAAATATCTTTTTCCAATATTCTATCACAAATAAGGCCGAATTACCAACTAATACTCAATGAAAATCAAAGAGCAAACTAGGAAGCTAGCCGCAGGCTGTACTTGAGTACGGTAAGGCGACGCTGACGTGGTTTGAAGAGATTTTCGAAGAGTATAAACAAGGCGAAGTTTGACTTTTTCTAGTTTATTGGGGTACAATAGAGAAAAGATAGAAATGAAGTGAAAAATATGCTACCTGCTTATATGAAAATCCATGATCAGATTAAAAAGGATATTGACGAACATCGTTGGGCCATTGGTGAGAGACTTCCCAGTGAACGAGATTTAGCAGAGCAGTTTGCAGTCAGTCGCATGACCCTTCGCCAAGCTGTATCTCTATTAGTCGAAGAAGGCGTTTTAGAGCGCCGTGTAGGAAGTGGCACCTTTGTATCCAGTACACGTGTACAAGAAAAGATGAGAGGGACAACCAGTTTTACTGAAATTGTTAAGTCCCAAGGTAAAGTACCCTCTAGCCAACTCATTTCCTACAGAAAAACCATTCCCAATGAGCAGGAAGTTGCTAAACTAGGAATTTCTCCTACCGAGAATATTATCCGAATGGAGCGGGTTCGCTATGCGGATCAAGTTCCTCTGGTTTATGAAGTTGCTTCTATTCCTGAAAAATTCATTAAGGACTTTAAAAAAGAAGAAATCACCAGTCATTTCTTCCAAACCTTGCAAAAACACGGCTACCGCATCGGTAAATCACAGCAGACTATTTATGCTCGCCTCGCTAAAGAAAAAATTGCCCACTATTTGGAAGTTGAAAAAGGACATGCTATTCTTGGTTTGACTCAGGTTTCCTACCTAGAGGATGGTACTGCTTTTGAATACGTAAAAAGTCAGTATGTAGGCGAACGTTTTGAATTTTATCTTGAAAACAATTAGATTACTACCCAAAAACTCTCTGTCACGGACAAAGAGTCTTTTTTATTTTTCTAAGAGTAAATCTTTCAACGAAATCAGAGTTACAGCAAACAATATCATTGCCATACCAAGAAAATCAATGGGATAAAATTGTTCATTCATGATTAAGAAGGCAAAGAAAACCGCCGATATTGGCTCAATTGAAGCCAACAAGCTTGACTTGACCGGTCCTATCAGACTGGCTCCTTTAAGGAAAGCTGTATAGGCAAAGACAGTTCCGATAAGAATAATACCCGCAAAAGCAAGGAGAAAATCAAGACTAGTCGGTATATTGGCCTCTAGAACCCCTGTAAAAGGAAGGGCGACCAAACCTGCTATGACCATTCCCACACCAATGACCAAACTGCTCCCCCACTTCTTAATCAAGGCTATGGGCAAAATGATATACATGGCGTAAGTCAGAGCAGAAAAGAGCCCCCAGAACAGACCTGCAGGTGTCATAGATAACTGGTCTAACTGCCCATGAGTGGCGATCAGGAAGGTTCCTCCAATGGCTAATATGATAGAAACAATCTCTCCCAGTGTTGGCGCCACCTTATCCTTGATACAGCTATAAATCAAAATCCCGACAGGACAAACATACTGAAGCACTGTTGCGGTTCCTGCATTGGTCTCCTGAATAGCGGTTAGATAGGCAAATTGGTTGAGAAATAGACCAATTAGAGCAAAAAGAAGAAGAGGCAGCAAACTCTTTCTATCCTTTAAAAAGGTCAGCATTTTATCCTTTGCAGTAGCATAAGCCAAGAGCATAAGAATCCCACCGGCGATTAAAAGACGCAAGTTGGTCAAGACCAAAGCCGAAATTCCGTGTGCCATCAGGTATTGACCACTCGTTCCTGACAAGCCCCAAGCAATCCCAGCCACAACTGTTAATAAAGTCCCTTTTAAACTGTTTGACATGTCTCTCCTTACTCTTCTTTACGAATCAAGTCCATCACTTGATTGCGGTCTATAATCCATTGAGCCCTCTCATCCTTTTCATAGGTACGATTCGATAGGAAAATAGCCGCTTCTTGCTTCTGACGATTCCACATGATAAAGGTACCTGTATAGCCCGTATGGTCTAGCCAATCTCCCTCCAAATTCCATGCCAAAGAACGTTCCTTATCATCCAAAGGAGAAAAATTTTGACTCAAATCTCTTGCAAAATCATCTGCTAAATAGTGTTCTAAAAAGATTTGTAAATCCTTTACAGTCGAAAACAAACCAGCACTACCTGCATGTCTGCCCAGGAGGCGAGCCTTGGGATCATGTACCAGACCTGCCTCTACACCTCTAACTGTTGGAACAGCAAGCTCAACAGGCCCAAACTGGGTTTCCGTCATTCCCCACGGTTTCCAAACTTGCTCCTGTAAAATCACATCCAAATCTTGATTAAAGATTCTTTCCAAAATAAAACCCAACAGCAAAAAATGGACATCCGAATAAAGAAAGGCTGGTTGACTTCGTCTCTTGAGATGAAACATCGCTTCCTTTAATTCAGAAGCTGTTAAAAGATCACGATTGGGAATAAACGGATCAAGATCTGTTGTGTGAGTCAAGAGCTGGCGAATAGTGATGTCTGGATAATCACTTTCAGGTAAAAAATCGGTTACTGGTCTGTCAATATCTAATTGACCTTTTTCCCACAAGAAGGTAAAAACGGTACCAACCCCAACAACCTTGCTGACACTAGCTAGGTCATAAACAAGTCCTGCCTCTGTCTGCAAGCCATGCTCTGGGTCCCTCTGGCCTAAATAGACCTCCGTCCATTGATTGTCCTTAAAATATGCAAAAGAGGCTCCGGGATAAATCCCTGCCTCGATTTGTTCTTCTATTTTTTTAATAATCTTGGTCCGCTTCATACTTCTTCAAACCACAATTCAACATTATTTCTATCTTTACCAAGGAAGAATTTTTCAGACTTAGGAATAAAATATTCGGTAGACTCAAATTTCTGGCGAAGACTTGCTATATCTAGTTCATTGACCAAGAACTTGAGCATAGATAAGTCCCAAGTAACCGTATTATCCACAGTCAAATCCTGCCCCTTAGTTGGGATAAAATCAAGTGATTCTCCAACTTCAGATAGTTTCAAGAAACTTTCAATATCCGTTGGAAGGTGTATTTCCATAGAAATCTCAAATTTACTTAAAGAAATTGATTCCAAATCTGTTTGAAATTCAGGCTTTTCTCCTACTTCTACTAGACTTGCTCTATCATCTTCCGCATGAATCAAAATCAAATCATCTTCTGGCGAGTAAATTTCAAAAGCGTAGCCATTTTGCCCCTTATATAATCGATGAATCGAATCTGTTTTAGATAAGAGTCCTTCGATTTCCAAGGGATTTTCCACCTTGACAATCAATCTAGCTAGTTTTTTTCTTCCCTCTACCTTACGAGTACGCATGCTTGGTGCTTCTTCTAAAACCAGCTTTTCAAGACCTGTTTGGTCGCCTAGTGACAGAAAGGCTGACTCCTCTAACAAGGCCTTCATTCCAAGGGTCTCAATATAAAATGTTTCATTTAATTTTCTATTATTAACTTTTAAAGTAGGAATAATCCGTACAATCTGATTTACATTCATAAATTCCTCCGTCACTTTTTATTTTATAGGATTTTAGAATTTTTTACAAGATATTATGCTCAAATTTACCAATTTTTCGTAAAAATTCCATCTAAAAAAACCGAGGAAATCCTCGGTTTCAATTTCTTATAGGTAAAGGAATTTGAAGATAGCTACTGCCGCAATTGCTGCTGCGATAGGTGCTACTACTGGTACCCAAGAATACCACCATTTTGAATCACCTTTGTGCTCACCAAGAACTGATTTTGGAAGGAAAGCATGAAGGAGACGTGGTCCCAAGTCACGGGCTGGGTTCAAGGCAGGTCCTGTAGGTCCACCAAGTGATGTTACCAAAGCCATAACAAGGAAACCAAGTGCCAAGTGAGCTACTGAAAGTCCTGAAGCAGTATGTGGTGCTACTTGGGCTTTGATTGCTAAATCAGAAAAGTCAACATTTTGACCTGCTTGACTAGCCATTTGTTTCATGTATTGAAGCACTTCAGAACCAAAGAAGTTTTTAGTCATACCAAGGGCTGCGAAGAAAAGAACAAATGAACCAACAAACTCGTTTACAAAACCATTAACAGTTGCTGCAAAACGTGATTCTTTTGTACCATTATCCAAACTTGAAATTGTTGAGAAAGTACCCAAAATGTTGTTTGGATTTTCAGTTTTCAAGTAGTATGGGCGGTGTGTTGCCACAACCAAGGCTTGACCAAAGATAGCACCCAAAACTTGTGCAATGATATAAGGCGCAACTTGTGCCCAAGGGAAGAGACCGCTGATTGCAAGTCCAAGAGTGAAGGCTGGGTTGATGTGGTTTCCAGATACGTTACCAAACATTAATGCTGGGATCATAACCCCCATACCATAACCAACAGCGATAACGATCCAGCCACTTTGGTGACCTTTCGTACCTTTAAGTTCAACGTTGGCAACTGCACCATTTCCAAGAATGATCAAAATAGCAGTTCCCAAAAATTCAGTGGCATATTTAATTGCCCATGTGAAATCCATTTGATAGATTCTCCTTAAAATTTTTTAGACAATCCTTATTCTATCAATTTTTATATCTTTTAGCAACAGGTTTTCTAAAAGATTAATTGGGAAAACGCTTTTATTCAGGAAATTTAAAAAGACTTAACAAATAAAGTTTGTTAAGTCTTCATATCCTATTATTGACGTTGTCCGAAATCTGTAATCATCTGCTCCATTTCTTGTCGACTAGGTGTTGTCAGCATATAAAGGTAATCTCCTTGAAGTTCTGCGAAGGCAGCTGGCATGATTTTTTTAACCTTGAACTGCTGGCTATATTTGTCAAGCAAGTCCTCTTCTGAATAAACATAGTGAGCATTTGTACGACGGGATGTAGCTAAACAATACTGAGCTTCAAATTCTGACGCTGGGAACTCTTCTCCTGCGACTATAGCCGCATAGCCACGATAGAGGTCCAAGGAATGGGCAAAATTATAAACATCAATGGTAAAACCACCTGCAGGGCGGTTATTATACTCGATGGCGATGTAATCGTCCCCTTCACGGAAGAACTCGATATGGAAGAAACGTTCTTTCATATCAAATTCCTTGACAATCGCTTCCCCATACTTGCGCAGTTTAGAATCCATATCCTTGAGCACATAGTAGGAATTGTCCATCTTGTAAATCATGAGATCAAGTGGTGTATAGGCGTAGTCAAAGGTCGTTGAAAAGACGATTTTACCATCCTTGTCCACTAGACCATCAAAGGTACAGATTTCACTAGACGTGACAAATTTCTCAAAGAAATAAACAGTTGAATGGTCCCACTCAGTCTTGAAGTGATTGATATCGTCCTCTGTATCAAGCTTAAAGGTGGCGACTGCTCCCACTCCATTGTCAGGTTTGGCAATCATTGGAAGGCCGATTTCATTCACAGCTTGATCAACATCTGCTTCCGTCTTGATAACAGCTCCAGGTACCACAGGGACACCTGCTTTTTTGAAGAGCTTCTTCATTTCAGACTTAAATTTCGTCTTTTTGAGATCCTCTGGTTTGGCACCAAAGACATTGAATTGCTCACGAAGACTTGCATCTAACTCAAGCCAGTACTCATTATGAGACTCAATTCGGTCAATTGGACCATGTTTATAGAAAAGGAAAGCAACTGCACGTTTGACTTCGTCTATGTTCTCAAGATTATCAACACGGAAATACTCGGTCAGGCTATTGCGTAAAGGTTCATCCAATTGCTCGTAAGGTTCTTGCCCAATTCCCAAGACTGTGATGCCTTTATTGGCTAGTTCAATGGTAAACTGTTGAAAGTTTTGCGGATAGTAGGGAGAAATAACAAGGTAATTCATAGGTAACTCCTTTTATAGATACAGGTGTCCAAGGAAATAAGGCATCTGTTTGCGCCACCATTCCCAGTCGTGAGTGACATCATGTCCCCATTCAGCAAACCAGGCTGGAATTTGTTTCTGGTCAAAGGCTTCTTTAAGCTTGTAGAAAGATGGTAGACCATCTTGTTCCCAGGCACCAAGCCCCGTACACAGCACAATCTCTGCCTGACGATAACGGTCAATAAACCAGCCGTCGTTCTGGTTCCAGATATAATCTACTGGCGAGTTTTGGTAAATGGCATCGTCATTGTAGTAATCACCGACAAAGAAACGTGCGTCGTAAACACCACTGAGAGCAATCACCTTGGTAAAGACATCTGGATGTTGGAGGAAAAAGTTAACAGCATGGTAAGCGCCCATGGAGCAACCTGTCGTCATCATACCGTCAAACCAACCTGTCTTATGCTTAATAAAAGGAATGGCCTCCTCAATCACATAGCGTTCGTAGGCACGGTGCATCTCTGCTTGGTCGTGACCATTTTTCCAAGTGGCCAGCCAGCTCTCACTATCCACACTGGATAGAGTAAAGAACTGGACACGGCCTTCCTCGATAAAGGAAGCACAGGCATCAATCATGCCAAAATCATAGTATTCATTGTGACTACCACCTGATGAAGCAAAGACCACAACTGGCATCCCAGCATGTCCATAACGGTTGAGATACATTTCACGGTTGAGATGACCACTCCAGTGGCTAAGGTTTTCAATATGCATTGGCTTTCTCCTTTCCTAACTTACCATTTCTCTGCAAAAAATCTCAGACAGTCTGGTAAATTTTCCGACCAAGGGATTTCACTATGGATGGCGCCAGACTGAACTTTCAAAACAAGATTATCTAAGTGTACCCCACCTGCTATCAAATCATGGTAATATCGAAGAGACGAATCAATATAGGCTTGCTTGATATTGCCAGCCATCAAGGTCTTGTCCGTATCATCTGCTTCTTCAGTTCCTACATAGATGAAGATACGCTGATCAGGCGACATTTTCTGGCGCTCGATATAACGGTTAAAGGCGTCTTGGTGAAGCCAGTTGGCAGATGAAAAGACCCCTAGACAACCAATTTGGTCTTGGTATTCTAGTCCGATAAACTGGGTAATATTGCCTCCTAGTGACGAGCCAATCATAGCCGTATGCTGGCGATCAGCTTTAGTACGGTAGGTCTCATCGATAAATGGCTTAACCACCTCCATAACAAACTCGGCATACTCCACGCCCTTACCGCCAAATTGCTGTCCTGGGATAGGAGATTCTTGGAACTTCCATGCCGCATACTCATTCATCCGCCCCATTCCATCATTATCAATGGCTACGACAATCATGCGACTGATATCAGGATTACGCTTAATAGCTGGGATAATCTTCCATGAATGACCAATGAAAGACTCCTTGCTATAAAAAACATTTTGCCCGTCATGAAAGTAAACAACAGGATAGGAACGATTCGTGTCTTTCTCATAATCTTTAGGCAGAAGAACACGTACACGGCGTTCCTTACCTGTATAAGGAACCTTGAGTTTGTGTTCTTTCATTTTTAGATAAAAGTAGGATTGATTCATTGTCAGAAAACTCTCTATATTCAAAATTTTATTTTATTATATCACAATTATAGAAAAAAAGTTAGTTTTGCTTCCACTTTTGGAATTAAAAACTAACTTTTTCATCTATTTTTCTATATTCTTCTGGATTTTCTGGTTAGAGCAAATTATCAATCAAGTCATCCACTTCATCTTTTTCAGCCTGCGGTGTTATCTCAGTAATCATGATTCCAGCCACAGCTCGCTCAACTAAACCTTCAACATCCATACGTGCTTCATACTGCTCCGCATTCTTAATCTTAGGATTTGTTTTTGGACGATCTGGTGCAAAAATCGTACAACAGTCTTCAAACGGCTGGATAGAAATGTCAAAGGTATCAATTTCTTGTGCAATATCGATGATTTCCAACTTATCCATGGTCACAACTGGACGGATGATGGGAGTGTTGGTAACAGCATTGATAGCCTGCATACTTTCAAGGGTTTGGCTTGCTACTTGACCAAGACTTTCCCCATTGATGATAACCAAACCATTTCGTACCTCACGAATACGGTCGGTAATCCGCATCATAAAGCGACGCGTCAAGGTCATAAGATAGGCTTCTGGTGCCTTGGCCTTGATTTCCTCTTGAATCTCAGTGAAAGGCACTTCGATAAACTGGATATTCCCCCCAAACTTGGTCAATTTACGAGTCAAATCTTGGGCTTTTTTAAGAGCACCAGGACTGGTGTAAGGTGGACTAGCAAAGTGAACTGCCTCGATATCCACCCCACGTTTCAAAGCAAGATAACCTGCTACAGGTGAGTCAATCCCTCCTGACAACATAAGCATCCCTTTACCTGAAGTTCCCACTGGTAATCCACCTGCCCCACGAATGGTTTCATAAGAAATATAAGCAGCTTCCTCACGAATCTCCACCTGAAGATTGATATCAGGATTTTTCATCTGAGCTTGCACATTTGGAATGGCTTCAAAAACAGCTCCTCCAAGCGTTTGGTTGAGTTCACGACTGTCGAGTTCAAAGTTGTGGTCGCTACGCTTGCTAGAAATCTTAAAGGTCATACCTTCCTTGTAGATGTCCTGCATAATCTCTTGCACAGAAGACTTCAGAACTTCTACAGATTTTTCAATCTTATAAACAGGGGAAAAGTTTTGAATCCCAAATACTTGTTTGAGCGATTCTGCTACTGCTGTGTAATCTGCTCCATTGAGGTAAGCATGGGCACGATCGCGATCTGCCGTTACCTTAACTTGGGGATAGATAGACAAAACGTCTGAAATATTATTACGAAGTTTATTGATGAAACGCATACGGTTTTTACCCTTAGTTGACAGCTCACCGTAGCGAATCATAATTTCTGAATACTGCATGAATGCTCCTATCTTACTTTTCTAGTTTTATTGTAAATCAATTTTAACTTTGTCAAAAACTGCTCGACCTGACTCATATCATTTTCAAGGTCTAGGCTTAGACGCACAGCTGACTGGGCCTTATCTTTATCCACTCCCATGGCAATCAGAGTTCCTGCAGGTTTCCCAGCCTTGGACGAACAAGCAGAGGTCGTTGAGATGAAAATATCATAGTCTTCAAAGGCGTGAACGATGACTTCACCACGAACACCCTTGATTCCAAAAGTCAGAATATGAGGTGCAAAGTCTTCCTCATCTGAAAAGACAAATATATCGGGATAGTCCAGAAGTGCTTGGCGAATCACTGCCTTCATCTGTCCAGTCTTGCTCCTAAAGATATCTAGCTTTTCCATAGATAAACGGAGAGCCTTGGCTGTCGCTGCAATCCCTGCCACATTTTCAGTTGTCGAACGGTAATCACGTTCCTGACCACCACCAGTCAACAGTGGCGTAATCTTCTTGCCAGACTTGATATAGACAAAACCAACACCACGAACTCCGTGGAACTTGTGACCAGAGAAAGTCGCGAAATCGACTCGTTCTGTCAGATACTTTTCAGTCGGAATCTTGGCAAGCGCCTGAACCGCATCAACGTGGAAGGAAATAGTTGGTTTGTCTGCCAACAGTTTTGAAATAACCTCAATAGGCTGAACAGAGCCAATTTCATTGTTAACTGCCATGATGGAAACGAGGGTCGTATCAGGTCTTATCAAATCTGCTAGCGCCTCAACATCCACAAATCCTTTCTCATCTACTGGAGCCAAATCCACCTCAAAACCTTGAGATTTCAACCAGAGGGCTGATTCCTTAACTGCTGGATGTTCAATGGCTGATACGATGATGTGCTTACCAAACTGTTTTTTTTCAAATGCTACTCCCTTGATGACCCAGTTATCTCCTTCTGTCCCACCAGAAGTAAAGAAGATTTCATCACTTTTCTTACCGATTAAATCTGCAATCTGTTGACGGGAAGCATCTAAAATTCGTGTTGCCTGGTCTCCCAAACGATGAAGACTAGATGGATTTCCTAAAATTTTTGAAGCCACCTGCATATAGGTTTCAAGGGCTTCAGGATAGGGCTTGGTCGTCGCCGAATTATCAAAGTAAATCATGTTTTCTCACGCTTTCTAAAATCACTCCTTCTATTGTATCATGAAACGGAGCCTGCGACAAGAAAGGGCAATTCCTCTTTTTTTAAGATTTTTTTAAAGAAATGCGGTATAATAAATTTTAATCAAAGGAGAGAATGTATGTCTAATTATCGTAGAACTTCAAAACCAAAAACAGAACACATCAAAAAAGGCTTTACAGTCTTTCAAAAAACCGTTGCTACAATCGCTAGTATCCTTGGCTTGATTACCGCAAGTATCACGATTATGAACGCATTGGATAATAACAAAAATACTAAAAAAGAACCTACGACAAGCCAGACGACAACCATTGTCAAAGAAATTCAAAAAGAATCCCCTAAGGAAAACACTAGTCCCAATAAAGAAACTAACACCACTCAAGAAAAAACACAGCAAGAGGAAACACCAAAAGCCAGCGTCAAGGAAGAGAAAAAAGAAGAGCAGAAAACATCAACTCAGGATTCTTCTACTCCTGCTACTGCTCCAAGTAAACCTGCTACTGAAAATGAAAAACAGTCCAATAATACACCAACTTCGGAAAATAAAACTAATCAATAATCACTAAAATAGCTTCCCTCCAAACTTGGAAAGAAGCTATTTTTTATTGTTGCAATACTTTTCTTGGTTTGGTACCTTCAGCTGGACCAATGACACCTGCCATCTCCAGTTCTTCCATGAGACGAGTCGCACGGTTAAATCCAACTGACAAACGACGCTGAATCATAGATGCGCTGGCTTTCTGAGTTTCGATTACCAAAGACTTGGCTTCTTCAAAGAGCGGATCACCACCAGATTCACCATCTGAAAATTCACCTTCATTTTCAGAAACCTCACCTGGATCAAAACTCTCATCGTAGTCCGCATCAGCCTGAGCCTTGATGAAGTTTACGATGCGTTCAACATCATCATCCGAGATAAAGGAGCCTTGGAGACGAACTGGATGATTTTCATCAATCGGTTTAAAGAGCATGTCTCCTCGACCAAGTAGTTTTTCTGCTCCATTTTCATCCAAGATGGTGCGCGAGTCTGTACCTGATGATACCGCAAAAGCCACTCGAGATGGGACATTGGCCTTGATCAGACCAGAGATGACATCAACGGATGGACGTTGAGTTGCGAGAATCATGTGGATACCAGCAGCACGCGCCTTCTGCCCAAGACGAATGATGGCATCTTCCACTTCCTTGCTGGCAACCATCATGAGGTCAGCCAACTCATCCACAATCACGACAATGAGCGGTAACGGAACCTGCTTGTACTCAGACTGGGCATTGAACTCTTCTACCTTGGCATTAAAACCTGCAATATTCCGAACTCCCACCTTGGCAAAGAGTTCATAACGATTTTCCATCTCATCCACAACCTTTTGCAGGGCCTTGCTGGCTTTGCGTGGATTGGTCACGACTGGAATCAAGAGATGGGGAATGTCATTGTAAACAGACAACTCAACCATCTTGGGGTCAACCATCATAAATTTAACTTGGTCTGGTCTCGCCTTCATCAGAATGCTAGCGATAATGCCGTTAACTGCTACTGACTTCCCTGAACCCGTTGAACCTGCGACTAGCAAGTGGGGCATTTTAGAAAGGTCAAAAGCTCTTGCGGTGCCATTAACCGCCTTTCCTAGAGGAATTTCCAAGAGATTTTCTGCTTTTGTTTGAGATTGTTCCCATAGTTCGCGGAAAGAAACTGTAGCAATCTCGGAGTTAGGGACTTCAATTCCGACTAAGGATTTACCAGGTATTGGAGCCTCAATCCGAACATCCTTGGCCGCTAGAGCAAGCGCTAAGTCATCTGCTAGATTGGAAATGCGGTTGACCCTTACACCTACTGCTGGCTTGACTTCATACTTGGTCACTGATGGCCCAATTTCAGCCCGTTCAACTGTTACCTTGATACCAAAGCTAGCAAAGGTTTCTTCTAGGATTTTGATGTTTTCTCGAACAATTTTCTTCTCTTTAGACTGGTCTTTTGGTTTATCTGGGGCAAAGAGTTGTAAGCTTGGAAGTTTGTATTCAAGGGCTTCTTTGGCTGAAAAATCAACCTGTACGTCTTCATCATCAGAGCCATCTTCCTTTTCAGGGAATTCAAGCTCCGGTTGAGGTAGGATGATTTCTGGTTCCACCCACTCTTCTTCCGGAACAGGTGGAACGTCAAGCACAGCATCTTCTGTCAGAATTTCACCCGTTTCCATATCAATAGGAGGCAAATCGAGTAAGGCTTTTTCAGCCTCTTCTTGTTCTAATCTAGCCTCTTCCTCAGCCTTTTGGCGAGCTTTTTCTTCTTGTTTGACAAAGCGTTCCTCTTTTCGAAGCTCATGTCCTTCCCTCCATTTGGCAAAGCCTCTACTGAAAAATTCAGCAATATCATAAACAGACCAAGGACTGACTAGGAGGGCACCCACTAAAATCAAGATAGAACCAATAAAGTAAGTACCGATATTTGAAAAGAGAAAGGCGGTTGGAATATAAAGAGCGACCCCAATCAAGCCCCCTCCAGCAAAACTGGTCGTTCGAAAACTAGTCAGATCCGTCACAACCTGAGCCATGGTCCCTTTTAGAACGGACTTGTCTAAACCATATTTCCAAACTAAGTAGGCTTCAAAAATCAAGAGCAAACCTGCAAATATGGTAAAAAATCCTGATAAGAGTCCTTCCTGTTTTCGTATCCACTTGAAAAAGAAGAGGTAGAGCAGGATACCAAATATTGCCAGATAAGCTAAGCTACCCACCAGCAAGCGAATTAAATTGTAAAGAGTGATACCTGCAGCCCCTAATTTGAAGGCTGCGAAAATCAATAAAAGTGCGATTCCCAACGAAATCAACATTCGTTGAATCGCTTCTTTTCTTTCGAGTTCTGCTTTAGACGGTCTCCGTCTTGTTTTACTTGTATTCTTGTTTGCCATTCTTCTATTATACCATATTTCACAAACATTTCGGAAAGAGAAAAAGACTGCACCAAACGGTCCAATCTTTTCATTTTTCTATTTTTTATGCTTGGGGTTTACGTAGGTAACCATAAACCACACCACTTACAATTGCTCCTACCAAGACAGAAACGAGGTAAAGGAGAGCATTTGAAGTAAGGGCAATAACGAAGATTCCTCCGTGTGGCGCCATGAGTTTGATACCAGTAAGACCAACGAGACCTCCTGCTACTGCTGAACCAAGGATAAAGCTTGGGATAGCACGAGCTGGGTCAGCTGCACCAAACGGAATCGCTCCCTCAGTGATAAATGACAAGCCCATGATGATGTTTGTCAAACCAGAGTTGCGTTCTTCCTTAGTAAATTTATCTTTGAAAAGAAGAGTTGCGACAAAGATGGCAAGTGGTGGCACCATTCCTCCAGCCATAACTGCTGCCATGGCTACAGAACCACCTGAAGAAACAGTTGCTGCAAGCGTACCTGTACCAAAGACATAAGCCGCTTTGTTGACTGGTCCCCCCATGTCAACAGCCATCATTCCACCAAGGACGATACCAAGAAGGACAGCTGAACCTCCTCCAAGACCGCCTAGGAAGTCATTCATAGCAGTATTGATTGCTGCCATTGGGATATTCACAGCTAGCATGACAAATCCAGTCAAGATTGTTCCAAGAAGTGGCAAGAGAAGGATTGATTTAGCACCTTCAAGTGAACGAGGAACTTTAACGTATTTCTTGATAGCAAGAACCAAAGCACCTGCGATAAATCCACCCACAAGGGCACCTAGGAAACCAGATGAGACACCTGCAAGAGTTGACGTTGCTTCACCACCTGCGGCATAAGGGATCTTACCAAAGGCAAAACCTTCTTTGGCAATAGCACCAGCCACGAAACCTGCTACCAAACCTGGTTTTTCAGCGATAGAGTAGGCAACATAACCTGCAAAGACTGGAAGCATCAAACCAAAGGCAGCTCCACCAATTTTCATGAACATAGAAGCTAGCTCATGGTAGGAACCAAGACTGCCAAGGTTTTCATTTGGAACACCCAAAGCACCATCAATCAAGAAGGCAAGGGCAATCATGATACCACCACCGATAACGAATGGTAACATTTGAGATACACCACTCATCAAGTGTTTGTAGAAGGCACCACCAAGGCTTTGTTTTTCGTTAGAGACAGTTGCAGCTTTTGCACCATTAGCGGCACGGTAGACTTCAGCATCTCCTGAAAGAGCCAAGTTAATCAACTCTTCTGTCTTACGGATACCGTCAGCAACCGGACGATTGATCAATGGTTTACCATCGAAACGATCCATTTCTACAGCCTTATCTGCTGCGATGATAACAGCTTTAGCCTTACGAATGTCTTCCGCAGTTAGTTGGTTACCAACACCGCTAGCACCGTTGGTTTCGACCTTAATTCCAACACCCATTTCAGCAGCCACTTTTTGAAGGGCTTCTTGGGCCATGTAAGTGTGGGCAATACCTGTTGTACAAGCTGTAACAGCCACGATAAAGTCACCAGAGTCATTAGCAGGTACTTGAACAGGTTCCTCAGTTTTTTCTGAAGCTTGGTCAAAAAGCTCAATGACTTGGTCAGCTGATGTTGCTTGACGAAGTTTATCAGCAAAACCGTCTTTCATCAAGTATTGAGACAATTCTGCCAAGGCTGCCAAGTGAGTGTCATTTGCACCTTCTGGAGCCGCAATCATGAAGAAGAGGTCAGTTGCTTGTCCATCCAAGCTCTCGTAGTCAACACCCTTGTTTGACTTGGCAAATAGAACTGTCGCTTCTTTTACAGCAGCATTTTTACTGTGAGGCATTGCGATTCCGTCACCCAAACCAGTAGAAGTCAGAGCTTCACGCGCCAAAATGCCTTCTTTAAAGATTTCAAAATCTGTCACATAACCGTGATCTACCAAGCTTTTAATCATCTCTTCGATGACAGCAGTTTTTTCAGTTGCCTGCAAATCCAGCAACATAACATCTTTTCTCAATAGGTCTTGAATTTTCATCTTTTTTCTACCTCAACTTTTTCATATGTTTCTTTAATAAATTCCGCCGTTGCCAAGTCATCCGAGAAGGTGGTTGCCGTTCCGCAAGCTACTCCCCATTTGAAGGCTTCTACTGCGTCTTTTGATTTGACAAATTCACCTGTAAATCCAGCGACCATAGAATCGCCAGCTCCGACAGAATTTTTGACTGTTCCTTTGATTGGTTTAGCGAAATAAGCTCCCTCAGATGTGACAAGAAGAGCACCGTCACCAGCCATAGAAATAATGACGTTTTGAGCACCTTTAGCCAGTAACTCACGAGCGTATTTCTCAATTTCATCTAAACTTTCGAGTTTCACTCCAAAAATCGCTCCAAGTTCATGATTGTTTGGTTTGACCAAAAGTGGCTGGTAGTCCAAACTATCAATCAAGGTCTGTCCTTCAAAATCACAAACGACTTGCGCACCAGTCTTGCGTGTCAAGGCAATCAAATCCTTGTAGATGACATTGCCTAGATTCTTAGCACTTGAACCAGCAAAGACAACTGTATCTTCTGCAGTCAAACTAGATAAAATAGCTTTCAATTCTTCTAGCTGAGCTGGTTCAACATTTGGACCAGTCCCGTTGATTTCTGTCTCTTGGTCTGCTTTGATTTTAACATTGATACGAGTATCTTCTGCCACTTGGACAAAACGTGTCTCGATTTCTTCCTCTGCCAGAGTATCTGTGATAAATTCACCAGTAAAACCTCCGATAAATCCAGTCGCTGTATTTGGAATACCCAAGCGTTTCAAGACACGACTGACATTGATTCCTTTCCCACCAGCAAACTTATCATCACTGTCCATTCGATTGACACTACCGACTTGAACTTGATCCAAACGAACGATATAGTCAATGGATGGATTGAGTGTGACTGTATAAATCATACTTCTATTACCTCCGTTTTCTCCTTAATAGCCTGCAAGAGCTCATGCCCTTGACTTGTGATAACAATAGCTCGTTTGAGTGGTGCTACCTTGGCAAAGCAAGTTTGTCCAATTTTAGACGAATCCACCAAGACATAGGTCTGTTTGGCATTTTCTAAAATAGCACGCTTCACAGCTCCCTCTTCCATATCAGGAGTCGTATAATAACCATCGTCCACACCATTCATCCCGATAAAGGCACGGTCAAAGTGCAATTGGTTAATCTGGTTAAGAGCAACGCCCCCGATACTAGCATCTGTCGCCATCTTGACACTTCCTCCAACCATGACAGTTGGAATCTGCTTTTCAACCAACTGAGCGGCATGGTGAATCGAATTTGTCACAACAGTAATATTCTTATTAACCAATTCATGAATCAAAAAAGCAGTTGTTGTTCCAGCATCGATAAAGATGACATCTTGTTCCTTAATGAGAGAGGCTGCTTTCTGAGCCAACAACTTCTTCTCTTGAAGGTTTTTGACAGATTTTTCTTGAATGGTTTCTTCTTCCTGCAAGGAATGGGGTAATTCTGCTCCACCATGCACGCGACGAAGCTTGTTTTCTGCTTCCAATTCATCCAAGTCTCTTCGAACCGTTGATTCTGAGGTCTCTAGCAAACTAACTAATTTTTCTAGAGAAACTACATTATGTTGATTTAACTCCTCTAAAATCAGTTGCTTCCGCTCTGTTTTTAACACTGAATCACCTCCTGTTATCGTTTACACTATTCATTCTATCACACTTTCTTTCAAAGTCAAGCGCTTTTTGTCATTTTCTTTCAAAATCTATCATTTTTCTTATTTCCAAAATTTTTATTGCAAGATAAGAGCCTTTATGGTAGACTATTTGAGTAAGTATTGGAAGATTACTCAAGAGGCTTAAGAGGCCGTGTTGGAAACGCGGTAGGCGTGTAACAGCGTGCGTGGGTTCGAATCCCATGTCTTCCGTTTATTTTAAAAAAGATACCCAAGAAATCTTGGGTATCTTTTTTCTTATATGCTTGTTTTATAACTCGGGTGAATTTCTTAGAAAATATCAAATAACAATTTCACATTGAGAATTGTTAAGATAATGGAAACGATATAGCCAAGGATGGTATTCCATTTGGCATTGGTAAATTCTCCCATCAGTGATTTCTTAGAAGTTAGATAAATCAGTGGGAAGATTGAAAATGGAAGAGCAATCGAAAGAAAGACTTGTGAATAAACCAATAACTGATCTAATGTTTTTTCCTGATGACCAAACAGAACCGCTACAATCATGACAGGCAACAAGGCAAAGAGACGAGTTGCCAAACGAATGAACCATTGAGGTAATCTCATATGCAAGAAACCTTCCATAACGATTTGTCCAGTCAAGGTACCCGTAATTGTCGAATTTTGACCACTGGCTAATAAAGCCAAGGCAAACAAGGTTGATAAGGTCGAGCTAGCTATAGCTCCTGCAATAGTAGAATCCTGCAAGGCATTATACATTTGAGAGAAGGCAGAAATCTCAGATGCATGGCCGAAAAAGAGAGCCGCCCCGAGAATTAATAGAAGGGAGTTAACCACAAAGGCCAAGGATAATTGGAGATTTGAATCCCAGGTCATAAAGCGCACGGCTTTTCGAACATCATTCTTGTCCTTGTGATTGATTTTCCGAGTTTGTGACAAGGAAGAATGCAAATAGAGGTTATGGGGCATAACCGTTGCTCCCACGATCCCTAGTGCCAAGGTTAATTGACTTTCATGCCCTGGCAAGGGACTTTCAAATAAGGTTGCATTCGGTAGATAACCCTCAACGATTCCTTGGAAGCTTGGATGTGACAAAGCTACCAGATAGGTAAAAATTGCTAGAATGGTTAAAATCAGTGTTGTCACAATAGCTTCAATCTTCTTAAAGCCAAATTTCATCAGAAGCAATAAGAGAAAAACATCCAACACGGTCAAGAGAATTGCTATCATAATCGGAATCTTAAAGAGAAGATTGAGAGCAATCGCTGAACCTAGAACTTCTGCCAGATCTGTCGCCATCAAGGCTAATTCTAAAATCACCCATAGACTATAACGAAGCCATTTAGGTGAATGATGAGCCGTTGCTTGAGCCAGGTCCATCTGGGTTACAATACCAAGCTTTCCTGCCATCTGCTGAAGTTGCATGGCAATGAGAGATGAAATCAAGATAACAAACAAGAGACTATACTTATAGGAAGCACCACCGACTACACTGGTAATCCAGTTTCCTGGATCCATATAACCAACTGCGACAAGAGCACCCGGACCTAAAAAGGCATTTAAATTTTGCCAGAAATGATTGTTATTTGGAGTATCGATAGATTGATTAATCTCAGAGAGTGACACTTTTTTATGAGAAGACATAGATACTTACCTCTTTCTAAACCTACTTTTTCATTATTTTCTATTAGAGAAAAATAAGATTGACTTTAAACTATTAAAACAATGAAAACTATATGAAAAACATTTAGTTTTTTCATTATTTTTCTTAAGGCACCTTAATATTTTTCTTAAGGCACCTTAATTATAACACAAAAATGAAAACTATATGAAAAACATTTAGTTTTTTCATTATTTTTCTTAAGGCACCTTAATTATAACAGAAAATATGATAAAAACTTAAGAAAATTCAGGACTTGATTTAATATTTAGGATACAACAAAATGTTGTATTCTTTTTTTGCAAAAGAATACCAAAGAATAAAATAAAAAACGTTGTAAAAACAACGTTTTAGAAAGATTTACAAAACAATGTAAATTATCAATGGAGCCGGTGGGAGTCGAACCCACGTCCAAACATCTGCTAACATATTTGTCTACAACCATAGGTTATGTATTCGTTTAACAGTCCCTCGACACATAACTCAAGCCTAGAAACCGCGAGTCTATCAATCTCTTATCAAGCCGCTAGACAAGACTTGATCGTATCTCGCTAATAATAAGACCTGTCATTGAACACGAGCAATCCAAATCGGGTCACGCCTGCTGGTTTTTAGGCAGCTAGAGCGTAAGAAGTGTTATTTTTTGCAGTTATATTTAACTGAGCGTTTACGTCGCCACACGAGTCGCAAAATATGCCTCATAATGCCTGTCGAATCCGTAACGACCCCAAAAGACAATAGAACCATTATACCTCATCTAACTCAAAAATGCAAAAAGGAAATCAACTAACTACACAAGATAGTCTTTCAAGGCTTTTGTCAAAACCTGATAACCAGTAACACTAAGGTGCAGTCCATCAGTTGTATATTCTTTTTTGAGTTGGCCTGCTTGGTCTGTCAAACTATCAAAAACTGGCACAAATTCTACCTGCATATAGGCAGAAGCAATTTCTTGATAGGCTTGATTCCATTTTTGAATTTTTTCATTCGTGCGGATATAGACTGTCTGCTTGTACTCCTCTCCTTCATTGACTGGCAAAATAGAAAGCAATTTAATCTCAGTCAATGGATAATCGCGAGCAATGGATTGTATGATAGCTTCGAGATTATTGAGAGCCTCATTCACAGGCACATCTTTTCCGATATCATTTGTCCCAATCAAAAGGACAATTTTATCTACTGCTCCACCGTACAGATGCGCATCTAGATTCTCTAGTAACAGTCCTGTCTGATAGCCACGAATTCCTCGATTGACAATTGTCTTTGAAGTCCCGAATAGTTCCTGCAGAGGATAATATTCGACAATGGAATCCCCAATAAAAAGAACATCTGGTTCAACAACAGAAATGCGATTTAAGTGACGATACTTGGTTTGGATTTTTTCTTGTTCCTTTAGTAACCAATTTTCTAATAACTGTACTGCCACTTCATTCTCCTTTTTCTAACCAGTTTTCCAAGACTTGATAAACTCCTCCTTGGCTGTTGGCTGGCGCTAGAGCCGTCGCAACAGCTTTGGCTTTGTCATCAGCATTTTCCATCGCATAGGCAATTCCAGCCATTTCAAGCATTTCAACATCATTTTCACTGTCACCAAAAGCCATGATTTGTTGGGGGTTCAAGTCCCAGCGCTTGAGTAATTCTTCCAAGCCCCATGCTTTATGAATTCCAGCTTGGAGGATATCAATGCAACCATAGCCACTCGATACAGCCCGAACACGGCCATCAAAGAGGTCATTGATTTCTTCCAAGACCGAACTCAAACGTTCCTCACCAACAACCATACTCATCTTGAGCACACCACCAAAGAGGTCAGAGGTTAATTCATCCACAAACTGCATCCGTTGGTAGAATTTTTCAATCATTTCTGGAGTCATAAAACTTTCAAGGTCTGTAAAAATCGTACCTTCCTTGACGAAACCACCCTTTATCCCCGTTACCACAAACTGGTCCTGACACGCTCGACCCTTGAAATGAGCCAAAGCCTTATCGACAATGGCATCATCCCAAGTCTGAGCCTGAATCAGTTCATTGTTTTCAAATATACGAGCACCGTTGGCAACAACCAGAACCACTCGTTCCACCAAGTGCTCCAGTAGTTGCCTCATGCGGTGAATTTCATTGCCCGTCGCGATGACAAAACGAATGCCCCTTTGATCCAACTGATCTAAAATCTTTTCCAAGCGTGGGATATCAAGCTGGCCTCTAGCATCCAGCAAGGTCCCATCCATATCTGTCGCAATTACTTTAATCGTCATTTTCTTTCCTCTGAATTCAATCTAGTCCCACTTCAATCCCACATGTTCGTTCATTTCTTTATAGGCTGTATCAATTCGTTCCTTAGTCGCTTCATCTAATTGGTCACGATGACTGCCACCCTCGATGAAATCTTCCAAGATATAGGTTTGATAATGATATAAAGGATAGCCTTCTGGTGAAAAGGTTCCCTTTGGTGTTCGATTGACCCAAGTAGGATGAGCTTTAGCTGTTCCGATAGTTGTTTTTCCATCCTTCTTCTTAATGGTCACGTCCATGAGAACGCCACGTTCAGTCCACTTAGCATTTTCTTCATCTCCCATAGATTCAATCCGTTGATTGGAAATGAAGTTCCCCATTGAATAGATAATGAGTTTCTTTTCTCCATCTTTTTCAACCGTTTCAGATGGTTCAACAACGTGAGGATGCCCTCCAAAGATGATATCCGCCCCCCAATCAATCATCTTGTGATAAAGAGCTTTTTGTTCTTCAGTTGGTTCCAAGCGATACTCCACACCCATCTGAGGCATGATAATGGTGATATCTGCTTCCTTCTCTGCCCGTTCAATTTCAGCCTTCATCTTATCTTCGTTTAAATCTGAAAGATAACGATTATAGTCTTCCTGAGAAATATACTGCTCAATTCCATTGAATCCATAAGAATAGGCCAAAAGAGCAACCTTGATCCCATTCACTTCCTTAATGACCAGCGGAGCCTGATCACGTGGTTCATGCGTATAAACTCCGATTGGAGTGATTCCAGCTTTCTCAATAATATCAGCCGTTGAAATAACTCCCTCAATTTGCGAATCCAAAATATGATTATGAGCTAAATCCAGCACATGATAACCTGCATCCTTAATGGCATCCATAACTTCAGCAGGAGCATTAAAGAGAGGATAACCTGCTAAATAATGATCCTTATTAATGGTTCCTTCAAAGTCACCAATAGCTAAATCTGCTTGCTTAAGCCAAGGTGTCACATACTCAAAATTCTCATGAAAGTCATAGGTACCGTCTTCTTTTTTAGCTGAAAAGAAAAGTCCATCGTGGTAGAGCAAATCTCCGTTGGCCATAATTCTAGCAGATTTTTCCTCTTCCTGCTCCTGAGACTTTTGCTTAGTCCCTTCTTGAGAAATAGTATCTCGTTTTTGACTGGTCAGAGGCATGCCTTGGAAACTTTCAAACAACAAGACCAAGCCCATTGATAAAGCAACTGCTAGCAAGAGTACCGCCACAAATCCTTTATTGCTCCACCTGCGATAACTCCTAAAAAAGTTTACCAAGCCCTTCATAAAACGAAAAGCTAAACCACCCTGATTTCTATCTTGTCTTCTTTTCATCTTCATTCTCCCTACTTTCTTATGCAAGCCTTTTCTTTTTATTATATCATAGATAAGTAATTCTTTCACAATTGATACTCTTCGAAAATCTCTTCAAACCACGTCAGCGTCGCCTTACCGTATATATGTTACTGACTTCGTCAGTTCTATCTGCAACCTCAAAACAGTTTTTTGAGCAACCTGCGGCTAGCTTCCTAGTTTGCTCTTTGATTTTCATTGAGTATGAATTGAACTTCCTATCTATTTTCTATAAATCCTAAAGGCTGTAATACTTTCAATCCTTGTCATTTTGTGTTATCATGTAGAGGTAATGAAAGGAGAGAAAATGTCTGCTATAGAACGTATTACAAAAGCTGCTCACTTAATTGATATGAACGATATTATCCGCGAGGGGAATCCTACTCTACGCGCAGTTGCTGAGGAAGTCACTTTCCCCTTGTCTGACCAAGAAATCATCCTTGGCGAAAAGATGATGCAATTCCTCAAACATTCCCAAGATCCTGTCATGGCTGAAAAAATGGGGCTACGCGGTGGGGTAGGACTGGCTGCTCCTCAGTTGGATATCTCAAAACGCATTATCGCTGTTTTGGTGCCAAATATTGTTGAAGAAGGCGAAACGCCACAGGAAGCCTACGACTTACAAGCCATTATGTACAATCCAAAAATCGTCTCTCACTCTGTTCAAGACGCTGCTCTTGGTGAAGGAGAAGGTTGCCTATCTGTTGACCGCAACGTGCCTGGCTATGTTATTCGCCATGCCCGCGTTACTGTTGACTACTTTGACAAGGATGGAGAAAAACACCGTATCAAACTCAAAGGCTACAACTCCATCGTTGTTCAGCATGAAATTGACCACATCAACGGAATCATGTTTTACGACCGTATCAATGAAAAAGACCCATTTGAAGTTAAAGATGGTTTACTGATTTTGGAATAAAGAAAATCCCGTTGCAAGACGGGGTTTTGTGTTATAATAGAGGCATGAAAACAAATGATATTGTCTATGGCGTCCACGCCGTTACCGAAGCCCTCCTTGCAAACACAGGAAACAAACTCTACCTCCAAGAAGATCTCCGGGGTAAGAATGTTGAGAAAGTCAAGGAGCTGGCTACAGAAAAGAAGGTGTCCATTTCTTGGACATCAAAAAAATCCCTCTCTGAGATGACTGAAGGTGCTGTCCACCAAGGTTTTGTTCTACGAGTGTCCGAATTTGCCTATAGTGAGTTGGATCACATCCTTGCCAAAACACGCCAAGAAGAAAATCCACTTCTATTGATTCTGGATGGCTTAACTGATCCTCACAACTTAGGCTCCATCTTAAGAACCGCTGATGCGACCAATGTTTCAGGGATCATCATTCCCAAGCACCGTGCTGTCGGAGTTACTCCTGTCGTTGCCAAAACGGCCACAGGTGCTATTGAACACGTTCCCATTGCCCGAGTGACCAATCTAAGCCAAACTCTAGACAAACTCAAGGATGAAGGCTTCTGGACCTTTGGAACGGATATGAACGGTACTCCTTGCCACAAGTGGAATACAAAAGGGAAAATCGCCCTCATCATTGGAAATGAAGGAAAAGGTATCTCTAGCAACATCAAAAAACAGGTCGATGAAATGATTACCATTCCTATGAATGGACATGTTCAAAGCCTTAATGCCAGTGTTGCTGCAGCCATTCTCATGTACGAAGTTTTTCGAAATAGACTATAAAAAAGTTTCCAGTCATCTGATTGGAAACTTTTTTATGATTATACTCAATGAAAATCAAAGAGCAAACTAGGAAGCTAGCTGTAGACAGCTCAAAGCAGTGCTTTGAGGTTGTAGATAAGACTGACGAAGTCAGTTCAAAACACTGTTTTGAGGTTGTGGATAGAACTGACGAAGTCAGTTACATATACCTACGGCAAAGCGAAACTGACGTGGTTTGAAGAGATTTTCGAAGTGTATTAACTATGTTCTGTGATAAATTTATAGGCTTCTTGACCAGCGATAGCTCCATCTCCAACTGCTGTTGTCACTTGGCGAAGATCTTTCAAACGAACATCTCCAACTGCAAAGATACCATCAACTGCAGTCTTCATGTGATTATCTGTCACAATCCATCCAGCCTTGTCTTGAATATTCAATTCTTTAACAAAATCGCTAAGAGGGTCCAAACCAACATAGATAAAGACACCACCGAAGGCTTGCTCTGTCACTTGACCTGTTTTCACATTTTCAAAAACGACAGATTCTACTCTGTTTTCACCCTTGATTTCCTTCACTACAGAATCCCAAATAAAGCTGATTTTCTCATTCGCAAAGGCGCGGTCTTGTAAAACCTTTTGAGCACGAAGTTGGTCACGACGGTGAACAATGGTAACAGTCTTAGCAAAGCGAGTCAAGAAGAGAGCTTCTTCAACAGCCGAATCTCCACCACCAACTACCAACAAATCTTGGTCACGGAAGAAAGCACCATCACATACGGCACAGTAAGAAACACCACGACTGTTCAGTTCTTCTTCTCCAGGTACTCCCAAAGGACGGTGTTTAGAGCCAGTCGCTACGATAACTGTACGTGTTTCATATGTTTGGTCATCGGTCATCACTTTCTTAAAATCACCATGGTCTTCGACATTTTCAACATAGCCATAAATGTGCTCAACACCAAGATTTTCAAGCGGTTCAAACATCTTTTCTGCCAATTCTGGCCCACTAATATTAGCGTATCCTGGATAATTTTCAATATCAGATGTATTATTCATCTGACCACCTGGCAGACCACCTTCAATCAAGGCTACTTTCAGATTGCTTCGAGCAACATACAAGGCTGCAGTCATCCCTGCAGGTCCAGCACCGATAATAATAGTATCGTACATATAGATTCCTTCTTTCTTGTTGTAACTATCTTTATTCTAACTCTTTCTTGTCAATCAAGCAAGGATTATGCCTTGAAAACAAGAATTAAACTCATAACCGCAAAGGATAATACTGGAACAACCAAGACCCCAATCATAATCATATCATAGAGATGGGCTTGGCGAGCCTTGGCTGTCTTATCAACTCCCGACATGGCTCTCAGTCCAATCCAAATCCCTAAAAAAACCAGGACGAGGATGGTGGTCAAGATCAAACTCTCGAAATATAAAGAAAATAGTTGCAGTAGCATGATTTCTCTCATTTCTATCTTTTTTAAAGAGTAAACTCAGCTAGTCCAGCTAACTGAGTTTTTCTTTATCTATTATATCAAATATAAGTCCGTTTGTAACTAGCAAAGAATTCTTTTGTCCGTTCTTCTTTAGGACGGTGGATAATCTCATCCGGTGTTCCAGACTCGATGATTTTCCCCTTATCTAAGAAGAGAATCTTATCAGCCACTTGGGCTACAAAGGACATGTCATGACTGACCAAAATCATAGTCTGACCTGACTTAGCAGCATCTGCAATAGACTTTTCTACTTCACCGACCAATTCTGGGTCAAGGGCTGAAGTTGGTTCGTCTAAGAGCAAGACATCTGGTTTCATAGCGAGAGCACGCGCCAAGGCAACCCGTTGCTTCTGTCCACCTGATAAATGGCGAGGGTAATGGTTTTCACGATCAGAAAGCCCAACCTTAGCCAACTCTTCCTTGGCAATCTTGGTTGCTTCTTGGTCAGATAATTTCTTGACAACAACCAAGCCTTCTTTCACATTATCAAGTGCTGTGCGGCGTTCAAACAAATTAAACTGTTGGAAAACCATAGACAGCTTACGACGTAGGGCAAGGATTTCTTCTTGAGTGATCTTAGAAAAATCAACTGAGAAATCATCAATCTGAATAGAGCCACTGTCAGGTGTTTCAAGATAATTGAGACTGCGAAGAAAGGTTGATTTTCCAGCTCCTGAAGAACCAATCAAGGCTACAACTTCTCCTTTTTGGATATCCAAGTCCAGATGATCCAAGACAGTCTGTCCTGAAAAGGATTTACTTAAATTCGAAATCTTAATCATTAACGAAGGTCTCCTTTCACATCTGTCTGCACTGTATCAGGTGCAGAAATAGCCATTTTTCTCTCGATGAAACGACCGAGGCTTTCAATTCCGATATTGACCACCCAATAAACAAGGGCAACGGAAATAAAGCGTTCAAAATAGCGGTAATCAGCTCCACCCAGAATCTGAGCTTGGGCAAAGACTTCCACAACACCCGCACTAAAGGCTAGGGAAGTTCCCTTGGTCAAGCCGATTAGGGAATTAATCAAGGTTGGAGTCGCCACAACTGCTGCATTTGGAATAATCACTCGTCGATAAACTTGTGCTCGGGTCATCCCCAGACTGCGTGCCGCTTCAATCTCACCAGGATTGACTGAGAGAATGGCTGCACGAATGGTTTCACTCGCATAAGCTGCTTCATTGAAAGCAAAGGCGACAATCGCAAAAGCAGCGGCTGGAATCGCATTGATATTGAGACCAGTTCCCCATTGCTGATTGAGGGCTTTCAAAGCCAAAGGAATTCCGTAGTAGGTCAACATGAGCTGCACCAAAATCGGTGTCCCTTTTAAGAAGCTAACAAAGAAGGCCTGCAAGGGATATAAAATTTTGACACGATTGATTTTCACAATGGCAAAAAGAAGTGCCAAAACCAAACCAAAAAGGGCCCCACCAATGGTCAACATAATTGTTGTTGGAAGTTGTTGGACAATTCTTGGAATCCCATCAAAGACCGAACGCAGGCTAAACAGCTTGCCATCCGGAATCAATTGCATCAAGTTTTGGTACCAATCTGATGCTAAAATCGTTGTAACATTCATAAAAACATCCTCTCCTGATAATGATTCATTCTACCATACTTCTGCCGTCAATGAAATTATTTGCTACGGTCAGATACAGACTTTGTCTACCTACTAGTTTATCATACTTTGAAACAGGGAGGTTATATATTTTATCTATCAAAGAGATAGATAAAAACTATTTCAGTCCCAATTCTTCGTAAGCTTTTCGATAACCGATTTGCTTAACAGTTCCATTCTCCACTAGAATCGGTCGTTTTAATAACATACCGTCGCTTGCTAGCAACTCAGCTGCTTCTTGATTTGACAGACTTCCTACCTTATCTTTCAGCCCCAATTCACGGTATTTGATTCCACTGGTGTTAAAAAATTGCTTCAACTCGAACCCTGAGGTTTCTAGCCAGTTTAAAATGACTTCTTGACTAGGTGTTTCTTCCACGATATGGACGGCTTTGTAGTCCACACCGAGTTGGTTTAATTCTTGTTTTGCTTTTTTACAAGTTGAACATTTTGGGTATTCGATAAATTCTAACATGTCTTTCACTTTCTATTATTTATATCTTTAAAATCTGCGCCTTCATGCTCCAAGAGCCAAGCTTTCTTTTCCACTCCTGCGGCATAACCAGTCAGACGCTTGCCTGCTCCCAGCACACGATGACAAGGTACTAGGATAGACCAAGGATTACGTCCTACAGCTCCACCAATTGCTTGAGCAGAAGCCACTTGCAGGTCTTGGGCTATTTGTCCATAGGTTACTGTCTGACCATAAGGAATTTCCTGTAAATAGGACCAAACTCTCTTTTCAAAATCCGTTCCGATTGGCGCCAAGGGAAAGTCGGATAAATCCTGAGGCTTGCCTATAAAGTAAGCATCTAAACAAGCAATAACTGGGTCTAAAATGGGGTGACTAACAACTTCTTCTATTGTTTCATCTCCTATCCCCCTCTCAAAATGTTTCTGCTCCTGCACCCAAATCCCATACAAATGATGGTCATCAGCTACAAGAGAAAGGGAGCCAATTGGCGAAGAGTAGAGTATTTTTGCGTACTTCTTTTGCATTATTTCTTCAATTTTTGATAGGCCAAGCGTTCACCATCAACTGGAACCTTACCAACCTGTTTAAAACCTAGTTTTTCAAAAATATGCTGCATGGCCTTGTTTGCAACATGCGTATCTGAGCGAAAATCTAGATAGTCAAAACCTTCAATCAAGCCCTCTAGGAAAGTCTGAGCAACTCCTTGTCCCTGCACATCTGCTGCCACAGCAATACGGTGAAAGACTAGGTACTCTGACTCTCCAGCTTGCCAGTTTCCTTCATAAATGGCTTCATAGGCTGCCTCTGGACTCTTGGTCACAGCTGCATAAGCTAGTAGTTCTCCCTCTTCCAAGGCTACATAGGCTTGACCTGAGATAATATCCTCAATAATAATATCAGCATTTGGATAACCATTTTGCCACTGGTCACTACCAGCATCTGCTAAACGTTTTTTAGCGTCCTCCATCACCTGCATAATGGCATCTACTTCATTTGGAAAAGCTAAACGAATTTCCATCTTTTCTCCTCATTTCTGACTAGTTTCTCCCATCATAGCATAATTTAAGCCTTTTCACAAGCAGTTAAAACTTGACTTTTTGTTTTTGTTATTTTATAATCTAGTTATTAAAACTAGATAAAAAGGAGTTGAAAATGAAAACTACCTTTTCCTACCCAAAATGGGCAGAAATTCCAAACATTGACCTCTATCTGGACCAGGTGTTACTCTATGTCAATCAGGTCTGCTCTCCTGTCTCTCCAGATAAAGACAAGGGCCTAACAGCATCTATGGTCAATAATTATGTGAAACATGGCTATCTGACAAAGCCTGACAAGAAAAAATACCAACGCCAACAAATTGCCCGTCTGATTGCTATCACAACCCTCAAGTCGGTATTCTCTATTCAAGAAATAGCCCAGACACTGAATACTCTCCAAAGTCAAGCAAGTTCAGAGCAACTCTACGATGCTTTTGTGGACTACATGAACCAAGGAGTTGACCCAGCTAACCCTATCATCCAAACCAGCTGCCAAACCGTTAAACTCTATCATCAAACTCTAGCCTTAATCCATCATACTCAAGAGGAGGTAATCCAATGAACACTAGTCTTAAACTCAGCAAACAACTCAGTTTTGGAGAGGAGATTGCTAATAGCGTGACCCATGCCGTAGGTGCAGTCATAATGCTCATCTTACTCCCCATTTCATCAACCTATAGTTATGAGACACACGGATTTTTATCATCTATTGGCGTTTCCATTTTCGTTATTAGTCTCTTTCTCATGTTTCTATCATCCACCATTTACCACTCTATGGCCTATGGTTCGACCCATAAATATGTCTTGAGAATCATTGATCATTCTATGATTTATGTTGCTATTGCCGGCTCATACACGCCCGTCGTCTTGACCTTAATGAATAACTGGTTTGGTTATCTAATTATTGACATCCAATGGGGAACGACAATCTTTGGTATTCTCTATAAAATCTTTGCTAAAAAAGTCAATGAGAAATTTAGCCTTGCTCTTTACCTGATTATGGGCTGGTTGGTTCTAGCTATCATTCCTGCCATTATCAGTCAAACAACGCCAATTTTCTGGAGTCTCATGGTAACTGGCGGACTCTGTTATACAGTTGGAGCTGGGTTTTATGCAAAGAAAAAACCTTATTTCCACATGATTTGGCATCTCTTTATCCTAGCTGCGTCCGCACTCCAATACATCGCCATTGTTTATTACATGTAAAAAAGTTGAGAAATTCAATCTCAACTTTTTTCTTTACACATTTCGATAAAGTACTGGTGCAAGCGCACATCATCAGTCAATTCTGGATGAAAAGAGGTTACCAGCATATTTTTTTCTTGGGCTGCAACGATTTGATCTTCAACTGTTGCTAGAATTTCTACATCTTCTCCAACACTACTAATAATCGGACCGCGAATAAAAGTCATTGGAATCTGACCGACTCCCTTACATTCTGCTTCGGTATAAAAACTTCCAAGCTGGCGTCCATAAGCATTGCGCTCGACCACCATATCCATAGTTCCTAGATGACTCTCTTCCTGGGAAGCAATTTCCTTAGCCAGCAAAATCAAGCCAGCACAGGTCCCAAAGGCTGGTAAACCAGATAGAATGGCTTCTCGGATGGGAATCAACATGTTCTGGTCTCGTAAGAGCTTGCCCATGGTTGTAGACTCACCACCAGGCAAAATCAAACCTGACAAGTCAGTCTGATGTTTCTGAAAATCATCTAGATTTCTGATTTCGACACTAGCGACTCCTAGTTTATCTAGTACTTTTGCATGTTCTGCAAAGGCACCTTGCAAGGCCAATATTCCAATTTTCATCTATTTTCCTCGCTCAGCCATGAGAATTTGGATTTCATTTTCATTAATACCCACCATGGCTTCTCCTAGATCTTCAGAGATTTGAGCTAGGATTTGAGGATTACGGAAGTTAGTCACAGCCTTAACAATGGCACTCGCTCGTTTAACAGGATCGCCTGACTTAAAAATACCTGAACCGACAAAGACACCCTCTGCCCCTAATTGCATCATCAACGCAGCATCTGCTGGCGTTGCAACGCCTCCAGCTGCGAAGTTTACAACTGGCAATTTCCCATGTTCATGGACATATTGAACCAATTCTACAGGGACTTGCAAGTCCTTAGCAGCAACATAAAGTTCGTCCTCACGTAGATTTTGAATGCGACGAATTTCCTGATTCATCATACGCATATGGCGAACAGCTTGGACAATATCTCCTGTACCTGGTTCTCCTTTTGTACGAATCATAGAAGCACCTTCAGCGATACGACGCAAGGCTTCTCCCAAATCCTTAGCCCCACAAACAAAAGGAACTTGGAATTCTTTCTTATCCACATGGAAACGGTCATCAGCTGGAGATAGAACTTCACTCTCATCGATATAGTCAATTTCAATAGCCTCTAAAATCTGAGCTTCCACAAAATGCCCGATTCTGACCTTGGCCATTACTGGAATACTAACCGCTTCTTGGATTTCCTTAATCATCTTTGGGTCACTCATACGGGAAACGCCACCAGCTGCACGAATATCAGCTGGAATCCGCTCCAAGGCCATAACAGCTGCCGCACCAGCAGCCTCTGCAATACGAGCCTGTTCAGGATTTTGAACGTCCATGATAACCCCACCTTTGAGCATCTGCGCCAAGTTTTTATTTAATTCATAACGATTTTCAGTCATTTGTTTTATCCTCATCATTTGTATTGGTAGCTACTATTTCATTTTAAGTCAGAAAAGGATGAACCACAAGATAAAAAAAACGCAATTGTATGGGTACAGATTAACTAAAAACTATCTGACCTTAACTTAAGGCCAGATAGCTCATTTATTTTTATTTTTCAGCTGTAAGGGCAGCCATTGTGATGTAGTTATATGGTTTGTTGAAGTGTGGCAAGAAGAAGAGATCTGTCAAGGCCAATTTATCAATTGTAACATGCTCTTGAATAGCAAGTGAGAACATATGGATTCCCATGCTAATTGCAATATCATGTGAAACCATTTGGGCACCAAGAATTTCACGGCTATCTTTGTCAAAGACAATCTTAATTGCTACTTCATGGTTGTCATGTTTCATGAATTCTGGTTTTTGAAGATCGTTAAAGCCTGTTTCAGTCGCATTGTAACCTGCAGCTTTCGCTTTTTCAAGAGTCAAACCAGTTGAAACCATGTGAAGACCATAGATTGAGATACCGTTTGATCCTTGCACACCGATTCCTTCCAATTCATGACCACAAGCGTTGTAGGCACCAACGATACCAGTACGAACAGCATTTGAAGCAAGGGCAATGTAGCTAGTGTCTTTACGAGCATTATCATAGACAGTCGCACAGTCACCAACTGCAAATACACCTGGAATTGAAGTTTCTTGTTTCTTATCTACAAGAAAGGCACCGTTACGGAAGAGTTCAATCTTACCGTCAGCAAGGGCTGTGTTTGGACGGAAACCAACTGCAAGGATAACCATGTCCACATCGAAAGTTTCTTTATCAGTAATCAAGCGTTCAACTTTACCGTCACCTTCGATTGCTTTAACAGTTTGACCAAGAGCCAAGCGGATGTTGTGGTCTTCCAAGTTCTTGGCCATCATTTGTGTGAAGTCTTTGTCATAGTAACCGTTCAAGACAGTATCAACGATATCAACAAGGACAACTTCTTTTCCAAGACGTTCAAAGGCTTCAGCAAGTTCAACACCGATGTAACCACCACCAACAACGGCGATACGGTCAAGGTGTTGGCTCTTATCAGCAAGTTTATTGATAACTTCTTCAGCATTTTGGTACAATTTCACGAATTGTACGTTTTCAAGAGTTGCTTTAAATTCGCGGTTTCCTTTAACAATTTCAACACCTTCGATTGGTGGCAAGATTGGTGTAGAACCTGTAGCGAAAATCAATTTTTCGTATGATTCTTTGTGCTCTTTTCCTTCAACTTCCGCTGTAACTACTTTGTTATCATAGTCGATTGAAAGAACTGGTGAATTCATATAAACCTTAGCACCTTTAGCTTCCAATTTTTCTTTATCAGAATAGAACAAGCCTTCAGCACCGTCAATTTGTTCCCCAATCCAAAGAGCCATTCCACATCCTAGGAAAGAGATGTTAGAGTTTTGGTCAAATACAACAATTTCGTTCTCATTTCCAAAATTATCCAACATGGTATTGATACATGCTGTACCAGCGTGGTTAGCACCGACTACAACGATTTTACTCATAAAAAATTCCTACCTTCAATTTTAAATTTACCCTTCTAGTATACCATTTACTGTTAGCGTTTACAAGAGTTTAGCTAATTTTCCCGATTTTTTTGTAAAAAAATGTAAATAATCTGTATCTTAACACGGATTCTTGCAATTTTTCTTCATTTCTTGAGCATATTTCTTGACAAGTTTTCAAATTTTATTTGTGAAAACGCTGACTTTATGGTATGCTAGTATCATGGAAAGAAAATGTAAGGGGTTCATTTTTCATAAATTTACTATATTTCAACCTTCTTTTCATAAGAGAAAGGAGTTGGTAGTTTGCCTCTTAGTTCACATTCTGAACGCCTAATGGGAACCACTATCACTATTTCATTAGTGGATGTGCAAGCAGATATCTTGCTCCAAAAATCTTTTGATTTACTCAAAGAGCTCGAATACCGCTTCAATGCCAATAGCCAAGAATCTGAGTTGATGGAAATCAATCATCAAGCTGGAATAGCCCCCGTCAAGGTTCATCCAGACCTGTTCGAACTGATTTCACTTGGGTTAGAGCATAGCCTAGCGCCCTCTAGCCACCTCAATATCAGCATTGGTCCCTTGATTCAAACTTGGCGCATCGGTTTTTCAGATGCCAAGGTTGCCCAGCCTCAAGAAATTGAATCGGTGCTACCTTTAATCAATCCTCATGATATCGAGTTAGATTCTTCTACTTCCACTGTATTCTTAAAGCAGAAAGGAATGAAGATCGATCTTGGTTGTTTAGCCAAGGGTTATAGTGCGGATAAGGTTGCCCAATTTCTGAGAGAAGAGGGAGTGACATCTGCCTTAATCAATCTGGGAGGGAATATCCTGACCATTGGAAAAAATCAGGCAAGAGGAAATCAGCCTTGGCAAATTGGGATCCAAGACCCAGCCAATCCAAGGGGAAATCACTTAATGACCATCCCTGTTGTCAATCAATCTGTCGTGACTTCAGGCATTTATGAACGTCACCTGACAGTCGATGGAAAAGATTACCATCACATTTTTGACAGCCAGACAGGATATCCTGTTGAAACAGAACTCGCTAGTCTGACAATTATCTCTGATAAGTCAGTTGATGGTGAAATCTGGACAACTCGACTCTTTGGAGAAAGACCTGCTTCTATCCTCTGGCAAGTCGAAAGTTTGGAGGGCATCGAAGTCATCCTCATTGATAAGGAAGGTCGCCTAAGTTGTTCTTCAGGAATTCCTACTCTATAGAGACAACTGTTTCAATGGAGTTTTAAAATCGTATTATGTAAAAAGAGAAAGGAAATCTCATGTTAAAACTTATTGCTATTGTTGGAACAAATTCAAAACGTTCTACAAACCGTCAATTGCTTCAATACATGCAAAAACACTTTGCTGAAAAAGCTGAAATTGAACTTGTTGAAATCAAAGACATTCCTGTCTTCAATAAACCAGCTGACAAGCAAGTACCTGCTGAAATCTTAGAAATTGCTGCTAAAATTGAAGAAGCAGATGGCGTTATTATCGGTACTCCTGAGTACGACCACTCTATCCCAGCTGTTTTGATGAGCGCTCTTGCTTGGTTGTCTTATGGTATTTACCCACTCTTGAACAAACCAATTATGATTACAGGTGCTTCTTACGGTACACTCGGTTCATCACGTGCTCAAATGCAACTTCGCCAAATCTTGAATGCTCCAGAAATCAAAGCAAGTGTCCTTCCTGATGAATTCTTGCTTTCACATTCTCTTCAAGCCTTTAACCCAAGTGGAGATCTAGTAGATCTTGATGTTATTAAAAAACTGGATGCCACTTTTGACGACTTCCGTATCTTTGTAAAAATCACAGAAAAATTGCGCAATGCACAAGAATTACTTCGCAAAGATGCTGAAGACTTTGACTGGGAAAATTTGTAAGATAGGAGACCAAAAAGAATGAAATTTGTTGGACTTGTAGGATCAAACTACGATCAATCATATAACCGTAAACTCTTGGAATTCATCCGTCGTCACTTCAAACTCAAATTTGAATTAGAAGTCCTCGAAATTGATGAAGTTCCAATGTTTAACCAAGACGAAAAATGGGACGAAAGCTTCCAATTGCGTCTCTTGTATAACAGAATTACTCGTGCTGATGGTGTCATTATTGCTACTCCTGAGCACAACCACACAATCTCAGCTTCTCTTAAATCTGTTCTTGAATGGCTTTCATACGAGGTTCATCCATTTGAAAACAAACCAGTCATGATTGTTGGAGCTTCTTACTATGACCAAGGTACTTCTCGTGCCCAAGTTCACCTTCGTAAGATTCTTGACGCTCCAGGTGTTAATGCCTATACGCTTCCAGGTAACGAATTCCTTCTCGGTAAAGCTAAAGAAGCATTTGATGTTAATGGGAATATCACAAATGAAGGAACTATTAATTTCCTTGAAACATGCTTGGACAACTTTGTAAAATATGTGGGAGTCGTTTCAAAATTGAAAAAACCAAAACCAATTGAGCCAGAAGATTTATATTGTACAAATTCAATTGCAACTACCATCCAAGGTGTTGATCCAGATGATCCTGAATGGGTAGAAAAAGCTGCTGAACTTGTTGGAGCTGTTTCTGGAGATACTTACGTTAAATTAGACCACGGTATCTTGACAGTTAACCAACTTGACATGTTCTTGAAAGCAATGCCATTTGAATTGACATTTGCAGATGATAATAATCAATTCTTGTACTTTAATAACGCACACCAAGACCCAGATACAATGTTTGGTAAACGTGTCCGTGCTCAATCAGGAAATAGATTAGGAACAGTACACGGTACATTGCCAGATTCTAGAATGAAGAACGTTGAATGGGTTGTCGGCGTATTGCGTAACGGGGATCAAGAATATGTCCGTACAATTGTGCCAGGAACACCTGAAGGCGTTATTAATACCCATAATTACCAAGCAATGTATTACCCAGATGGTTCATATGCTGGAATCAATGAGATTATCTTCAATTTCCAACCATGGCTTGACTGGTACCTCAATACAACTGGTCAACGTCTAGTTGGTGGAAATGCTGCAGCTCCTGCCGGAGGCCACGGTGGCGCAGATGCCACATCTGGAGCTTCTGATTCAGGTGATGCTGGAGGCCACGGTGGTGGCGCAGACGCTACATCTGGAGCAAGTAACTAATAATAGTTTTGGGAACCATATTGGTTCCTTTTTAAGTGACAAAAGACTAGCAGTTTGTGTCTGCTAGTCTTTTGGTTATTATTTTAGGCTCTATAATATTTGTAGTGGGTAAATCCCCTATGGATATTATGGAGCCTATTTTGTGTAGAAAAAAAGTCCCATATGACCTATAATGAAAAGCGACCAAACAACTCATTAGAAAGATTCATATGGAACAATTACATTTTATCACAAAACTACTCGATATCAAAGACTCAAATATCCAATTTATGGATATCATCAATAGGGATACACACAAGGAAATCATCGCTAAACTGGATTATGAGGCCCCATCTTGCCCTGATTGCAGAAGTCAAATGAAGAAATATGACTTTCAAAAACCGTCGAAAATTCCTTACCTCGAAACAACTGGTATGCCTACCAGAATCCTCCTTAAAAAGCGTCGTTTCAAGTGCTATCATTGCTCTAAAATAATGGTCTCCGAGACCTCACTCGTCAAGAAGAATCATCAAATTCCTCGTATTATCAACCAAAAAATTGCGCAAAAGTTGATTGAAAAGACTTCTATGACCGATATTGCCCATCAGCTTTCCATCTCAACTTCAACTGTCATTCGAAAGCTCAATGATTTCAACTTTAAGCATGATTTTTCTCGTCTTCCTGAGATTATGTCCTGGGACGAGTATGCCTTCACTAAAGGAAAGATGAGTTTCATTGCACAAGACTTTGATAATCTCAACATTATCACCGTTCTTGAAGGTAGAACACAAGCTGTCATTCGAGATCACTTTCTTAAATATGATAGAGCCGTCCGATGTCGAGTGAAAATCATTACTATGGATATGTTTAGCCCCTACTACGATATTGCCAGAAAACTTTTTCCTAACGCTAAAATCGTTCTCGACCGCTTTCACATTGTCCAACATCTCAGCCGTGCTATGAGTCGTGTCCGTGTTCAAATCATGAATCAGTTCGATCGAAAATCTCATGAATACAAGGCCATCAAACGTTACTGGAAGCTCATTCAACAGGATAGTCGTAAACTGAGTGATAAACGATTTTATCGCCCTACTTTTCGTATGCACTTAACAAATAAAGAAATTCTAGACAAGCTTTTGAGCTATTCAGAAGACTTGAAACACCACTACAATGTCTATCAGCTCTTACTTTTTCACTTTCAGAACAAGGACCCTGAGAAATTCTTCGGACTCATTGAGGACAATCTTAAGCAGGTTCATCCTCTTTTTCAGACCGTCTTTAAAACTTTTCTCAAGGATAATGAGAAAATAGTCAACGCTCTTCAATTACCCTATTCTAACGCCAAATTGGAGGCGACTAATAATCTCATTAAACTTATCAAGCGAAATGCCTTTGGTTTTCGGAACTTTGAAAACTTCAAAAAACGGATTTTTATCGCTCTCAACATCAAAAAAGAAAGGACAAATTTCGTCCTTTCTAGATCTTAGCTTTTCATCAACCCACTACAGTTGACAAAGAGCCTTATTTTATCTATCCTTATTAAAAGAAAGAATACTTATTATGAATTTGGATCATCGAGACTACGGCCATGTAAACCTTTTTCACGTTGAACTTGACGTAGTTTCTCTGGTGTAACATCGTTTCCTTCTTCGTCCACAATTTTGATCCCTTCAATATGGTGACGAACAGTGCGACGATAACCTTCGATGTACTCCTCACGTAGTTTGGCTTGTTCTACTTTTTCTTCCGGTGTCAAGCCTTCTGCTTTTTCTTTTTAGCTAGCTCGTTGATACGAGCAATTTTTTTCGGATCCATTTCTTCTCCTTTTTGATAAGATAAAGTCCCGTTTATCAAATTTTATTTAGTGTTAATTTGGTTAAAACGAGCAAGCTTTGCTGCTTTTTGAGTTAAATGAGACAAGATTGCCAAACGATTTTGACGGACTGCTTCATTTTCAGCCATAACCATGGTATTCTCAAAGAATGCATCAATGACTGGGCTAAGAGCAAAGAGTTGTTTCAATTGCTGACTGGCAGTCCCTGACAAAACGAGTGATTCTACTGCTTCTGCCAAGGTTTTCTCTTCTTCATTCTCAAAGAGAGCCGAATCAACTGTAGCAACTCCTTCTGCCTTCTCAGCCAAGTTAAAGGCACGAGAAAGTGATTCAACAGATGGTTTAAAGTCTTCTTTCTTGCTTGCTTCTACGAGAGCACTTGCTGCTTCCAACATATCCGCCACAACAAAGTTTGAACCTGCAAGAACGGCTTCCTTGATATCTTTTGGAGTAGATCCCATCATCTTATCAACACGAGCCTTGATAAAGTCCATAACCTCTGTCTTATTTTCATAAGTCAAGCTGTCAAATTTCAAATCATAAAGGCTATCGATCAGCTCATCCATAGCAATGTGCCAACCAAAGGCATCCAAGATACGAACCACACCTTGAGTCGCGCGACGAAGAGCATACGGGTCATTAGACCCTGATGGAATCAAACCTACTGAGAAGAAGCTCAAAATCGTATCCAATTTGTCTGCAATGGCAAGCACTGCGCCGACCTTGCTCTCTGGAAGTTCTCCTTCAGCTGAAGTAGGCATGTAGTGTTCACGAATAGCAGCTGCCACCGCTGGAGTTTCACCAGCAAGAAGGGCATATTTCTCACCCATAATTCCTTGGAGCTCGTCAAATTCGCCAACCATACCTGTCAACAAGTCAAACTTGTAAATGGCTGCTGCACGGGCTAGGTCAATCGTTTCATCCGCTGACAAGCCTGCTTTTTCTGCCAAGAGAATAGCAATCTGACCCGTACGAATCATGTGTTCACGAAGGGAACCAATTTTCTCATGGAAAGTCACATTGTTTAATTTCTCAACAAGGTCTGAAATCACCAATTTTTGGTCTTCACGCCAGAAGAATTCACCGTCTTCTAAGCGAGCTACTAAGACTTTTTCATTTCCTTTAATGACATTTTCCAAATACTCTGCGTTTCCGTTACGAACAGAAATGAAGTTTGGCAAGAGTTTACCGTCTTGATCACGAACAACAAAGTAACGTTGGTGTTCTTTCATTGAAGTCACCAAAACTTCTTCTGGAACTTCAAGGTATTTGGCATCAAAGCTTCCCATAAAGGCAGTTGGGTATTCAACCAAGTTCAAGACTTCATTAAGCAAATCAGCATCAATTTCGATACGTACACCATGCTCAGCTTCGATTGCCTTAATTTGGTCAATAATCATTTGCTCACGTTCACGAGGATCCGCGATTACAAACTGCTTACGAAGTTCTTCTTCGTAGCTCAATGCTGACTGAATCTTGGTTTCTTGTCCCAAGAAACGATGACCACGGCTGACACGATCTCCCTTGATATCAAGGAAATCCAAATCAAACTCTTCTTCATCTAAAAGAACAGTTAAAGTGTGAACAGGGCGGATGTATTCAAAGGTGTTGTTAGCCCAGTGCATGCTGACAGGGAAAGTCAAGGACTTCAAGACATCTACAACACTAGGGACAATGGCTTCAACTGCTTGACCGATTTCTTCCTTGGTAACATAGACATATTCTTCACCCTTGATTTCACGGAATTCGATATCTTCAACCGTCAAGCCTTTGCCACGAACAAATCCTTGAGCTGCTTTGGTGAAGTTTCCATCACTATCCAAGGCAATTTTCTTTGCTGGCCCCTTAAAATCTTCTGTCAAATCAGCCTGTTTGTCTGCAAGACCAGTTACACGAACAGCCAAACGACGTGGTGTTGAGAAGGTTTGAACAGCTTCAAAAGACAGGCGGTTTTCCTTGAGGAAGGCTGCCATTTTTTCGCCTAGTTGTTTTTCACTTGGTGTGACAACATAGGCTGGTAATTCTTCAAGACCGAGTTCTACTAATAAGTTTTTTGTCATGTTTTTTCCTTTACATTTTCTTCAATCTTTTTTGATATGCACCTTAGGTACTGGGGACGTCGCTAACTAACTTTGTGAGTCTGTATGGAAATCTAATGCAAAATTGATCAAGATTTCCAACAGTCTCATCAAAGTGGATTTAGCTGACTGATTTTTGAACCCAAGGTTTCAAAAATCCCCACATAACAGTACGGCGGTGCATATCCCTCTAGCAAGTCTTTGACTTGCCTTTAACGATTTTAGAGCACAGTATTACTCACTATTCTGCGTCTTCTGCTAAGAGTTTAGCTCGTGTTTCTTCATCCAAAAGTGGGTAGCCTAGGCGTTTGCGTTCTGCGACAAATGTTTTAGCTACGACACGGGCCAAGTTACGGATACGAGCGATATAGCCTGCGCGCTCTGTTACAGATACGGCACCACGCGCATCAAGCAGGTTAAAGGTATGTGAACATTTGAGAACATAGTCATAGGCAGGGTGTACCAAGCCTTCTTCCAAGGCGCGACCAGCTTCTTTTTCAAACTTATCAAAGTTTTCAAGCAACATTTCTTGATCCGAAATTTCAAATGAATATTTTGAATGCTCGTACTCAGGCTGAATAAAGATTTCTCCGTATTTTACACCATCAGCCCACTCGATATCATAAACAGAGTCTACTTCTTGAATGTAAGAAGCCAAACGCTCCAAACCATAGGTGACTTCCGCAGTCACAGGGGCAGTTGCCAATCCACCGACTTGTTGGAAATAAGTGAACTGAGTGATTTCCATACCGTCAAGCCAAACTTCCCAACCAAGACCAGCTGAACCAGTTGATGGGTTTTCCCAGTTATCCTCAACAAAACGGATGTCGTGCTCCAAAGGATTGATTCCCAATTTTTCCAAAGACTCAAGGTAAAGTTCTTGGATGTTTGATGGAGATGGCTTCATGACCACCTGGAATTGGTGGTGTTGGTAAAGACGGTTAGGATTTTCTCCGTAACGACCGTCAGCAGGACGACGTGATGGCTCTACATAAGCCGCATTCCATGGCTCAGGTCCGATAGCGCGAAGGAAAGTGTAAGGACTCATTGTTCCCGCACCTTTTTCATTATCATAAGCCTGCATAAGCATACAACCTTGGTCATTCCAAAATTGTTGCAAAGTAAGGATGATTTCCTGGAAAGTCAATTTTTTAGACATTATTTACTCCTTTTTCTATAAATTACTTGCGACACGAGTCTGCCTCGTCGATTATACGAGGCAAGACGAGTTAGTACTGCGTCTAGCTCAGGCACTCTAGTGCTGAGCGTGGGGCAGTCCGACTGAAGGAGGTTTCTGCCACTGACGCAGTGGAAAGTCAATTTTTTAGACATTATTTACTCCTTTTTATATAAATTACTTGCGACACGAGTCTGCCTCGTCGATCATACGAGGCAAGACGAGTTAGTACTGCGTCTAGCTCAGGCACTCTAGTGCTGAGCGTGGGGCAGTCCGACTGTAAGGAGGTTTCTGCCACTGATGCAGTGAAATGTTAATTTCTTAGACATTGAATACTCCTTTAATTTATATTATCTTCTTAGATTTATTTTTCAAGCAACCAAGAAAAGGCTGGGTCCTGAAAAATATGACGTTTAGGAACAGTTTGTAAATTCTGATCGCTTTCATCTATTGTACCTAATTTCAAAGCACAGACTTCTGGTATATTTTCTTGAACAGTGAAAATTTGACTATGACAGTTCTGGCAGTAATAACGCTGTTTTCCTGGAGAAGAACTATAGGAAACAAGCTTTTCTTTTCCATGCAATACTAGCTTTTCACTGCTAACTTTAGCATTAACTGTATAGGCAGACGCAGTTGCTTTCCGACAAAATGAGCAATGACAAAAAACTAATTCCGATAATTCCTCATCTAGAGTGTAGGTCACTGCTTTACATAAACAAGATCCTTTAAGCATTATGCTCCTTTCTACTTAGGCATTAGACGAATTCAAAAAGAACCGAATTTCAACACCCAAGCCTTGCGACTAGGGGCGTCAGAAACGCGGTTCCACCCTAATTTATTACTTCATTGTTTTTAAAAATATTACAGAAAGCGCCAGTTCTTTATTTTGCCCTACTTGGCTCCCACTATCCCAAGTTCGCTTGAAGAACGCCATAAGACTTTCTTTCCTGCTGACTATTATATCAAAAATTAGCACAATGTACAATTCTTTTTATGATTTTCTAGAAATCCATATCATCAACTCGTGGAGCACCAGACTGAACATCAATCGCTTTTAAGATTTCACGCTCCTCGTGACTCAGTTCAATTCCGAAACAATCAAGATTAGCCTGAATACGAGACGCTGTGACAGATTTCGGAAGCGGTAAAAATCCTTCTGCCAAGCTCCAGGCCAAGGCTATTTGAGCAACCGATTTTCCGTGATTTAGCGCTATTTCTTGCACTTGCTTGCTATCAAACAGTTCTCCCTGACCAAAAGGTCCCCAAGCTTCCAATAAAATTCCTTTTTCTCGACAGTAAGCTACAACTTCCTCTTGATACACACCTGGAGCCAAGCGGATTTGATTGACCGCTGGAAGAATTTTTGCTGTTTCAAGCAAGGCATCCAAATGATGGGGAAGGAAATTACTAACTCCAATAGCACGGATTTTACCTTCTTGATAAAGCTCCTCCATCGCTCTCCAAATTTCCGCATTTCGGGTTTTCCATTGGTCATTTTCCCTGAGTGGTTTTGGATTTGGCCAATGAATCAAATACAAATCCAAATATCCCAAGCCTAGCTTCTCTAAAGACTCTTCAAAAGCCTGACGAGCTTGTTCATAGTTGTGATTTGTATTCCATAGTTTACTGGTTACAAAAATTTCCTCACGCGGAACGCCACTATCATGAATAGCACGACCAACGCTTTCTTCATTTTTATAGATAGCTGCCGTATCGATATGGCGATAGCCTTCCTTTAAGGCCTCTAAAACTGCTTTGTAGGCAATCTCTCCATTTTCAGCTTTCCAGGTTCCAAATCCCAGAACTGGAATCGTAACACCATTATTTAAAGTATAAGATTTCATTATTTTTCCTTTCTATGAGAAGAAAATCCAAAGAAACAACTTCTCAAAGAAAACTTATCTCTTTAGATTTTGTGTATTATTGATCACGGTTATAGTAGAGCTGGTGAGCTTTAAGACGAGTATCTAACAAATCTGGAATTGTTACAAAGTCATAACCTTGCCCTTTCAAGTAGTCAATAACCTTCGGTAGAGCATTTACCGTCTCAGCATGGATATCATGCATAAGAATAATAGAACCATTCTTGACTTCACGCTGAATTTCTGTCAAAATAGCTGCTTCATTTTTACTCTTCCAGTCCAGACTATCCACATCCCACATAATAAAACTCAAATCGAGGCTATTGCGAATGTCGTCTGTAATAGCTCCATAAGGGGGACGCATAAGTTTAGAGCTAGAACCCAGCACTTTAGTTAGCGCATCCTCAGTATCAGTTATTTGTTTTTTAGCGTCATCAAGCGAAAGTTTTGAAAGCACTGGATGGCTCCAACTATGGTTTCCAATGACATGACCATCTGCTTTCATGCGTTTCAAAATCTCCTCATTGCCAGAAACATTCTTACCTAAAACAAAGAAAGTTGCCTTGATACCATACTTAGAAAGAGTATCTAATGCTTGATTGGTCGTCGTAGGATTTGGTCCATCATCAAAAGTCAAGGCCACTACTTTACGATTTTTCTTTTCATAATAAGCCTTATATAGTTCTGCGTCCTTATCTAATAAATAAGAGGACTGAATAACTTCAAAGAAACTAGATACCGGCAAGGCAATCTCATCCAGATTTTCAACAGGCTGACTCGGATAAATAAGAATTTGGCTATCCTTGTAATCAAAATTCCATGCAGATAAGTCTTGGTCAGACAAACCTTTAACGACCTGATCAATCTTTTCTTGCTCCAATTTCTTATCCTGTAAGAAAAAGGTAATTTCTTTTAACAGCTGCTCTTTGGCTTTACTAGCATCTGAAAATAATTGATTAAGTGTAAAAGGTTTGCCATCTTCTGTCAAATGGACTTTTGCTAGACTAGTTTTTTCAGTCTCTTCAACTTTTGACGAAGTTAAATCATAGACTTGTTTCATCACACTTCGGTTGACAATCCCTTTTAAAGTCGAATCCTGTTTCTCCGTATAATAAAAAACCAGATTCTCCTTGTCTTCTAAATTTTTCTTAATATCCTGTGTCATGATTTCTTTTACAGAGGAAATCACTTGCTCCCCTTGGAGAGGATAATAGGCAATCACTTCGGCTTGTCCCTTACGAAAATGCTCCTTCTGATTTCCCTCACTCAATTGATCATCTTTCTCTTTTTTGAGCGATTCAATCTTTTGCTCAAAACTTTGTTTTGTGTATATTTTGTATCCAATTATTGAACCAAGGACACAAATACTTACTGAGAAGATAGCTACTAGGGCTATTAGACTCATTCTTATCTTATCGTGATTCTCACGCTTTGCTCTACTTTTATCCATAAGACCATCATATCAAATTCAAGCTATAATTTCAATGATTTGGAAGGAAATAGTATATTAAAAAAGAGAGGAAGTCCCCCTCTTAAGATTTTATTTGACTGCTTCTTTCAAAGCGTCTACCTTGTCCAAACGTTCCCACGGAAGATCAATATCTGTACGTCCCATGTGACCGTATGCTGCTGTTTGACGGTAAATTGGACGCTTGAGGTCCAGCATTTGGATAATTCCTGCAGGGCGAAGGTCAAAGATTTGACGGGCTGCTTTTTCAAGCTTGCTTTCGGCTACTGTTCCTGTACCAAAGGTATCGATACGGACAGAAACAGGCTGGGCAACACCGATAGCGTAGGCCAATTGAACTTCTGCCTTCTTAGCCAGACCTGCTGCAACAATATTCTTAGCAATATAACGAGCCGCATATGAAGCGGAACGGTCAACCTTAGTCGCATCCTTACCAGAGAAGGCACCACCACCGTGACGAGAGTAGCCACCATACGTATCTACGATAATCTTACGACCAGTCAAACCTGAGTCTCCTTGAGGTCCACCGATTACAAAACGACCAGTCGGATTGATGAAGAATTTTGTTTGCTCATCCAAGTAAGAGGCTGGAATAACCTCTTTGATAATCTTATTAATGACATCATTGTGAATTTGTTCGTTGCTGACTTCTGGATCGTGCTGAGTTGAAATAACAACTGTGTCCACACGTACTGGACGGTCATTTTCATCATACTCAACTGTAACTTGTGATTTAGCATCTGGGCGAAGATAGCTAATTTCCCCAGACTTACGAAGTTCTGCCAGACGACGAACCAACTTATGACTGAGTGAGATTGGCAATGGCATGAGCTCTTCTGTTTCATCCACTGCAAATCCAAACATGAGCCCTTGGTCACCAGCACCAATCAAATCAAGTGGATCTTGATCTGCATTTCCACGAACCTCCAAGGCTTCGTTAACACCTTGAGCAATGTCAGGAGATTGTTCCACCAAAGATGGATGTACTCCTACAGTCTCTGCAGAAAATCCATATTCGGTATTGGTATAGCCAATCTCTGCAATGGTATCACGAACCACACGGTTAATATCCACATAGGCATTTGTAGAAATTTCACCAAAAACATGGACAGAACCAGTATATACAGCTGTCTCAGCAGCAACGTGCGCCTCTGGATCCTTAGCTAAAATAGCATCCAAAATCGCATCTGAAATTTGGTCTGCAATCTTATCTGGATGCCCCTCAGATACAGATTCAGACGTGAATAATTTACGTTCTGACATAAAAATGTCCCCCCTTAAAAATAGTGTTATAGAGTTACAAAGTACTGATAGGAAAACTCTTAGTGATAAATGCCTACCATCTTATCGGGACTATATAACTTTATCATTATACCATTTTTTAGCGCAATTTGCAGTCTTTAATGTGATATTTCGGTTTAGATAGTTCGTTCTCATAAAGCAAAAAGTTGGAGTTCAGTACTCCAACAATTTCTATTAAAATGTTTGGCGTTTAGCTTTACGCTCTGCACGACCGCGAGCGCGATTTTCAGCGCGCTTGGTTTTGCGGCGTTTTTCATCAACCGCCCACTGAATTTTTTTCTTATAACCTGGTTTGACTTTTTTCTTTTTCTTTTTAACCAAACCAATCATTTCAATATCAAGTTTATCTTGTTTTTTCTCACGGTTGGCACGACGATCACGGTCATAAGTATCTTGAAATTCTCCATCTTTTACCATCTTAGGAGTAAACTTAATTCCTAATTTCTCCAACTCACGGATATCCAAGTCATCGCTTGGCTGGTAAAGGGTAATAGCTGTACCTGGTAGGCCGTTTCGTCCGGTACGACCAACACGGTGCACGAAGAAGGATAAGTCTTGAGGAATGGCATCATTGATGACATGGCTGACACCTTCAATGTCAATCCCACGCGCCGCCAAGTCTGTTGCGACAATGTACTCAAAATCCAGATTTTTCACCTGATTCATGATTCGCTTACGTTCACGAGGGGCAATATCTCCATGGATTTTTGCCACCTTCAAGCCTTGAGCAGTCAGATATGAATGCAATTCATCAGCACGTGTCTTAGTATTGACAAAAATCATTGCCAAATAAGGCTGCATCAACTGAGTCAACTGATAAATTTGAGCATTCTTATCACGTCCCTTAGTAGAAATCAACCAATTATCAATAGTGTCAGAAATGACCGTTTTGGTCTTTATTTTCTCCATGACAGGATTTGACAAGTATTTTTTCAAGAATGGTTGCAACTTTTGTGGAATAGTCGCTGAGAAGACCATGAATTGCAGGTCTTTTGGAAGGCTGCCAGCAATCTTATCAACAGTTTCTAAGAATCCCATATCCAAGGTCATGTCTGCCTCATCGACCACAAAGGTCTTGGCCTTGTGAATAGCTAGGTCACCGGATTTAACCAAGTCGTAGATACGGCCTGGTGTTCCAATAACAATATGAGGCTGATTGCTTGCCAATTTCTCAATCTGGCGAGCCTTATCCGTACCACCCACATAATTAACTACACGAACTTCCACTTCTGAGTGGGCAGCAATCTGACGGGCTGCTTGGTAAATTTGAGTAGCCAACTCACGACTCGGTGCAGTAATGACTGCTTGTACACTATCGCTAGCTTCATCTAGTTGCTGGAAAATCGGTAACAAGAAAGTGTGAGTCTTACCTGAACCTGTTTTTGATTCTCCAACCAAATCTCGGCCTGCCAAGACAATGGGAATCAACTTATCTTGTACCTCTGTTGGAGTTGTAAATTTCAACTCCTGCAAGGCTTCTCTAATATAGTTTTTAAATTGAAATTTCGTAAATGACATAATATCCTCGATTCTATCTATCTTACCAATTATACCATATTTTATTTCATTTCAGTAGTCTCACTTATTTAGGCTATTTCCAGTAGCTTCTCTAGTCAGAAAAAGGCTGGAACTTCATGATTCCAACCTCTTTTCAGTCATTATTTCCAGTTTAAAATAGCATTCAAGCCATAGTGATCACTCACTTGTGGACTCTTCTTACCATCAAATACGACATGTAAATTTTCTACCGCTAACTCTTTGGTAATAAAGACATAATCGATCCGAAGGGGTTCAGTGTTCCCTTTCCATCCATCTATTTCTGGTGGAACAGTATAGCTACCACTTTTCTCTTGAGCAACTTCAAATGCGTCTTGTAAGCCTAATGGACTAGCTAAAATAGCTTGGTATCCTTCCTGACCAGCTGGGTTGTTGAAATCTCCAGCAAGCAAAAGTGGCTTGTTCAATTCTTTCAAGACAGCCTCAAATCGTGCCCATTCTTCTTGGAAACCTTTATCCCACCAAGAGAGATGAACACTGGCAACTGCTAGCTCCTTACCATCGACTACAGTCTCAGCTAGGGCAACACGACGAGTATGATAGTCTGTTGGATCATCCACATCTGAAACCAAAATTTCTCTGGCTTCAATCGGTGTTTTAGATAAGATTGCCACACCTTCATGATAGCGGTCATAACCGATATGATTATAGGCCCAGGTCCAGTAGTAATTTTTTCCTTGCTCTAACAACTTCTCAACCAAAAGTCTAACATAGTGATCTTGGTGAATAGGCTCAGCTGCTGGCAAAGCTTGATAGAGATCATTAACCTCCACCTCTTGCGAGGTGATCTCCTGATTGATTTCTTGGAAACAAATCAAATCATAGTCCTTTTCAAGAATATCCTCAAGCAAAATCTGGAATTTTTCCTCTGCTTCTTTCTCCATCCAACTGTGAGTATTGAGTGTTAAAAATTTCATTCTTTTCTCCCAAAATAAGAGGTTGGAATACAGCTTCCAACCTCAAGTATATTACAATTCTACTTTAGCAACTGCTGTTTTAGCTGCAAGAGAACCTGTTTTTTCTAATTTAACTGATTTAATTGCATCACCATTTGTGAAGACAACTACTGTTGAAGTTTCACGTCCTGCTGCACGGATAGCATCCAAGTCAGCTGTGACAAGGAGATCTCCTGCTACAACTTTTTGTCCTTCAGCAACATGAACTGTAAATGGTTTACCTTCAAGACTTACTGTGTCCAAACCAATGTGAACCAATACTTCAAGACCTGCTTCAGTCACAATACCAAGAGCATGTTTTGTTGGGAAGATGCTTGATACAGTACCTGAAACTGGAGATACAATGTTTCCATTTGCAGGTTCTACTGCAAATCCATCACCCATCATTTTTTGAGCAAATACTGGATCTTTTACTTGTTCCAAAGCAACAACTTGACCGTCTGCTACTGAGTAAACTTCCTCAGTAAGACCTTTGAAGTGAACAGTGTTTTGTTGCGCTTCTGTCATTTGACTTGGAAGAGTTTCAGGAATGATTTCACCTGAATCAAGAATATCTTGGATATCAGATTTCAATACGTCAGCTTTTGGTCCGTAGATAGCTTGAACCCCTTGTCCTTTCATGACAAGACCCATAGCTCCTTCTGCTTTCCATTGCTCTGCATTTCCTACTTTATCTGCATCTTTAACAGTTACACGAAGACGAGTCATACATGCGTCAACATCAACGATGTTTGCACGTCCACCAAGAAGGTTGATAATGTTTACAGCTTGAGAACCTGCTGCAACTTTCACTTCGCTGCTAGATTCTTCTGAACCTTCAGCAGTTTCGTAGTTTCCGTTACGCCCTGGAGTTGCGTAGTTGAATTTTTGAATCATGAAGTTTGCGATAAAGTACATGATTACGGCAAAGAGAACAGTTACCCAAATGAAGTTAATGATATCCATACCGATACCAGCACTGATTGCAATAGGTGTACGAGTCAAGAACTCGATTGAACCGAATGAGTGCATACGTAGGTTTACAACGTCAGCCATAGCGAAGGCAGCACCTTGAACAAGTGAGTAAACAAGATACATAGGTGTTGCGACGAACATAAACATGTATTCGATTGGTTCAGTAACCCCTGTCAAGAATGTTGCAAGAGCTGTCGCAATCATCATACCTTTATATTGATGTTTCTTATCAGCATCGACATTACGGTAGATAGCCACGATCACACCCATCAAGATACCGAATGAACCGATCATTTGTCCAACTTTGAAACGAGCTGGGTGAACAGTATCTAACAATTGTTGGTAGTGACTTGCATCTGTACCTTTAAGGTTAACAAGGTCTGTTACCCATGCAAGCCAAAGTGGATCTTGACCAAATACTTGGCTACCTTTTGCTGCACCAGTTAAGACTTCATAAGTACCACCAAGAGCTGTGTAGTTCATTGGGATAGTCAACATGTGGTGAAGACCAAATGGCAAGAGCAAACGTTCCAATGTACCATACAAGAATGGTGCAAGGATTGGAGCAGTTTCTTGTGAGTTGGCAATCCAGATACCAAAGCTATTGATACCAGTTTGCACAAGTGGCCAAAAAGCAGCAAGTACAATTGCAGCAATTATTGAACGAAGAATAACTACAAATGGTACAAAACGTTTTCCGTTAAAGAATGAAAGTGCATCAGGAAGCTTACGGAAGTTATAGTATTTATTGTAAGCAGTTGCTCCAATAAAACCAGAAATAATCCCTACGAATACACCCATGTTCAATGCTGGAGCTTCCATAACACTAATGAAGTAATCAGCAACTTTGATTGAACCACCAAAGAGAGTAGTTACCATAGCATCCGGATTTTTCAACATATCGCCTGATACACCAAAGATTGTACCAGTGATACGGTTAATCAAGATGAAGGCAAGACCAGCGGCGAAAGCACCACCAGCACGTTCCTTAGCCCAGCTTCCTCCAATAGCGAGGGCGAACAAGATATGAAGGTTAACGATAACTCCCCAACCGATTTGCTCTAGTACACCACCAGTAATAACGAGTGGTGCAAAGGTTGGGTTAATCATCACGATAGACTTACCGATTGAAATCATCAAACCAGCAGCCGGCATAACCGCGATAACCACCATCAAAGCCTTACCGAATTTTTGCCAAAATTCGAAAGACAAGACATTTTTGAATGTATCTTTCATCATTCAAATCTCCTTTATTTTTATTTAGGCAAACGTTTTACGAAAACGTTTGCACCTTTTATGATTTAATTATACCACTTTAATTTTTTTTGTAAAGGCTTTTATTCAAAAAAATCCTCTTTTTTCAAAAAAATTTCTAGTGTCAAATTTCAAGTTAGCCATCAAGAACTCTTCTCTGAGCGACTTCTTTATACTCTTCGAAAGTCTCTTCAAACCACGTCAGCGTAGCCTTATCGTATATATGTGACTGACTTCGTCAGTCTTATCTACAACCTCAAAACAGTATTTTGAGCATCCTGTGGCGAGCTACCTAGTTTGCTCTTTGATTTTCATTGAGTATTAGAAGTCCCTTTTCTAAAATTTTTGTAGCAAAAAAGGAGATTTTACAACCTCCTCATAAAAGTAATTATTTTACCTAAATCTTCAAGAATCGGCGCATTGAAATTCCTGATCCCAGTGAACCAATGAAAATCCCAATCACAAACAATAGGGCAATCATCAGAGGAGTAAATACCTCTGGCGCGATCATAGAAAGATTTTGTCCGACCAACGACTTATTGACAGATTGGTAAACCATTCGATAAACAATAAAGACCAACACTGATGGCGCAGTTGCTCCAAGTAAACCAATGAAGGCACCTTCAAGTAAGAAAGGTCCACGGATATAACTGTTCTTAGCACCAACCAAGCGCATGATTTGAATTTCGCGACTGCGAGAAATAATGGTAATACGAATGGTATTTGAAATCAAGAAAACTGCAATGAAAATCAAAAGTCCTGCAATAACTAAGCCCCAAACACGGATAAATGATGCTAGTTGGAATAGGCGTTCTGTATTGGCACCTCCATCCTGAACCTCAGATACACCTTCAATTTTTTTAGCATCCTCGGCTACAGTTTTTACATCACTTGGCGTATTGGTATCAACGATATAGGCATCATAGAGGGGGTTGGCATCTCCTTCAAAAATTTTCCAGTTATCACCCATTGTCTCGGTTAATTTTTCATATTGTTCTTCTTTACTTGAAAAAGTAACATTCTTAACAGTAGACATGCCCTTCAATGCATTATATACCTTATGGTAGTCATTATTTGTAACAGTTTGACCTTCTTTTTCAATAGTCTCACTATTATCAGCGACATCCTTACGAATGTAAACCATTACTCGAACATTATTTTCAATATCTGTAGCTAGTTTTGCTGTATTGAAAATAACAGAAGCAAATATGGCAACCAAGGTCAAAGTAATCATGACTGAGCTGACAGCAGCCACTGTCATCCAACCATTTCGTTTCAAACTTTTTAGTGATTCAAATAAATGGCGAAAAAATCTACTAATCATCGTATCCATACTCTCCTTTTGATTCGTCACGAACGACACGACCATTTTCAATGGCAATGACACGGTGGCGCAAGGTATTTACAATCTGGCTATTATGAGTCGCCATCAAAATAGTTGTCCCTTGTAGGTTAATCCGTTCCAAGAGATTCATAATTTCCCATGAATTATCCGGATCCAGGTTTCCTGTTGGTTCATCGGCTATCAATACTTTGGGATTATTTACAATGGCACGTGCAATCGCAATCCGCTGTTGCTCCCCACCTGAGAGCTCATTTGGGAAAGAACGAACCTTGTGCTTCAACCCAACCAAGTCCAAAACTTCCATCACACGTTTTTTGATATTACGGCGATTTTCCCCGATTACTTCCATAGCGTAAGCAATATTTTCATAGACCGTTTTCTTTGGCAACAATTTATAATCCTGGAAGACAACCCCAACACTACGACGTAGAAGCGGGACATCTTTCTTTTTAATTTTAACCAGATTAAAACCAGCAACTGATAGACTTCCTTTATCGATTTTTACTTCACGATACAGAGAACGAATGAAGGTTGACTTCCCTGCTCCTGAAGGTCCTACGATGTAAGCAAATTCCCCTGGTTGAACACTGACCGAAACACCGCGTAGGGCAGTCGTTCCGTTGTCGTATTTTTTGACGACATCTCTCATTTCAATGATTGACATGTGACTTCCTTTCTATATTAGCTAATTCGCCACTTGAGATAGGCATCGATAAAACCATCTAGGTCCCCATCCATAACCTTATCTACCTGAGCAACCTCAAAGCTAGTTCGATGATCTTTTACCATAGTATAAGGCGTGAAGACATAAGAACGGATTTGGCTTCCCCATGTGATTTCTTTTTTCTCACCCTTGAGGGAATCTACCTCCGCAGCTTTCTTCTCTTGCTCCATTTGATAGAGCTTAGCCTGCAACATCTTCATAGCTCGATCTCTATTTCCATACTGGGTACGATCCACTGTTGATTGGACAACAATTCCAGTTGGAATGTGGGTTAAACGTACACCTGTTGAAACCTTGTTGACGTTTTGTCCACCAGCACCACCTGAACGGAAGGTATCCATCTTGATGTCATCTTCACGGATTTCCACTTCAATAGTATCATCCAATTCTGGCATCACTTCTACAGATGTGAAAGAGGTATGGCGACGTTTGGCAGAGTCAAATGGTGAAATACGGACCAAACGATGAACACCCATTTCTGACTTGAGAAGACCATAGGCATTAGGCCCTTCAAATGATAAAGTTACTGACTTGATACCAGCTTCATCTCCTGCTTGGTAATCCAATACTTCCACTTTAAAGCCTTTAGCATTACCATAACGAGTATACATACGAAGCAACATATCGCCCCAGTCCTGCGCCTCAGTACCACCAGAACCTGGATGGATTTCCAAGATGGCATTGTTGTGGTCATAAGGTTCTGACAAGAGTAGAGTCATCTCATAGCTGGTCATCATCTTATCAAGTTCGGCTAACTGCGCTACCAGTTCTTCTTGAACCGACTCGTCTTCTGCTAAAAAGTCCAATAAAATTTCAACTTCATCCTGCAACTCTTCCATCTTATGGAAGGTATTATAGGTGTTTTTTAATTCATTTAATTCTTGCGACGTTTTTTGGGCCGCGATATTATCGTTCCAAAAATCAGGTTCTGTCATCTTGTTTTCCAAGATGGCAATCTCTTCCTCTAGACCTTCTAGGTCAAAGAGACCCCCTGAAAGAAGCTAATTTTTCACGATTTGCGTCAATTTTCTGACGAATTTCTGAAATGTCCATAAATACTCCTTTTTTACATCATTTCATTATAGCATATTTTATCATTTCTTTCCATCTTTTGCTCTAGTTCCTTTTTATGAAAAAAGAAAAAAGAAGCCTTTGGGCTTCCCTTCTTACAAGACTTTTGCTGAAGTACGAGTGATTTCTTCCACTTGAATGCCATTTGCTTCAAATTTTTCTTTCAAGGCTGGTAAATCAATTGATCCATCGATTTGAACTTCGATAATCACCTTACCATCCTTACGCGGAATATTGACTGTATGCGAAATATTCAAATTTTCTTCAACGATTAGAGAAACAATCTTACCAAGGACACCAACTTCATCTTCTGTAACAAAGCGCACACGAATTCCTTCTTCTCCATAACCAGCAATTTCAAGAAAGGCTTGGAAAACGTCACGGTCCGTAATAACCCCATAGACTTGATGGTTATCTACGACAGGAAGAATACCAATCTTGTTTTTCAACATCAGATAAGTTGCATCTTCTAGACTAGCATAGCCAGAGACAGTGACAACATCGCGAATCATGACATCTTTTACTTTTGTCTTATTTAGAAGATAATTCATCTCATAGATAGACAGACTGGTTGCTTTTGATGGACTAGCTTGGGCAATGGTTCCCTCAGTTACCAAACCAACCAATTGATCATTTTCGATAACAGGCAAGCGGTGCAACCCTTGCTCTCTCATCAAATCTGCTGCATGAGATACTGTTGTATCTGGACTAATATAAACTACCTTGCGGGTCATAAAATCTTTAACTGCCATGAGACTTCTCCTTTTCTATTCTTATCCTTATTATACAATCTTTTTGTAAATCTATCAAACGCTTACATTTCTTTTTCAAAATTCAGAAAAGTATGAATAAGCTAGCAAAAAGAGCTCTGAAATCGAGCTCTGTGAATGAAGGATAGGTACGCTTCATTCGGTTTTTTCAATTATTAGAAATTAACTTTTCAATGTAGATGAAGATTGCTTTGCAATCTCTATCCGCAACCTAAACTAGTCTCCCAGACTATGCGATGTTTGCTTCGCAATCTTCATCCACCGACTAAAACAATCCACTGGATTCTGATGATTACTTCGCAATCTCTATCTGCCGACTAAAAAGGTCCCCCGGACCATAATGATGATTACTTCGTAATCTTCATCTGCCGACTAAAACAATCCACTGGATTGTTTTAGCCACCTAGATATGCTTTTCTGACTTCTTCTGATGAGGCGAGTTCTTTTCCTGTTCCTGATAGAACGATTTTCCCTGTTTCCAGTACATATCCTCGGTCAGAGATAGCGAGTGCCTTATTGGCATTTTGTTCAATCAAGAGGACAGTTGTCCCTTGCTTCTGGATATCTTGAATGATATCAAAAATCTCTTGGATAAAGATTGGGGCAAGTCCCATTGATGGTTCATCTAAAAGAAGAAGTTTTGGTGTTGACATAAGAGCGCGTCCCATGGCAAGCATTTGTTGTTCCCCCCCTGAAAGAGTTGCTGCATCTTGGTTCTTCCGTTCTTCAAGACGAGGAAAGCGTGAGAAAACCTTCTTCAAGTTAGCTTGATTTTCTTCACGATTTTTCTTTAAGAAAGCTCCCATTTCAAGATTTTCCATAACAGTCAAGCCAGGGAAGACGTGACGTCCTTCTGGAACTTGTGAAAGGCCACCTGCTACGATTTTCTGAGCCGGCATTTTTTGGATTTCTTGACCTAAAAATTCAATTTTTCCTGAACTCGGTCTAACCAAACCAGACAAGGTACGGAGAATGGTTGTCTTACCTGCACCATTGGCACCGATAAGGGAAACAACTTCTCCTTCATTCACTTCAAAGCTTACATCACGGACTGCTTGGATCATACCGTAATGCACAGAAAGATTATCAACTTTTAACATAGACATTAGGCTTCACCTCCTAGATAAGCTTCGATAACGCGTTTATTGGTCTTAATTTCGTCTGGAGTTCCCTGAGCAATCAAACGACCATATTCAAGTACGTAGATACGTTCTGTTACTTCCATGACCAGATTCATATCGTGTTCAATCAGCATGATCGTAATCTTAAATTCATCTTTGATACGACGAATTAACTCAGTCAATTCAGCTGTTTCCTGCGGGTTCATACCTGCTGCTGGTTCATCTAAAAAGAGAATTTTAGGTTCTGTAGCAAGGGCACGAACAATTTCCAAACGACGTTGTTGTCCGTAGGCAAGATTTTTAGCAAGAGTTTCTGCATCACCATCCAAATCAAAGATTTTCAGCAATTCCAAGGCTTTAGCCTTTAATTCTTTTTCACTCTTGTAAAAAGCTGGTAAGCGCAAAAAACTAGCAAAAACATGTTGTTTGTGATGGTTGCCAAAAGCAATCAAAACATTGTCCAAAACTGTTAAATCTTTAAAGAGACGGATATTTTGGAATGTACGTCCAAGTCCCAAAGAAGCAATCTTATAAGGTGACTTTCCATTCAAAAGGTGACCATCTAAGGTTACTGTTCCCTCACTTGGTTCATAAACACCCGTCAAGAGGTTGAAAAGGGTGGTTTTACCAGCTCCATTTGGACCGATTAGTCCAACCAGTTCCCCTTCGTTCAATTCAAGAGTCACATCTCCAACAGCTGTTAGACCGCCAAAATGTTTGGTTAACTGTTTTACTTCAAGTAATGCCATTAGTTTTGTTCCTCCTTCTTAGATTTTTTAAAGAAACGTGATAGGCTCAATTCCCATGTTCCAAGGAGTCCACCTGGTCTGAAAATCATTACCAATACCAAGGCCAAGGCATAGATAATCATACGCACACTAGCAACATCTTGGAGAAGCATATTCAAAATTCCAAGAACAATAGCCGATACAATGGCACCTGTAATGGAACCAAGTCCACCAAATACAACAATAATCAATACGTTGATTGAGTTGATGAATGTGTAATCCTTCGGTACAACAGATCCAATAAATCCTGCCTGAAGTGACCCTGCAATACTTGCAGTAATGGCACCAAAGACAAAAGCGATAATTTTAATTTTAGTCGTATTAACCCCAACTGACTCAGCAGCAATTTCATCCTCACGAACGGATAGGGTTGAACGACCAATTGGACTACGCAAGAAGTTCAAGGTTGCAATGGTTGTAATCACGACAAAGAAGTAAACCATTTGCCAAGTTGTAAAGTTAGGAATTCCCAAGATACCTGCCGCACCATTTGTAAGGCTTCCACCATTGATGATAAAGATACGGATAATTTCAGATACACCGAGAGTTGCTACCGCAAGATAGTCCCCCTTCAAGCGCAAGGTTGGAATTCCGACAAGCAAGGCAACTGCTCCTGAAAGCAAAGCCCCTACAAACATGGCTCCAAAGAAGGCACCGTAGGTTGGTGATTTAGAACCAATAATAGCTGCTGCATAAGCACCAATCGCCATGAAACCAGCATGACCAAGTGAAAATTGTCCTGAAAAACCAACGATTAAGTTAAGACCAACAGCCAGAATAATATTAATTCCGATTTGTTGTAAAATCTGTACATAGAATAGATTGAGTACTCCGACTGAAACCAATACACTAATCAAGCCATAGCCAGCTAACAAAAGGAGTAACCATAGAATATTAACTTTTAAATTTTCTTTCATCGCTTACACCTTCTCTTTCACATTTTTACCAAGGATACCAGCTGGGCGGACAATCAAGATCAACAACAAAATTCCATAAACAATGGCATCACGGAAGTCTGACATTCCAAAGGCTGTCGCAAAGGTTTCCAATAGACCAATCACAAAACCACCAAGAGCCGCACCAGGAATGATTCCGATACCACCAAGTACTGCGGCAACGAAAGACTTAAGACCTGGAGTAACCCCCATCAAAGGCTCAAGAGAGTTATAATAGAGGGCAATCAGAACACCAGCTGCACCCGCAAGAGCTGAACCCAAAGCGAAGGTAAAGCTGATCGTACGGTTTACATTGATCCCCATCAATTGCGCCGCATCGCTATCTACGGATACTGCACGCATGGCTTTCCCCATCTTTGTCTTTTGAACAATGACTTGTAACAAAATCATCAAAATCAAGGAAATGGCCAAAATCATTAACTGCACATTTGTTAGGCTAACTGGTCCCAAATCATAGCGAACTGTTTGAATCGCTTGAGGGAAAGCACGAGTATTAGCACCAACCAGATAGACCATCCCATACTCCAATAGGAAAGAAACCCCAATAGCCGTAATCAAAACAGCAATACGCGTAGAGTGACGCAAAGGTCGGTAAGCAAGGAACTCAATCACGACACCAAGAATAGCTGTCGCTAGCATAGCTACAATAAGCGCTACAAAGAAATTCATTTGGAAAGAATTAATCAAGAAATAACCGATAAAGGCTCCCATCATATAAATATCACCGTGGGCGAAGTTGATGAGCTTGATAATTCCATAAACCATGGTATACCCTAGGGCTAACAGCGCATAAACACTACCTAGAATCAAACCATTTACTAGTTGTTGGAGCATAAGATTCACTCTTTCTATTTATAATTCCGAGGGTTTTCCCTCACTTTTTGATAGGTTCTTAAACATCGAAACAGGGAGTGAGTCCGAGTCTCATTCCCTATTTCAACATTTTCTATTATGGTTTTACAACTTCTGCTGCTTCAACCTTACCATTGTTCATGGTCATCATGTAAGCAGTTTTGACTGTGTTGTGGTCTGCATCGAAGCTTGTTTGACCAGTTACACCTTCAAAATCTTTTGTTTTAGCAAGGTTATCCTTGATTTCACCTGAGTTTTTAGCACCTTTTGCTGCATTTGCTACAAGGTGAACTGAGTCATAAGCCAAGGCTGCAAATGTTGAAGGCTCTTCATTGTACTTAGCACGGTAAGCGTCAAGGAAGGCTTTAGCTTTAGCTGAAACTTCTACAGTAGTTGAGAAGCCTGAGATAAAGTAGATATTTGATGCTTTTTCAGGAGTTGCTTGTTGCACAAACTCTTCACCGTTGAATCCATCACCACCAACGATTGGCTTGTCAATTCCCATACCACGCGCTTGGTTTACAATTTTACCAGCTTCAGTGTAGTAACCAGGAACGATGATAGCATCAAAATCTTTCCCTTTCATTTTTGTAAGGGCTGCTTGGAAGTCTGTGTCACCTGCTACGAAAGTTTCATCTGCAACGATCTCACCCTTGTAGGATTCGCGGAAAGATTTAGCAATCCCTTTAGCATAGTCACTGGCATTGTCAGTGTAAAGAACAACTTTCTTAGCATTTAATTTTTCAGAAACATAGTTTGAGATAATTTTTCCTTGGAAGCTATCTTGGAAAGTTCCGATAAAGAGGTAATCTTGACCTTTAGTCAATCCATCTTGAGTCGCACTTGGTGAGATCAATGGAACACCTGCTTTTGTAGCGTTCGCTACCGCAGCTGCAGTTGCACCAGATGTCGCAGGTCCTACGATTGCTGATACTTTAGATTGGGTTACAAGGTTAGTTGTTACTGAAGCCGCCTCAGCTGTTTCAGACTTGTTATCTTTATCGACTACTTCGATTTGTTTTCCATCGATACCACCTGCGGCATTGATTTCATCAACAGCAAGTTGGGCACCTTTTTGTTCAGATGTTCCGTAGGCTGCTACGGCACCAGTTTCTTCAAAGTTAAATCCGATTTTGATTGTCTTTTCATCTACTGAGTTACCAGCAGCGTTTGACGCTCCAGACTTCACTTCTCCACAGGCTGCAAGAAGTGCTACACTTGCAAGCGCCACAAACGATAGGGCAAATTTTTTCTTCATTTTTTTGTCTCCTTATTTCTTAAATAAATAGCATGTTAAGAATATACCGAATTATCAGAAAATTGTCAACACTTTTCTTGAACTTTTTCGATGATAACGTTTTCCTCTCGATAAAGATTGCCCACAAAGGGTGTTTCCAGCTCTTGGATATGACAAACTCTGACTTTTTTGATAAATTTTTCCTTGCTCAAGCGCCCGACCAATTGCTCCACTTCTTGAGTTGGAACATAGAGTTGTAAGTAACGATGTTTCTTGGAATGATAGGTAATATCTCCATAATCCTGCAATTTTTTGGCATCACGATTATAGTAAAGATAGATAATCAAGCCAGATCGATTGACTTTTTCAAACATGATAAATCCTCTTTCTAAGAAATCTCCCCCTATTATACCAAAAAAAGCAAACTCAGTCGAGTTTGCCTTCTTTCATCATTAGTTCAATGAATTGTTGGCCATGATTTCATCAATAAAGCCATATTCAAGTGTTTCTTGGGCACTCATCCAGTTATCGCGTTCTGCATCTGCATGAACTTTTTCGATTGACTGACCTGAATTTTCAGCCAAGATTTTTTCCAAAGTATTACGAGTTTTAAGCAAGTGTTCTGCAGCAATCGCCATATCAGTTTGTTGTGTACCACCACCTGTACCACCCATTGGTTGGTGAATCATGTATTCAGCATTTGGAAGCATGAAACGTTTACCTTTTGCTCCACTTGATGCGATGACAGTCCCCATAGATGCGGCCATTCCCATAACGATGGTTTGGACATCTGCCTTGATAAAGTTCATAGTATCAACGATTGCCAAACCAGCTGAAACAGAACCACCAGGTGTATTAACATAAAGGTAAATATCTTTTGTACTATCTTGGGCATCCAAGAAAAGCAACTGGGCAATAACTGAGTTGGCCATGTTGTCTTCAACTGGGCCTGTCAGCATAATGATGCGGTCTTTGAGAAGACGTGAGTAAATATCGTATGAACGTTCTCCACGGCTTGTTTGTTCAATAACTACAGGAATCATTCATTTCTCCTTTTGAGTTTTAATTTTGTTGGTCAAATGACTGAAGATAAGACTATTATAATATCTTGGTCAAAAAAGGTCAAATTTTTGCTCTGTTTTCATTAGACAGAAACAAAAACTCAACCTCCTTTCACGACTAGAAATCCTTTTCCAAGTCAATCTTCTTTTCGATCTTATTTCGTACCGAACAAGCGGTCTCCAGCATCACCAAGACCTGGAACGATATAACCGTGTTCGTTCAAGCGTTCATCCAAGGCTGCTGTAAAGATTTCTACATCTGGATGAGCTTCTTGAAGAGCTTTAACACCTTCTGGAGCAGATACAAGGCAGACAAATTTGATATTTGATGCACCACGTTTTTTAAGAGAATCAACAGCCAAGATTGCTGAGCCACCTGTTGCCAACATTGGGTCTACGACAAAAATTTGACGTTGGTCAATGTCCTCAGGCAATTTCACCAAGTACTCAACTGGTTGAAGTGTTTCTTCATCACGGTACATACCGATGTGACCAACTTTAGCAGCTGGAACCAAGCTCAAGAGCCCATCAACCATCCCGATACCTGCACGCAAGATTGGAACGATGGCCAATTTCTTACCTGCCAATTGTTTTTGAACTGTTTTTGTAATTGGTGTTTCGATTTCCACATCTTCTAGTGGAAGATCACGAAGTACTTCATACCCCATCAACATTGCAATCTCATCTACTAGCTCACGAAAAGCTTTTGTAGAAGTATCTGTACGACGCAAGATTGACAATTTGTGTTGAATCAGCGGGTGATTAATAACTTCAATTTTTCCCATTTTTGGAATTCCTTCTTTCAATTTATTCTTCTTATTATACCAAAAAATGGTTTAAAAATCTTTCTAAACCATTTATTTTTGATAATTTTTACATTAGATCAGCCTCTTTAAGAGCTGCCTGTACTGTCTCAAGTGGTAAATGGGTTAATTCTGTTCCCTTTTCTTGATAAAGGTATTGGGCGTAGTCGTCCATTCGGTACTGGTTAATATAAACCACGCGCTTACAGCCGACCTGAAGCAATTGTTTTGTACAGTTCAGACAAGGAAAATGGGTTACATAGGCCGTAAAACCTCTAGGAACACCACGTTCTGCACCTTGGAGAATGGCATTGACCTCAGCGTGAAGGGTGCGAACACAGTGGCCTTCAATGACCAGACATTCGTGATCAATACAATGCTCAGTACCTGACACCGAACCATTGTATCCAGTGGAAATTACCTTATTATCCTTAACCAGAATTGCACCCACTTTAGCACGTTTACAAGTGGAACGATTGGCAATTAGTAGGGCTTGGGCTGCAAAATACTCATCCCATGCTAGTCTTTTTTCAGTCATCTCTTTTCTCCTTTTTCTCTATTTTTTAAAAAATGGTAACCGTAAATCCGCTATCTTTTCAGCAGGTACCTTCATGCCATCCTTGATCCATTTTAGAAGGACAGAGACGATGGCCGAGCTCCAGAAGGAATGAAGATAAGAGCTGACACCTTTTGATTTCCCATGGTACTTTTCTAGAAATTCCTGCATGGCTTGGACAAAGATTTTTTCCAGATGGTAATCTAAGGCCAATTGAATCACTCTGGCTTCCTTTCTTGCTTCTCGGAAAAGATGAACCCAGACCAGATAAAGATCTGTCTTTAAATCATAATGGTGCAGTTGTTCCATGATGTTGTGGACAGTTCGTTTAAAGACGCTTTCTAAAATCTCCTCTTTGGAATCATAATTACGGTAAAAGGCTGCACGAGAAACACCTGCACGTTTGACCAATTCAGAAATACTAATCTTGGTCAAGTCCTTTTTTTCCAAGAGCTGCAAGAGGGCTGTTTCGATGGCTTCTCTAGTTAATAAATTGGATTCTTGGTTTGATTTTCTGAGATTTTCAAGAGACTTTTCAGAGATTCTACGTTCAGACATAACAATTTCTTTCTACTTGTCACAACAGACGGATGAGGCTTTTGTTTCAAGGGTTTTCATGATATAATTGTAAAAAAAGACAGAACCTTTGTCAATGTATAACTGACAAAGATGGAGAATTTCTATGACTTGGAAGATTATTGCTGACTCTGGTTGTGATTATCGTCAGCTGGCAACACCAGCTATTGACACGACCTTTGTAAGTGTTCCCTTAACCATTCAAGTAGCTGATCAGGTCTTTGTTGATGATGCCAGTCTTGATATTGACCAAATGATGGAAACCATGTATGCAACTGCAGAAGCTTCAAAATCAGCTTGTCCAAGCCCAGATGATTATTTGCGAGCATTTGAAGGAGCCAAAAACATTTTTCTAGTAACCATCACTGGTACTCTTTCTGGCAGTCACAATAGCGCTCAACTAGCCAAGAATATTTATCTGGAAGACCATCCTGACACTAAGATTCATGTGATTGATAGTTTGTCTGCTGGTGGTGAGGTTGACTTGCTCGTAGAAAAATTGAATGACTTGATTGACCAAGGCTTATCTTTTGAAGAAGTGGTTGAAGCTATCACTGCCTATCAAGAAAAAACCAAGTTGCTCTTTGTTCTAGCCAAAGTCGATAACTTGGTAAAAAACGGCCGTTTGAGCAAGCTTATCGGTACGGTCGTTGGCCTTCTAAATATCCGTATGGTCGGAGAAGCTAGTGAAACTGGAACCCTTGAATTGCTACAAAAATCACGAGGACCAAAGAAATCGATTCAGGCAGCATATGAAGAGTTAGTGAAAGCAGGATATGCTGGTGGTCGTATTGTCATGGCTCAACGCAATAACGAGAAATGTTGTCAACAGCTCTCAGAGCGAATTCGCGAAACCTTCCCACAGGCGGATATTAAAATTCTCCCGACATCTGGTCTCTGCAGTTTTTATGCAGAAGATGGTGGTTTGCTGATGGGATATGAAATTGATTAATTGCATTCTTAACAAGAGGTGACTTCATCTCTTGTTTTTTTGTGGTACAATAGAGCTATGAAACATTTTGATACTATTGTCATCGGTGGGGGACCTGCTGGTATGATGGCTACGATTTCCAGTAGCTTTTATGGGCAGAAAACCCTCCTCATCGAAAAAAATCGGAAACTTGGAAAAAAATTAGCTGGAACTGGTGGGGGACGCTGCAATGTCACCAACAATGGTAGCTTGGACGACCTGCTAGCAGGCATCCCTGGAAATGGGCGCTTTCTTTACAGTGTCTTCTCCCAATTTGATAACCATGATATCATTAACTTTTTTACAGAAAATGGTGTTAAACTTAAGGTCGAGGACCATGGACGCGTCTTTCCTGCTAGTGACAAGTCTCGTACCATTATCGAGACCTTGGAAAAGAAAATCACTGAGCTAGGCGGTCAAGTCGCTACTCAAACCGAGATTGTTTCGGTTAAAAAAATCGACAACCAGTTTGTCCTTAAGTCCGCAGACCAAACCTTCACTTGTGATAAACTCATTGTCACAACAGGTGGGAAATCCTATCCTTCTACTGGTTCGACTGGTTTTGGTCACGAGATTGCCCGTCATTTTAAGCATACCATTACCGATCTTGAGGCCGCTGAAAGTCCTTTGTTGACAGATTTTCCACACAAGGCCTTGCAAGGAATTTCATTGGACGATGTGACCCTAAGCTATGGTAAGCATGTCATCACTCACGATTTGCTCTTTACCCACTTTGGTTTGTCAGGCCCTGCTGCCCTGCGTATGTCTAGTTTTGTCAAGGGTGGGGAGGTGCTCTCGCTAGATGTTTTGCCTCAACTTTCTGAGAAGGACTTGGCTACATTTCTAGAAGAAAATCGGGAAAAATCTCTAAAAAATGCCTTAAAAACTTTGCTTCCAGAACGCTTGGCAGAATTTTTTGTGCAAGGCTATCCAGAAAAAGTCAAACAACTGACTGAAAAGGAACGCGAACAACTTGTCCAGTCTATCAAAGCACTCAAAATCCCTGTGACCGGAAAAATGTCCCTTGCCAAGTCCTTTGTTACCAAAGGAGGCGTCAGTCTCAAAGAAATAAATCCTAAAACTCTGGAAAGTAAACTGGTCACTGGCCTCCACTTTGCAGGCGAGGTCATGGATATTAACGCCCACACAGGTGGCTTTAACATCACTTCTGCCCTCTGTACCGGCTGGGTGGCAGGATCAAATCCAATCTAAATCTAAATCTAAATTATTCAATGGCTAAATCAGCCCCAAAAGAAAGGAAGTCCTTTGGAACATATTATCTTGTTAAGGGGAGTTACTCCTAATGGAAAAAATGCTATCCCTAAAATGTCTTATCTAGTAGATATCTTGACAGAAGCTGGTTTTCAACAAGTTCGAACCTATATTCAAAGTGGGAATATCATTCTTGAAAGTGACTTAGATTTAGAAAAAATACGAGAACGTGTCCATACTCTAATAAAGGAAAAGATTGGAGCCAATCTCAAAATAATCATTAAGAATAAGGATGATTTTGAAAACATTGTCCAAGAAAACCCGTTTGGAGAACACTATCTTTATGACCGTATACACGTGATTTTTTATCAAGAATCTATTCAAAGTCTCCCTTTAGAAAAATTGAAAATTGATTACGGTGAAGAAGAAATTTGTATCGGTAACCACTGCCTTTACCTCTATCTCCCTAGAACTGCTAAACAAAAGAAACTCCATACCAACTATCTTGAAAAGCTTTTTAATGTAGATTTGACAATGCGAAAACTAAATGTAGTAGAAAAATTATTAAGCAAGTAGTGCTTGAATTTAGTAAAAATCGGAAGATCACTCCTCCGATTTTATTTTGTCTGAGTTTGGACATAGTGGGCAATGACATCTGATGTATACTGGGCTGTTCCAGTTCCAAATTTGTCAATGTTTTCCTTAAATTCTGGATTGTAGACGTAGCCTTTACCGATATGACCGAATACCTCAATAGAGCAGTCGAATCCATAAGTACGGATGGCTTGCAAGAGTTTAGCAGCTTCTTCTTGGTTTTCTGTTGCTGTTACAGGTAGACCAGCTTGAAGATTTTGTGACAAGGCTCGAAAAACTTGGTTGAAGGCAGCCGTAGCCTCGTCTTCGTGACCTTTCTGGCGCTCCAGCGCTTGGTCCATGACTTCTTGTCCATATTTCTCTACCGCCTCTTGGTGGTATTTTTGATGGTCTTGATAGTTAAATCCAGCAAATTTCTCTTGAATGCTCATTTCTCTTTCTCCTTTTTGTTCTTGAATGGTTTTTTGCAAGGTTGAAATCAAAGTATCCAGATGTTCCCTTTCTCGAGTCAAATAGTCCAACTGCCTGGTCAAATGAGGCAATAAATCTGTCTTTTCTTCCTTTAATAGCTCTGCTATTTTTTCTAAAGAAAAGCCTAGATATTTGTAATAAAGAATAACCTGAAGGCGTTCCAAATCCTCCTGATTATAGGTTCGATAGCCGTTTCCCGACTTTAAAGGAACCAAAAGTCCTATCTTATCGTAGTGGTGTAGGGTCTTGACAGAGACGCCCGAAAGCTGCGCAGCTTCTTTTATATGATACATGATTTCCTCCTTACATTGATAGTATAACCCCTACCCTTAGGTCAGAGTCAAGCGATTTTGCGAAATTTTTTGCTTTATCATAACATGAAAATGGTTTTCTTGACAGACCTTAGAAAACATGATAGGATAGTCAAGTCTATCAATCAAAAGAAAGGCTCACTTTGAGTACTGATGAGGCTAGTTGCCAAGGGCAGTAGCTTTTTCTTTTGTAACACTAATTTTAGGAGTTTAACTATGTCTGAAAAATCGCAATGGGGTTCTAAACTGGGCTTTATTCTAGCATCTGCTGGTTCAGCCATCGGACTTGGTGCCGTTTGGAAATTCCCTTACATGACTGCTGCTAATGGTGGAGGAGGCTTTTTACTAGTCTTTCTCATCTCCACTATTCTAATCGGTTTCCCTCTACTGCTTGCTGAGTTTGCCCTCGGCCGAAGTGCTGGTGTTTCAGCTATCAAAACCTTTGGAAAACTAGGCAATAATAGCAAGTACAACTTTATCGGTTGGATTGGTGCCTTTGCCCTCTTTATCCTCTTATCTTTCTACAGTGTTATTGGGGGATGGATTTTAGTCTATCTAGGCATTGAGTTTGGAAAATTGTTCCAACTTAGCGGAACGGGTGATTATGCTCAGTTATTTACTTCAATCATTTCAAATCCAGTCATTGCCCTAGGGGCTCAAGCGGCCTTTATCCTATTGAATATCTTCATTGTATCACGTGGGGTTCAAAAAGGGATTGAAAGAGCTTCGAAAGTCATGATGCCTCTGCTCTTTATCATCTTTGTCGTCATCATCGGTCGTTCTCTCAGTTTGCCAAATGCCATGGAAGGGGTTCTTTACTTCCTAAAACCAGACTTCTCTAAGCTGACAAGTGCTGGTCTCCTCTATGCTCTGGGACAATCTTTCTTCGCCCTCTCACTAGGGGTTACAGCCATGCTGACCTATGCTTCTTACTTGGACAAGAAAACCAATCTAGTCCAGTCAGGAATTTCTATCGTTGCCATGAATATCTCAGTATCCATCATGGCAGGTCTCGCCATTTTCCCAGCCATGTCAGCCTTTAACATCCAGTCTGAAGGAGGACCAAGCTTGCTCTTTATTGTCTTGCCTCAACTCTTTGACAAGATGCCTTTTGGAACCATTTTCTACATCCTTTTCCTCTTGCTTTTCCTCTTTGCGACGGTCACTTCTTCTGTCGTGATGCTGGAAATCAATGTGGGTAATATCACCAACCAGGACAACAGCAAGCGTGCTAAATGGAGTGTTATTTTAGGAATCTTGACCTTTGTCTTTGGCATTCCTTCAGCCCTATCTTACGGTGTTATGGCGGATGTTCACATTTTTGGGAAGACCTTCTTTGACGCTATGGATTTCTTGGTTTCCAATCTTCTCATGCCATTTGGGGCTCTCTGCCTTTCACTTTTTACAGGCTATATCTTTAAAAAGGCTCTTGCAATGGAGGAACTTCATCTCGATGAAAGAGCATGGAAACAGGGACTGTTCCAAGTCTGGCTCTTCCTTCTTCGTTTCATCATTCCAATTATCATCATCGTGGTTTTTATCGCCCAATTTATGTAATCAAAAAGGACTTGAGTAGTGAACTCAGTCCCTTTCTTTTTTATGGATGACTAACAATCACTTCCAAATCTTGTCCTTCTAGGGTCCAAGCTTCAACATCACTTGGTAGGATAAAGTGGCTACCTTTTTGGATTGGATAGTTTTTCCCATCAACAGTTAGCTGACCTTGGCCAGCTAAGACACTAAACAAGCTATAGTCAGCTGTCTTTTCGAAGTCAACTTTTCCAGTAATTTCCCACTTGTAAACTGCGAAGAAATCATTAGAGACAAGGAGAGTTGAGCATAAATCATCAGCTTTGACAGTTACAGGACGGCTATTTGCAGGCTCACCAATGTTCAAGACATCAATGGATTTTTCAAGGTGAAGTTCACGCAAGTTTCCCTTGTCGTCCTTGCGGTCAAAGTCATAGACGCGATAGGTGGTATCGCTAGACTGCTGGGTTTCAAGAATCAAGATGCCCGCACCGATAGCATGCATGGTGCCACTTGGCACATAGAAGAAATCTCCAGCTTTAACTGGTACTTTTGTCAACAAGTCATCCCAATTCTTGTCCTCGATTTGCTGACGGAGTTCTTCTTTTGACTTGGCATTATGGCCGTAGATAATCTCAGAACCTTCATCCGCTGCAATGATGTACCAGCACTCTGTTTTTCCGAGTTCGCCTTCATGCTTGAGTCCGTAAGCATTGTCTGGATGAACTTGAACACTGAGCCAGTCGTTGGCATCGAGAATTTTGGTCAAAAGTGGAAATACAGGCTCTGGACGGTTGCCAAACAATTCACGATGCTCTGCATATAAAGTAGCCAGGTTTGTTCCCTCGAAACGACCATTGGCAACTTTAGAGACACCATTTGGATGGGCTGAGATAGCCCAGTATTCTCCGATTTTTTCACTTGGGATGTCGTAGCCAAACTCATCACGTAGCTTGGTACCACCCCAGATTTTTTCTTGCATAGCTGATTGTAAAAATAATGGTTCTGACATCTTGGTCTCCTGTCTGATTTTTCTCCCCTCATTATAGCAAAAAAAGAGTTCGAATTGAACTCTTTTTAACATCTTATAAAGTAGGGAGAAGATTTTATAAAAATAGTGAATAAATTCCTTCTTATGCTATAAGTTTTATTAGCGATCAAACTCTACTATATCCTATTTCATACGATAAAAATCAATCACTAGACCAGCAGGACCACTTACTAGCAGAGATTCGGTTCCCCAATCAGTTACAACTGGCCCATGTAAAATCTCGACACCAATCTCTTTTAAACGTTGGTAATTCTGATTTAAATCCTCAACCTCGATATGAAGAATGATTCCTGACTGAAAGTTTTCCAAAGGAACCAAATGATTTTGTGACAACATCAGACAGTGACTGCCAATCGTAAACTGAGCAAAACCATCATCAGCATAATCTGCCTTTTTATCCAAAATGCGCTCCAAGTCAGCACAGACTTGGGGAACATCTGAAACGATAATATCTAATTGATTTAAATCCATTTACTATCCTCCATAAAAAGACCGGATTGCTCCGATCTTTTCAAGTTTCTCTCTATGAAAATCAAAGAATAAACAAGGCATCAAACCGCAGGCAGTACTGGAGTACGGCAAGGTGAAGATAACGCAGTTTACATTTGATTTTCGACGAGAGAAATTATTTAATTGCGCGTGATTGCAACCCTTCTTCTTCCAAGAAGAGGCGGAATGGTACGAGTTCTTCTGCTTCGTATTTTTCCTTGAAGGCTTTGATTGCTTCTTCTGAGTGAAGTTTTGGATCCAATTCAAGTACTTCTACTGGAAGTGGACGGTGTGGAGTGATGCGAGCATCGATCACAACAGTTTTACCTTCTTTGTTCAATTTAACAGCTTCTGCAACAACTGCATCGATGTCTTCGATACGGTCAACTGTAAATCCAACAGCTCCTTGAGCTTCAGCGATTTTCGCATAGTCAGCATTAGGGAAGTCACAACCAAACAAGTGTTTGTTTGTGTCTTCGTATTTGTCCTTGATGAAGGCATATTTACCATTTGAGAAGACAACGTTGATAACTGGAAGGTCGTATTGAACGTTTGTGATAACGTCTGGGTAGCACATGTTGAATGCACCGTCACCCATGATGTTCCATACTTGGCGATCTGGATTGTCTTTCTTAGCAGCGATACCACCAGGAAGGGCAATACCCATTGTCGCAAATAGTGGAGATGTACGCCACATGTTCTTAGGTGTCATGTGAAGGTGACGAGTAGATGTTTGAGTAGTGTCACCTACGTCGATTGAATAGATAGCGTCTTGATCAGCATGTTTGTTGATTGCATTGTAAACTTGATATAATTGCAATTCACCCTCAGTTTTACCTTCGATTTTGTTCATGTAATCACGCCAGTTTTGGTTGTTCTTAACGTTTGCACGCCACCATGGAGTTGATTCAACTGGATTCACTTTGTCAAGGATTGCTTTAGCTGCTTGACCTGCGTCACCAAGGATTGAAGCGTCTAGGGCATGACGTTTACCAAGTTTGTAAGGGTCGATATCCACTTGGATGAATTTTTCAGTGTTCTTGAATGCTTCGTAAACTTCAGCAAATGGGAAGTTTGAACCAAGGAAAAGAACTGTGTCTGCTTCAAAGACAACTTCGTTAGCTGGTTTCCAACCAACACGGTAAGCAGAACCTGTCAAACCTTCATAGTTCCATTCAAAGGCTTCAAAGTTTTTACCAGTTGTGATGATTGGTGCTTTGATTTTACGTGACAATTCAGTAATCACTTCACCAGCTTTAACACCACCATAACCAGCATAGATAACTGGACGTTCAGCATTGTTCAAGATTTCAACAGCTTTGTCGATTTCAACTTCGTTCAAAGCAGGAGCGATGAATGAGCGTTCGTATGAACCTGATCCATAGTATGAGTTTTCGTCGATTTCTTGGAAACCAAAGTTTACTGGGATTTCAACAACAGCTGGACCTTTTTTAGAAACTGCAGCACGGCAAGCTTCGTCAATAACTTTTGGCAATTGCTCAGCGTAAGCTACACGTTTGTTATATACAGCGATACCGTTGTACATTGGGTTTTGGTTCAATTCTTGGAAAGCATCCATGTTCAATTCGTTAACTGGACGTGATCCAAGGATCGCTAGGAATGGAGTGTTATCCATAGCTGCATCGTAAACACCGTTAATCAAGTGAGTCGCACCTGGACCACCTGAACCAACTGCAACCCCGATTGAGCCACCGAATTTAGCTTGCATAACCGCTGCAAGAGCACCTGTTTCTTCGTGGCGAACTTGCAAGAAGCGGATATCTTTTTCTTCAGCCAAAGCGTCCATTAATGAGCTGAGTGTTCCTGATGGGATACCGTAGATTGTATCTACGCCCCATGTTTTCAATACGTTAAGCATTGCTGCAGATGCAGTAATTTTCCCTTGAGTCATAGTGATAACTCTCCTTCAAATATTTTTAAATCTACTAAAAAAGGTTTCATATAGTTTTTGAAAACGTTTCAGTAAATTTTTACATTACTAATTTACCACATTTAGTTCGACTTTTCTAAGAATCTGCTCAGAAGTTTTTATTCTCTATTACAGTACAGTTTGAAAACGTTTTTAAACTCTGTTTTATAATAAAAAGCGAGCAAGCTCGCTTTTAATCTATTTTACTAAAGTTTAACAGAAGGGAACTAGTCAGAACAGATACAGAACTAAAGGCCATAGCTAGACCTGCTAGTTCTGGATTGAGGGCCAGTCCAACACCTGAAAAGACTCCTGCTGCAATCGGAATTCCGGCGACATTGTAGATAAAGGCCCAGAAAAGATTGAGCAGAATTCGATTAAAGGTTTTCTTACTCATGTCAAAGGCACGAACCACTCCTAGGAGGTTATTAGTTGTCAACACCAAATCTGCTGACTCGATGGCAATATCTGTTCCAGCTCCCATAGCAATCCCCACATCTGCTACACTGAGGGCAGGGGCATCATTGATACCGTCCCCAACAAAGGCTACTTTGCCAGACGCTTGTAGTTTATGGATTTCATGGGCTTTTTCTTCTGGCAAGACACCTGCAATGACCTCTTCGATTCCGATTTGATCTGCAATAGCACGCGCCACACCTGCATTGTCTCCTGTCAGCATGACTGTTTTAAGACCTCGTTTTTTCAACTGACTGATGGCAAGCTTAGCATTTTCCTTAGGAATATCTTGCAGAGCAAGCAAGCCTTTGATTTCATTGTCAACAGCCAAGAACACAACTGTCTTAGCTTCTTTTTCCAGTTGTTCTAGTTTTTCTTGATAAATGCTAGAAATATCCATGCCATCCAGCATTTTAGCATTTCCAAGCAAAACTTGTTTTCCATTGATTTGCCCTGAAACACCTTTTCCGTGCAAGGCTTGGAAATTTTCAACAGTTTGAAGCTCAAGTCCAGCTTCACTCGCTCGTTTCACAACGGCTTCAGCCAGTGGGTGTTGAGAAGCTTCTTCCAAGGAAGCTGCCAATCCAAGCACTTCTACTTCGTCGCCGATGATATCTGTGACCACAGGTTTCCCTTCAGTCAAAGTCCCTGTTTTATCAAAGACGATAGTTTGAACTTTCTGTATTTCCTGTAGAACCGTTCCATTTTTGAGGAGAACTCCCATCTTGGCACTGCGTCCTGTCCCCACCATAAGGGCTGTCGGTGTTGCAAGTCCCAATGCACAAGGGCAGGCAATAATCAGAACTGCTACTCCATAGAGAAGCGAAGACACAAAGCTCGCTCCAAGCACAACTACACTATCCCTGAGCAAGACGAACCAAACCCAAAAGGTCACAATCCCTAAAATGACAACTGCTGGGACAAAAATCCCTGAAATTTTATCCGTCAAGTCCTGAATCGGCGCACGACTTGTCTGAGCTTTCTTCACAAAATCCACAATCTGAGCCAAAACAGTCTCTGAACCAACTTTTTCTGCTCTAAAAACAAGTGTTCCACTATTATTGATGGTTGAACCAATGACGGTATCTCCAACTGTCTTGTCCACAGGCAGACTCTCACCTGTCACCATAGACTCATCAATACTAGAGATACCTTCTACTACAACACCATCAACCGCAATCTTTTCACCGGGACGCACTCGAATCAGGTCACCTACCTTGACTTGCTCCAAGGGGACTTGAACATAGTTATCCTCACGCAAGACTTCTGCAGTTTTAGCCTGCAAGTCAAGTAATTTCTCCACAGCTTGGGAAGTATTTTTCCGCATTTTCTCCTCAAAAACGGCTCCCATAAGAACGAAGAAGAAGATAAATGCAGCACTTTCAAAGTAAACGGGGAGACCAGCGAAGAGGGCAACTAAGCTATAGAAATAGGCCACTAGGGTTCCCAGAGCAACCAAGGTATCCATGTTGGCATTGTGCTTTTTAAAACTAGCCCAAGCACTTTGGATATAAGGACCACCTGCTACTAGCATAATCGGTGTTGTGGCTAAAAAGGTGCCCCAACGCATGACTTGGTGACTAATTCCTCCTGTCGACATCCCAATCATGAGGATCACAAGAGGCACAGTAAAGATACTAGTAATCCAAAAACGCTGTAAAAGTGATAGAGATTTTCGAGTCTTCTCAACTACGGTATAACTTCCCTTTTGCATCTTCATACCACAAGAAAATTCATGTTGACCTAATTCTTGAGGTGTAAAACGAATGACTTTCTCTTCGTCTACGCCGATTGGTTCTAAGATGCCTTCTTCTTCAAACAGAATTTCCTTATAACAGTTTGAAGGAGTAGTACGATGAAAGGTGATCTCAGCTGGAATCCCTTTTTGAAGCTGTATATGAGCTGGATGGTAGCCTTTGTCTGCCGTGATACGGATTTTTTGAACACCATTTTCAAGATTTGCTTTTACAATTTCAGTCATATCATTCTCCTATTCTACAATCATCTTGCCGTGCATCATATTCATGCCACAAGAGAAACCATACTCTCCAGCCTGCTCAGGCGTGATTTCCACTACATACTCTTCGCCCATAGGCAGGTCCGCATGTACACCAAAATCTGGAAAAACAATTTGGTCCAGACAGGGTGAAGGGTCCTTACGGTCAAAGACAATGCGGGCTGGCACTGATTTCTTGAGGATAATCAACTCAGGCGTATAGCCTCCCATGACCTCCACTCGAATCTCTTGGTAGCCGTTTTTTTGCTGGGCCTTTTGTCCAGATTTTTCAGGCTTTTTGAAAAACCAAAACAAGATAAACGCGATAAGGGCAATACAAACAATGGTTACAATACTATTTAACATGACGTCTCCTTTACATACAATTACATTTTACTTTTGTTACAGCGCTTAATTTCTTCTCAGAAATCACAGCTTCCAAGTCTTCCAAGTCAGCCTGAGTAAAATCACATTCGGCAATCAAGTCAGCCAACAAGTTCTTAATCCTACGAGAACAAACCTTGTCCTTGATATCTTGGACAAGTAAATCCTGACTTTGGTCCAAAGTTAAAAGGGCTGAATAGACAAAGAACTTGCCTTCCTTTTTCCGAGTCAAACACTCTTTCTCAACCAAACGAGCCAAAAGAGTTTGAATGGTTGACTTGGACCAGTCGAACCGCTCCGCCAGAACCCTGATCAAATCCGTACTAGTCTGTTCCCCTTGCATCCAAATAATCTTCATGACCTGCCATTCTGCATCTGAAATCTGCATAATTACACCTCCTAAATCTACATTTGTCGATTACAATCATTAGTATACTCAAAAAATCTACATTTGTCAATTATAAAATTCAAATTTTTCTCTTTTTTTAAAATCTTTATGACAAAAGTGTTTAATACTCCATAAAAATCAAAGAGCAAACTAGAAAGCTAGGCGCAGACAGTACTTTAGTACGGCAAGACGACGCTGATGTGGTTTGAAGAGATTTTTGAAGAGTATAAAACACAAGCAAAAACCTCCACATCAAGTGGAGGCAAGCTGTTTTATCAATACAATTTTAAGTCGCGTGGGTCAACTGGAAAGGTTGGGTTGTATGGGTTATGACGAAGTTTAAAGTGTTTAACATCTTCAATAGTCTGAGTTCCAGACAACTGCATGACTGTCTTCAATTCCGCATTCAAGTGTTCAAAGACTTGACGCACACCAACACTACCGCCGAGAGCCAAGCCATAGATGACAGGGCGACCAATAGCTACCAAGTCTGCTCCTGAAGCCAAGGCTTTAAAGACGTGTTGACCACGACGAATACCTGAGTCAAAGACAATTGGCACACGTTTATCAACTGCTTCTGCTACTTCTTGAAGTGAGTCAAAGGCAGCTGGTCCACCGTCAATTTGACGGCCACCATGGTTGGTTACCCAGATACCAGAGGCACCTGCAGCAAGAGAACGTTCAACGTCCTCACGGCATTGTGGTCCTTTGACATAAACAGGAAGTCCAGAGTATTCAGCGATAAATTCTACATCACGTGGAGACAAGCGTTGTTTAGCTGATTTGTAAACAAAGTCCATTGATTTACCAGCACCTTCTGGCAGGTATTCTTCAACAATCGGCATGCCAACTGGGAAGACAAAACCATTACGCTTATCCACCTCACGATTGCCCCCTACAGTTGCATCTGCCGTCAAGACAATCGCTTTATAACCTTCAGCCTTCACACGATCCATGATGTGGCGGTTGATACCGTCATCCTTACTAAAGTAAAATTGGAACCAATGAGGTGTCCCTTGAAGGGCTTCCGTAATTTCTGGAAGGTCGACAGTAGAGTAAGAGCTGGTTGTATAAAGAGAACCAAACTCATGCACACCACGCGCAGTAGCCACTTCACCCTGTTCATTTGCCAATTTATGAGCTGCAACAGGCGCCATAATGATTGGTGAAGACAATTTTTCACCTGCAAATTCAATCTCTGTACTTGGATTTTCTACATTGCAAAGTGTATGAGGAACGATGAGTTTGTGGTTAAAGGCACGAATATTCTCACGCAAAGTGAAAGTATCTTCCGCCCCACTAGCGATATAGCCAAATGCTGCTTTAGGGATAACTTGTTGCGCCATTGGCTCCAAATCATAGGTATTGATGAAATCTACATGGCCTTCTGCATTGCTTGTTTTGTATGACATAAAATGCCCTCCTTAATAAGTAAGCGTTTACTTTGTGTGTTACAAAAATATCTTAACTCTTTTTTCAAAACTTTTCAAATATTTTGTTTGGAAATTTCAGAAATTGTAAGACAATGATAAAAAATCCTTATAACGGTAATAAAAAATAGATATTATCCAAAGAAGATTTTAAGTGCTACAATAACTGTATTATTTCTAGATAGGAGGTTCTATTTTTGGATTGGTCCATTGTTGAACAATATCTACCACTATATCAAAAGGCATTCTTTCTAACCTTGCATATTGCAGTTTGGGGTATTCTGGGATCCTTTCTGCTCGGCTTAATCGTTAGTATCATCCGACATTACCGCATCCCTGTTTTGGCGCAAGTAGCGACAGCCTATATTGAATTGTCACGCAATACGCCCCTTTTGATTCAACTCTTCTTTCTCTACTTCGGGCTTCCTCGAATCGGGATTGTCCTATCTTCAGAAGTCTGTGCCACTTTAGGACTGGTCTTTTTAGGAGGCTCCTATATGGCAGAATCTTTTCGAAGTGGGCTGGAAGCTGTTAGTCAAACCCAGCAGGAGATTGGATTGGCTATTGGTCTGACACCTGTACAGGTCTTTCGCTATGTGGTTCTTCCGCAAGCAACAGCGGTGGCCCTACCGTCTTTTAGTGCCAATGTCATTTTCCTCATCAAGGAAACCTCAGTTTTCTCAGCAGTGGTTTTGGCCGACCTCATGTACGTCGCCAAGGACTTGATTGGGCTCTACTATGAGACAGACATTGCGCTAGCTATGTTGGTAGTTGCTTATCTGATGATGCTTTTACCCATCTCACTGGTCTTTAGCTGGATAGAAAGGAGGCTCCGCCATGCAGGATTCGGGAATCCAAGTACTCTTTCAGGGAAATAATCTCCTGCGAATTCTACAGGGATTGGGTGTCACGATTGGGATATCCATCCTGTCTGTCCTCTTATCCATGATGTTCGGAACAGTCATGGGAATCATCATGACCTCCCATTCTAGAATCGTACGATTTTTAACACGATTGTATCTGGAATTTATCCGTATCATGCCCCAACTGGTGTTGCTCTTCATCGTTTACTTTGGCTTAGCTCGAAACTTTAATATCAATATCTCAGGTAAGACTTCAGCTATTATCGTCTTTACCCTCTGGGGAACAGCTGAAATGGGGGACTTGGTCCGTGGAGCTATCACTTCCCTTCCTAAACATCAGTTTGAAAGTGGACAGGCGCTCGGCTTGACCAATGTTCAACTTTACTACCACATTATCATCCCACAGGTTTTGAGAAGACTGCTACCGCAGGCCATTAACCTTGTCACTCGGATGATCAAAACCACTTCCTTAGTCGTATTGATTGGAGTTGTAGAGGTTACCAAAGTTGGACAACAAATCATTGATAGCAATCGCCTGACCATCCCAACTGCTTCCTTCTGGATTTATGGAACCATTCTAGTCTTGTATTTCGCAGTCTGTTTCCCTATTTCCAAACTATCCACTCACCTAGAAAAACATTGGAGGAACTAAATGTCTGAAACTATTTTAGAAATCAAGGAACTAAAAAAATCCTTCGGAGACAATCCCATCCTCCAAGGACTTTCTCTAGATATCAAAAAAGGGGAAGTTGTGGTTATTCTGGGGCCATCTGGTTGTGGAAAAAGTACCCTCCTTCGTTGCCTCAATGGCTTAGAAAGTATTCAAGGTGGAGATATCCTACTGTATGGTCAGTCTATCGTTGAAAATAAAAAAGACTTTCACCTGGTTCGCCAAAAGATTGGCATGGTCTTTCAAAGCTATGAACTCTTTCCCCATCTGGATGTCCTACAAAACCTCATCCTAGGCCCTATCAAGGCTCAGGGAAGGGACAAGAAAGAAGTGACAGAGGAAGCTTTGCAATTACTGGAGCGTGTCGGTTTACTAGATAAACAACATAGCTTTGCGCGTCAATTATCTGGTGGACAGAAGCAACGGGTTGCAATTGTCCGTGCCCTCCTCATGCATCCAGAAATCATCCTTTTTGACGAAGTGACTGCTTCGCTGGATCCAGAAATGGTGCGTGAAGTTCTGGAACTCATCAATGACTTGGCCCAAGAAGGCCGTACCATGATTCTAGTAACTCACGAAATGCAGTTTGCCCAAGCTATTGCAGATCGGATTATCTTCCTCGACCAAGGGAAAATCGCTGAAGAAGGAACTGCTCAAGCCTTCTTTACCAATCCACAGACCAAACGAGCCCAGGAATTTTTAAACGTCTTTGACTTTAGCCAATTTGGCTCATATCTATAAAGGAGATTTTTATGAAACTACTCAAACCACTTTTAACTGTTTTGGCACTTGCCTTCGCCCTTATCTTTGTCACAGCTTGTAGCTCAGGTGGAAATGCTGGTGCATCGTCTGGTAAAACCACTGCCAAGGCTCGCACTATCGATGAAATCAAAAAAAGCGGTGAGCTACGAATCGCCGTATTTGGAGATAAAAAACCGTTTGGTTACGTTGACAATGACGGTTCCTACCAAGGTTACGATATTGAACTTGGGAACCAACTGGCTCAAGACCTTGGTGTCAAGGTTAAATACGTTTCAGTCGACGCTGCCAACCGTGCTGAATACTTGATTTCAAACAAGGTGGATATTACCCTTGCCAACTTTACAGTAACTGACGAACGTAAGAAACAAGTTGATTTTGCCCTTCCATATATGAAAGTTTCTCTGGGTGTCGTATCACCTAAGACTGGTCTCGTTACAGACGTCAAACAACTTGAAGGCAAAACCTTGATTGTCACAAAAGGAACGACCGCTGAGACTTATTTTGAAAAAAATCACCCAGAAGTAAAACTCCAAAAATACGACCAATATAGCGATGCCTACCAAGCCCTTCTTGACGGACGTGGAGATGCCTTTTCAACTGACAATACTGAAGTCCTAGCTTGGGCGCTTGAAAATAAAGGATTTGAAGTAGGAATTACTTCCCTCGGTAATCCAGATACCATTGCGCCAGCAGTTCAAAAAGGCAACCAAGAATTGCTAGACTTCATCAATAAAGATATTGAAAAATTAGGCAAAGAAAACTTCTTCCACAAGGCCTATGAAAAAACACTTCACCCAACCTACGGTGACGCTGCTAAAGCAGATGACCTAGTTGTTGAAGGCGGAAAAGTCGACTAATACTCAATGAAATCACAAAAAGAAATCAGGTAATCCTAGTGACTACCTGATTTTATATGTTTTAGGCATTTTGCCAATTTTCTTGGTCTTCTTTAAATCGTTTTAGAAGATCGAGTCCTTCTGGCGTAATGTAACCTTCTTCTTGGGCTAGATGGATAAGCTCGCTATAGTTTGAAAGTGTTACCAATTTCACACCAGCATCCGCAAAGTTCTTATCTGCTTTTGGCAATTGGTAGCTGAAAATCGCTACAACTCCAAGCACATCTGCTCCTTCTCGCTTAGCTGCGGCTACGGCTTCAAGAACAGAACCACCAGTTGAAATGAGATCTTCAACCACTACCATTTTTTGACCTTGAGCTACGCGACCTTCGATTTGATTACCAGCACCGTGATCTTTTGGTTTGCTACGGATATAGGCAAAAGGTAGATTCATCTTATCAGCAATAATAGCTCCGTGAGGAATCCCTGCTGTCGCAGTTCCTGCAATGACTTCTACCTCAGGAAAGGCTTCTTTGATAGCATCCACAAAACCATTTTCAATGAGCGTACGAGTTTCTGGATAGGCTAGTGTCACACGGTTATCCGTGTAAATAGGCGACTTGATACCAGATGCCCAAGTGAAAGGCTCCTCTGGTTTGAGATAAACTGCTTGGATTTTCAAAAGGTGGCTAGCGATATCTTTAGCAAGTGTCATGGTCTTCTCCTTTTATTTTTCTAATCTAGTTCTTTAATTCCAGTCCTGTGTCCATTCATCCTTGATAGCATGATAAGCTGCAACAGGATCCTCAGCTTGAGTAATGGGACGTCCCACTACGATATAGTCACTACCGATTTGATAGGCATCTGCTGGCGTCATCACGCGTTTTTGGTCTCCAACAGCAGCTCCGGCCGGACGAATGCCCGGTGTCAGACAGATAAAATCTGGATTGGTAGCCTGCTTGATGACTTCCACTTCCTGAGCCGAGCAAACAACACCATCTAATCCCGCTTCAGCTGTTTTCTTAGCATAATGAATGACAGACTCTTGCAGGCTAGTTTGGATATTTTGAAACTCCTGCATCTGGGCTTCTGACGTTGATGTGAGCTGCGTTACAGCGATCAATTTGGCTTGTGTCCCCAGACCTTCACGCGCAGCCTTCATCATCTCTACACCGCCAGCAGCATGAACATTAGTCATATCCACTCCAAGCTGAGACAAGACCTTCATGGCTGACTTGACTGTATTGGGAATGTCATGCAGCTTAAGATCCAAAAAGACACTATGACCCAAACCTTTTAAATAGGACACAATCTCAGGCCCTGTTGCGTAATAAAGCTCCATCCCTACCTTTAGATAAAGGCTTTCTTCCTCTGGAAAAAGAGCTAAGAATTCCTTGACTGCCTCAAAACTAGGAAAATCAAGAGCAATGACTGGACGATGTTCTCGCATAGGTTTCTCCTTTTACCTTTGCTAGTGAGAGAGTCTGGGCAACAGAAGCCACGAAAAAAGGAACCTGCCAACAGCAAGGTTCCACGAAAAATGGGTAGTCTCCACCCTTTCACCGTCTAACCTTAGCTGCCTCTCTGGACTGCTTTAAAGGTTTTTTACTATTCTATTATTTCTACTAGCACTTGTCAAGTAAAAACATGGCAACTAAAGAGCTATGAAAGAAAAGGTAAACCTAGCGACGTGATGAACGCTGACTTGTTTGGTTTCGATTGCTCTCTTCCTCTTGTTTTTTCTTTTCTTCTTCTAAACGTTTACGTTCTTCTTCCTGCTTCTTCTCAGCTTCCTTAGCCTCTTGTTTGGCTTTTTCCTCAGCCTCCATAATTAATTTATCCGCCACAGTGTAGCTGTAGATTCCAGCTTCCATGTCAATCACACTCGGTTCTGACAATTGAGGCTTAATCTTGCTGTAATAAGGCAATTTCTTGCTCATTTCAGACAGGGGAATCAAGACTTCGTCCGAATCATTCATAGTCAATCGAATTAAATCGGAAGTCACCTTGCTTGGGGCTAGTTCCACCTTTTGGATCGCAGACTTGAGTTCTGGGCTAATTTGAGAAAGTTCTGAGACAAAAGCCTTGATTTGTTCACTATCATTAAAGAGAACTGATAAATAAGTTTCTGGTAAACTGACCAGGCTCACAGAACTAGTTTCAAGCTGACCGCTGGAAAGAATAGGATAATGATTTTCACCAGAAACATAGTAGGCCACAATATCGTATTCCTTGACCTTGATAGTGAACTTGGTTGGAAATTGATAAACAAGCTGAGCTGATTCAACCCAATAATTAGACTTAATCTGCTCTTCATATTTTGCCTTGTCTAGCAGAAGGTTAATCGTATAATCCGAATCCTGAATGCCTGAAGCCTGTCGAATATCATCAGCCGTAGTTTGCACCGTTCCCTCAACACGGATATCCTTCATGGTCGCATAAGGACTGAGCAAATAAGCAGAGACAATCAATAAAAGCAGACTTGGAAATAAAATCGTGAAGCCTCGTAAGATATGGAGGCCAGGAATCTTTGCTTTGGCTGGTTTTTCCTTTTTAGCAAGATTTTTATCCTGTTCCTCCTTCTCTTTAGACCCTGATTCTTCTATCTCTTCTTCCTCTTTGTCAGCCTCTGAGGATGCTACTTTTTCGTCAGACTCTCCCTTAGCTGATTCTGGGTCTTTTGGATCAAATTCACTCTTCTGGTTCTCAGTTTCATCTGACTCTTCGGATTTTGAAGCCATTCGAGCTTGTCTTTCCTTTTCCTTCTCCTCAGCTAAGGCTGCCTCTTCTTCAGCCTTCTTTTTTAGGTATTCTTGGTTTCGTTTCTGCCATTCTGATAACTCTTTCAATTCTTCGAGGATTTCTTTGCCCTCATTTTTCTTATCTTTTGACATTTACTTTCCTTATGATAAATCTTTTTTCAACAATTGATAAAAATCTGCTAGAGATTTCAATTCCTTAGAAGCCTTCATCTTGGCTTGATAGTCTTCCTTGTGGCTTAGTAAGTGAGAAAGCTTCTCTTCCAAACTATCCAAGATCAAATCGCTTTCTTGAAGGTCTTCTGCATAGCCTTTTTTTACAAAGTAAGCTGCATTTTCAATCTGGTCACCACGACTTGCTTCACGACCAAGTGGCACAATAACATGCAATTTTGCCATGGCCAAGAGCTCAAAAATCGTATTGGCACCACCACGTGTCACAACAATATCAGCCAATTCCATCAAGGGTTGATAGAGATTGGTCACATAGTCAACACGAAAGAGATTTTGGCTCAACTCATTCAGGCTAGAATCTCCAGTCAGATTGATAATATTGTAGCGCTCTGTCAGTTCTTTCTTATGGTCTGTCACCAATTGGTTAAAGACACGAGCTCCTGCAGAACCACCGACAAACAATACAGTTGGCAATTTAGGATTAAAGTGGGTTTGAATATCCACCAATTCATCCGATTCTGGACCTTTTTGGTCTGAAACCTTGGTCACTGCTCCCACATGCTCAACCTTAGATAAACTCGAAGCTTGTTCAAAGGTTGAATACATCTTCGTCGCAAATTTATAGGCAATTTTATTGGCCAAGCCCATAGACAGGTCAGATTCGTGAATAAAGACAGGCACTCCTGACACACGCGCAGCGATAACAGGCGGTACAGAGACAAAGCCTCCCTTTGAAAAAAGAGCCTGTGGACGAAGTCGCAACATGATAAAGAGTGACTGGACAATTCCCCAACCAACTTTGAAGACATCCAGCATATTTTGCCAAGAGAAATAGCGACGCAATTTCCCAGTCGCAATGGAATGGAAGGTGACATCCAAACCTGACTTAAGGATTTCTTGGTGTTCGATGCCACGCTTGTCCCCGATATAGTGGACTTCCCAGCCATCTTCGATGAACTTGGGCATTAACAAAAGATTGAGGGTGACGTGTCCAACCGTCCCCCCACCTGTAAAGACAATTTTTTTCATATTATTCCTTTAACTCCGCTACTGTGTCGATAAAGAGGTCGCCACGTACTTCAAAGTTAGCATACATATCCCAGCTAGCATTGGCAGGACTGAGAAGGACTACATTTCCTTGAGTCGCAAGCTCATAAGCCTTGCGGGTCGCATCTGCAATATCAGTCGCATCCACATATGCCACTCCAGCCTTATCTGCTGCTCGTTTGACACGTTCGGCAGACTGACCGAGAATGACCATCTTCTTAAGTCCAGTAATATCTGGCACCAATTCGTCAAACTCATTGCCACGGTCCAAACCACCTGCAATCAAGATGACCTTGCTGTTGTCAAATCCTGACAAGGCTTTTTGGGTAGCCAAGATATTGGTTGACTTGCTATCATTATAGAACTTGACACCCTGAATTTCATCCACAAATTGAAGACGGTGTTTAACACCACCAAAGGCTGAAAGAGTTTCTTTGATGGTTTGGTTGTCTACACCACGAAGCTTGGCTACAGCAATCGTCGCAAGGGCATTTTCCACATTGTGGCTACCTGGAACACCGATTTCACTAGCTGCCATGACAACTTCCCCACGGAAGTAGAGATGACCATCTTCCAGATAAGCTCCATCAACCTTTTCAAGTGTTGAGAATGGTACAACTGTAGCTTGTGTTTTAGTAGCCAATTCTTTTGCCAAGTCTTGGTTAAAGTTCAAGACAAGGAAATCAGCCGCTGTCATCTTGTTCTGGATATTCCACTTGGCTGCTACATATTCCTCAAAAGAACCATGATAATCGATATGAGTTGGCATGAGGTTGGTAATAACCGCAATCTCAGGATGGAATTCTTGAACGCCCATGAGTTGGAAAGAAGAAAGTTCCATGACAAGCGTGTCCTTGTCTGACGCAGTTTGTGCAACCTGACTGGCAGGATAGCCGATATTTCCTGATAAAAGACCATGTTGGCCAGCAGCAGTCAAAACTTCCCCAATCATAGTCGTTGTGGTTGTTTTACCATTTGAACCAGTAATACCAACAATCGGTGCTTCTGAAATCAAGTAAGCCAATTCCACCTCAGTCAAGACTGGAATTCCCTTTGTCAAAGCCTTTTCAATCATGGGATTGCTGTAGGGAATGCCTGGATTTTTCACCATAAGGGCGAACTCCTCATCCAAGAGTTCCAAAGGATGGCCACCTGTGATGACCTTGATCCCCTCTTCCAGCAAACTTTGCGCAGCTGGATTGTCCTCGAATGGTTTCCCGTCATTTACTGTCACAATAGCACCTAGTTTGTCCAACAAACGAGCTGCAGATTCACCAGACTTGGCCAAACCTAAAACAAGGACTTTCTTATTTTTAAATTGATCTATTACTTTCATGTCTCAAACTCCATTTCTACTCCTACTATTTTACCATTTTTATGAAAATAAAAAAGCCACAAAGTGTGTTTGTGACTCTTTCTTCTAACTGAATCTCGCCATATCATCTATGTGATAAATCGGTAACTCGAATGACTTGGTCCACTTGCTCCCAAATCAGAGGATTGTGGGTCGCAATAATAATAGTTCGATTCGGATTTTTTAAAGATTCTAGGATAGAAAGTAATTCCTCAGAGTTTTTGGGGTCTAGTGAAGCGGTTGGTTCATCTGCGAGAATCAAAGGTGGATCCTTTAAAATTATCTTCGCTAGTGCAACACGTTGTGCTTCTCCTCCTGATAATTCAAAGATAGGTTGCTTTAAATCTAAATAAGAGAGGTTAACACGGTTTAGAGCTTGTTTCATCAAAGACATTTTCTCTTTTTCTTTCAACTTTTTACCAACTAAACCCAGATTGAGATTCTCTTTGACGGTTTGGCTTTCAATTAAGCCAAAATCTTGAAATAAGTATCCCAAGTAATCTCTAAAGAAAACAGAAGGCTTGATGTCCTTGAGAGAAGTACCATCATAGATGATTTGTCCTTTGTCATATGGCTCTAATCGTCCAATCATATTCAAGAGTGTTGTCTTACCACAGCCACTTGTACCGATTAAGGCATAAATTTTCCCACCTTCAAAATGAAGATTCGTATCTGAAAATAGCTGACGGCTTCCAAATTTTTTAGATATATTCTTTAGTTCAATCATCCTATTTTCCTTTCATAATTGTCATAGAAACACGAGATTCTTTCTGAGCTTGACGGTAAAGCGTCAAAACTGCACTAGCTAGAAAGACTAATAAAGTGAGCAAGCCAATCACCAAGTCTCGACTGCTTAAAATAAAGAGACTAGCACCAAATACAAAACTGGCAAATTGACTAACCATATACTGAGCATGTGTTTCAAAAAATCGTAAACCTGAAATTCGTTTAATCAAAATATCTCGGCGGAATTGCTCGAAATATAGAAGATTGACAGAATAAAAGAGTAACAAGGAACTAGCTATCCCCACAATAGCTCCTAAGATTAAAGTTGCTGTTTCAGTTTGAACTTCATTATAACGAGTTAGATAAACACTTCTTCCTTCTTTAAGATAGGATACTTGCTCATAAATCCCAGCTTTCTTTAAGAGTTCTAGCCCACTCTCATATCCTTTGATAAAGAGTTGTTTTCCAGCATTGATAGACCAACTAGATTTGGAAATGATACTATCACCTGTAGATGTTGGAGTAAATACAACTAAAATCGGATCAGTTAAGTACTGGATGGATACTGGGCTTTCACCGTTATTATAAATAAATCGCTTTTCTCCAGTTGGAAGATAGATAACAATCGCTCTCATTTCATACTCTAAAGGAGCACTTGCCTCCTCACCAGATTTTCCATAATAACTCAATCTTTCTTCAAAAGCTTTCTTAAGTTCTGCTTCCTGTGAACGAAGAGATTCTGGTAATAAGAGTCCAAATTCCCCTTTTTGAAGATGGGCTAGTTTCTGTCTAGTCTCACCATTTACAGATACATTTTCCTTGTCCAAATAACTTGGACTGACATAGAGAACATTAGCATCTGGACTATAGGTATCCAGTGTCTCTCCCTGTTCATTTTTTCCTTGAGGATTTGCAAAATGAATGAGATTATCTTTTACAAATAGAGCCTGTTCTTCTTCGATTGCTTCCTTGGCAAAGGAATACCACTTATTCTGATTTTCTGTATCTTTTCCTCTATCACCTAAACCAAAAGAAATTTGATAATAATCTGCTCTATCCTTCCATGCTTGTTTTGAAATTTCAAGTTCTTTCAATCGTTGGTAAGACGTCAAACCTGTCTTAACAGCGTAGCCTACTGTAAAGACAGCAACTAACTGACACAATAGGGTTAAAGCCATCAAGCGTTTAAGGGGTAATCTGCCCTTGATAACGGGAACCAATGCTTTGTAACTCAAACTCATTAGGTAAAGGAGCATTAGTAAAATTGAAATCCCCAATAAAAACAAAAGATAAAAACTAATCCCAAAACCATAGGTAGCTAACAAGATAGGATAAAACAAACCTTGACTAAAAAGAACGACTCCCCCACCTAGGAAGGAAAGGAGGGCTGATAGAAGGAGCCACTTGATATCAGTTGATAAAGAATGCCCCATGATTGATAAGAGTGTCTGACCAGAAAAGAGTTTTATACCTGCTACTCTCATTTCCTTAATCCGAGTGATAATCACTAAAGCAAAGAAAGATAAGCCAAATATTGCTAAACTAATTAAAATAAGTGGATTTAGTAATATTCGAAAAGCAAGAGAATAGGGCGGTGTCTTTCGGTCAGCAATTGCTTTATAACCCAAATCTCCTAATTTATCGGCTAGCTTTTCTTTCGTCAAGGAGCCTGACAAAAGGAGATAACTATTTAGCGGATCACTACGTTCACGACTTTCTTGACTAGCTTCTTGGAATTCTTTTGGTAAAGTTCCCTGACCATAAGTTGCATAAGTAAAGTGAGTCGTCCCATCCTTACTCGGCTCTACGATTCTTCTAGCTATTAAACTCTGTTCTGAGTTTACAAAATTCTCTAATTCCTTTTCAAATACCTCACGCGTCGGTTCCTGAGTATCCTTTTTGACACGAAGTAAGGAGACGGAATCATAGCTTGCATATAAATATTGTGGCGCACGTAAGACAATAATCCAAGCAAGGAAGAAGCTGAGAAAAAAAGTTGATAGTAATATGAATAGTTTCTTCATAGTAGACTCCTTGTATAAGAGAATAACCCTATAGAACAAAGATTTTATGTTTTATAAATTCTTAGAATTATTTTCCTAGTTTAATCAATCACACCCTGAACAACAAGACAATAATACTCTTCAAAAATCTCTTCAAACCGCGTCAACGTCGCCTTGGATTATATATGTGACTGACTTCGTCAGTCTTATCTACAACCTCAAAGCAGTGCTTTGAGCAACCAGCGGCTAGTTTCCTAGTTTGCTCTTTGATTTTCATTGAGTATAAATTTAATCCTTTCTTATTTTGAAAACGATTTCTTATAACTTAAGTATATCACTTTCTATATAATCTATCAACATATTTTACCAAAATATTATTAGTAATAGAATTTTGCAATTCCCTAAAAAATAGATGTCATTAACGAATTTTATTCTAGTTTTTCCCATTCATATTATCCAAGCAAAAGAGATGATGTTATAGTAAAAAAACAATTCAAACTATTGTAAAATTCCTACCAAAAAAAGAGAGCCGAAACTCTCTTTTTTATCTTCTTTTACTTTTTTTGACTGGCATGAGTGTGATGTCTCTCACACTAAAGTAAGCTAGGATTAACATGGCTATTGCTAGGAATATTTCTGTTGGTAATTGAAAAATTTTCAGAAAAGATAGAGCCAACAAAACCAAAAGTGCCACTAAAATACATACCATAGCGACGATATTGACTGTCCCTTTAATGCTTTCTGGTGTTGCAAATACATAGAGTAGGAGCAGTAAAATTCCTAGGACTAAATAGACCATCTTTCTCTCTTTCTAGCTCTTATTCAGCTGATTTTTTCTTCTTGTTAGCTTTCTCACGCTCTGCTTTGTTAAGGATTTGTTTACGCAAACGGATAGACTCAGGCGTTACTTCCATGTACTCATCGTCGTTCAAGAACTCAAGAGACTCTTCAAGTGTCAAGATACGAGGTGTCTTGATAACAGCTGTTTGGTCCTTAGTAGCTGAACGAACGTTGGTCATTTGTTTCGCCTTAGTGATGTTAACTGTCAAGTCATTTTCACGAGAGTTTTCACCGATGATCATTCCTTCATAAACCTCAGTACCTGGGTTGACAAAGATCGTACCGCGTTCTTCGATAGACATGATTGAGTAAGTTGTAGCCTTACCAGCATCGATAGAAACAAGGGCACCACGGTGACGACCACCAATTTCACCTGGAATCAATGGCAAGTATTGGTCGAAGGTGTGGTTCATGATACCGTAACCACGAGTCATTGACAAGAACTCAGTTGAGTAACCAATCAACCCACGCGCTGGAACAAGGAAGACCAAACGAGTTTGACCATTACCAGTTGAAATCATATCCAACATTTCACCCTTACGTTCAGAAAGGCTTTGGATAACAGAACCTTGGTATTCTTCTGGAGTGTCGATTTGAACACGTTCGAATGGTTCACATTTAACACCGTCGATTTCTTTTACGATAACCTCTGGACGAGATACTTGAAGTTCATATCCCTCACGACGCATTGTTTCGATAAGGATTGACAAGTGCAATTCTCCACGACCTGAAACTGTCCATTTATCTGGTGAATCAGTTGGGTCAACACGAAGGGAAACGTCTGTTTGCAATTCAGCCTGCAAGCGTTCTTCTACCTTACGAGAAGTTACCCATTTACCTTCTTTACCAGCAAATGGTGAGTTGTTGACCAAGAAAGTCATTTGAAGAGTTGGCTCATCGATGTGTAGGATTGGAAGAGCTTCAACTGCGTCTGTCGGAGTGATGGTTTCGCCGACAAAGATATCTTCCATACCTGAAACGGCAATCAAGTCACCTGCTTTTGCTTCTTGGATTTCACGACGTTCCAAACCAAAGAAACCGAAGAGTTTTGTAACACGGAAGTTTTTAGTTGTGCCGTCAAGTTTAGAAAGGGTAACTTGGTCCCCAACCTTAACAGTACCACGGAAGACACGACCGATACCGATACGTCCAACGAAGTCATTGTAGTCCAAAAGTGATACTTGGAACTGCAAAGGCTCATCTGAGTTATCTACTGGAGCTGGGATATGGTCGATAATTGTGTCAAAGATTGGCGCCATAGTCGCTTCTTGGTCAGCTGGATCATCTGACAATGAAGAAGTTCCGTTGATCGCTGAAGCATACACCACTGGGAAGTCAAGCTGGTCGTCATCAGCCCCAAGCTCGATGAAAAGTTCCAAGACTTCGTCCACTACTTCTGCTGGACGAGCTGATGGTTTGTCGATTTTGTTAACAACCACGATTGGCACAAGGTCTTGTTCCAAGGCTTTTTTCAATACGAAACGAGTTTGTGGCATGGTTCCTTCGTAGGCATCTACGACCAAGACAACACCGTCAACCATTTTCATGATACGCTCAACTTCTCCACCGAAGTCCGCGTGTCCTGGTGTGTCCATGATATTGATACGAGTTCCGTTATAGGCAACGGCTGTATTTTTAGCAAGGATAGTAATTCCACGCTCTTTTTCGATATCATTTGAGTCCATAGCACGCTCAGCCAATTCAGTACGTGCATCAAGCGTTTCTGATTGTTTCAATAATTCGTCAACGAGGGTTGTTTTACCGTGGTCAACGTGGGCGATAATCGCAATGTTACGGATATCTTCTCTTAATTTTGTCATGATTTCCTCTATAATATTCAAAATTTATTTTCTAACTGAACGATTATACCATAATTTCAGGTAAATAACATAACTCAAGCAAGTGTAAATGTTTTCACTATGCTTTTCTTTTCACATCAAGCCTTTTCAAAGCAAGCGACTTATGATAAGATAGGCACAGTATGCGTTTAGATAATTTATTAGCCCAAGAAAAAATCAGTCGAAAGGCCATGAAACAAGCCTTACTAAAAGGAGAAATTTTAGTCGATGGTTGCCCAACCCGCTCCCTAGCCCAAAATATCGATACAGGACTGCAGGAACTCCTTTTTCAGGACCGAATCATTCGAGGTTATGAGCACACCTATCTTATGCTTCATAAGCCTGCTGGTGTCGTTACAGCCAACAAAGACAGGGAACTTCCAACTGTCATGGACCTGCTGTCACCTGACATCCAGTCTGACAAGCTCTATGCCGTCGGCCGACTGGACCGAAATACGACGGGACTCCTCCTCTTGACTGACAACGGTCCCTTGGGCTTTCAACTCCTCCATCCCCAATATCATGTCGATAAGACCTACCAAGTTGAGGTTAATGGACTTCTGACACCTGACCATATCCAAACCTTTCAAAAGGGAATTGTCTTTTTAGATGGCACTGTATGTAAACCTGCAAGACTAGAGATTCTATCTGCAAGTCCTTCCCTCAGTCAAGCCTCTATCACCATTTCAGAAGGAAAATTTCATCAAGTCAAGAAAATGTTCCTTTCGGTTGGTATCAAGGTGACTTCTCTCAAACGCACTCATTTTGGGCCTTGGAGTTTGGATGACAATCTTCAAGAAGGAGACTACCGTCCCCTCAACTCAGAAGAGCTGACAAGCATTCGTGAATTTCTCAGAAAAAGTGGTTAAAAAATGAGCTCGGAAACATCCAAGCTCATTTTCTTATTTCTCAACTTTGACTTTCCCTTTCCAAGAATCCAATCCATAAGAAAGGATATAAATCTCAGAAAAACCTTGTTTTTTCAAGTAAAGGGCTGCATTTGTAACTCGTTGCGCACGTTGGTTTTCGTAAAGAAGGACAGGTTTATCCTTACGAAGGGCTGCAAGACTAGTCTTCAACTGACTTGAAGGAATATTGCGGGCCCCAAGGATATGTTTTCTGTGGAATTCTGCTGGGTCACGCAAATCGATCAATTGACCCGTACGAATCAAGGCTTCAAATTCCTCATTGTCCACAATTTTAGCCGCACGGCGAATACGAAGATAGTTAAAGCCCATCCACGCCAACATTGCCAGTATAAGTGCCCACAAAATCCAAGTAACCATTAGTTCTTTTCTCCATTTTTCTCAATATAATCCAATTCTATCTTGTGCTCTCTGCGAAGAACCGCTTCCGCTTCCAGATAGTCTAATTTGTCCATCAACCCTGCATCGTAAATCCGAGAGAGCTCCAACTTCATCAGTTCAATATCATATAAGCGTTTTCCCATGTAAACAATAATACCAAATCGTTTGAGGAATTGCTGCACATCATAGAATGTTTTCATAAAACTCATTCTAGCAAAATTTTGTGTTTTTTTCAAGAAGAGAATCACACAAGAAGTATCACAGAAATTAAAAAAGCTACATCTTCTGCAGCTTTTTAATCAGGTGGAAAATAGCCCAACTGCTCAGCGATGTGAATCGCCTCCTGCCTGTTAGTCACTCCCAATTTTGAAAAGATATTGGCCAAGTGATTGGAAACTGTACGTTTACTCACATAGACCTTGTCACAGACATCATCAATGGTCAAGCCATTTCTAACCAGTTCTAGTATCTCGATTTCTCGTGGTGTTAACACCTCTACCATCACTTCATCTGAAAAGATCTTACCACCTAGATAAATCTTTTCCAGTTTTTTCACCAACTCATCTGGGTCCATACTTTTGTCCAAAAAGCCATAAGCCCCCATAACTTTAGCTCGGTGTTCATACATTTTTTTACTGTAACCTGTCAAAATCACAACCTTACTAGAACAACCATTGTCGATAATCTCTTGTGCCAAGGCCAGCCCATCATCTTGATACAGACTCGTCAGGTTGATATCAATCAAAATAATGTCGTAGTCATTAAAAGCAATCTCCGAAATAGTCGAAAAATTATCTACTAACTGGACCTTTTTAATGTTTTCCGATAACTCTAAAATCATCTTGATACTTTGGCTAAATAATTTATGATCATCAATTAACAAAATTTTCATAGCACAACTCCTTATCAATCGGGAGAGTAATTTCTACACGAAATCTCTTATTATTTTCAAAAATCTGCATCTGACCACCTAAAACACTAATTTTATTAGACATATTTTTCAAGCCATAACCTAAGGATTTTTCTGTTTGAAGGCAGTCATTTTCAGAAATGATAAAAATAGTGTCATCATGCACATCAATCTTCAAAGAAATCCTTCCACCACTAGCGTACTTAACGGCATTGGTCGTCAGTTCCTCAACCAGACGATAGGCAATTTTATCGTAAGGAGATAAAAGCCTAAAGTGGACAGGAAACTGTGTGACAACTTCATTTTCTGCGTGATAGCGCTTGACAATCCGATTAATCAGCCCTTGATACTGGATGTCTAACTGCTCGTCTATTTCTACCATTGGCTGATAATAATCCATCCGCTCGCGAATTCGCTGAACCAACTCCTCTGTCACCAGATTGATCTGTTCACCAAAAGCTTGATTGCTACTATATTTATTGAAATTTTTTATTGCCATCACATTTTGCAAGATTTCATTGTGAAGAAATTCGGAGAACTGTTGTTCTGTGTCTTCATTTGCCAGCAGACTTTTCACCATACGATTACGCTTTAAAAAGAGAACTTTTACATAATCCCTAGCATCTAGCATTTCAGCAGAACGAAAGAGGCGAATCAATTCTTCCGAACAAATCCCGAACAATAGTAACATGATATTCAAGACCAAAAAGCTCGTGTTTAAGTCTAAATGAAAGATGATGAAAATACCTACTAATAAAAACATAACTAGTAAAAATAAGTGTGAAAAAGCTTTTATATAGGACAATTTTAACTCTGATACTTTTTTTTGAAGAGAGCTGACAATCGTTTTGAAGTGTAAAAAAGCTAAGATGCCAAGAATTTCCAGATACCAGACTAGGTTCATCACTCCTGAGCCCGTCGTATTGATATACAAAAAGAAATAAGAAAGAGGCAATATTAAAGCTAATATCCACAAATTTCGTCTCTGATACTTGAGTTTACTTTTCAACTCTTTATGATATAAAATCAGTAAAATCAAGGGAACAAGGTTTAAAAAGAAAGACGTAAACAAGGACAGAAATAGAAAAATTGAAGGACTTAACAGATACGAACTAACAGCGATTAGTGTCAACACAAAGGACACACTCAACAGTTCTTCTCCTATTTTCTCTCCCAGAAAGATAATAGACAGAGAACTATATACCAATAAAAAAGAGTTGAGCGGATGAAGAATATCAAAAAAGTGCAACAGGGTGTTCGTAACTCCTTGATTAAATATGGATTGCCAGCTAATGAGAAACATCATCAGGAGCAACCAAAGTTTCAACTCACTATACCGAAAGGTCACAATATTACAAATATAACTAAATGCAATTAAAGCAATAATCAGCAATAAAACCATCTGCAAGGAAAAATCTGTCGAAAAGTCCAGAGGAATCCTATAATAAATATAAATCATTAAAGCTAGATGATTAAAAATCGTCAACCACCACAATAAAAGTGAGTTTTTCGAGAGCGATTTGACAAACTGTTTCATATGTATCCACTTCCTGAACTACTTTAATATCATTATAACACAATACCAGAATTGTCGGATAGGCAACTCTGGTATTTGACTTAATTTTCAATAATTTGCCAACTTACTCTGTAAGTCACTAGCAAGTAAAGAACAAAGAGTAAAACCGCTACTCCCAGATAGGTGATATCTATAGAAATGCTGGTATTAGCGAAATTCTCAAAATAACCCAAAAGAGCGGTACTCAAGGCAAGTGCTAGCGGACCTGCGATGACCAGCGGAACCAAGAAATAACTTAGAATCTGTTGCAAAAGAATAGAGCGATTTTGCTTTCTCTTGTTCCCAAGAAGGTATAAGATTTGATAATCATTTACACTATCCAAAGCACTTGTAGAAGTTTGAAGGGACAAGATACTAAGGGAAATAATGATAAAAATAACACTGACAAAAATCATGACAAAGACGATGACGCCCATAAATCCAAGATAAATCTCAAAAATTCTTCCTTTGGTTTGATAGGTGAACGAATTCAACTCTGCTCCATCACGAGTGAAGTAGTATTTTTCTATCCACTGACTTAAGAATGTTTCTACTTTCCGTTTATCGATATTTTCCTTGAAATTGGCAACATAGGTCGTGTGGTCTTCCGTCAATCCAACTACTACCTTATCTGGTACAATTAAGGTTCCTGTGTCATTTGTACCCACTGACGATAAAAAGTAAACTGTTTCAAGTGGCTTTGAAGAGGCAAGGTTGAGAGAATGACCGTTAATCATGAGGGTTTTGGTCGTTGATAGAAATTCCTGAATCTGCTTGGCAGTTCCTTTATAATTGGCATTGACTAGAAATTGGTCTTCTGCCAAGTCAACCTCTCTTTCACCTTGCAGTTTGCGGAGATGATTGTAGGCAGAAATTCCTAAAATCGGTACTTTTGATTCAGGAAGTTCCTTATCATGCGCCCAGAGATTGCTAGTATCAATCAAATCTTTATAGGTTAAATCACTAGAATAGATAGGATAGCTGTACTCTTCTTTGATGAAATTAAAGTCAAAGCCATCGGCTTTCAATCTGTCTTTGACAGATTCCTGAGAAAATTGAAACTCTTTACCACGGTAGAGATTGACAGTTACATCATAAGGTGAGTATTTGTTCAGCTCTCGGTTCATAGTCGTATAGGCACTACCACTAAAAACTAGTAAGCTGAGAGCCAGTGTCAAGGTCAAGGATAAGACAGCCAACGTGACCGAATTACTATCAGCTTGTTTTGAAAATTGACGGATTTTAAAAGTGTTTAGTTTGTTATAGTAGGTTTGAGGCAGTTTTCTAAGGGAGACCAAGATAAAATGGCTCAAGGTATTGTAAAATAAAATCACAAAAATCACGAAGACAGATACCAGCAAGATACCCCAGCTTTTCAAGAATGATAGATGGTGATAGTCTGAAAAATAGAGAGCACCAAAACCGATAACAGCTGTCGAAAGAATAAAGAGAAGTGCTTGAAGAACTGGCTTGCCTTTTGCTAAGACAGATTTTTTGACCCCATTTTCTTGAATGAGTGCAATGATATTTTGCTTTCTAAAGGTAAGAATGTCCATGACACCAACAATAAAACTGGTTACCAAATAGGAATAAATTAGTAAGATGACAGACTTGCTATCAAAGAAAACCAGATTACCAAAGTAATTAGCCATAAAAAACTCAGATGCAATCTTAGCTAGAATGACCAGTAAGATCACTCCAAGCAAGAAACCTAGAATCAAGGAAAAGATATTGACCAGCATGGTTTCAAAGAACAGGGTACGGATAATCTGCTTCTTCTTCATTCCCAGCGTTGCATAAAGTCCCAACTCTTTCTTGCGCCGTCCCATCACAAAATTTGTGGCGTAAACGATGAGAAAGGCAATCGCCGATAGAATCAGATAGGAAAGCAAGCCCATGTACTGGCTCATCACCGTCGTTAACATTTCCTTTGCTCCTGATAAACTTTGCATCACTGGATGGCTTGGTAAAGCATTAAAAGCGTAGAGCAAGCTATAAATCAAGGTCAGACTGAAAAAATAGATGGTATAGGTTTGTAAATTTCGAAATACATTTCGTAAAATCAATTTTGGATACATACTCTCCTCCTATCTGGTACGGCTGTAAATCTCTTGCAAATACTGTTCATTAGATAAGCTGTTACGTTCCAAATCATCCATAATCTTTCCATCGCTAAGTAGCACCATCCGTGAAGAGTACTTGGCTGCGGCAGGGTCATGCGTAACCAGTAAAATGGTAATACCAAAACTTTTATTGATTTCCTGCAAAAGCGCCATCAGTTTTTCAGAATTGGCAGAGTCCAAGGCTCCTGTCGGCTCATCTGCAATAATCAGTTTAGAATCATCAATCAAGGCTCTAGCAGTTGCCACACGTTGTCGCTGACCACCTGATAACTGATTAGGAAACTTATCTTTTAAGTTCTGGATGGCCAGCTTATCCAAAATTTCCTCAATCTTATTCTGATGTTTTTTGATAGTTTTCCCCTGAATTTGAAGAGGTAGGACGATATTTTCATAGACCGTCAAGGTTTCCACCAAGTTGTAAGCTTGGAAAATATAGGAAATGTTTTTAGCACGATAGTCAGCTAGTTCATTTTCCTTGGCATGGATGATGTCAAAATCTTCAAATCGAATCTCACCTGATGTTGGTTTATCAATCGTTGAAATACAGTTGAGGAGTGTTGTTTTTCCACTACCACTGGCACCCATAATTGCCAGAAATTCTCCTTTTTCAACGGACAAGTTCACATCTAATAAAGCATGAACGATATTATCCCCTTGACCAAATGTTTTCGTTAATCCTGTCACGATAAGCTGTTTCATCATTTCATTCCTCCGTTTCTTTATTACGCTCTCATTATACGGTTTCTTTCAAGGTTTGCCATGAGTATTTTGTGCAATACATTCAAGTAATAAAAAAACCGATTCCTTTTTCAGGTATCGGTCGATGTTGATTATTTGCGATCGTTTCTTTTTTTCATAAAGTAAACAATCCCTATGACAACAACTCCTAAGACCAGTACAGGTGCATAGAATTCTAGTGTTCCAATAATTCCTTCCATTTTATCCTCCTGTCAAAAAATAGAGGTGGTTTTATCCACAGCGCACGTTTGGCGAAGTACATTCATAAGAATGTGTAAATCACCAAGCACAGCGCCCCTGTGCTGTTAATCTAACAGCCGTATCCTACCCAGCAGCAGATTTTCCATCCAATTCTTGGCTATTAATTTCCATAATCCAAAGAATCAATCTCAAAGTTGTCTTGTTTTATTTGTATTTCTCCCGTAAATATAACACCAAATCAAAATGTTGTCAATGTTTTGTAATAAAACACTAGAATTATCCTTTTGTTTTATCTAACAACGAACATTATTTCTCGTACACTCATAGGAATAGGTGAAACACAATCCACACAGATTTGCTAGCGTCATTTTAAAAGCTGTGTACCACTAGCTTCTGATTGCGCGGAAAGTTCTTGCTTTTCAACCTCGAAACTTAGAGAATCAATTTCTAAACGATTTGTATTTTTAGCCATAAGGTTGCCTCCTTCCTTCTTTTAGATGATCATCTTTACAATAACTAGTATAAACTCTAGTACTGGATAAATAATGAGTAAATCGTGCAAATTTCTTATTTTCGAGGAAAATTTTTAATCTTATTTACTAAATGATTTAGAAGTGTCTTCTTAACTACTTTACAGAGACTCACACAATGCTCTTGATTTTCCTATCTTCTTTGGCGATTCTGACGCAAGTGTGGTACAATAAAAACATGAGAATTCAACAATTACACTATATTATCAAAATCGTCGAAACTGGCTCCATGAATGAGGCAGCCAAGCAACTCTTTATCACCCAGCCGAGTCTTTCCAATGCTGTGAGAGATTTGGAAAATGAAATGGGCATTGAAATCTTTATCCGCAATCCCAAGGGGATCACCTTGACCCGTGATGGGATGGAGTTTCTCTCTTATGCCCGTCAGGTTGTCGAGCAAACTCAGCTTCTAGAGGAACGTTATAAAAATCCTGTCGCCCACCGTGAACTTTTTAGCGTTTCATCCCAGCACTATGCCTTTGTGGTCAATGCATTTGTCTCTCTGCTCAAGAAAAGTGATATGGAGAAATACGAGCTCTTCCTTCGTGAAACTCGGACTTGGGAGATTATCGACGACGTCAAGAACTTCCGTAGTGAGGTCGGTGTCCTATTTTTGAACAGCTACAATCGTGATGTTTTAACCAAGATGCTGGATGACAACCACCTGCTGGCTCACCATCTCTTCACAGCCCAACCCCATATCTTTGTCAGCAAGACCAACCCTCTGGCAAAGAAAGACAAGGTCAAACTGTCTGATTTGGAGAATTTCCCTTACCTCAGCTATGACCAAGGGACGCACAACTCCTTCTACTTTTCAGAAGAAATTCTTTCCCAAGAACACCACAAGAAATCTATCGTAGTCAGCGACCGTGCTACCCTCTTTAATCTCTTGATTGGTTTGGATGGATATACCATCGCAACAGGAATTTTGAACAGCAATCTCAACGGAGACAACATCGTTTCTATCCCACTGGACATTAACGACCCAATTGAGCTGGTCTATATCCAGCATGAAAAAACCAGCCTCTCTAAGATGGGCGAACGCTTTATCGACTATCTACTAGAAGAAGTCCAGTTTGATAGTTGAGAAATAATAAGAACCAATATGTAGGCTAGCAACAACCTGCATATTGGTTCTTTTTATTTATAATTAAAAGTCTCCCCTGCCAACTTATCAGCTAGCTTGGGAAAGAGAGTATAAAACTTATGGGCTAGGTTCAACAACATCGGGAGATTGAGTTCTCGTTTGTTTTTTCCTATAATCTTGACAATCTTTTTAGCCACTGCATCTGGCTCTAGCAGGAAACGGTCAACAGATTTGAGATAGGTGCCATCTGGGTCGGCTTGGTCAAAAAATCCTGTACGGATTGGTCCTGGATTGACTGTTGTCACATAGACTCCATAGGGCATAAGTTCGAGACGTAACGCATTTGAAAAGCCAATGGCCGCAAACTTGGTCGCTGAGTAGAGACTGGACTTGCCAGTAGCGATTAAACCTGCCATGCTGACGATATTGATGATATGGCCTTTTCGACTTTCCTTCATTCGAGCCGCAAGGCGACGAGACAGATTCATCAGGGCAAAGGTATTGACCTCAAACATCTGGTGAATATCTTGGTCAGAAATCTGGTCAAATTCCTCAAAAATCCCGTAACCAGCGTTGTTTATCAAGACATCAATCTTGCCATAGCGGAGATAGAGGTCAGTTACCAGAGATTCTAAGGCTAAGTCATCGGTAATATCAATTTCAATCAATTCTGCTTGTAGATGATTTCCATATAGCTCCGACATTTTTTCCTTATTTCTACCAAGCAAGATGAGTTGGTCATTTGGCAGGAGTTTGACCATTTCTTGGGCTAGGCCACCGCTAGCTCCAGTAATGAGAATAGTAGGCATACTGTTCCTTTCTCAATCTTTTAGATTTCCACTTCTTCCAAGTCTTTGACCACATGGACATTTTCAAAGACACTAGCAGCGTCTTTTTTGAGTTTGCTGATATCTTTTGAGAGGAAGCGAGCACTGATATGATTGAGCAAGAGGCGTTTAGCACCTGCTTCTACTGCTACTTGTGCAGCTTGCATATTAGTTGAGTGGCCATGGTTACGAGCAATTATTTCATCGCCCTTGCCATAAGTCGATTCATGAACCAGGACATCAGCATTGACAGCCAGACGCACACTGGCACTAGTTTTACGAGTATCACCAAGAATAGTGATAATTTTACCTGGACGTGGCGCTGAGATATAGTCTACTGCCTTTATTTCAGTACCATCTTCGAGAACAACGTCCTGACCGTTTTTAATTTTTCCAAAAAGTGGGCCAAATGGGACACCAGCAGACTTGAGTTTTTCAGCATCCAGCGTTCCTTCCAAGTCCTTTTGAATGACACGATAGCCAACACAGAAAATAGTATGATCCAGCTCCTCTGCATACACCGTAAATTTATCGGTCTCAAGGATTTTCCCTAAAGAATCTTGGTCAAACTCATGAAAATGAATGCGGTAAGGCAGGCGAGAACCTGACACACGAAGGCTGGTTAAGACAAATGATTTGATCCCTTGCGGTCCATAGATTTCCAAATCTGTCTGCTCTTCATTGGCCTGAAAGGCACGACTAGAAAGGAAACCTGGCAAGCCAAAGATATGGTCTCCATGCAGGTGGGTGATAAAGATTTTGCTGACCTTACGTGGTCGAATTGTGGTTTCCAGAATGCGATTTTGCGTACCTTCTCCACAGTCAAAGAGCCAAACTTCGTTAATCTCGTCCAAGAGTTTCAGGGCGAGACTTGAAACGTTGCGGGCTTTAGAGGGCTGACCTGCCCCCGTTCCTAAAAATTGAATATCCATTCGATACTTTCTAATTAATCAATATATAACATGGCTGTGCGGTTTTCCGATCGGAAATAGCGCTTGCCAGAAAAAGCAGCAGCTTCTTGCAGTAAATCCTCTTGGCTGTAACCTTTAAGACGCTTGCGACCATCAGCCAAGCTTTCCAAATCAGTCAAAGCTGTTAGACTCTCCATGCTAACAACTTCCTCATCTCCAACAGCCTTCATGTAAATCTTGCCAGATTCTTCAAAGACTAGTTGATGGGGGAAAATTTGCGCAATTTCAAAGAACAAGTCATCTGAGATTACCTCTTCATTTTCAGAGAAAATCCGACCCAGTCCCTCACTTTCATAACAAAAACCAAAGGATTTACCAGACAGGTTTAGGCGAATAAAGGGCTTGTTTTCTAAGGTGAAACTTGGCTCAGTATTGTAAAGATTCAGTTCCTGACTGAGTTCCGCAAAATAATCGGTTGCAGCTTGAGGACTCTTTTTTTGGTAAAGTTCTGCAAAGTAAGCATTGACCACGCTAGGCGGAGGTGTGATGAGAGCCAACTGCTCCTGCTCTGTCTTGCCAGCTAGAAGCTGATCCAGATATACCTTATCCAGACTTGTATAACCTCCATACTTTAGAGCCAACGTTTTGATATCAGTCATAAAATTCTTCTAACCTCCATTTGTTTTTCTCAGAAATGTAGCCTGTAATCACTTCGCCGTCTTCCTGATAATCACGTTCTTCCAAAATCGCAACACTTTCTAAATCATGAATCTTGTAGGACTTAGAAAAAGGCACGCGCAGGGTAAAGGTCTCAAAAATATCCTTGATTTTTTCTAAAAATAGTGCCTGCAAATTCTCACGACTATCCTCAGCCTTGGCAGAAATGAGGGCGTATGGCGTTTGAGTCGGCGTAAAATCCTCCACCAAATCCGCTTTATTATAGAGGGTCAGGCGAGGAATATCTTCCATATCTAAGTCTTTCATAATAGACAGAACCGTTTTTTCATGCTCCTCATGGTAAGGATTGCTGGCATCGATAACATGAACCAGAAGGTCCACATGCTTGCTTTCCTCCAAGGTTGACTTGAAACTGGATACCAACTCTGTCGGCAAATCTTGGATAAAGCCAACTGTATCTGTCAATGTTACTTGGAGATTGCCCCCAAGATGGATACTCTTAGTCGTCGCATCCAGAGTCGCAAAGAGCTCGTCAGCCTCATACTGGGTCTTACTGGTCAAGGTGTTCATGATAGTTGATTTCCCTGCATTGGTATAACCAATCAAACCAATCTTAAAGGTGCTAGACTCCAAACGCTTTTCTCTGACAGTCGCCCGATTTTTCTCAACCACCTTGAGCTGGCGCTCGATATCCGTGATTTGATTGCGAACACTACGACGGTTCAGCTCCAGCTGGCTTTCACCAGGTCCACGGGAACCAATTCCCCCTGCCTGACGGCTGAGCATAATTCCCTGACCAACCAAGCGAGGCAAGAGATATTTGAGCTGGGCTAAGTGGACTTGGAGCTTCCCTTCATGGCTTCGAGCTCGCATGGCAAAGATATCCAGAATCAACTGCATACGGTCAATGACCTTGACACCGAGAACTTCTTCTAAATTGACATTTTGCCTTGGCGTCAGACGGTTGTTGACGATGACAGTGGTAATTTCTTCTGCATCCACCATGAGCGCAATTTCTTCTAACTTACCAGAGCCGACGAAGGTCTTGGAATCATATTTTTCACGTTTTTGTCTGTAGCTATCTACAACGACTGCCCCAGCTGTCTTAGCTAGGCTGGCCAATTCTTCCATGGAGAGGTCAAAATTGTCCATGCCCTGCAATTCCACACCAATTAACAAGACGCGTTCCTCTTTTTTCTCCGTTTCAATCATCTAAAAACTCCTCTATCTGGCTTAAAATGCGGTCTTGCACACCAGATTCTCCAATCTGATAAAAGGTGACCTGCATGCGATTACGGAACCAGGTTAACTGACGCTTGGCAAAACGACGGGTCGCCTGTTTGAGACTCTCACTAGCTTCCTCCAAGGTTTGCTCTCCACGGAAATAAGGAAAGAGTTCCTTGTATCCAATACCTTTAGCAGCCTGCACATCAGGGTAATGGTCAAAAAGCCACTTGGCCTCATCCAAAAGCCCAGCCTCAAACATCAAGTCCACTCGGTGGTTGATACGCTCATAAAGTTGACTACGTTCATCATCCAAGCAGATAATCAATGGTTCATACAAGGTCTCTTGATTTTCCAAATCCTGACCAAAATGGGCAATTTCCAAGGCACGCATCGCACGACGACGATTAAACTGGGGAATCTCAAGGCCAGCTTGCTCCACCAGATGGGCTAATTCCTCATCTGTATAAGGCTCCAAGCTAGCCCGATAGGCCAAAATTTCCTCATGGGGAGTCTCCCCACCTAGGTGGTAGCCTTCAAGCAAGCTCTGGATATAAAGCCCAGTCCCACCGGCTATAATGGCTAGCTTGCCACGACTGTGAATATCCTCAATAGCCATCTTAGCTTCTGAAACAAAATCAAAAGCCGAGTAAGACTCGGTTACCTCTCTAACATCGATTAAATGATGAGGAACAGCTGCCTGCTCATCTGGACTAGCCTTAGCCGTCCCTATATCTAGACCTCGATAGACTTGTTGGCTATCTCCACTAACCACTTCGCCATTAAAACGCTTGGCCACTTCAATAGCAAGAGCCGTCTTTCCAACAGCAGTTGGTCCAACAATCACAATTATTTTTGTTTTCATCTTTTTTCCTTGAAAAATTCCCATTTTTTCGTTACTATTATTATAACACAAAAAGGTCAGTCAGAAAAATGTGACCTCTTGAGGAGGCTGGCTGATTAAGAAGATAAAGGAGGAAGACTCATGGCTAAAGGATTCGCTAAAGGTCTTGTAACAGGTGTCGCAGGAACTGTCGCTGCCGTCGCAGGTGCAGTATACGCATTTAAAAAGAAAGTGATCGAACCAGAAGAGCAAAAAGCAGCTTTCATCGAAGAAAACCGTAAAAAAGCAGCTCGCCGCCGCGTATCACGTTAAGAAACAAAAGAAGTTGGGATTATTCTCAACTTCTTTTTTCTATTCTTTTAAATAGCTAGATCAAACTTCAACTGCGGCTTGACAGGGTCATAATCCACCAACTCAAAGTCCTCTGCTTTAATATCAAAGAAATTAGTCCCATCTGGCACATTCAAAACCAAACGTGGTTGGCAGTTTGACGGCTCACGTCGAAGCAATTCCTGAGCTTGTTCAAATTGATTGTCATAGATATGGAGATTGTTGATAAAGTAGAAGAACTTCCCAACCTTCCAGCCGAAATGCTTGGCAATCATCATTTGAAGAGCCACATACTGCATAGCATTGATGTGGTGGGCCACTAGCATATCATTCGAACGCTGAGTCAAGGTCGCATCCAGATAGATTTCTCCGTCTACACGGCGGACATCAAACATGGTCTGAAAGGCACATGGGAGTAGCCCATCTGTTTCTTCGAAAGCTTGGTAATCCCAGAGAGAAATGATATTCCGGCGGTTCCAAGGGTTGGTTTCCAACTGCTTGAGAAGCTTATTGATGATGTCGTGTTTCTTAACAACTGCACCATAGCGCTCACCAATGGTTCCTGTATCTCCCACTTCCCAGTCATTCCAATAGTGAACATTGTACTTATCATTAAGCACTTCTAGGCTATTAGACTGGTCTTGGTAAATCCAAAGTACTTCCTTGATGGCGGATTTAATTGCAATGGGACGCAAGGTTGTGATGGGAAATTCGCCCTTAGCCAAATCATACTCGGCAAATGCACCCGTTACATACTTGGAGTTGGCAACAGTCCCATCCTTGTACTTAGGACGAGCCTGCTCTGAGAAAACACCTTCCTTTAGAATGCGTTCAATATTCTCTTTAAAAATCGTATCTGCTTTTGTCATTTACTCTCACCTCATTTATTTCCTAACTAGTATAGCATAAAAAAGAAAAGAGGAACATTACTAACTCTAGGTTAGCATTTTTCCTCTCTCATTATCTTATTGCAATACAAGTGATGCTGCTCCGATAACCCCAGCGTCGTTCCCTAGAGTTGCAAGTGCTAATTTCGTTGAGGTACGTACTTGTGGGAAGCTATTTTCGTCGTAGACTTTTTGAACACCTTGTAGAAGGAATTCTCCCGCAGCTGATACACCACCACCGATAACGATTGTTGATGGGTTTAGGATTGAACCGATGTTGGCACAAGCAATTCCCAAGTAACGTGAGAAGTTACGGTAAACGATCAATGCAAGGTCGTCTCCTTCTTTTGCGAGGTCAAAGACTGTCTTAGCAGTTACTTCTTCTCCGTTATCAATCAAGCGTTTCAAGGCTGCATCGCCTTCGTATTCATCAGCATAGCGACGAGTCAAGTTGACAATCCCTGTTGCTGAAGCAACTGTCTCAAGACAGCCTTTTTTACCACAGGTACATGCGATTGGTTGGTCAAAGTCAACAGTGATGTGGCCAAGCTCACCTGCTGCACCAGCAACACCGTGAAGCAATTTGCCTTCTGCGACGATACCGCCACCAACACCTGTACCAAGTGTCATAAAGACAACGTCTGGTTGGTTATCACCAGCCCCCATCCAACGCTCACCAAGAGCCGCTACATTGGCATCATTATCAATGAAGAATGGAATACCCAAGGCTTTTTCAATTTTTTCTTTAATTGGTTGAAGGGTTTTCCAGTTCAAGTTGTAGGCACCAATAACTGTTCCTTTTTCACGGTCAACCACACCTGGTGATCCCATTCCAATACCTTGGAAGTCCGCCGCTACCAATCCAAGCAAGTCCAAACGATGTTGAATAGACTCAATCATATCATCAACGATATGACTTCCCTCATCCAAAATGTTGGTCTTGATAGACCATTTTTCTTGGATTTCTCCTGCTGTTGTTAAGATTGCAAATTTGATAGAAGTTCCACCAAGGTCAATCCCAATAATCTTTTGACTCATCATATTCTCCTTTTTCATTGTGTAGTAATTGAAAATGCTTACACTACTAGTATAACAAAATTCACTCATTTATGCAAAGGTTTGCATTCAACTAATATGAATTTTTAATCCAGATAGTCTCCACCATCAAATCCATAATATTCCTCTAGTGTCAAACCACTTGCAGCAATGTCTTTAGCTTCTTTCCCAATATAGCGCAAATGCCACTCCTCATGCATATAACCAGTTATACTTTCCTTACCACGAGGATATCGAACAACAAAGCCATAGTCTGGTGCATGATCCAATAACCATTGAGCCGCACCAGCATCTTCAACTAATTGACCATCTGTGCCAATCACATCAAAAGCAAGTCCTGTCTGATGTTCACTATATCCAGGACGGGCGGAATAACGATCCGCAGCAGCCTGTCCCTCTTGGTTCACATAACTTTGATACAATTGTGCTTGAGTTGCATAACTTCTAAATCCACTATAATTATCGCTAATAGCGTAGCCTTCTTCCTTCATCTGTTCAATCAGTTTTAAAAAGGCTGCTTTTGCAGTAGCATTTTCACCTGGATAGTAATCTTTAGACATAGGATAGTGTTTATTAGCAACCACAATTTCATCATACTTCCCTTGAAGGCTATAATAGGACCCTTTATTGCTTACTTTTGAATTAGCTTTCCACAAACCAGTGGTATCTACATAATAACGTCCACCATCAACCCATTCATTGACAGCCATTTTACCATCTGATTTCAAATAGTAATTCCCTTGCCACGTGCTGTAAGCGTAAGATCCATCTGATGTCAAGTAATACCAAGCTTGGTAAGAAGAGTCATAAACCCATTCACCTTTAGCCATTTTACCATCTGATTTCAAATAGTAATTTCCTTGCCATGTACTATAAGCATACGAACCATCTGATTTCAAGTAATACCAAGCTTGATAGGATGAATCATAAATCCATTCGCTCTGGGCCATTTTCCCGTCTGCTTTCAGGTAATAGCTTCCCTTCCAAGCATTTTTCACTGGATTTCCATTTCCATCAAAGTAGTACCAAGCGCCATCCTGCTTAACCCAACCACTTGTTGTTGATGAACTTGTATCAGTTTGAGTTGTAGTCTCTTGTTTTGCTTTAAAAGCACCCTTAGGGGCATTTTTCAATTCACAAGCCACACCATCATGGTCGCGATCTAACTTGGCAGAATAACCAGGATCCCCCTTATGAAAATCTGAATAGCCATTAGCCCAAGCTTCCTTACAGCTAGAAAAATGGATGTTTTCTTCTGCTAAAACAGATTGTGAAAACAAGGCTAAAACTGACAACGTCGCCAAACTCATTTTAAAAAATAGACGTTTGTTCATTACTTTCTCCTATAGGAATGTTATCTATTTCAATATTATTTTATCAAACTTATGTCAGCAATTCAAGGAAACTTCTGGTCTTTTCTACAAACTCCTTTGGTTTTTCCTTATTCAAGACATGAGGGCCGTCTGGGATAATCTGAAATTGGGATTCTGATATTAGTTTATGAAGACTTCTCATAGAACTAAGATTCGGTTTATCTTTGCTGCCACAAATTAGTAAGGTTGGATAGGGGCAAATCCCTGCTATATCCGTTAAATCAAGTGTCTTCAATTCCTCAGAAACTCCGACCATAAGAGCTTTGTCTGCTCCCTGTTTTTCAAATACTCTTTTGGGAAGTAATTTAAATAACAGCAACTGAAGATAAAATAGGATATTCCCTGCTAACTTTAGCGGACATCCTGACAGAACCAAAGCTCGGAGATTTGGTAAATCATAACTGGAAAGTTCTAGTGCCAGGGCAGCACCTAAGGACAATCCAACCAAAACAAAAGGTTCTGTCTCTTGAGATAGATGCTGATAAACTCGCTCCTTAGCTTTTTGATAGCTACTAACTCCAGAAGGAAATAAGTCTAAAGCTTCAGAGGGATAATCTGTTAGTAGATTCCGAACTTCTTTCCAACTCTCTGCTGACTGCCCTAAACCGTGTAAAAATACCAGTTTCATCTAGTTCTCCTCTAGGCTTAATTCATACAAACCTCTCACTGCATTACAGGCGTAAATATCTTCTGCTTGGGCTAAATCTGCCAAGGTCAAGACTGTCTCTTCTACCTGTCCTGTTTCCAGCAAGTGCTGACGATAAATTCCTGGCAAGATACCGAGTCTGATAGGCGGTGTGTAGAGTTTCCCAGCAATTTTCAAAACCAAATTTCCGATAGAGGTTTCAAGCAGTTCTCCTGACTTATTGCAGTAAATCTTCTCTTGCTCCCCTAGGTTTAAATGAGGTCGGTGAGTCGTTTTGAAGTAGATAAAAGCTTGTTGCAAATTGGCTTCCTGAAGGCAGAGTTTGGCCTGACAGAAATGTGGACTAAGAGGTGTTAAGATTTGTCGACTAAGTTCTATCTTTCCAGACTTACTGAGACTAATTCGCAAACGGTAGTCTTGATCAACATCACAAGCTTGGCACTCTGCCTCTATCTTTTGTCTCAGTTCTTCTGCATCATAAGGAAAGGCAAAATATCGACTTGCTTTTCTCAGTCTTTCCAGATGCTGTTCTTCAAACAGAAGTTGTTTTTGGCTGATTTTTCCAGTTGAAATTAATTGGAAACGAGCTTGTTTACGATAGAGAACAGCTGCCTTTTGATGAACCTCACGGTATTCAGATTCCCAAGTGCTATCCCATGTAATGCCTCCTCCAACTCCATAGATGGCTTTCCCCTTGTAGAGTTGAATAGTCCGAATGGCCACATTAAAAATCCGTCGTCCATTTGGAAGCAAGAGACCAATGGTTCCACAGTAGACTCCACGCGGTTGTGGCTCTAAGTCCTTGATAATCTCCATTGTCGCAATTTTCGGTGCGCCCGTTATGGAACCACAAGGAAAGAGTGAGCGGAAGATTTCAACAAGGTTCACATCCTCTCGCAACTGACTCTTGATGGTCGAAGTCATCTGCCAAACCGTTGAATACTGTTCTACTTGGCAAAGATGCTCCACGTGCTCGCTCCCCACTTCAGAAATACGGTTCATATCATTGCGCAAGAGGTCTACGATCATCATATTTTCAGACCGATTTTTAGGATCCTGCTCCAACCAGCCAGCCTGTTCAAGATCTTCTTGGTCAGTTACCCCACGCTGAGTCGTTCCCTTCATTGGACGAGTCGTTAATTCTCGGCCATTTTGCTCAAAAAAGAGCTCTGGACTCATGGAAATCACTGCCATCTCGTCATGTTCAACATAGGCATTGTAGCCCGCCTCCTGCTCTACCACCATACGATTGTAGATGGCAAAAGGATTGGCAGACAACTCCTGCTTGAGTTGGACGGTGTAGTTGACCTGATAGGTATCTCCCTGCCGCAAATGATGATGTATCTGTGCAATAGCCTTTTCATAGTCTGCTGCAGACGTTACTTCCTGCCAATTTGACGGCATATCAACTTCGTCATAAGTTAACGGAATACTAGATTTCTCTACACTATCATGAACCGTAAAGTAGAGCAGATACTCTCCCAACAAGGGTGCAGGGTGAACAGCTAATTTCTCCTCAAAAGCCGGTGCCGCCTCATAGCTAACATAACCAACCACATAATAGCCTTGCTCTTGGTAGCTTTCCACTTGTGCCAGCAAATCTGCCACTTCTGTTACATTTCTCGTTTTTAACTCTTTAATCGGCTGGGTAAAGATGTATCTCTCCCCCAAAGTCCTAAAATCAATCACTGTTTTTCTATGCATATTTCAAGTATAGCATAAAAAGGCAGATCAAGAAAAACTTAATCTACCTTTTTACTCATCTATTTAATACAATCTATGCTTTAAAAAGATTTCCTGAGAATCCGTCTGTATTTTTAAGAAGTGCTTTGAAGACTTTTGATTTAAGTTCCACCGTTTTAGCTGTTCCTCTACCTGCTAGATCAGCCTCAACCGCTTTATCAAATAAGACTTTTAGTTCAGCATAATTTGTAATTTGTTTACCATCAATCTCAATGGCAGTAAATCCTTTGTCAGCTTTTGCTTTGACTTCCCTGAACCATTCTTTCTTCCAGTCTTCAAGGTTAGTGAATCTTCCATTAGAAACTTTCTTGATAATAAAGTCGTCGCCGAGTAAACCTTTATTTTCACTGTTTGCAGCACCTTGATATTTGCTAGATGCATATCCAACAAATCCATTCTCATATCCGAAGTAACCCCACATACGGAATGTATTGTGTTTGAAGGATGCAGCACCAGGTGCACCTTGACTCGTATTACCGCCATAGATACCGGTCATCATATTCATATTAACATAAGCTGACCCAAAGTCTGATGGATTATAAGTACCATCTCCAGGAGCACCATGTTTAGTAATCAAGTTGTTATCTACCAAATCATCAATTGTATTGATGACTACTTTTTTCTCATCCTCTGTCAACTCACGAATTTTATCGAACTGATGACCTGAATTTCCACTACGGTATTGTCGATCCATTTTCTTGAACCAGCGACTCGTATTTCCATTTAACTGCGGTAATACAGCATCAGCCTCAAGATGGTCTAACATCATCATTGCTTCGTTATAATTCTTCATATAATGATCAATCGCTTCACGTGAATTTAACTTATCAGGATCTGGGTTATACCATTGATTTCCATCATTTTGACGATGATAAGCCATATTAATACCAAGAGCACCATATTCACCATTAGAAGTAGAACTATCAGGCGTTTGTAACATACCCTGCGCATACGCTTCAAGATCTGTACCTTGACGATGTCCATGACCACCAAGATAGGCCATACGGTCATTGACGTGAGTAGTCTCATGTGTAAAGGCAGAAATACCGAATGGTTCAAACATATTTGTTATCATGAAGAAAACTTGTTCATCATTTTGTGGTGAACCATAAATTCTAGCAGTCGCACCCATACGCCAATCTGTCTGATGCCAACGACCGGTCGGACCAAATAATTCACGAACAGGGGTTGCGACTTTTCCACCGTCAGCATAACCCATACGATTAGCTCCGCCAATACCTGCATAAGCTTGGTTATCCCATACTGGTGTTGGGACCATATTTTGGCTCTTAAGTAGTTGATCACGAACATTTGGAAGTGCAAGACGTGACCAGAAGTCTAAGTATGTTTGTTGAGCTTTTGCAACTTCTTGAATACGTGCTTTATAGGCTTCACGTTCAGCTTCAGTGTTCTTACCATATTTCTCAAACGAGCTGTATGCCATGGTATTATAAGTTGAAATCAAGATAATATGTGATTTTTTCAAGTTCAACAATGGTAGAATCATACGAGCATGCATGTTATTATTTAGACCATCAAAGACGCGATGACGTTTATTTTTGAAGTCTGGATTTGTTGTTTCAGGTTCTACAACATAAACATTTTTCGCTGAGTGAATAAACCAATCATTAAGATCCGTGTCATTTGTGAAGAGATGCATATTATAATCTAAGAAACTACGTAAATCACCTTTACCAGTATCTCCTGCAATCATTTCACGGTACGCATCTTGAGTTCTATCACCCTTCAAGTTCTTTTCTTGTGAGCCAATTCGAATTAATCTGTCAATAACACTTGGTGTCTTGCCATAGAAATCTGGTTTAAACATCATCATATTCTTAATGTTCAAGTCACCATATTCAATTCCATAATAACGATTGAGGTAAGTAAGTGCCATCATAATTTTAGCTTTGTTATCTTCCACTTTCTTAAGAAGTGCTTTCATGGCTGCCTCATCACCATTTAACTGATGATCTTCATTTTCAACAAGAGCTTTTACTAACTTATCAAGATTTGCTTTTGTATCTACAAAACTTTCTTCAAGGTATAATGCAGGAACATTATTTGAAATCGTACGAACTTCAGGAGATTCAAGAGTAATTGTATCTAATTTCGCTTTCACATCGGCAATCAAAGCATCACGATTTTTCACAATCATATTTGGTGTGTAAACTACGTCACCCAAACCATCAATGCTATATTCACGCACTTGCTGAACTTTAGAATCGGCTTTGATCGTAACAGCTTTTTCTTCTTTCGTACCATCAGCATAATGAATCATAATCTTATCAACATCTGACAAGTCTGTTACAAATTGTCCATCTTTCATACCAGTTACAGATAATACTTCAGTCGTTAATAATTTAGATCCTTCTGGAATCTTATTCCCTTGATTGATAATCCACTCTTTATTGTAGAACGGTTGAAGTTTTTCAATATTACGGTATGCAAGTTCACGTTCTGCATTATAATCTTGAGTAGTTTTGTACGTGTCTTCTTTATACGCTACGTGATTCAGTTTATCAGTCAAATATGGTGTGATTTCATATTTATCAGCTGTGATATTGAACGAAGCAATACGTTTATCCGCTTCTGCTTGATTGACACCCTTAATTTGTTTCGAACGGTTATAAGAAACGTTACCTGATGCAACATCGTTCACATACACATTGTTCTTGAAGTAATCAAATCCGAAGTATGGGTCACCTGAGTCAACTGATCCAGAACCATACATCATCTCACCATTTGTCACTTTCATCATGCTTACGTTATTTTCAACCCAACCCCAGTCATAGTTTTCATGAATTAAACCACCACTTTGATTGTTCGTTTGAAGCGTCATGGTACCTTTGACAACAGATTTTGTTAATCGACCTTTTTGTTTAACATCATTTGGATTTCCACCATGGTTGACTTTGGCAACAAGTCCACCAAATTTAGCATTGTTAGCTTTAATGTTCGCGTCAACATAAGAACTGTCTACGTTACTTCTCCAGCTTTCGCTGACAAGTCCACCAGACCACCAACCTTTATTACCAACGCTTGTGATGTTACCAATAAAGGCTACATTACGCATATTGGATTCATCTAGTTTGTTGACCATACCTGTAACGTCGTTATTACCAACCACATTACCTGTAACTTTAATATTCTCAATCGTTGAGTTCTTAAATAGTTCTCCAAGTGGAGCTGTTTTATCAGCCCACGGCATATTGATATTCACATTACCAAAGTTGATATCATGAATATGAGCGTTTTCCACACGATTGAACAACGGACGAGCTAGGTTGTGAATGGTATAACGTTTATCACCTTCACTATACAACTTACCTTTAAAGGTGTTCGTCACGTATTGTTTATTCGGAGTCGGAACATTCACAGCATTCAAGTCTGCACCAAGTTTGAACTCACCCCTTGGATTAGCTTGCATATCTTTTACAAGCTCGTTGAAGTTGTAGTAAACGTTACCTTCTTTTGATTTTTGTTTTTCAAAGTAATGAACATACTCTTCACTTAGTGTATCATCTTCTCTACGTTGAACTAAGTCTGGTGCTTTTGCTACCACTTTGTACAATGTTTTCCCATCTACAACAACTTCTTCAACAGAACTTACTGCAAGTCTTGTCACTTTGTTGTCATGAGTTGTCACACGTAAATATAATGGAGAAATATCTGTCGGTTTTTCAGTCAGTAAGCTCTTATCTGTTTCGTTACCTGCATCATCTACACTCATTAAGCTTGTTTCTTTGATGTTTTTGATTTCAACTTTTTTAAGGTCTAATTGAATTTGTTTATCTTCTAACTTCTCAGTTTCTTCACCTTCTCCACGATCATAAACCATTGTAGTAGATAGGGTGTAACCTTGATAATATTTCAATTTATCTAAAGTAGCGTTTAAATTATTTTCAGCTACTGTTACTTCTTTAACAACTTGTCCATCTTTATCTTTTAGCGCTAATTTGATGGATTTAATTTCTACTCCAGCTGGCTTAGTCAATGTATAACTAGCTGTCGCACTCTTCTTCAAGACATCTTTTTCAGTATTAGCCCATTGTAATGTTGGTTTTTCTAACCCTTTTGTACCATTCTTAATAATTTTATCTTGAGGTGCTTGAAGAACTTTTTCTTCTACTGTTGGAGCGTCATTTGTTTTTTCTCCACGAATCGTTTTATAGGTTTCAGTAATTTGTTTCTTACCATTTACACCTTCTTGAGTAACTTTAGTTGTTCCACGTTTTAAAGTGTCATCATCTTCTGTTTTTGTAGCGAAAGGAATGACTTCTTCTCTTGTTTCAACTTTTGTTCCTTCAATCGGTTTTGTACCTTTTTTAATAATTTTAGAAATAGCAGGAGTTTTCACTTCTGTAGTTGTAGAAACGACCTTATCTGTTTCTACACCTTCCACTGTTTCATAAGTTGTTTTCGTAACTTGAACTCCTTTAGAACCAGGGCTTTCAACTACTTCGTCACCCACATATTTTGTATCATCCGGAACTACTTCTGTTGTGAAATCCAATTCACTTTCGGTAGACTTCTCAACTGTACCTGTTGTTACTTTATATTCTGGATTGACTTCTTGTACTGGTGCTTGACCTTCTTGACCAGGTTCTTGAGTTCCCTTTGTTGAAACTGGTTTTTTATATTCAGGAAGTTCTGGCTGTGTGAGAGCTTGTCCTGTTTTCCCCTCCTCTTGAGTTCCTTTTTCTTCTACTGAGGCCTCTGGTAATTCAGGTTGCGTTAAGGCTTGGCCTGCTCTACCTTCTTCTTGGGTTCCTTTAGCTACTTGATGTGTTTGCTCAGTTTGTGGTACTGGAGTTGGGGCAGGTTGTACCTCTTTCTTCGTTCCGACTGCAATGACTTGCGACACAGGATTTTGAATCACTTGGTCTTCAATGACTTCTCTAACTTCTTGACCATTGACCATCGATACTTTAGATACAAGACGACGCTGACCATTTACTCCAGCTGTGACAATACGAGTCTCTCCTTCTGCTAGATTCGCATCTGGTCTTGTGACCGTTTCAAAAGAAATCTCCACCAAGCTCTCTTCCTGTCTTGTCTGAGGCTTCTCAGAAACTGGTTTTACTTCAACCGCAGGAGCAACTGGAGTCTCTACTACAGGATTCTCAACGATAGTTTCTGGAGCAACAGCAGGTCTTTCTTGAACTACTTCTGTTTTCTCGATTTCATTTGCACTTTGCTTTTCTACTGGCAACTGAGGCTGCTCAGCTGAAGCTGGTCTTGAGGGATGGAGTTCTGCTTCCTTAAAGTATCCAATATATTCATAGCCATCAATGTGGATGATTCCTTCAGCCAAGCCTTCATGGGTAGTAGTCGAAATAGTTTGGTTATAAGAAAGCAATTCTTTATTTTCAAACGCAAATGTCCCATAAGGTACAAAGGTGCTGGCTCCTAAAGAACCAATCAAGAGAACACCTAGAACCTCTTTACGACCTTTTTTTGACACCAAAAAGACTGCTAGCGAGGCCGTTGCTAAGCCAAGGCCTGCCAAGGTTAATTCTTTACTTCCTGTGTAAGGAAGTTGTTGACTGTCAGTTGCCTTCTTGCGATAAACTACATAGAGAATATCATCATCTTGAAACTCTGTAGGAACTTCATGGTGAATTAGAGCTTTTTCAGACTCGGTCAATTCCTGCTCCGCCAAATAACGGTAATGAACGCTATGAGCACCACCGACTTCATTGGCTTGAACCTTATCTACTAAAAGGGTACTGGCACCAAAAAGGAAGGCCCCAATGGCTACAGGACCTACCCCAACAGTTAGCTTACGAATCGAATATTTTGTGATTTTTTCTAGTTGTTGTTTTGTTTTTTTCATTTTTACGACTTTCTGATAGAATCTTGTGGATAATGCGCACGCGCACCTCCGATTAATTTTGGACGGCTAGCAAGAGCCGTTACATGGGCATGCCCAATTTCTCTCAAAAGAGGGCGAATCGGAACCTGAACATGCTTGACATGCATGCCAATTGCAGTGTCTCCGATATCCAATCCAGCATGGGCCTTGATAAATTCAACCTCGACTGGATCCTGCATAAACTTGAAGGCTGCCAACTGACCTGAACCTCCTGCATGGAGAGTAGGAAGGACACTGACGATTTCCAAACCAAACTGCTCTGCCACCTGACGTTCAACGACGAGGGTCCGATTGACATGTTCACAACCTTGAACAGCTAGATGAATTCCTTTTTTCTCTAAGATATCTAGGATGGTCTTTACAATGATTTCCCCAATTTCTTGGCTGGATTCCTTGCCAATCTGACCACCTATCACCTCACTAGAAGAAAGGCCCAAAACAAAGATAGATCCTTGCTTCAAATTGGCCTTTTCTAATACATCTTTTACAATCTGGCTTGTTTCTCTTTGAATGTCTTTTTCCTTCATACTTGATACCTCTTTTGTCATTATCTATCATATCGTTTTTTCTACGTTTTAGCAAGATAGACAACCTAGAAAGCTTGCCCAATTACGCATAAAACTCCCAGAATGAACTGGGAGTTAGCTAATTTCTATTCCATTTATGTATATTTCAACCGTCGTCCCTTTTGAGGGGACAGAATCGATCTTCATCTGGTAGTGTTCTCCAAAATGAAGTTTGAGCCGTTGATCAACATTTTGAAGACCAACTCCCCCACGTTTGAGTTGACTTTGACTACTATCGCTAGCATCTTGGAAACCAACTCCATCATCCTCAATACGGATGACCATTCCTGAATCCTGTTTCTGAACAGAAACTCTAATATGTCCCTTACCTTCCTTTTCCTTAATGCCATGGTAAAGAGCATTTTCTACCAAGGGTTGTAAGACCAACTTGGGCAAGACTAGATTATCAAAGGCAGGATTTTCCTCAATCTCATATTCCAGCTTATCCCCATAACGTTGTTTCTGGATAAAGAGATACTGGCGGACATGATTGATTTCGTCAGACAGGCAAATCAAGTCCTTTCCTTGATTGAGCGCTAAGCGGAAATAGGTTGCCAAAGACTTTGTCACCTGCACCACTCGCTGACTATCTTGAAATTCAGCCATCCAGATGATGGTGTCCAAGGTGTTATAGAGGAAATGCGGATTAATCTGGCTTGATAGGGCTTGAAGTTGGTACTGACGGGTCGTTTCTTCCTGCCTGAGAACATCTGCCATCAGCTGATCAATCTGATCCAACATGGTATTAAATTGGCGAGTCACTTCTCTCAGTTCATGGGCACCAGTTTCCTTGGCACGCAGATTCTGATTACCAGAAGCAATCTCCAGCATGGTTTCTCTCAAGTCATTCAGAGGAGCAATCCAGCGTTTAAGACTAAGCCACACCAAGCAGAGACAGGCAAGAAGAGAGGCGAAACTGGCTCCAAGCAAGGTCCACATGAGTTGACTCCTAACCTGGTCTAACTTCTCCAACGAAGACACACCAAGCACCGTCCAATCAGTTCCAGCAATCTTTTCTTGGCTGACATAGGATTTGTGGTCTGGAGTATAACCCTTCCCTGTCTCGATGTAGGGTTTCATGGCCTCCATTTCGCTAGACGAACTATAAACTGTGTGTTGAGGATGGTAAACAAATTCATGGTTTTCATTGATGATAAAGGCAAAGCCCTGCTGCCCCAACTGGAGTTGATTGAGATAGGCTTCCAGAGTTTCGTAGGAAATATCCAAACGAAGCACGCCCAGATTGGCTCCCTTTGCATCAACAAGTTCCTGAGTGACAGAAATGACCCACTGACTATCTGATTTACGAGCTGGTGTCAAAACTGGCTTAGACCCCTGATGAATAGCCTTTTGGTACCAATCCTCAGCCATCATATCAGAAGAAGTTTTCATCTGCACACTATCATCTGTAGAAATGATTTGACCGGATTTGGTCACCAGCACAACAGTTTTCAAGTCCTGATCTGCCTTTAAGATGGTCAAAAACAGATCTCGAATTCCCTTGATCTTGTCTTGACTGGGATTCTCAGCATAGGCCAGAACATCCGTCTGCTGGGTCAAACTAGTCGAGGTGGTTTCTAATTTTTTGATATAAGACTGAATAAAGTGGCTAGTCTGGCTGATGGTCGTTTGGCTGTTGCCCTCAATGGTGGCCTCAATGGCTGAAGAACTAGATTGATAGTAAAAAGTCCCAACCAGAGCTAGGAGAATGAGAAAGACCAGAAAGATGGAAATAACCATTCTGACTAGGAGAGAAGAACGCTTCATCGACCTCCCCCTTTCTTAAACTGACGAGGCGTCACACCTGCAATCTGTTTAAAACGTTGGGTAAAATAGTTCATATCTTCAAAGCCAACCTTCTCTGCGATCTCATAAATCTTCAGATCTGTAGTTAAAAGCAAGAGCTTGGCTTGTTTGACACGCTCTCTTACCAGATAATCCTGAAAAGGCAAGCCCAACTCTTTCTTAATCAAGGAGCTCAGATAAGTTGGACTAAAGCCCAAGTCACTGGCCAAAGACTTTAAACTAAATTGGCTATCAGCCAGATGGGAGTGGATTTTCTGAGCCAGGTTTCCCTCAAACTTATCGGTCAATAAATCTTGTAACTGCTCTTCCTTTTCTTCCTTGTCTAGTTTTTGCTTGATTTTCCCCAACATCTCCTCAATGTCCTGACGGGAAAAGGGTTTGAGCAGGTAGTCATCCACACCGAGTTTGACAGCAGACAAGGCATAATCAAAATCATCGTAGCCTGTCAAAAAAACTAGATGCACCTGAGGATAGGTTTCTCGTACCAGACTGGCCAACTGGATTCCATTTAGCTGAGGCATGTTGATATCGGTTAAAATGATATCTGGCACCTGCTTTTGAATCAATTCCCAAGCCTGCCTTCCATTTTCAGCCTGACCGATGATTTCCATATCGTAGGCTGCTACATTGACCAACTTGGTCAAGCCTTGTCTTACCAGATATTCATCTTCTACGATTAAGATTGTGTAGGTCATGCTTCTCTCCTTTGTCACTTACTAGTATCAGTATAGCAAAATTCTCCTCTAACTGCTTAGGAAAGACTTCTTATACTCAATGAAAATCAAAGAGCAAATTAGGAAGCTAGCCACAGGTTGCTCAAAATACAGCTTTGAGGTTGTGGATAGAACTGACGAAGTTAGCTCAAAACATGGTTTTGAGGTTGTGGATAGAGAGACTGGGCAAAAAGTCTTTTAAATTAGAAAACGCATAGTATCAGATGTTAAAAATTCTTGATATTATGTGTTTTATTGTTAGAAAATTTGCTTTATTTTCTCCTCAAATTGAGTTTTTGCCCAGTCTCAACCCTACCCACTGTAAGCCGATTCTGACGTGGTTTAAAGCGATTTTCGAAGAGTATTAATCGACATAATCTAGTAAATAAGCATAGCCTTTTTCTTCCATTTGGTCTTTGGGAATAAAGCGAATGGAAAGACTATTGATACAGTAGCGCAAGCCACCCTTGTCCTGTGGTCCGTCCGTAAAGACATGGCCAAGGTGAGAATCTCCAACTCGGCTCCGCACTTCCATGCGTGTCATATTGTAGGACTTGTCTTCCTTGTAGGTGGCAACATCTGGGCTGATGGGCTGGGTGAAACTAGGCCAACCACAACCAGACTCAAACTTGTCCTTTGATGAAAAGAGAGGTTCGCCAGTTGCCACATCCACATAGATACCAGATTCAAATTTATCCCAGTAGCGGTTTGAGAAAGCTCGTTCTGTTTGATTTTTCTGGGTAACTGCATACTCCTCAGATGACAAGGTTTTTTTCAATTCCTCATCACTTGGTTTGGGGTATTTGCTGGCATCAATGACGGGATAGGCTGCCTGATTGACATTGATATGGCAGTAGCCATTTGGATTTTTCTTGAGATAGTCTTGGTGGTAATCCTCTGCCACTACAAAATTCTTCAAGGTCTCCTTTTCAACTGCTAGAGGTTGATCGAATTTCTTAGCCACCTCATCAAAGACTTGGTTAATTACCTCTAAATCCTTGTCATCTGTGTAATAAACACCAGTACGGTACTGGGTTCCCACATCATTTCCTTGTTTATTTTTGCTAGTTGGATTGATAATGCGGAAATAGTGAAGCAGGATTTCCTTGAGAGAAATTTGCTTGGCATCATAGGTGACATGAACAGTCTCCGCATGACCTGTTTGGTTAATCAATTCGTACTTGGTTGTTTCCCCTCTACCATTTGCATAGCCTGATACGGCATCTGTCACCCCAGGAACGCGTGAGAAATATTCCTCCACTCCCCAGAAACATCCCCCAGCTAGATAAATTTCATGCAAGTCTGTATCTTTACTCACTTCTGTTTTTTTCACTGTTTTTCCTCCTTGGCTAACTGCCGCTTTCTCAATTTGCGAGGCATCTGTCTGCCCTGCATTTCGCATCAATAGAAAATAGAAACCGGTTATGGCTAGGAAAAAGATTCCTGCCAAGACAAACAATTTTACTTTATCATTCATGGCCTTTCTCTACCCCACTTCTTTCAATGTTTTTAAAATCATATCCTTATCCATAAAACCAGGTTGCGTTTTGACCAGCTTTCCTTCCTTGTCTATAAAGGCTTGAGTTGGGTAAGAACGGACACCATAACTTTCCAATAGTTTGCCCGACGGGTCAATTAGAACTGGGAAATTTTTATAATCCAAACCCTTGTACCAATTCTTAAAGTCCGCTTCTGCTTGTTCTCCCTTGTGACCAGGAGATACCACTGTCAAGACCACATAGTCGTCTCCAGCATCCTTAGCAATTTCATCCGTATCCGGAAGACTAGCCAGACAGATAGAACACCAAGAAGCCCAGAATTTGAGATAGACTTTCTTGCCCTTGTAATCAGACAAGCGGTAGATCTTGCCGTCTACTCCCGTTAGTTCAAAATCAGATACCTCTTTTCCTTTAGCCGCGCTTGTTTTGCTAGCTGTCTGCTCCATCTTCATTTCATCTTTCATTTGGTGTTCACTAGTCATGGACTTGCCTGAACAAGCCGTCAAACAAAGGAGCGAACCTGCTCCAAGAACACATGTTTGCCATTTTTTCATTTCTTTTTCCTCTCTATTCAAATAATGTAGTCAAAATGGAAGCATTTCCCAAAAGCACCAAGATTCCCATCACGATAATGAGGAAACCACCCACTTTTTTGAGAATCCCGAGATAGGGATGAAGTTTTCGGAAATGTTTCAAAACATAACTAGAGGCTAGAGCTAGAACCAAAAATGGTAGCGCCAAACCCAACGTGTACACCAACATGAGACCCGCTCCCTGCCAAGCACCTGAGCCACCTGAAGCCGCCAAGGCCAAAACAGAGCCAAGAACCGGCCCCACACAAGGCGTCCAAGCAAAACTAAAGGTCAAGCCCAATAAAAATGCCTGACTATAGCCCTTACCATTTTGCCCCTGTCCTTGCAGTTGTAACCTCTTTTCCTTATAAAGCCCCTTAAAGCGTAGAATCTCCATCTGGTGCAAGCCTAAGAGAATGATAACCGCACCCGTCACATATTGGAACCAAGAAGCATAAAGCAAGTCGCCTAAAAAACCAGCTCCATAACCCAGTAAAATGAAGATAAAGGATATCCCTGCTATAAAGGCCAGAGTTTGCAATAAACTGACAACTGAGATTGAAAATTTGCCACTAGAAGCCTGAGCACCATCTTTATCATCCAACAAGACCCCTGCATAAACCGGTAACAAGGGTAAGATACAAGGAGAAAAGAAGGAGAGAATTCCAGCAAGAAAAACACTGATAAAAAAGATAATATTATCCATTGCCTTCCTCCATTCTTTGATTTGATAGGACTATTATAGCCCCAAAACTCAAGAAAAAACAGGGACAATGATAGGGAAAAATAGGAATTTAATCAGGTTATTTAGAAATCTTGCAAAAAAAGCCAGACAAAGTCTGACTTGGATGGAAACAGAAAAGAAAATTCACTAGTCTTCCCTACTTATCTGATAATAAATAAGGTCCGCAAGATAGCCTTTTCTCTCTACACCATTGCTAATAGTCTTTAGATAGGACATCCCTGCTTTCTCCATGACACGACCTGAAGCTGGATTGAGACTGGCATAACGTGCCTTGACTTTTTGAAAGTCTACTTGAGTAAAACAGAAGTCCAAGACAGCTTTCAAGGCCTCTGTCATCATACCATGACCCCAGTATTTCTTGCCTAGCACATAGCCAATTTCACAAGAAGAATCGTTCTCATCTATTGCAACGATGCTGATATCTCCTATCACCTGCTCCGGGTTTTCTTTGAGACAAATGGCCCATTTGTAATAGTTGGTATTAGCATAGGAGGCAATCCAATTACGAATCGAGTTTCGAGTCACATCGACATCAGGATGGGGATCCCAAGTGACATAGGTTAGATTCTCAGCAGACGAAGCCCAATTCTGAAACATGGCTTCTGCATCACTTTCCACAAATCTTCGTAATATTAAACGATCTGTCTGTAACATTTGCGTACCGATAGATTTCATTACGCTACCTCGCTTTCTGATAGATGATTCTCTGCCCAACCTCAATTTAAATTTACTTTGCTTTTGAATTTCCAGGTAAGAAGCTAAAAAGGTCCACTGGACCTTCTGCGCTTTCTCATTTATAGGCTCAGGGTAAAAAGACTAAACTCAGTAATAACTAAAAAACAAGTTTTTCATCTAGTTCCTTGACGCAGTCGCTGTCTGGTTTGAAATGCGCTCTAGCAAGCTTTTTCAAACCTAGTCATCGTTGCGGGGGTGAGACGACGAAATCGAACTCTGTGAGTTACCGGACCTTCCTCGTTTTCTTGTTTCCGTGCTCGGGGTAAAAACCTCCACTGGAGGTTCCTCATTTTCTTATTTCTAAACTCGGGGTAAAAAGGTCCCCCGGACCTTTTTACTCCCAAAAGTCATCGAATACGGTGATGGGTAGGTGGCGTTTATGTTGGCCTTTGTGCCACCAGTTTTCGATTGTTACTTGGGCTTCTGGGCTGATTGTTTTGCCTTCTAGGTAGTCGTCAATCTCTTCATAAGTGACTCCGAGGGCTACTTCGTCAGCTAGACCTGGTTTGTCTTCTTCTAGGTCTGCTGTTGGGATTTTTTCATAAAGTGCTGGGTCTGCACCAAGTTCCTGCAAGAGTTGTTTTCCTTGGCGTTTATTGAGGCGGTAAAGAGGGAGAATATCCGCACCACCGTCACCAAACTTGGTAAAGAAACCTGTGATATTTTCCGCGGCGTGGTCTGTTCCAATGACCGCTCCGCTATGTGCACCTGCCAGGGCATACTGAGCAATCATACGGCAACGTGCCTTGATATTGCCCTTGTTAAAATCTGAAACAGGACTACCTGTCGCTTCAACTGCTGCCGTCATGGCGTCAGCTGATTCCTTGATATTCACAACCAAGCTGATATCTGGTTGGATGAAAGCAAGAGCTTTTTGAGCATCTGCTTCATCAGCTTGCACTCCGTATGGCAGGCGGACAGCGATAAATTTGTAGCTGTCATCTCCCGTTTCAGCTCGCAGTTCTTCTATAGCTAGTTGGGCTAAACGTCCTGCTAAGGTTGAGTCTTGTCCTCCAGAAATCCCTAGTACAAAGGTTTTTAGGAAGGGATGTTTTTTCAGATATCTTTTTAAGAAATCAATAGAACGACGGATTTCTTCCTGGGCATCAATCACTGGTTTCACGCCCAGTTCTTGGATAATCGTTTCTTGCAAACTCATTCTTCTTCTCCTTCACCAAGGGCTTCCTTACGCATTTTGTCAATCAAGTCCATCTTATCTTGCCATACATCACGCGCCAAATCCACTGGATAATGCTGAGGATTGAGCACGCGCTTGTACTCATCCCAAAGCTTGTCAAATTCCTTACGAGCATAATCCTGAATCTCAGTCAAACTAGGCAAGCTGTAAGTCAATTTCCCATCTTTAAAGATATCCACCAAGAGAGGAACGGCATCAAAATTACGAACCGTCTTCTTGATGTAAGTATAAGTCGGATGGAACATCTTGATTTCTGTCATACTGGAAACATCTACGCCATCATAAGTGATATAGTCGCCTTCTGACTTGCCTTTTTCACGACTGGTAATGCGCCACACCTGCTTCTTACCTGGCGTAGACACTTTTTCCGCATTATTAGACAGCTTAATCGTATTGCGCATGTTCCCATTTTCATCTTCGATGGCCACAATCTTATAAACTGCCCCAAGAGCTGGCTGGTCATAGGCTGTAATTAGCTTGGTTCCCACACCCCAGACATCAATCTTGGCCTTTTGCATCTTGAGGTTGAGGATGGTATTTTCATCCAAATCATTAGAAGCATAAATCTTAGCCTCTGTAAATCCAGCCTCGTCCAGTTGCTGACGGACTTTCTTAGAAATGTAGGCAATATCCCCAGAGTCAATCCGCACACCCATAAAGTTAATCTGGTCACCCAGCTCACGCGCCACCTGAATGGCCGCTGGCACACCGATACGAAGGGTGTCATAGGTATCCACAAGAAAAACGCAATTTTTGTGGGTCGCAGCGTAAGCCTTGAAGGCCTCATAGTCGTTACCATAAACCTGCACCAAGGAATGGGCATGGGTCCCCAAGACAGGAATGTCAAAGAGTTTACCAGCGCGCACGTTGCTGGTTCCATTGGCTCCACCAATCACCGCTGCGCGTGTTCCCCAGATAGCCGCATCCATTTCTTGAGCCCGACGTGTCCCAAACTCCATCAAGGGTTCATCTTCAATAACCGAGCGAATACGAGCTGCCTTAGTCGCCACCAAGGTTTGGTAGTTGACGATGTTCAAAAGAGCCGTTTCGACCAATTGACATTGGGCTAGAGGGCCTTCAACTTGCACAATCGGTTCATTAGCAAAAACCAAGTCCCCTTCTTGGGCAGAACGAACGGTCAGCTCCAACTTGAAATTGCGGAGGTAGTCCAAGAATGCCCCATGATAGCCTAGAGACTCCAAATAGGCAATATCACTATCTGAAAAACGCAAGTCTTCAAGATAACTCACAATTCTTTCCAAACCTGCAAAAACCGCATAGCCATTCTTAAAAGGTTGTTGGCGGAAATACACCTCAAAGACCGCCTTTTTATTGTGAATCCCTTGGTCAAAGTAAACCTGCATCATGTTGATCTGGTACAAGTCCGTGTGCAATGTCAAACTATCATCTGGATACATACTTTTCCTACTTCCTTAACTAGAAATACATGAAAATTTTCAAAAACTTTCATGCATTCCAATAAATTAGTACTATTATATCACATTTTAGCTGGATTGAGAAAAGAGTAACAAGCTATTCTCCACTCTCCAGTTCATCCATATCTTGTTCAAACTTTTTCTGAGCCCATTCGCCATAGCTCTTAAGACCAAGATTGCCAATAAAGACCCAGGGAAGGTAAATAACATAAGTAATTGCCCAAGCAGATAGGTATTTAACGTTCAAAGGATTGTGCTGATAAATTTCTATGTTGAATTGATAATTCTGTAACATCAAAAGAGCCGTAATAGCCAAGGTTAAGAAAAAACAACCCAAAATCGTAAAATGAAAACGACTATAGTAAGTTACTCCCAGATAACGAGCACGATTAAAAAAGAAGAAAATTCCTACTATCAGTGTATACACTAGAAAATTCGGATTAAAAAGAGAGGGAGCTAATACAGCCACCAAATAGCTTAGAAGTACAAGCCCAATAAAGAGTGAAAAGGATTCTGCCCCAGCTTTATTGATTAATTGTTCTTCTCTTTCGTCAAGTAATTGATAATGAATGAATTTATTTACCATCTTCTTCCTCCCAAAATAGTTGGTCTAGAGTTTTCCCTAAACATCTGCAAATAGACTGGCAAAGCGAGAGACTGGGATTATATTTTCCCGCCTCTATCAAACCAATAGTCTGGCGCGTCACCCCCACAGCCTCTGCCAATTGACCTTGAGTTAAATCAAGCTCTACCCGAGCTAATTTTAATTTTAAATTTTTAGCCACCTGCGTCCTCCTTATAGTTTTAAAAAGTTGCGCCTCTTTTTAACAACATTATATCATATATCTAACTTAATGCAATATATAAATGTCATTTTGTAAAATTTTATTAACAAAAACTCTCTACCATAAAAAATAGAGAGTGTTGAATCTAAATATATGATTTCAAAATTTCGACGACATCACTTCTTTTCTTAACCTGATAAGCCTTGATTCCCACCTTCTCAGCTGCGATTGTATTGTCCTCAATATCGTCTAGAAAGACACAATTTGTAGGATTTAAGGGGTATTTTATCGAGACTTATGTCAAGCTCCCCTCTTTGCTTTATTCTCCTTACAAATCCTTTTGGTAATAATATCTTTTTCCTGTGTAGGGATAGTCTTGCAAAGAAAAGACTTCCTTGTAGCCATGCCTTTTATAAAAATCAGGAGCTTGAAACTGGTAAGTATTGACAAAAGCAAAACGACAGTTTCGATTCTTAGCTTCAGTTTCTGCTTGCTGCAATAGTCTTGAACCGATTCCTTGCCTTCTCAGTTCCTCTTTTACAAATAAATACTCGATTTCTAGCCAATTTCCAAAAGTCTCTGCTACTAAGCCTGCCAGGAGATTGCCCTTTTCATCTTCGACATAAAGATTAAGTGGCTCACTTTCAGCTTCTTCTCTTTTTGAACGATTATAAGCACGAATCAAATTCCCAATTTCCTGCGCTTTCTGGGATTCCTTATTTTCCAATCTAAAGTACATCCAAACCTCCTTAAAAACTGATACAGCTTGATTATAGTCTTATTTCAAAAGACTGTCAAACTAGCAAAAACCCACCAACCTGAGTTGATGAGTTTCAAATCTATTTTCTAAATTTCCACTGGCTGTAAATCCCGAAACCGATAATCCAAATAGCTGAACCAATTGCTCCGACAAATGTAGACTCTTGTAAAAAGAGAGTTACAAAGACAAAGACAAAGAAGAGCATGGTTAAGGGATTTAGGAAACGATAATGGGGCATGAGATAGCCATCCGCCATAAAGTCTGGTGACTTACGATACTTAAGGTGCGCCAGCATAATCAAGATATAAATGGCGATATAGACACCTGATGATGATGCTGTAATCAAGGCAAAGGCATCGGAAACACCTGGCAATACGTTGATAAAGGCTGCTAGGGCAATCAAGATTGCTGAAGCGATGATGGCATTTTGTGGCACATTATGGCGAGAAAGAGTATCTGCTTTGATAGCCTTTAAGAATGGATTTGGCGAATCATGAGCAATTTGGTATAAATGACGTCCTGTTGAATAAAGGGTTGAGTTAAGAGCAGATGCTGCTGACGTCAAGACGACAAAGTTAATCAAGGCCGCTGCCCACTTGATACCTGCCAATTCAAATACTGTAACAAAAGGTGAATCAGCAGAAGCCAGTTCACGCCACGGAATGATAGCCATGATGGCTAAGAGGGCACCACCGTAGAAAAAGGCGATACGCAAAGGAATTTCCTTAACGGCTTTTGGCAAGACCTGACGTGGATTTTTGGTTTCAGAAGTTGTTACCCCGATAAACTCAATCATGAGATAGGCAAAGAAAACCATCTGGAAGGCCATGACAAAGTTCACTCCACCATTAGGGAAGAGGGAGAAACTGTCGGTGATATTGGCCAAACTTGCTACTCCATGAGGTGTCTTAAAGCCAGTCAAGACCATAAAGACTCCTGTGGCGATCATAGCTAAAATAGCCACAATCTTAACCATCGCAAACCAAAACTCAACTTCCCCAAAGAGCTTCACCGCAATCAGATTGACCAAGGCTAGAATAGTCAAAAATCCAATCTCAATCATCCAACTTGGCCAGCTAGGGAACCAAAACTGAACATAATGAGAGATGGCTGTGATTTCCGCCATACCGATAAAGACAACGGATAGCCAGTAGGACCAAACTGAGAAATAGCCCCAGCCCTTACCCAAATGGCGCGTGATAAAGTTGATAAAGGTATGTTGCTCAGGATCTTGATAGAGCATTTCCCCAACCGCACGCATCATGAGGAACATAAAGGCTCCAGTAATCATATAAATCAGTACAATGGAAGGACCTGTTAGGCTGATAGAGCGACCTGCTCCCAAAAAGAGTCCTGTTCCGATTGTTCCAGCGATGGCCATAACCTGCACGTGACGATTGGTCAGACCACGCTCCATCTTATTTTTTTCTTCTTTGAACTCATATCGTCTCCAATTCAATTTAAAATGGAAAAAGGAGTGAGTGAAGCGCACTGCCTCCCCACTCCTTTTTTCTGTTTTTAGGCTGTTTTTTCAACCTTCAAGATTTTTACATCATAGCTACCAACAGGTGTTTCAATGGTTGCTGTGTCACCTGTTTTCTTACCAATCAAGGCTTGTCCAATTGGGCTTTCATTTGAAACCTTACCTGCAAAGGCATCTGCACCAGCTGAACCTACGATAATATAAACTTCTTCTTCGTCCTCACCAATTTCTTGGATAGTTACTGTTTTACCAATCGCTACTTCGTCTTGGGCAACTGAGTCGCTATTGACGATTTCAGCATAACGGATTTTCGTTTCCAAGCTAGAGATTTGTCCTTCGACAAAGGCTTGTTCATCCTTAGCTGCTTCGTACTCACTGTTTTCAGAAAGGTCACCGTATGAACGGGCAATCTTAATGCGTTCTACCACTTCTGGACGGCGGACCAATTTCAATTCTTCTAATTCTTTTTCAAGTTTTTCCTTTTCCTCAAGGGTCATAGGATATGTTTTTTCTGCCATTTTTCTCAACTTTCTTTCGATAGTATTGAATCTCTATCTGAGATTCTTATTTTTGTAGTCTTAGTTTGAACTACTATTTTGAGTAAGCTTGCTATTAACGTGCTCAGCTACATTACGATCATGTTCTTCTTTATTGCTAGCATAGTAGACCTTACCATCTGTCACATCTGCAACAAAGTAAAGGTATTCACTCTTAGTCTGATTGATACTTGACTCGATAGCATCTAAGCTTGGACTATCTACCGGACCAGGCATGAGGCCTAGATTGGTATAGACATTATATGGTGAATTAATAGATGTATCAATTCCAGCATCGTCAGCAAGACTAATCTTCTGACCAAGTTTTCCTTGGGCATACAAGATGGCAATATTGCTTTGAAGTGGCATACCAAGATTCAAGCGATTGTAGAATACACCTGCAATCAACTTACGATCGTCAGTCTTAGCTCCTTCTTTTTCTACAAGTGAAGCAATCGTCAACAATTCATTGACCGTCAAATTCTTAGACTTAATCGTACTGTAATGAGGTGCCAAAGTCTTGTCCATAGCTGCCAACATCTCATCAATCAAGCTTTCAACAGTTGTGCTTTCTTTGATAGAGTAAGTAGCTGGGAAAAGGTACCCTTCCAAACGATAACGAGCCCCACTTTCCTTTGTAGGCAAGCTTTCAAGTAGACTCGGATATTTGGCAACTTCCTGACTGATAAAGCTATCATCTTGAACTTTTGCTAGGAAAGCATCTGCTGTCAAAGGCTCTTTGAAGTCACCTTGCAATTGACCTACAGCTTGGGCCATTTGATCAATCGTATAACCTTCTGGAATTGTCAAAGTCGCAAGGACAGGTTCTTGAGCTTCAGCTGTTCCACCTTTTTGTAGTTCGTGGATGATATCTTCTGTACTCATGCTCTTTTGCAAATTATAGTAACCTGATTTCAAATCAGCATAATTTTTGTACTTAGCATACAAGCCAAAAACTAAACCGTGTTTAATCAAGCCGGCATCTTCAAGTGTCTTACCGATTTCTTGAACATTAGCTCCTTCTGGGATTTGCAGCGTTACATATTGCTTAGAATCAGCGTCAACAGGCTGTAAAGATGACTGAACATACTGATAACCGAAGTAACCACCTGCCGAAATCAAGGCAAGGAAAATCAATAGAGAAATGAAGAAGGCCTTAAAGCCAGATTTTTTCTCTTTCTTCGGCTTAACGGGTTTCGCTCCTTCTCTACGGCTACGACGTGGTGTATCGCTGATGATATCCACTGTTTCTTTAGCAGGCGTCGGTGTTTCTGGACGTGCTTGTTCTTCTTTTTTCTCTGCTGTCTTATAGGAAACAGCTACCCTTGTTGGGGTTTCATTGTATTCTCTTTCAACTTTGCTAGGTCTAACAGGACCTGGTCCTGGTCTTGAGCCACTTTCTTCTGCTGGAGAAGAAGGTACATCTTGACTTGGGTGAGTAGGCACGGTAGGAGCTTTTCTCATAATCTCCTCTACCGTTGACAAGGAATCAGCCATGAGTTCTTCAGCTGAAGGTTCATTTGCAGGAGTGCGAACTACTGCCTTATCTTCTCTCAGAACTTCATCATAGCCTTTTACTTTTTCTAAATCTCTCAGAATCTGCTCTTTAAAGCTTAATTTCTCTTCTTCTCTTGACTTTTCACTCAAAAGTTTTTCCTCCTTGTTGACAATCCATAATATTATATCTTAAAAGTCCAAGAAAAGCAACCTATGATACTTTTCCTAGCTTATTTTTTATACTCAATGAAAATCAAAGAGCAAACTAGGAAGCTAGCCGCAAGCTGTACTTGAGTACGGTAAGGCGACGCTGACGTGGTTTGAATTTGATTTTCGAAGAGTATTAGCTTCCCAGACCATATCATACCAAGTTTCCCCTGCAAAGGTTGACTGGGACAGGCCTTCATTGACAAATCCATGTTTTTCATAGTAGGCAATGAGATAGTCATGACAGGTTAGGTTTATACCTTCTCTTTCGTGTTTAAGAGCCAGTTCTTTCAAGGCTGTTAGCAATGTCTGACCAAGTCCGAGACCCTGCGCCTCTTTGGCAATAGAGAGACAGGTGACAGAGATATAGCCACCCGACTCATGGCTATGGTCTTCAATCTCTTCTGTAAAAGACTGATCTTGCAGATGACGGTGGGGGCAAACTGGCCCTTCTATATAGCCCATGATTCTGCCTTCTTTTTCCGCAACCAGAAAAGAGGTCTGTATTTCTCGCAAATGTGCCTCAAAAACAGATCGAGGAATGGCTTCTTCAACCGAGAAATTCTCTAGTTCAATCTCGACGATACGATCCAAATCTTCTAATCTTGCTTGTCTGATTTTCATTGTGCCTCCAGATAAAAGGGATTAAACCAAATCATACTAAAGCCCTGGCTAGTTGCAGTTTCTTCATCAATAAAACCGTTCATTTCAAAATAGGAAAGAAGCTCATCAGGACTCTTCAAACGAATCCCTTTGTAATCCAGCTCAACTGCCACCTCTTTCAAAGCCGCAAGAAGCAGCGTGCCCAAGCCCTGTCTCTGATGATCAGACTCAATGACTAAAGAATGTATTTTTAGACATTGCGAATTGTCTGACTGGGGACTGCCTAGAATATAGCCTAAAAGCTGATTTTCATCCCTAGCTAGAAGAAAGGTATCCGCAGACTTACGGATACTTTCTTCTAAGATATGGGAAGTCAGATGATTTTCAGCTGGATAAGATGTGGCCTGAAGTGCCTCTATCTCAGCCAAATCAGACTTGCTTGCCTGAATGATCTTAATTGGAATTTCCATGGGAGCATCCTATTGAACATTGCTTGTCAAGTTTGACAAGAGACGCTCAAATGAGTATTCATAGGTTTGGATGTCTCCTGCTCCCATAAAGACGTAAACAGCATTGTCATGGTCAAGGAGTGGGGAAACATTTTCAACAGTGATCACTTGGTGTTTTTTGTTGATTTTTTTGGCTAGGTCTTCTACCTTAACGTCACCATGATCTACTTCACGAGCAGATCCATAAATTTGCGCTAGGTAAACAGCATCTGCTTGGTTTAAAGCATGGGCAAAGTCGTCCAACAAGGCAATGGTTCTTGTAAAAGTATGTGGTTGGAAGACCGCTACAATTTCCTTGCTTGGGTATTTCTGACGAGCCGCATCCAAGGTCGCAATAATTTCTGTTGGATGGTGGGCAAAGTCATCGATAATCACTGTATCATTGACAATTTTCTCAGTGAAACGACGCTTAACACCGGCAAATGTTTTCAAGTGCTCACGCACCAAGTTCAAATCAAATCCTGCTGTGTAAAGAAGACCAATAACGGCTGTCGCATTCATGATATTGTGACGACCAAAGGTTGGGATGTGGAATTGACCTAATTCTTGTCCACGGAAATGAACTGTGAAGGTTGAACCAGTTGTAGAACGAAGAAGCTCACTAGCTACAAAGTCATTACCTTCTGCTTCAAAGCCATAATAATAAATTGGTGCATCAGACGTAATTTTACGCAATTCTGCATCTTCACCATAGACAAAAAGACCCTTGGTAATTTGTTTAGCATAGTCGTTAAAGGCATTGAAAACATCCTCGAGACTTGTGAAATAGTCTGGATGGTCAAAGTCAATGTTGGTAATAATAGAGTATTCTGGGTGATAAGGCATAAAGTGGCGCTCATATTCGTCAGATTCAAAGACAAAATATTTGGCATTGGCCGAACCACGACCGGTCCCATCCCCAATCAAGAAGCTAGTGTCTGTGATGTGAGACAAGACATGAGACAACATACCTGTCGTTGAAGTTTTTCCATGCGCTCCTGCTACTCCCATGCTAACAAAATCACGCATAAAGCTACCTAGAAACTCATGATAACGTTTGTAGCTGATACCATTTTGGTCCGCATAGGCAATTTCGACGTTGTTATCTGGACGAAAGGCATTTCCAGCGATAATTTCCATGTCACCGTCTAGGTTCTTTTCATCAAAAGGAAGAATAGTAATTCCTGCCTGCTCAAGACCACGTTGAGTAAAGTAGTACTTTTCAACATCTGATCCCTGTACCTTATGCCCCATTTGGTGCAACATCAAGGCCAAGGCACTCATCCCTGATCCCTTAATTCCGATAAAATGATATGTCTTTGGCATGTTTTCTCCCCTATTCTGTAATTCTGGTCAGATTCAACTCTTGGGCAACCCGACGTTCTTGTTCTGTTTGTTTACTTTTTTTATTATAGATTTGGCTCTTTTTCAGAAAATCATAGTTGTTTTTCTTTGGAGCAGGTACTGACACTTCTTCATTCTTGGTAGGGATAGAATTGACTTCTTCCGCCAAGATGTACTGAGACTGGGTCAATTTTTGGCTATATTTGACAAATTCACCAGGATTTTCCTTTTGGAAAGGCGCTGTCGGTTGATTGCCCTGTCTAAGAAGGCCTGATTTAGAATGACGTCTCGCACGGCTGAAATCCTGAGTTAGATAGTTAGCAGAGCGTTTCTTTTTCAAGTCTGCACGCGCTTCTTCACGCGCCGCCTCCGCATAGCTCTTTCCTTCTTTTTTAACCCCTAAAGGAGCTTTTTTAGATTTCTCGACTTGCTTTTCAATCGGTTTTACTGGCGCCTCTTCAGTAATAGGAGCCCATTCTAAATAATTTTTATCTCGATACTCACCCTTGATATTACTGATCAGATCAGACTCATCATACAAGTTCATGACTGGCATTTCAGTCAACATGATCTCGTCATCTGACACCAATGGAAATCGTTCTTGTTTCATTTTCTATTTCCTTTCAACACTTCATTATAGCGTATTGTCTTGATTTTTCAAGTGCTGGCTTCAGAAATTCCCAAAATTTCTCTAATTTCTGCTAGGGTCAGACTGCCACGTGACTCTGTGCCATCCAATACTTGTGACACCAGATGTTTCTTCTGTTCTTGGAGTTCCTGAATTTTTTCTTCAATGGTTCCCTTGGTCACCAAGCGATAGACCTCAACCGTTTCTTCCTGACCCATCCGATGGGCACGGCCAATGGCTTGCGCCTCCACCGCAGGATTCCACCAAAGGTCAACCAAAATAACCGTATCAGCACCTGTCAGATTCAGACCGACACCACCAGCCTTGAGGGAAATCAGAAAGGCATCTCTTTCCCCTTGGTTAAAGGCCTTGGTCATGTCTTGTCTTTCCTTGGCTGGGGTTGAACCCGTAATTTTAAAGGAAGTCATGCCCAAGTCTGGCAATTCTTGTTCTATTTTCTCCAACATTCCCTTGAACTGCGAGAAAATCAAGACACGGTGTCCACCGTCTGCCACCTGTACCAGCAGGTCTCGGAGACTATCCAGTTTGCCACTGGCTCCCTGATAATCCTCCATAAAGAGGGCAGGAGTGTCACAGATTTGGCGCAAGCGCATCAGACCAGACAAGATTTCCACACGACTTCGCTGGAATTCCTGGTCTGAAACTTGAGCCAATCTATCTCTCATCTGTTGCAACTGGGCTAGGTAGATAGCCTTTTGCTGGTCTTCCAGTTCATTCTTATAAACCACTTCAATCAAGTCTGGCAATTCAGTCAGCACTTCTTCTTTCTTGCGTCGCATCACGAAAGGCTTGATAAACTGAGCCACGCGTTCAGCTGGCAATTTCATAAATTCTTTCTTGCTTGGCAAGAGTCCTGGCATGACGATTTGGAAAATAGACCACAACTCACCCAAATGGTTTTCAATCGGAGTTCCTGACAAGGCAAAAACTGACGGCACCACAAATTGTCTCAAGGTCTGGGCGATCTTAGTCTGAGCATTTTTCATGACCTGAGCCTCATCTAAGAAAAGGAAGTCAAAGGCCAGCCCCTGATAAAGCTCACTGTCCTGACGGAAGGTAGCATAGCTCGTCACATAGATTTGATGACTCTCAGCAAGAATCTCCTCACGACTAGCTTTCAAACCATGAACAACAGCCACATCTAACTGTGGGGCAAATTTTTGAAACTCATCTGCCCAGTTGTAAATCAAACCTGACGGTGCTAAAATCAAGACCCTACTTTCTTTTGTCACTTGACTGGTCAAAAAAGCAATGGTCTGAAGGGTTTTACCAAGTCCCATATCATCAGCCAAAATCCCACCAAAACCATAATGATGGAGCATTTGTAGCCAGCCGATTCCCTTTTCCTGATAATCTCGTAAGTCAGCCTGAACCTGAGTTGCTTGTCTAGGGAAGTCCTCTGGATGCGTCAAATCGTGAGCCAGATTCTGGAATTCTTGTGAAAAAGAAACACGGTCACGTCCTTCAAAGAGATGAGCTAAACTATAAGCCAAGGATTTCCGAGCCTGCAAGGCCCCATCTTTTAATTCAAATTGTCCTAGTTCCTGTAGATTTTGGCGAATTTTCTTGGTTTCTTCATCGAAAAAGTAGACTTGATTGGACGAATCGATATAAAAATCTTGATTGGCAACCAAGGCCTGCATGGCTTGGTCGATTTCCTCCTGGGCAATATCTTGAAAATCAAACTGGATTTCCAAGAGACCTCCCTTGGAAGCAATCTGCACTTGAGGACTCGCTAAGCTATAAAGCTCTTCTAGCTTGTCTGATAGGTCAACATGACCGAGTTTTTCAAAGACTGGAATGATTTCATGGAAGAAATGATAGACAGACTCTGCTTTTATGACCTGACGCCAAGATTGAAAGTCTGCTTCAAATCCCGCTGCCAAACAGACTTGGAAAATTCTTTCTTTTAAGTCAGCATCACTTGAAAATGGTAATTCTTCTAGCTCTTGTCGGCTTGATACCTGCCTATCCCCATAATCAAACTGAATTTCTAAACGAATCCGATTATCTTCTTCCCTGTCAAAGTAAAAAGAGGGCGCAAAAGTTTTGATTTGTAAACGTTCTGGAGCTGAAACAGTGCTCATCTGGCCAAAGAGCGTTAAACAAGAAGCTAACTTATCTCGGTCACTGCTATCAAATTGCAGGTATTTCTTTCCTTGTTGATCCACAGGTAGCGCTTTAATTTCCTTGAGAAGACGCATCTGCTGGTCTGTTTGAAAATAAACCTGTCCTTTATGGAAAAGCACAGCTCCCTGATAAAAGACATTGACCCTTGGACTCTCACTGATTTCCATTTCAAAATAATCCGAGTATTCTGTTACTGTAAAGGCAAATAGATTGGCATCAGCATGCATATCCTGAAAAAGCAGAGTCTGATAGCTATCCACTTGATGGTCAAATTGAAAATGAGGCAAGGTCATCAGTAAATTCACACCCTGCTCAAAAAAAGTCAGAGGAAAAAAGAGATGCCGACCCTGGTTTTGGAAAAAGAGGTCTGGAGCCTGTCCTTCCTCCATCAGTCCTCGTAAGAAATTCAGAAGTTCTTGACTGGCCTCATCAAAGGCTTCCCAAGAAAGAGACTCCTCATAAATCTTGCCAATCATATAAGACTTTCTCTGCTCGACAATCCTTAAAAAGAGTGGAATATCCCGAATGACGTAGTATTTTTGGCTATTGATTTGGCCGATTCTCAGAGTCCACAAGATATGATTGGTTCCTGCTTCCACCTGACCCACAGCCGATAATTCATAGACTCGGTCTGATTTTGGAGACAAGATTCGGTCCAAAAATTTGCCACCCAAGGTCACCTTGGTTTCAACGGCCTCTTTTTCTTCATGACCTTCTTCCAGACTCTGCAAGATTTCCTGACCACGCTCATCATTTTTTAGAAAATGCTCCAGAGCCGCCAAATGCACACAGTAGCCCCTCTTTGGGAAAAAATCACAGGCACAAAAAACCAAATCATCCTCTAAACTATAGCGCAGTTCTTCTTCTGCAACGCGAGCGTAGAGCCGATTGTTCTTTTCCTTGATGATGTCAACTTTACCAGTTTCATAAAGGGCAACGCCTTCGATACGGATTTTTCCCGGAATCAATTTAGCCATATTTTTACCTTTACCTTATCTTTTTATTATACCATATTTTCACCTATGAAAATAGCCTTCTAGGAAGACTTTTCTCCTAGAAGACTAGATTTTTAACGTTTGGCAAAAGTCGTCACAATCCGCTGACACACTTCTTGCAGCAGAGATTTAGGCATGGCTACATTGAGACGGGCATGGAGACTTCCTTCCTCTCCAAAATCCAAACCACGGTTGAGGATAACCTTGGCTTCATTTCTCAAAAGCTCTTGCAATCTTTCATCAGTCAGGTCATAGGCTGAAAAATCAAGCCAAATCAAGTAGGTTCCTTGCGGTTTCATGACCTTGATTTTAGTCTCTTTTCCAAATAGTTCCACCACATAATTAATATGGTCTTCAAAGACTTGCTTGAGTTCCTCTAACCAATCTTTACCGTATCGATAGGCAGCTTCTGTCGCCAAATAACCCAAGCCTGAAATTTCATGCTGGTTATTGGCTAACTGGCGTTTCTGGTAAGTCAGTCTCAACTTAGGATTTTCAATGACTGCATAGGAATTTTTTGTCCCAGCAATATTAAAGGTTTTAGTGGCACTGCTCAAGACGATAGCAAATTCTTTAAAGTCAGGGTTGACAGTATTGAAGGAATGATGCTTGTGACCAAAGAGGGCCAAATCTTGGTGAATCTCATCTGAAACCAAGAAAACACCGTATTTTTGACAGAGTTGACCAATCTTCTCCAACACTTCCTTTTCCCACACACGTCCACCAGGATTGTGAGGGTTACAGAGGATATAGAGTTTGACCTCCTCTTCCACCAAATCTTTTTCAAGTTGATCAAAGTCAATCTCAAACAGTCCATCCTTTTCCACCAAAGAATTGGTAATCAATCTACGGTTGTTCAACTTGACACTGCGAGCAAAAGGTGGATAGACAGGTGTGTTAATCAGAACAGCCTCACCTTCTTTTGTAAAGGCTTGAATGGCTGTTGAAATGGCTGGTACCACACCCTCGATAAAGACAAGGGCTTCTTTGTCAAAGTAGTAACCGTGTTGTGTAGCTTCCCACTTTTGAACTTCCTTAATTAACTCTTCACTTGCATAGGTATAGCCATAAACCAGTTGGTCTGCGTAAGTTTGCACGGCTTGGCGGATTTCAGGCAAGACTACAAAGTCCATATCCGCTATCCAAGCTGGTAGGACTTCACTATCCGTTTCCGCCTCTTTCCATTTATAGGTATGGTGCCCTAAACGATTGGGCAGGCTTGTAAAATCATATTTTCCCATCTTTGTCTTATCCTTCCAAGGCTTGGCGCAAATCTGCAATCAAATCTCTAGCATCCTCAATCCCAATCGACAAACGCAAGAGGTCATCTGTCAAACCATAAGAATGGCGCACTTCTGCTGGAATATCAGCGTGAGTTTGAGTCGTTGGATAAGTAATGAGACTTTCTACCCCACCCAAACTTTCCGCAAACGAGAAGACCTTGAGACTGTTCAAAATATGAGGAATGCGCGTTTCATCGACTACTTTAAAGGAAATCATCCCCCCACGACCAGTATAGAGAACCTCCTTGACTGCTGGAGAATCCTTCAAAAAGGCAACCACTTCTTGGGCGTTAGCTGTTGAGCGCTCCATACGAAGAGACAAGGTCTTGAGACCACGAATCAACTGGTAGCTGTCAAACGGTGACAAGACTGCCCCTGTCGTATTGAGATTGTAAAAGAGTTTCTCGTATAGTTCTAAACTATTGGTCACAACCACTCCAGCCAAGACATCATTGTGGCCTGCTAGATACTTGGTTGCTGAATGGAGAACGATATCTGCTCCATCTTCAATCGGACGTTGGTAGATAGGGCTGTAGAAGGTATTGTCCACCACCACTTTGGCACCCTTAGCATGAGCCAATTTTGCCAGTTTTTCGATATCAAATTCCAACATCAAGGGATTGGTTGGCGTTTCGATATAGAGAACGTCAACATCCTTTTCTAACTCAGCAATCAACTCTTCTTCTGTATTGGCATAGGTAAGATGGAAACGGCCTTCCTGCTCCACTTGGTTGAACCAGCGGAAAGAACCACCGTAAAGGTCACGGACAGCCACAACCTTACTTCCTACTGGAAAGACGCTAAAGGCCAGTACAATAGCTGACATCCCTGAGCTAGTCGCTAGGGCATAGTCTGCGGACTCAATAGCCGCCAAGACTTCTTCCGCCTTACTGCGAGTTGGGTTTTTGGTGCGCGTATAGTCAAATCCAGTAGATTTACCAAACTCTGGATGCTGATAGGTCGTTGAAAAATGAAGCGGTGTCACCAAAGCTCCTGTCGCTTCATCTGACTTGATACCCGCCTGGGCCAAAATTGTGTTAATGTGTAATTCCTTGCTCATACAATACCTCCAAATCTATAGTAACTATTGTACCACTTATTTTCATCAACTCATTTTCTTCTTTTCAAGAGCTAGTTATAGTTTCAAACTATAGACTTATCGAGTAAAGCTAAAAAAGAATCCAGAAAAGCTTCCAGATTCTTTTGTGAAAATGATTGCTAGTTCTTACTTAGACTGAAAGAAATTCTGTTGGGCTAAATAGTCATAATGGTCTTTGTTAAATTGGTACTGACCTACATGCTGACTAACCTGACCGACATCCACGGAAAAAATATAGGCTTCATTTTGATAGTTCCAGTTCAGCCTAACTGTATTCAAGACTGGCTTATAAGTAAAATCTTGAACTTGATTCCAAGGCATCTCTACGACTTGATTAGAACGATTTCCAGTTACATCACTGATGTCCATCAAGTAGATTCCCTTAGGCGTGAATGCCAGAATCTTAGGCTTCACACTCGACTGAACATAGTAGGCTCCTCCTACAATGAAAAAATCAATAAAGGATTTGAACCATGTCTTTTTCTTGAAAGCCATCAGAAAATTCTTTTGCCCTTCAATGTGGCAAGTTGAAAGAAATGATGCAATCTGTTTTTCTGTTGCAAACTCCATAATAGCGCCCATGATGTTACCTCCATAAAAATCACTAAATAGACAGTTAAGAATTCTTCACTTAAAGAAGAACTTATCATTTGTTGCATTTTATCTTACTTTTTCAGTAGACGGCATCCCTCCTATAAAATCATCCTAGCATGTGTATACTTCAATCAACATTGGGTAGATTTTCGAAAATATCGGCTCACGTTTTTGTTATATTCATTATAACATAAACTCAAGAAACAAAGAAAAAAATGTGAGATTTTTCTTCCAAATTTACCATCATTCTATTAAAAAACGACAGCTTCTTTCGAAACCATCGTTTTTCTTGAAAAATCCCTATTTGACATGTTTTGCCAATTCTTCTTGGGCTTTTTTATTGGATTCTTCTTTTTCTTTCAGCCATTTTTCTTTGGCTTTTTCATATTCATCTTTTGTGACTGTTTTATCTTGTACTTTGAGATATTTATATGATTCGATACCTTTATTACCAGCTAATGAATATGGTTCTGAGAAAGGAACTGTTTTTCTCAATACTGGTGTTCCGCCCTTAGAAACATTTGGAATTGCTAGAGAGCTATCCACCAACCAAGCTTGGATATCAGCATACTTTTCATAGCGTTTTGCAAGATCTTGTTCCTTATTGGCTTCTTCCAACATTTGAGTGTAGACATCTAATCCAACAGCCTTGGCCTTGTCATTGGCTTCACCTGGCTCTATACCTAGATTTTGCATCAAACCACCAGAATTAACGTTAAAGACGTCAAGATAGGTTGAAGGATCTTGGTAATCAGGACCCCAACCACCGTTGTAAAGGTCATAATCCTTCTGAGCTGCTGTCTGAGCCAAATAGCTTGTATTATCATAATCTTCAGTAGTGAGTTGTTGAATATCAATTACAACGTTCTCTGCACCTAAGGCTGCTTCAATAGATTGCTTCATAGAGTTTGCCTCTTGGACACCCTTTTTAGCAGCTTGGTCAACTGTCATGTCCAAGTGGATAGGGAATTGGACTCCTTTGGCTTGGAGTTCTTTCTTAGCTTCAGCAAATTTAGCTTTAGCTTTTTCAGCATTATAGTATGGATCCTGAGCATCCGCAAAGCTGATTCCTTGCCATTCCTTACCATAATTCACCATCTTAGAGGCTACTACTTCACCAAAGTCTTTTCCATTGATACTTACAAATGTTGGAGGAACGACGAGGTTACGCAAAATCTTAGTTGCACCATCTTCTCCTTGAGATTGGGCCCCGTAAGCTGTACGATCATAGGCAAAGTTAATGGCTTGACGGAAGTTTTTGTTAAGAACCGCTTCTTGTGTAGACTTCTTCTCAGCATCACTTGTTTTTGAAGTAAATTTATAAGATTTTCTATCCAAGTTGAAGTTTAAGAAGTAAGATGTAGCATCTTGCAGACTATAGATGATATTGTCTTTATTCTTCTCTTTGATTCCTTCGAAGCTTGAGCTATTTGGATAAAGACGAGCATAGCTATAGGCTCCCTCTACATAGTTACGAGCCAGTGCATCTTGGTCACTACCATCATAATAGGCCAATTTCACATCATCTACAAAGACATTTTTAGCATCCCAATAGTTAGGATTTTTCTTGTATTCGATGACCGATTTTGAAACAAAGGATTTCATCAAGAAAGGTCCATTGTACAAAATGCTAGATGGATCTACCTTACCAAAATCATCCCCTTTTGATTTCAAGAAATCCGCATTGACTGGGAAGAGAATGGTTGAGGTTGTTTTTGAGTTCCAGTAAGATTCTGGTCGTGTCAAAGTATATTGAACGGTTTGGTCATCTAGAGCCTTAACTCCGACAGTTGAAAAGTCTGTTGTTTTACCAGTGATATAGTCATCTAAACCTGCAACGGATTCTTGCACTAACTACAAGGCTTCTGATTTTTTATCAGCCGCATATTTCAAACCAGTTACAAAATCTTGGGCAGTTACAGGAGCATATTCCTCTCCATCTGCAGTATACCATTTAGCATCTTTCCGCAGTTTGTAGGTATAGGTCAAACCGTCCTTAGAAACACTCCAATCCTCTGCCAAGGATGGGATATAGTCCCCATACTGGTCATTTTCCATGAGCCCATCTACCAAATTAACCACGATATCATTGGTTGTTGCACGATTTTCTGCTAGATAGTTCAAACTTGATGGGTCACTTACGTAAACATAGTTATATGTTTTTGACCCTGTGCTAGAATTTCCACAGGCACTTAACAAAATACCTGCACTTAACACGACACCTGCAAGCGTTGCATACTTGGCCTTAGACTTTTTCATTTCCAGAACCTCCTGATTTAAATATTTGTTTTATTATACAGACTAACTACTTTTTAGTCAAGTGTTTTTTGACATAAAATTCAATTACTTTCGTTATTTATTCTCTGTTTTACATTTCATATCCAATTCTAACAATAAAAAATGAATAAGAGAGTGTTTTGGCTTTTAAAAAACTCAACTTATTCATTTTATTTATAAATTATTTTTTTAAGAAATTTTTAATTTTACTCGCAGGCGATCTGCTTGGGCTTTCCCAATCACCTTATCCAATAAACGAGTACGGAGACTCATGACTCCATATACTCCTCCACCCATGGCACCGACAAGAGCTACATAAAGGAAGCTCCACAAACGTCCACTTGGTTGGAAGACAAATCCAAGTATCCACTGGATGGCACCGACACCGAGAAACATAACAAGGGTCAACAAACTGATTAAAATGGTTCGCTTCAAAATCACCTTGCGCTTAACACCGGTTACTTGACAAATGTCCCGATACATCAAGACATTAGGAATAATGAGGCCGATTGTAGTGGAAATCAAAGGACCATAACTGTGGAAGAGGGCGATGGTAGGTATTTGCAAGACCAGCTTGGCAATGGAACCATAGATAAAATAGAGAACTGCCTTGCGGTTGCGGAACATGGCCTGAAGCATTGGAGACAAGACCATGTACAAGCCTAAAATAGTAGACTGCAAAACTGCAAAGACAAACAAGCCCATGGCCAAACTATCTGGCTTCCCATAAAAGACTGTGTAGAGGGGTTCTCCTACCATAACCACTCCAACCGTTGCTGGTAGCAGGAATACGAAAAGCATGGTAATGCTGTCCTGAACCAGACGAGAAGCCGCCTTCAAGTCCCCCTTGACATAGTTTTCAGTCAAAAGTGGTAAACCGACACCCCCAATTGAAACCCCAACAGAAATCAAAATCATAGTGATTTTATTAGGATTGGCTGAGAAATAAGAAAACATGACAACCAAGTCCTCGTTGCTGTAGTTGGTAAACCAGCTCATACTATTGATAAAGGTCATCTGATCCAGAATCTGGAAAAGCTGGATGGCAGACCCTGTCAAGATAAAAGGAATGGCTTCCTTAATGGTATCGACCAAGAGACGCTTGCTGTTAATCTTATCCCCTGTTTCAAAGACTCTTTTGAGTAAACCTTCTTGAGCAAGGAAATAAATCAAAACTGCAAAACTGGCTACCATACCGACAAAGGCCGCAAAGGTCGATTGGGTAACGGCTGCTAGGTAATCTCCTGAACCGAGCTTCATAATGATAAAGGTTGCTAAGAGCATCCAGATAACACGAATGACCTGCTCAGCGATTTGGCTCATGGCATAAGGTTTCAGGTTATTCATCCCTTGGAAAAATCCTCGGATAACACTCATAGAAGGGAAAATCAAGACTCCCCAAGCCAAGCTCTGCATGATCGGTATCAAGTCTTTGCCCACGCCAGATAAGTCTGCTAGCCAAGGAGCAAAGACATACAAGATTAGGGCAAAAACCAAACCTAGTCCTGTCATAAATCCTAAAAAACTCCGAATCAGGGCAAAGCTATGCTCCTCTTCTCTCATGGTATTGTATTTAGCAACTTGCTTGGCCACCGCAACTGGAATCCCCGCTGTTGAAACCAGCAAGAACCAGGCATAGATATTGTAGCCCATGGTAAAGAGACCATTGGCCGTAGCCGCATAAGACCCCATCCAGATGTACCAAGGGATAATGTAAATAGCCCCAAGCAGGCGACTGATAAAGTTACTAGCCGTTAACCAAGCAGTCCCCCGTAACATCTGGGCCTGCTGGTGATTGTTTTCGTGCGACATAGATTCCTCATTCAATTTTGATAACTAGGAAAAACTCCTTATCTTCCATTATAAACTTTTCCTTGTTACTTGTAAATTTGCGACTTTCGGTTTACAATAGAAAGTATGATTAAGATTGAAACCGTATTAGATATATTAAAGAAAGATGGTCTCTTCCGCGAGATTATCGACCAAGGACACTATCACTACAACTACAGCCATATCGTATTTGACACCATCTGCTATGACAGTCGCAAGGCCAAAGAGAAGAGCCTCTTTTTCGTTAAAGGTGCTGCCTTTAAGAAGGAATTTCTGATTTCTGCCATCTCTCAAGGCCTCGGTTGGTATATGGCTGAAGAAGACTATGAAGTTGATATTCCTGCCATTATCGTCAGCGATATCAAGAAAGCAATGAGTTTGATTGCTATGGAATTTTATGGAAATCCACAGAAAAAACTTAAACTCCTTGCCTTTACTGGTACTAAGGGTAAGACAACAGCAGCCTACTTCGCCTATAACATTTTATCTCAAGAGCATCGACCTGCAATGCTGTCGACCATGAACACAACTCTAGATGGCAAGACTTTCTTTAAGTCAGCATTGACAACCCCTGAGAGTATTGACCTCTTTGATATGATGAATCAAGCTGTGCAAAATGACCGCACCTACCTCATCATGGAAGTCTCCAGTCAAGCCTATCTGGTCAAACGTGTCTATGGTCTAACCTTTGATGTGGGAGTTTTCCTCAATATCAGCCCCGACCATATCGGCCCGATTGAACACCCTAGCTTTGAAGACTACTTCTACCACAAGCGTCTCTTGATGGAAAATAGCCGAGCAGTCATCATTAATAGTGACATGGATCACTTTTCTGTCTTGAAAGAACAAGTGGCAGATCAAGACCATGATTTCTATGGTAGCCAATCAAATAATCAAATCGAGAATTCCAAAGCCTTTAGTTTTTCAGCTATGGGTAAACTCGCTGGAGACTATGATATCCAACTGATTGGTCACTTCAACCAAGAAAATGCCGTTGCTGCAGGACTTGCTTGTCTCCGTCTCGGGGCTAGTCTTGAGGACATCAAAAAAGGAATCGCTGCAACCCGCGTCCCTGGTCGTATGGAAGTCCTCACTCAGAAAAATGGCGCTAAGATCTTTATCGACTATGCCCACAATGGGGATAGTCTGAAAAAACTCATCAATGTGGTTGAAACTCATCAAACTGGAAAAATTGCTCTGGTTCTGGGTTCGACAGGAAATAAGGGAGAAAGTCGTCGTAAGGACTTTGGACTTCTCCTCAATCAACACCCTGAGATTCAAGTCTTTTTGACTGCTGATGACCCCAATTATGAAGACCCAATGACCATTGCGGATGAAATTAGTAGCTACATCAATCATCCTGTTGAAAAGATTCCAGATCGCCAAGAAGCCATCAAGGCGGCAATGGCCATCACTGAACAAGAACTCGATGCTGTAATTATTGCAGGTAAGGGAGCTGATTGCTACCAAATCGTCCAAGGTAAGAAAGAAGCCTATCCAGGAGATGCAGCCGTCGCAGAAAATTATTTATAAGATAGTAAAAAATCAAGGGAAATGAAACCCTTGATTTTTTCTATTTTTATTTGAAAGCGTTTTTCAAACCTTCAACGGCACCTTCTACAGCACCTTTAGCATCTTCAACTACTTCTTTTGCCTTAGCAACTGTCTTTTCTACAGCGCCTTCCGCTTCAGTCTTGCTATCCCCAGTAACCTTACCAAATCCTTCTTTGATAGCGCCTGTTGCTTGTTCCAATTTGTTTTCAAGTGACATATGATTGTCTCCTTTAGTTTATTCCGATATGTGTTACCGGTTACATATAGTTTATACCGAATACTAAGGAAAGTCAAACAATGTGCTCAGAAACAAGAAATTACGCCAAGTAGAAAGTTAATCTTTCCTTATCAAAATCGATAGCCAACTCATACTTTCCATCTTCATTTTGGAAAATATAACCTAGGACAACTAAGCTGTCCACAAAGATATCACGGCGTTTCTGCATAAGCTGGTCTTTTTTGAGAAATTTCAACAAAAAAGTCGTCATATATTTGAGAGCATACTCAGGATTGACATCTCCCAAAATGTCATAGAGATCCTGCTGTTTTTCTGTCAAAGGATACTGATGTTTGACCTTGTAGAAATAATTGGACAGGGTCATTTTTGATCTCGCAAAGTCCGTTTTTTCAACTAAAATAGCTGCATTGGTTTGATTTCGTAATTCTGTCTCAAAACGCTGCTCCAACAAAGTTTGATAGGCCGGACTATCTTCGCTGACAAAAATCTCTTGATCCAGTTCGAGACTATCGAGTGATTCAAGCATAGGAAGATTGAGGTAATAACGCTTATTTTCCCGTAGAATCAAGTCAGCCTTTATATACTCTTCCATGAGTTTGTCAACTGCAACATCTGGAAATTGAGCCTTAATTTCCCGTAGAATCACATCATCATGCTGGTCCAGATAGCGGATCAATTCTCCAAAAAATGGCTGTCTCGTCAAACGAGATGGATTAAAAATCTGAATCATGAAGATTCCTTTCTTTACATTCTAACAGAGGCGATGTTGCCAATTGACTGGGATTGGTCCCAGCTTGGTTCAGAGGAACAGGCAGACCTAGTTCTCTGTAATACTCTCTCCAAAAATCACTAATCTCCTGCTCCCCATTCCCAAATTTCATAGGTATGGTCTCAAAAATCGGTAGGATTTCTGCCATGTACTGGGAACAGTAAAAACCATGTCCATCTGGATAGAAAGAAGCATTGTAGGGTGCCCCAAGATGTTTGCAAGCATTTTCCTTCACAGACTGGATATCCATTTCTGGGTAAACATAGATGTCGTACAAATGATTGGGCGCAAAGAAGTCTGCTGGTTCCTGACAGATAACACCCGCCTTTCCACTAGCGTGGTAAATCATCCCATCCAAATAAATGGCAACATGGTTATAGTTGCCTGTGGAAGTCTGGATAGCCTGTCCCATGTCCGACTCATCTCTCACAAAAATCAAATCGCCATTTTCTAACATGCTTCACTCCTAGAAAAAAAGGAGCCGAAACTCCTTTCGATATAAGGCAAACTAGCCTTTCCTAATTTGAATTAACACTCAAAATCTTAAGCATTAAAGCTTTCAGTCAATTGAGGTACCACTTGTTTCTTACGTGAAACGGCACCAGCAAGGAAGGCGTGGTTGTCTGCAAGTTTGAAGTTGAAAGCTGCTTCAACCTTGTCCATGTTGGCACCAAGAGCCACGATTTCTGAGTTTGAGTTGACGATATCTGTAATCATCAAGACAAAGTCAGAGTAGCCGTTTGCTGCGTTAGCAGCTTGCATTGCAGCTTCAATTTCTGCTTGGCGCTCCAATACTTCAGCGATGTCAACTGTGTTTACTTGAGCAACACGGACATTATTTCCGTTCAATTCAAAAGTCTTAGCATCGATGTCAATCAATTCTTCAGCAGATTTGCTAGCCAAGTTTGTACCAGCTTTCAACATTGCCAAACCATATTCTTCCAAGTTGACACCAGCTAATTCAGCCAATTCAGGAGCAATGACTGTATCTGTTGGGTGTGTTGTTGGTGATTTCAAAAGAAGTGTATCTGAAATCAAACCTGAAAGCATCAAACCAGCAATCTCTTTAGGCACAGCCACACCATGTTCTTTGAACATACGATAAACGATTGAAGACGCTGAACCAACTGGCTCCAAACGCATGTAAAGTGGACTTGCAGTTTCAAAGTTAGCCACACGGTGGTGGTCTACAACACCATAAACTTCTACTTCAGCGATATCTGATACAGATTGTTGGAATTCATTGTGGTCAGTCAGGATAACTTGCTCTGCGCCTTCTGCTTTGGCAGAAGTGATGACACGCGGTGCTTCCACACCAAAATAGTTCAAGACAAAGGCTGTTTCTTCATTTGGAGTTCCAAGGGCAACAGCTTCCGTATCCAAACCGTAAGCTTCTTTTGCAAGGTAGGCAAAAGCTACAGATGACCCGATGGCATCTGAGTCTGGATTTTGGTGACCAAATACTAGAATCTTAGACATGATAATACCTCATTTTGTTTATTCTCTTTATTGTAGCATTTTTTTCACTTTTTGACAAAAGTAAGAGGAGTCAAAGGGCTCCTCACGATTCTTCAAAATAACTGAGTAAATTTCTATCTTGATTTTCAGATAAAAATTGCTCCTTCTGTGGCCTCTTCTTACGCTTGAGAAGTGCTTCAGCTGACATGGCTTCTTCCTTACTGGCAAAACCTTGAGCATAGATAAGTTTGACTGGCAAGCGTGCTCGTGTATATTTGGCTCCCTTCCCACTATTGTGGACAGCGAGGCGTCTTCTCACATCAGTCGTATAGCCTGTATAGTAGGAGCCATCACGGCACTCCAGCACGTACATATAAGCCTTATGATCCATAATAAATCTCTTCGAGTTCGGGCGTATAAGAGCCATCATCATTGTGAACAATAAGAGGTGGCAAGACCTTAAAGCCACTTGTCGAGCCATCCTTAATGGCCTCAATCAAGAGCATATTGGCTTCCTTTTCTCTTTTTGGATAAACAAACTGCAGACGCTTAGGTGCTAAATTATGTCGTTGCAAGCTGTCCAAGATATCTAAGAGCCGATCAGGACGATGAACCATAGCCAAACGTCCATTGGACTTAAGAATACTCTGGGCACTACGACAGATTTCCTGCAAATTGGTCGTGATTTCATGGCGCGCCAAGAGATAATGTTCGCTCTCGTTCAGGTTTGAATGAGGATCCACCTTGAAATAGGGCGGATTACACAAAATCATATCCACCTTACTCCCCTGGATGTAAGCAGGCATATTTTTCAAATCATCACAGATGACCTGCATCTGCTCCTCTAATCCATTCAAACGGACAGAGCGCTCAGCCATATCCGCCAAACGCTCCTGAATCTCAACAGCCAAAATCTGTGCCTGAGTACGAGTGCTAGCAAATAGCCCCACTGCTCCATTTCCAGCGCAGAAATCCACTATCAAGCCCTTTTTAGGAAAACGTGGAAAGCGTGACAAGAGAACACTATCCACCGAATAGCTAAAAACCTCTCTATTTTGAATAATTTTGATATCTGTCGAAAAGAGCTGGTTAATGCGCTCTCCTGATTTTAATAATTGTTCTTCTTCCATGGTTCTATTATAGCAGATTTATATTAACATTACAAAAAATATAAAATTCTAAACTACTTCTTCTTTTTTAAATAGTGCAGGGCTTCTCTAGTCCAAATTGGCATCATTCGTTTAAGAGGCGCAAAGCCGTAGTTAAAACGGTCGCTTGAAAAGCGTCGCCGTCTCGGAAACTGGTGCTTTTCTTCCTCCAAAGTGCGGATAGAAAGACTTGCTTTCCCTGTAAATTCATCTAAATCCACTACCTGAACCTGAACCTCTTCATCGACTTTCAAGGCTTCATGAATATTTTCAATAAAGCCTGTCCGAATCTCTGAAATATGAATCAGCCCCGTATCACCTGTCTCTAGCTCAACAAAGGCACCGTAGGGCTGAATCCCTGTAATACGACCCTTTAGCTTATCACCGATTTTCATCTTAGTCCTCGATTTCAATTGTTTCAATCACAACATCTTCAACTGGCTTGTCCATCGCCCCCGTCTCAACAGCAGCAATGGCATCCAAGACAACGTAAGAAGCTTCATCAGCTAACTGTCCAAAAACCGTGTGACGGCGGTCTAGGTGAGGTGTCCCTCCTTGGTTGGCATAGATTTCCGCAATCGGTTCTGGCCAACCACCACGAGCAATTTCTTTCTTAGAATAAGGCAAATGCTGATTTTGCACGATAAAGAACTGGCTGCCGTTGGTATTTGGACCAGCATTGGCCATGGAAAGAGCACCACGGATATTGTAAAGTTCTTCTGAGAATTCATCTTCAAATGATTCGCCGTAGATTGACTCGCCACCCATACCAGTTCCAGTTGGATCTCCACCTTGGATCATAAAGTCCTTGATAATACGGTGGAAAATGACACCATCATAGTAGCCATCTTTTGAAAGAGCTACAAAGTTAGCCACTGTTTTAGGAGCATGTTCAGGGAAGAGCTTGATCCGCAAATCTCCGTGATTGGTCTTAATAGTCGCGATAGGACCTTCTACTGTTTCAATGTCTACTTGTGGGAAATGCAATTCTTTTTCTACCATACCAAATCCTTCTAAGGCATCAAAAATGCCATCTTCTTCTAATGTTTTTGTAATGTAATCTGCTTTTTCTTTGATGTTATCATGAGAAATTCCCATTGCAACGCTGATTCCAGCATAATCAAAGAGTTCCAAGTCATTCAGCCCATCTCCAAAAACCATGACGTTCTCTGGTTTCAAGCCAAGGTATTCCACAACCTTTTCCACACCCGTCGCTTTGGAGCCTGAAATCGGCACAATATCAGACGAATGTTGATGCCAACGAACCATGCGAAGTTTGTCTGAGAGACTGTCAGGCAAGTGCAAGTCATCTCCTTTATCTTCAAAAGTCCACATCTGATAGATGTCTTCTTTCTCATGGAAATCTGGATCCACATCTAAATCAGGATAAATTGGATTGATAGCCTCACTAATCATATCGGTGCGAGTAGACAACTTGGCATCATGGCTCCCAACCAAGCCATACTCAATTCCTTCTTGCTTAGCCCAAGTGATATACTCCTCAACATCTGATTTCTCAATCTGATGTTGATAAATGACCTGACCTTTTTTATCTTCGATATAGGCCCCATTTAAGGTCACAAAAAAGTCAGGCTTGAGCTCACGAATCTCCGGAACAACACCAAAAATCCCTCGTCCAGAAACAATACCTGTCAAATTTCCTTTCTCACGTAATTGCTTAAAAACAGTTGGGATTGAAGCTGGAATAAAACCTGTCTTTGAATTCCTCAATGTATCATCAATATCAAAAAAGACAATCTTGATCTTCTTTGCCTTGTATCTTAATTTGGCATCCATCTCACTACCTCTTTCAATCTAACTCTTTCCATTATACCATAAAGTAGAGAAATCCCCTATCTTCAAAGAAATTCACTATCTCTTATTCGAATTTCTTGGATAAATACAGAACTAAATCATCATTATTTTGAATAGTAGCATTCATTTCCAACGGCTGATTTCGATACCAAACGCCTGAACCATCTGGAATATAGCCTCGTTTGATGTACAATCTCTGGGCAGGTCCATAGCCTGAGTGCAAACCTACACCCAACGTCACTTTGTCTGAAAAAAACTTAACTCGATTTTCTGCCTCTTCCATCAAGAGGTTTCCAATACCTTGATTTTGAAAGGGCTCAAACACATTAAAATCTGATAATTCTGGATAGACTTCTGCAAAAGGACCATGTTTAGCAGAGGGCAAAATGGTAACGTAGCCCGCTACAGCACCATCAATCTCTGCAACTAAGACTTCTCTCTCCCCACTTTCCTGTTCCAGAAAATATCTAGCCAAAATTTCCTCTCTACCAGGCCAACCTTGATTGATAAATCCATGAGATAAGGATTCAATATCAGACTTAATCATATTTCTAATCGTACAATTCATCTTTGACTTACCCACCTTTACTCTTTCTATTACCATTATAGCACGCCAAGATCAGAAAAAAACTATCTCGTGAAAAAAAGACCCAACCGGGTCTTAATTCGCTTTCTTGTTTCCAAGCTCATGAAAAAGAGGTCCACCCGGACCTGAAAAAAAGACCCAACCGGGTCTGAAAAAGAGGTCCACCCGGACCTCTTTTTTAATCTTCGTTTACGAAAGGCATCAAAGCCATTACGCGAGCGCGTTTGATAGCTGTTGTTACTTTACGTTGATTTTTAGCTGAAGTTCCTGTTACACGACGAGGAAGGATTTTCCCACGTTCTGAAACGAAACGGCTAAGAAGCTCAGTATCTTTGTAATCAACATATTCAATTTTGTTTGCTGCGATGTAATCAACTTTTTTACGGCGTTTGAATCCGCCACGACGTTGTTGAGCCATGTTTTTTCTCCTTTATAATTTTAGTTGTCCATTAGAATGGTAAATCATCATCTGAAATATCCAACGGATTTGTTGCTCCAAATGGATTTTCATCACGTGAAAAGTCTGGTACTGAATTTGTAGGTGCTGAATAGTTTGCAGTTGGTGCAGAGTAAGCTCCACCTGTGTGACCCTCACGCACACTACGGCTTTCCAACATTTGGAAATTCTCAGCCACGACCTCTGTCACGTAGACACGTTGTCCTTGCTGGTTATCGTAACTACGAGTCTGGATACGGCCTGTCACCCCGATAAGCGAGCCTTTTTTAGCCCAGTTAGCAAGATTTTCAGCCTGTTGGCGCCACATAACGACATTGATAAAATCAGCCTCACGTTCGCCATTTTGACTCTTAAATGTACGGTTTACTGCAAGAGTAAAAGTCGCAACTGCTACATTTGATGGGGTATAACGCAACTCAGCGTCACGTGTCATACGCCCTACAAGTACAACATTGTTAATCATAGTTTACCTTCTTACGCGTCAGTTTTGACGATCATGTGACGAAGAATGTCAGCGTTGATTTTTGAAAGACGGTCAAACTCTTTAAGAGCTACGTCGTCGTTTGCTTCAACGTTAACGATGTGGTAAAGTCCTTCACGGAAATCTTTGATTTCGTATGCAAGACGACGTTTTTCCCAAGATTTTGATTCAACAACAGTTGCACCGTTGTCAGTCAAAATAGAGTCAAAACGTGCTACCAAAGCGTTTTTAGCTTCTTCTTCAATGTTTGGACGAATGATATAAAGAATTTCGTATTTAGCCATTGATATGTTCCTCCTTTTGGTCTAATGACCCCAAGACTTTGCAAGGGGTAAGTGAGGTTCGCTCACAATAAACTATTATACTAGAAAAAATTTTTTTACGCAAGTAAAAACACTAAAATAAAAAAAGAAGATGACGAATCATCTTCTCAAAAACTATGAGTTTTTAGTCCTCTTTTTTCTTGCGAGCAAGAAATCCAAATCCACTCAAAGCTCCAAGGAGTCCAAGTGCAGCTAGACTAGCATTAGCTTCTGTACCTGTGTTAGGTAACTCTTTTTGACCTTCAACATATTTAGGTGTTGCTGGTTGAGTAGCTGAATCAGTTGCTACTGATGTTTCAGCTGGTGTTGGAACAGCAGGTTGGGTTGGAGTTGTTGGTTGTTCCGGTTGCACTGGAGCTACTGGTTGTTCAGGAGTCTCTGGTGTTGATGGAACTGGTGCTGGTTCCGGCTTAGGCTCTAGTTTAGGCTCTGGCTTAGGCTCTGGTTTAGGCTCTGGCTTAGGCTCTGGCTTAGGCTCTGGTTTAGGCTCTGGCTTAGGCTCTGGTTTAGGCTCTGGCTTAGGCTCTGGCTTAGGCTCTGGCTTAGGCTCTGGCTTAGGCTCTGGCTTAGGCTCTGGCTTAGGCTCTGGCTTAGGCTCTGGTTTAGGCTCTGGTTTAGGCTCTGGTTTAGGCTCTGGTTTAGGCTCTGGTTTTGTATCTGCTTCATAGTATACATCAATTGTTTTATCATCTGTTGTTGATGTTACTTCTGTCGCTTCTACTCTTGTGACACTTGGAACTTTGTAGTTTGCTATTGATTCTGGTATTACTTCTGACCAACTGCCCTTGCTCCATTCTCCGTATGTAACTTCTCCAGTGACTTTGTTTGTTGTTTTTGTTCTTGATAACGTCACGCTTTGTACCGCTGGATCTTTCAAGACTTTATTTGTACCTTTTTCTAGGTAGTTGATCCTACGTGTGATGACTTTTGTTTCTACTTCGTCTTCTTTTGCTTGTGGATACTTCACGACTACTTCGGCATTTTCCATTGTTGGTGTTACTGCCACTGACGCTACACTTGCTTTATCTGGTGTTCCATAGTTTGCTACTGTTGGCGAAGCTTGTTCTGCCCAACTTCCTTGTGACCATGTTCCTTCTTCAAGTGCATTCGTTACTTTGTTTCGCTTGTTTGTTCTTGTTAGCGTAACATTCTGAACAACTTTTGGCGATACTTCTGTAGTTTCGTCGTTTGCATCTACATACTTAATTGTACGCGTGATGACTTTTGTTTCTACTTCGTCTTCTTTTGCTTGTGGATACTTCACGACTACTTCGGCATTTTCCATTGTTGGTGTTACTGCCACTGACTCTACACTTGCTTTATCTGGTGTTCCATAGTTTGCTACGGTTGGTGAAGCTTGTTCTGCCCAACTTCCTTGTGACCATGTTCCTTCTTCAAGTGCATTCGTTACTTTGTTTCGCTTGTTTGTTCTTGTTAGCGTAACATTCTGAACAACTTTTGGTGATACTTCTGTAGTTTCGTCGCTTGCATCTACATACTTAATTGTACGCGTGATGACTTTTGTTTCTGGAACATTTTCATACAAAGTATCATAAACATAAGTCACTGTAATTTCTTCACTGTTAATAATACCTTCAACCGGAGCCGAAGTTTCTTTGACTCGCATATATCTATACGCTATGCCATTATATGTAAATTCATCAGGACGATATTCTTCTGTATCTACATTATAATCTTTTGTATAAGCTCTTTTTTCAATAGCTGTTATTGTTGGTTTAATCGCATTTCCCTGCATATCTTCATATGCAATTTTGACAGCTCCATTTTTTATATTTTCTATTTTAATAGTAACAGAAGCTACATTCGCCTCATTATATATTTCCTCCGCATTTGTTTTTGCTGCTGCTGAAATATAAGCTACCTGTTTATCTTTTGCATCTTTAGAAATTCTTGCTGGTACTAAAAATTCATTTGATAATCCCGGATTTAATGTAGTTCCTTGATTAGAAACAAACTTAACTGCTGTAACCTTGCTCCAATCTGTCACTTGATCAGCTGTTAAAGTTGTTGCTGTAGCAACTTCATTTGCATTTCCATTAATTGGAGAAGTTGAGTAGTATGCTGTCCATCCTGCAGGAGCTATTGCTTCTCCTGTAGCTTCCACATCAAATGCAGAATTACGAGCTATACTTGTATCAACAATATTCTTGTCCCCTTGTTTAGGTAATGTCACAAGCACTTCATTATTCGATAATTTTGAATTATCTGTATTTGATAATGTAAAACGATATGTCACATCTGTTTTTGGAGCTAAATTCTGTAACGATGTTGTGTAACCTTCTCGTTGATCATTTTTATCGGTTACATCTACGTGTAATCGTGTCGCTGATGTATTACTTACAGGAATTTCATAAGTGAAAGTTGATGTATTGATAATTGTCTTATCTCCATCAAACTCATTATTAGGATTTAACCCATGTAGGAATCTATTTTCATCCCAAACTAATGTATATTTCAAACGATAACTACCTGTTTGAACCCATTGTGCTACATTAAACTCTAAATTCGGAGTTACATTCTCACGAGTATTTGAATCTTTCGGGTCAATAATCAATACACGTTTACCAGTATTTTGATAATTATCATCTTTAGTTACAAGTGGGCTATCTCCTGCATAACTAAAGCCATCCGGCAATTCCACAATAATTTTAGGATTCTTCGCTCCAAGATAATCTAATTTTTTATCAGTAGTAGCAAGGTGTGATGTCAATGTACTATATACACGATTCCCTAAACCTGAAGGTGAGTAATCATAAGCTTCTATTCCAGAACTTAATGATTGTGTTTTATTCCCTGCTAGAACCGTTTCTATTTTCCCAGTTCTCGATGTCAGTTTTAAAGCTGTTCTAGTATCTGCTAAAATCGTTTTAGAAATACTTGTATTGACCACATCTGTATCTTGAGTTGAAACTTTTGCAGTAACGATACTCTTAGCTTCTTTTCCTTCTAAAACCATTTGTTTAGCTTTTTCTAAGCCTTTTAAGTTTTGATGTAAATAAATACCCGCTTGACTAAGCGTATCATTTGTAAATGTCATTTCACCTTTTGGCTTTAATAAAACTCGGGTTGTACCTTCAGGTAAATCTATTGAAGTACCTCCATTCTTTTTAAATGCGATCTCTCCAATTTTTGTTTCATTTGTTCCAGTCACTGTATACACTTCAAAAGTATTACTTGTTCCTAGATTATCCGGTGCATACCAAGCTGCATATGCTCCATTCTTATTCCAAGTCCCATAAAATTCAATTGATCTCTTTTGATCAAAATCACTATCAATCGTTAATTCAACTTCCTTAACTTTTGTTGGAGTATCTACACTTCTCCAGAAAACAATAATTCTCTTATCATCTGTTTCCGTATTAATTCCAGGAATTGCTATATTCACTCTATTTTCATGATTTTGTTCATTAGTATAGTTATTAATTACTAATGGAGGTTGTGCTCCTGCTACATTTGGCGTTGCTCCATCTCCGTTATCTTTATATGGATTCACAGCCTTCACAACTAACGAAGTTGTTCCTTGACTTGTATTCGTTTCTCCTGATTTATCTGTATAAGTTACATTATCTGTAAAAGTAAATTCTTTTCCTTTAAGAAACTCTTCTAAGGTTCCTGTTTGACGCATGTTTAAGCGAAGTGTATCATCACTAGTATTATTTCCTTGATCAAATACAGGTTTCGCATCTGGTATTATTCTTGTATAACGAGCAATATTTCCTTCCTGTGTCCATCCTGCATTCTTAGATGTTTCTGATACTATAGCTCCTGTCGGTAAAGTAATAGCATGTTGTATTTTATTGACAGCAGCAACTTCTTTATTTAATGTCGTTAATTTTAAAACTAATTCTTTATTCTTAGTTTCATCAATAGAGTCGCCGGGTGCATTTGTGTTAAATAAAGCTAAATCTCTAGCACCACTTTCACTGTCCACATGAATACTAGCATATCCACTCTTATTTGTATTTGCTACCACTGACTTAGTAGTCTTTTCAGGTGAAATTGGATTCCCATTTTTATCCATCACTTGAGAAGTGATAGAAGTTTGAGAATTACGGCCAGTTCTATATTTATCAAATTTATAACTAATATTGAAATTACCATAAGAACCACTTGGAACTTCTCCAGTATAAATCTTATACTGTGTATCCGTTACTTTTTCCACTCTTAAAGCTGTACCAAATTGTACATCAGTAATAGGTTCATTCTCAGGTAAATTCACTAAAATATAAGAACCTTCTTCTAATTTTGAAGGAGCTGATACATCTAATCTAAATGTTGAGATGATCTGTTCTCCTACATTATATTCTGTTTGATTTCCGACAAGATGCCCTTGTAAACTGACTCTATTTTCAGCAGTTGGTTGTGTTTGATTAGCAGTAGCTGATGTAGAATCTGAATTATTAGAATTTTCTATAGTAGCTACAGATTCTGTTGTAGTATTCGGTTGATTTGTTGTAGTAACCGGTACATATGTAATTTTATATTTATTTATTCCAACAAGTTGTAAGCTTGTCGCAGTAAATCCTGGATAATCTTTCTTTAATTGATCAAGATTTTCTGAAAAATTTGATTTTAAAATAGCTACATCTTCTACTACACCACCTGGTTTCTCATGTGTCACCATTACAAATTCTTGCGCGTCTACTACTTCTGAATTACCAGTTCCAGTTCTGTTGTAACCACTATCTGTTACATTTGCAATCGATGCATCTTTTTCACTAGCTTCAACATGATAACCAAACAAAAATCCTGCCCCGATTAAAACACTCGCAGCACCAACTTTTAATTTTTTGATCGAATATTTTTCGTATCTATTGCCACAAAAATATCGATGATCTTTTTGTTGTCTCGACAATTTAAACATTGTTTACCACCTTATATATATATATATATATATATATATGCACTCGCGAGTACAGATATATTTTGTTAATTGTATCATATTCCAACGTAATTTTTAAGTAATTGGTCTATTTTTTCAAAAAAAAGATTATTTTTGTGTCCTAGGTACAGAAAAATAATATTATTAGGCTACTTCCAAGTATGCTTGAATGTATATTTATATATATTGCATAAAAATGCAAATAAATAGGGTGATAAATCATCTTTTAAAAAATTATAATATTTTTCAATTTCGACATCAAAAAAAGTAAAAGGCCGATAGAACCTTTTACTTTTATCTCATTATTTATGGTTTAATACGGTGCAACATACGTGGGAACGGAATGGCTTCACGGATGTGTTTTGTTCCTGCCGCGAAGGTTACCATACGCTCGATACCGATACCAAATCCACCGTGTGGAACTGTACCGTATTTACGAAGGTCAAGGTAGAATTCGTACTCTGTACGATCCATACCAAGTTCATCCATCTTAGCTACAAGAGCATCGTAGTCTTCCTCACGCATAGACCCACCGATAATTTCTCCATAGCCTTCTGGGGCAAGCAAGTCCGCACAAAGCACGCGCTCTGGATTTCCAGGAACTGGTTTCATGTAGAAGGCCTTGATGGCTGCTGGATAGTTCATGACAAATGTTGGCACACCAAAGTGGTTTGAGATCCAAGTTTCATGTGGTGAACCAAAGTCATCACCATGCTCAAGATGCTCGTAGTCAGCATCTTCATCATTTTCATGCTCTTGCAAGAGGTCAATAGCTTGATCGTAAGTGATACGTTTGAATGGCTCTGCAATGTAGCGTTTCAAGAGTTCTGTATCACGTTCCAAGGTTTCCAAGGCTTGAGGCGCACGGTCAAGAACACCTTGAAGAAGAGCTTTTACATAAGCTTCTTGCAAGTCAAGCGACTCATCATGTGTCAAGTATGAGTACTCAGCATCCATCATCCAGAACTCAGTCAAGTGACGACGTGTTTTTGATTTTTCAGCACGGAAAACTGGACCAAAGTCAAAGACACGGCCAAGGGCCATAGCTCCTGCTTCCAAGTAAAGCTGACCTGATTGGCTCAAGTAGGCTGGCGTTCCGAAGTAGTCTGTTTCAAAGAGTTCCGTTGAATCTTCAGCCGCATTTCCTGAAAGAATTGGGCTATCAAACTTCATGAAGCCGTTCTTGTCAAAGAACTCATAAGTTGCGTAGATGATAGCGTTACGAATTTGCATCACAGCTACTTGCTTACGAGAACGGAGCCACAAGTGACGGTTGTCCATCAAGAAGTCTGTTCCATGTTCTTTTGGTGTGATTGGGTAGTCTTGAGATTCACCAATCACTTCGATGTCTGTAATGTCCAACTCATAACCAAATTTAGAACGTTCGTCTTCTTTGACAATTCCTGTCACATAAACAGAAGTTTCTTGGCTCAAGCGTTTGATGATATCAAACTTCTCAAGTCCCACTTCTTCACCAAATTTTTCGACAAAGTTTGGTTTAAAGGCTACACCTTGAAAGAAGGCTGTTCCATCACGCAATTGCAAGAAGGCGATTTTCCCTTTTCCTGATTTGTTGGCAACCCAAGCGCCAATCGTCACTTCCTGACCAACATAGTCTTTTACATCAATAATCGTTACACGTTTTGTCATTGTTTTTCCTTTTTCTTTTTTATTCTTTATGGCAAACCACTTCTATATTGTTCCCATCTGGGTCAATCACAAAAGCAGCGTAGTAAATCGGATGCTCACTGCGATAGCCAGGATCTCCATTGTCTCGCCCACCTGCCTCTAAACCAGCCTCATAACAAGCTTGAACCTCTTCCTTATTTTCTGCTAAAAAAGCAAAGTGAATAGGATTTTGCTTCCCCTGAGCCAGCCAAAAATCACCACCAGGATGAGGGCTGTTTGGGGCAAGAAAACTGATTAGAGAAGTGGTCTTAAAAGCCAATTTATAGCCCAAAGGAGCGAGAAAACTCCTATAAAATCCTTCTGAAATTTGTAAATCCTTTACCTTAATTTCAAAATGATCAATCATTCTCACTACCCATAAATGCTTTCAAGCGTTTAACTGCTTCTTTAAGCGTGTCTAGGTCTGTCGCATAACTGAGGCGCACATTTTCTGGTGCTCCGAATCCTGCTCCTGTAATCAAGGCTAGACCAACTTCTTCAAGAATAGCCGTCGTAAATGCTGTTACATCGCTATAACCTTTCATCTCCATAGCTTTTTTGACATTTGGAAAGAGATAGAAAGCTCCTTGTGGTTTGACAACTTCAAAACCAGGGACTTCACACAAGAGTGGATAGATGGTATTGAGACGTTCTTCAAATGCTTGACGCATAACTTCCACAGAATCTTGCGGTCCAGTTAGGGCTTCGATAGTTGCATATTGTGAAACAGCAGTTAGGTTAGAAGTTGTTTGACCTGTCAATTTGCTCATAGCAGCAATGATTTCTGGATCACCCACTGCATAACCTACCCGCCAACCCGTCATTGCATAGGCCTTAGATACACCGTTAATGACAATGGTTTGCTTGCGAATGGCTTCTGATAGACTAGAGATTGGTACGAACTCATTCCCGTTATAGACCAAACGACCATAAATATCATCTGCTAAGATGAGAATGTCATGTTCAACTGCCCAATTTCCGATAGCCAAGAGTTCCTCGCGAGTGTAAATCATACCAGTCGGATTAGATGGCGAATTCAGCACCAAAACCTTGGTTTTGTCTGTGCGAGCTGCTTCCAACTGCTCTACGGTCACCTTAAAGTGATTGTCTTCCTTAGCAGGAACAAAGACTGGCACACCTTCTGCCATCTTGACCTGATCTCCATAGCTGACCCAATATGGGGTTGGGATGATAACTTCATCACCTGGATTGACCACAGCCATAAAGAAAGTATAGAGGGAGAACTTGGCACCTGTGGCAAAGGTAACCTCATTACTTGCGACAGAATAGCCATAGTAACGCTCGAAGTAGGTATTCACTGCAGCTTTTAATTCTGGTAGACCTGAAGCTACTGTATAGAAGGAAGCCTGTCCTTCTCGAATAGCTTTAACTGCTGCATCTTGAATATTTTTGGGAGTATGGAAATCGGGCTGACCTAAAGTTAAGAAAAGTACATCTTTTCCTTCAGCCTTTAACTTCTTTGCTCTCGCATCACTAGCTAAAGTAACACTTTCTTCCATTTCTAAAACACGCTTGGATAGTTTCATAGGCCCTCCTTATCGACCAATGCTCCTGTTTCAAAATCTACTAGATAAAAATCAGAGCCTGACTTGACTTCCCAGATTGGCTTATCTTGATAACGACCAAAAGTAATCTTATCAATTTCGCCAGCTCCTTTTTCCTTAGAAACCGCTTCTGCTTTTTCTTGTGAAACACCTTGATTTAGCTGATAAACGTAGATCTTATGGTCATCTTTCCCAATCAGGACAGCAAGTGCTTCTTGTTTTTTATTACGACCAAGAACGCTGTAATAAGATTCCAAGCCATTGTATAAGTCAACCTGATCAGCCTGCTCTAATCCTGCATACTGCTGAGCTAATTTTTCTCCTTCACTTTTAGCTGTTTGATAAGGTTTCATACTCAGAAACACTAGATACAGAAAGGAAGCACTGATAACCACAAACAAAATCGTCATCCCTAGACCATACTGCCACAGTAGATTATTTTTTGCTTTGTTTTGTCTTTTTTTCACTCGTCTATTTTACCATCTATCTTGCTTTATTACAAGTGAATATAAGAATACTCTGCGAAAATCCAATTCAAACTTTGTCAGCGTCGCCTTGCCGTACCCAAGTACTGTCTGCGGCTAGCTTCCTAGTTTGCTCTTTGATTTTCATTGAGTATAAGAAACCAATTCTATTTCTCCCTTCAAAGCAAACAGATTTTTCTTAGTTAAAACCGAGCAAGAAAATTAAAGACAGCTCCAAAATCAACCTATTAAAAAACCTGAGCTTGGCACTCAAGTTTTCGTAAGTTCTTTTAATCTATGGAATTATTTTATCATCTATTCTTTTAGCCATTTTTCCTAAAAATACAGGCAGTAGAAGGCTAATCATGACTAAAAAGAATCCTAGATAAAGAAATGTTACTACAAAGCCTAAATGATCAATCAACCAGCCTGTCAGTGGGAAGAAGACAATCATACTCAGGCTAAACATCATAGAGTAGACACTCAGCATGGTTGCCCTTACTTCACTTGGAAGGCGCTCTTGCAAATCGTTGTCAAAAATCGGCTGAAAAAGAGCATATAGAGCATTACTAATCAAATAAATCAAAATATAGATTAGAGGTGTTCCAAAATAGGACAGTAGGTAGGTAACTCCAGTCAGCAGGACGAGGACAGGGAAAAGCTTCAAGGCAGCATAGTTCTTTCCAATCCTACTCGCTAGATAGACTGCGACGATATTCAAGAGACTACCAAGTAGCATAACTGCTGAAATTTGCCAACCACTTAAATCTGGTAACTGATTTTGATAGTAAAAGTAAAACATGCACATGAGTACTCCGACAATCTGAGACAAAATCATCCAGTTGAACAGCATGGGATTTCGCTTCAACTCATCCTTAACGGTCCAAATAATCTGTTTCATGCTCACACTATCAGCTTTTTCTAGCTTGACACTAGGTTCTTTCAGCATCCAAATCAGGAAAAGAACTATGATAGAAGTCGCAATCATGATATAGTAGGTCAGGTGCAATTGACCATGGACAAAAAATCCCGCCAACACTGTCCCCAAAGACCGAGTTCCTTCTGACACTCCTGACATAAAACTTGAAATAGATAAGTAACGCTCCTTTAGTCCAGCCTCTACAGCCGAGTCATAGACCATTGCTGCGCTTGTGCCTGAATCAAAATTATAAGACAAGGCACTCACCGCCATTGCTAGTGCATAAATCCAAAAATTTCCCTGCCCAGCCAACATGAGAATAGAAGACACAATCCCTGCTATACGACTTAAATAAAGGTTGGTCTTATAGGAATAGCGGTCAGCTAACATTCCAGATGGAATTTCACAGAGAAGACTGGTCGTATGAAAAATACTTTCCAGAAGTCCAATCTGCCAAAGAGACATTCCGTTTTGACTGAGAAAGAGAATCCAAAAACTGGTAATCCCTAAAAATGCAAAAAACTCAACTCCGGCCATCAGGCCAATATTTTTCCGATAATTTCTTATTAACATCTTTTCTCCTTAACAAGTGTATTATTATTTCTTTTGTCCGTCACTTGTTAATCTGTGCCTTACATGATCTCCACCCCTTTTTAGAAGCATTCTTCAATGCCATTATTGTTCCTTTAATAATTTATGAAATGATACCGGAAAATAGCTGTTCTGCGGTTTCTATTGCGAGTTTTCTTGTTTATTTTAGCACTTATGTCATCATATTACAAGAGAATATAGGAACAATCGCACTTTATTTCTTCCTGCAAAGCAAACCAGAATCCAAAAAACAGTTCTTACTTTTCCAGTGGCAACTGACCAGAGCTTCTGTAATTTTATAATTTTCAAATAAACTCTGAGCAAATTTCTTGCAAGTCCTTTTGTTTTGTTGTAATATATTTCATAACAACGAGAGAGCTCTCGGAAATTTAAGAAAAAGGAGACACATCATGTCTAAAAAAGTATTATTTATCGTCGGATCACTACGTCAAGGTTCTTTCAACCACCAAATGGCTCTCGAAGCTGAGAAAGCACTTGCTGGTAAAGCAGAAGTTAGCTACCTTGATTATTCATCCCTTCCTCTCTTCAGCCAAGATTTGGAAGTTCCAACACATCCAGCTGTAGCGGCTGCTCGCGAAGCGGTTCTCGCTGCGGATGCCATCTGGATCTTCTCGCCAGTCTACAACTTCTCTATCCCTGGAACAGTGAAAAACTTGCTTGACTGGCTATCTCGTGCCCTTGACTTATCTGATACACGTGGTGCTTCTGCTCTTCAAGACAAGTTTGTCACAGTATCATCTGTAGCCAATGCAGGTCACGATCAACTTTTCGCTATTTACAAAGACCTCTTGCCATTTATCCGTACACAAGTCGTTGGTGATTTCACTGCTGCACGTGTCAATGACTCTGCCTGGGCAGACGGAAAATTGGTTCTCGAAGAATCAGTCCTAAACTCACTTGAAAAACAAGCTCAAGACTTGGTCAATGCGATCTAGTAACACATAATAAAAGCGAACAAGACTACTTTTCTGACACTCAGAAGACTAGCTTGTTCGCTTTTTTCTCATTTATAAACTAAAATAGCTGATGATACATATTGCCAAATACAAAATATCTTTTCATACTTCCTTTACAAAAACCAATTCCTGTGGCTGTGACAAATCTTCTCGGTAGTTAAATCCTGCAAAGCTTAAGCGACGAGCTTCCTCAACCGTCTGTACTTGATTTTCTATCAGGGCTGTCAGGAAAGAACCACGCGCTTTCTTAGAAATGGTTGAGTGAATCTTCAGCTGACCACCTCTGCCCTCCATGAATTTGAAGGTCACCATCTTTTCTCTAATTTCCTTAGAAAATACAGTCTCAAATTCTGATGACAAGAGAGAGAAAATCACTTCTTCCTTCTTCACAGCTTCATCATAAGCTGCCTTCCAATGGCTCTTCAAAGTCTTACCAGCGACTTTCAACTTCATCAAAAAATCCAAACGGTGAGGAGCCATAGGTGACAAGACTGGAACGACACCGTACAACGCTGAGGTAATAAAGACATGGTTTTCAAGATAGGCTTGTTCTGCCTCGGTCAGTTTGTCTCGCTTGATATGACGGTACATAAGCCCATCAAAAAGTTTCAAGGCTGGGTAGTGTTGAGCAGTTTGCCTTTTCAAAGCTTGGATATGTTGAAATTCTTCCGCAGCTTTCTCGGCTGAAACTTTGTAAAAACTCTCCAATTGACTAGCAGAATAGAGGACCAAGGCATCAAGCACGGCCTGACTTTCTGGTTTTAAAGGAGTTGCCTCGATACTTGGCAAGTCTGTGTTCATTTCTTTTGCTGTTGGGATTAAAATTTTCATATCAATAGTGTAGCATATTTTTTTGCCACTACCAAGAAATTCATCTAAAAAACCTCGGTTTGACCGAGGCTTCTCTATTTATTTTGGCCATCCTAACCAGACAGCTACGAGAACAAGTGCTAGGCCAGCTAAACTTGTTAAGATAGATAAGAATTTATCTTTTTTCTCCTTGAACTGAGAAAAACCTATCTTCAAAGCGAGCAGTCCGAGTAGCATTGAAGCAAGCATCACATAAAAACCCATTTGTTTGTCCTCCATTAGTCTTAATTTACCTTATTATAACATACATTTCTTAAATAAACCTTTTTTACTGCACTTTAAAGGTCTTGAGATAGTTATCTTTTCCTACTTGACCTTCGAAGGTTTTACCATTTTCAAGGTAAGGAAGGTCATCAGATACAGAGGCCTTGACCTTGTAAATCTTGCCATCAACTTTAAAGAAGTAGACGGTGTCTCCCTTGATAACAGCTGATTTGAGGTCTGCTACCACACCCTTGATGCTTTCTGTTGTTGCACTGTCAATTTCAAGGTCGTTTTTATTGGCATACTTACTGAGCATCTCTTCCACTGTCGTAGCTACGATGACATTCTGGTACTCGACTGCGTCTACTAGAGCGTACTCTTTGACCAAGCCTGCATTGTCCTTCAAACCCATGATGTAGAGAGGCTTGTCATTGAGGTTGATGAGGATTGGGAAGGTTGCCTTGTAGGATTTCTCCTGAACAGCACCTTCGGCTGATTCACGGGCTGATTCTTCGGTCGCAGAAGCCAAGCTGTACTTAGTGATTTCTCCTGTTCGCATATTTTCAAGAATGAAACCAAGATTACTTTCATCTGCATTGGCCGATGTCACACCTGTGTAGAGGTAGATGTCATTACCGATAGACAAGTAATTATAGCCCTTGGTAGTCTGGGTCACGTTTTTCTTGGAAATCATGGCATTCCAGAAACCATCCTTGTACTTGCCGTTGTAGTTGATTTGCTCAATGGTTTCCTCAGCTGGATAAACTCTGTCCACCCATTCCGGAACATCTGCCAAGCTGTATTCCTTGGTTTCTCCATTTGTAGCATCCAAGATAATAACTGAAACAGGACGAGGAACCGCAAGTCCAAATTGCTTTTGGTAAACTGTAGCCACATAGAAAGGATTGCCCTCATCGTCCACCTCAAAAGATGGAGTCTTGAAGATTTTAGTTGGGTACTTCAAGCGTAGGTGACGTTTGACGTCACGGTTAAAATACTCCGAATCAGAATACTTGATTGGTGTCTTCAAGTCCACCAAGTCCGCATTACCAGTTACCATGTCTACCTTGATATACTCGCCGATTCCCTTGGCTTGATTGTTAAACCATTTGATAGGATCTGCGTATTCTAGTGGTGTAACCCGATAAGGTTTCCCATCAATCGTCAATTGGGTATAGGTATCTGCCGCTACGTACTGCGACACCTTATCCGTTAGGGAACCCAAGTAGCGGTCGCCAATTTTTTCAGCAGTACTTCTATCTAAGATAGGAACCTTACTAGTGTCAGTCTTAGGAAATTCAGTAAAGTCTTTTTCCGTAACCGTGACTACATTGGCATAATTTTTAGCCTGAAAAATGCTGGAAGTCACCAAGGAAACCAAGGCTGCTAAGAGAAGAATTCCTCCAATAGAAGCTAAAAGGATTTTCCCTAACCGATTGATTTTGAAACCCTCAAGATTTAAGGCAGCTTCTGCCTTGCCGTGGCGCACATGAACCGTTTTGACAAGGTTTATCCCCTTGCCAAAGCCAAATAAGATTGCTACAAGCAGCAAATGCCCACAGAGGAAAAAGAGAAATTCCCAGCTGGTTAAGTTAAGGGGCGGTAAAAAGATATACCAGGTCGTTGCGATAAAAATAAGTTCAAAGATTATCCGTTTCATTTGCTTTCCTCCTAAATGATTCGTCCTTTCAAGTGATCCAGTTCATGCTGGCAAATCTGAGCTGGGAATCCTGTCAAGGTAATGGTCTGTTCCTGCCACTTGCTGTCACGATATGCAATCCTTATGGTTTCATAACGCTTAGTAGGTCTCACACCTGTCAAGGACAAACAACCTTCTTCCGTCTCATAAGGTCCTTCAGAGGACAGGAGCACTGGGTTAAACATGACCACAGGAACCAAACCAAGATTAAAGATAATCACGCGCTTCTGCACCCCAATCATATTGGCAGCCAGACCAACACAAGTTTCTCGATTTGCTAAGAGTGTATCCTGCAAATCTCTGGCAAGATACAGGTCTTCCTGACTTGCCGGCTGAGATACCTGAGATAAAAACAAAATATCCTTCACAATTTTCTTTTCCACTTCCTCACACTCCTCTTGCTTTTTACTATATTATAGCAATTATAGCACAAAAGCTGATAACTGCAAGCCCTTTCCCTCAACTGTAGCAAAAAGCCATCCGAAGATGACTTTTTTGCTATTTATACTCAATGAAAATCAAAAAGCAAACTAGGAAGCTAGCCGTAGGCTGTACTTGAGTACGGTAAGGCGACGCTGACGTGGTTTGAATTTGATTTTCGAAGAGTATTAATTTCTTTATAAGTTACTTCTGTACCACGCTTAACAGCAGGACGATTGGCAATTTTTCTGACCATTTTACTAAATTCTGATAACTTGAGGTATCTAAGAATTTTGCAGAACCTTGGTAAAGCTTTCCTTGAACTAACTGTCCATACCAAGACCAAATAGCAATATCTGCAATCGTATAATCATTGCCTGCAATATAAGGTTTCTTAGCCAATTCCTTATCCAATAAATCCAACTGGCGTTTCACTTCCATCGTAAAACGATTAATTGGATATTCCAATTTTTCAGGGGCATAATTAAAGAAATGTCCAAATCCCCCACCTAGAAAAGGTGCTGCACCTGCTTGCCAGAATAGCCAATTCAAAACTTCTACCTTTTCCACAGGATTACTTGGTAGAAAGGCTCCAAATTTCTCAGCAAGGTACAGAAGAATATGAGCAGACTCAAAGACTCTTACTTCTTCAGTCCCAGACTGATCCAACAAGGCTGGAATCTTTGAATTTGGATTTAGCTTTACGAAGTCTGAACCGAATTGATCCCCATCCATGATAGCAATCTTATACAAGTCGTAAGCCGCTTGCTCAAAACCAGCTTCTAGTAATTCTTCCAATAAGATAGTGGCCTTTACACCATTTGGTGTTCCCAGTGAATAAAGCTGAAAAGCTTGTTCTCCTTTTGGCAAGTTTTGTTCGAAACGCGCACCTGCTGTTGATTTATTTAAGTCCGTAAAGGCTCCTTGATTACTAGCTTCATCCTGCCATACGGTCGGTATAACATTTTGAAATAACTTGCATACCATTCAACTATTTTGACTTAACTTAAGAATATTTTCAACATACACAAACAATACGATGAAACGTAAGCGTCCAATAACCAAGTATATTGAAAAACAGCTCTCCACGTGATACGGAGAGCTGTTTTTCGACAAGGTGTTTTAACAATCTGAGAATATAGTTTTCATTTTGAAAATGTCAAACTCTCTTCTTGCTTCCATAATCTCTTGTCTATTGATTATTCATCTTCTTTTTTCTTTGTTGCAAATACGCCTACTCCTGATAATAGAGCTGCGATTGCTGGAAGAACTGTTCCAAATGTTGATGTACCTGTGTTTGGAAGTTCTTTTTGACTGTGTCGTTTTGAAACGTTCGCTGCTAATTTAGCATCTGTTGCATCTTCTGAAGTTTCTCCGTTTGATGCATTTGTTGCATTGTTAGCTGCTTGATCATCAGTTGCTACTGAAGCTTGGTTTAACTTGAATTCTTCTAAACGTTTCACCATTGCATCTACTTCTGCTTGACTTGCGTCTGCATTAGCAAATACTTTCTTAGCGTCTGCTAATAAGTCATTCGCTTCTTTTGCTTTTTCTGCATCAAGCTTAGCTGATTCTTTAATGATCAATTCATCTAATTGATGGATAGCACCTTCTAACTTAGCTTTATCCACTTTTGCGTCAGTGTTAGTAGCTCCGTTATTACCTCCACCATTTGATGGTACATATGGACGTTGTTTGAATGCGTCATCTCTTGGAATAGCTAATACTTGACCTTCTTTTGTAACGATCGTTACATTTCCGGCTTTATCAATATTAACAGCTACTTCTTTCTTACCATCTTTTTCGACTGTTGCTGTTGCATTACCATCTTCATCAATAGTAATTTTCACGTTAGGATCTTTTTTAGATGTGTAAACTGTGTTTCCTTTATCATCTGTAGATTTAATGTAAGCATCTAAATCGAATTCTGGAACGTTTGTGATAGCACCTAGAACTTTGAATTGGAATTTCGCTTTTTCTTCTAGAGTAATAGCCGCAAGATTTGTTACCTCTACTTTACTCAAGTCGATATCAAGATTATCCCCACCATGTTTAGATTTAGACACAGCTTCTTTATCTTTCACTAGTTGTTCATTAGAAATTGTCGCTGTAGAACCGTCTGGTAATGTTACTGTTGCGTTTCCTTGGTTGTCTACTACTACAGTTGCTCCTGGGTTGACTGCTTCAATTGCTTTCTTAACAGCTTCTTTTGCGTCTTTTGTTAAATTTTCTTTAGCTCCAACTAATGTACGAGTAACTGGTGTTTTCACTTTAGCATTTGTTGCTTCGTCAGCAAGGTTGGTAGCAGGGATTACTAAGTCTGTTGATGGGATGTTAAGAACTGTTCCGTTAGCTTTCGTTACTGTTGCGTTTCCTTTGTCGTCTACCACTACAGTTGAACCTGGGTTGACTGCTTCTACAGCTTTCTTAACAGCAGCTTTCTCTTCTGGAGTTAAGCTTTCTTTATCTGCTACTACAGTCTTAGCTGCTGGTGTGTTTGCATCGTTACCACCATTATCTTTCTTAGCATCGTCTTGGACTTTAACTAAATCTGTTGATGGGATAACTGATACATTACCGTCTTTAACTACTGCTGCTTTTCCTTTGTCATCTACTACAACTTCAGCACCTGGATTTGCTGCTTTAACTTTGTCTTCGATTGCTTTCTTCTCAGCGTCAGTTAATTTCTCAGGGTTTGCTACTTTTGTTTTTGCTGCTGGTGTAACTGCGTTGTCTTTAGCACCATTAGGTTGTGTAACTTCATCAGTAGAAACTTCAGTGATGTTACCATTCTCAGGATTTACAGTATAAACTGTAGTAGTTTTAACAACGTTATCACCTTGTTTTTTATAAGTAACTTTATCTTTTGCAGCTACTTTAACAACAGTGTTAGTCGCTGGAGTAATAACAGGTTCTTGTGGATGTTCTTCTACTGCTCCTGTATTTTCATTTACAGTATATGTTGTTGTTGTAACCTTGCTACCTTTTTGACCAGGAGTAGTGATATTTTCTGAATCTTTTTCTCTTGAATCATCTTTTTCATAAACAACTTTTGGTTCAATATCTTCAGTAACTACTTTGTCTTTAGCACCATTAGGTTGTGTAACTTCATCAGTAGAAACTTCAGTGATGTTACCATTCTCAGGATTTACAGTATAAACTGTAGTAGTTTTAACAACGTTATCACCTTGTTTTTTATAAGTAACTTTATCTTTTGCAGCTACTTTAACAACAGTGTTAGTCGCTGGAGTAATAACAGGTTCTTGTGGATGTTCTTCTACTGCTCCTGTATTTTCATTTACAGTATATGTTGTTGTTGTAACCTTGCTACCTTTTTGACCAGGAGTAGTGATATTTTCTGAATCTTTTTCTCTTGAATCATCTTTTTCATAAACAACTTTTGGTTCAATATCTTCAGTAACGATCTTATCTTTAGCACCATCTTCAGAAATAGTTTCTTTTGTTGAAGCTTCAGTTACATTTCCATTAGTCGGATCGACTACGTAAGTAGTTGTAGTTTTAACTACTTTATTACCTTCTTTGCCGTAAAACACTTTTGGTTTTGTACCAACTTCATAGACATTCTGAGTCATTGGTGTAGATGTTTCTGAAGTACTCGGATCTGAAAGATTTCCAGTCGTCTCATTAACAGTGTATGTTGTAGTTATTGTACGTAAACCATCTTGACCTTGAGTTATCAGATTGCTATAACCGCGATCTTTTTCTGTATTACCGACATAGCGATTAGTTGCCGGAATAGATTCTGTAACAACTTTCTTATTGCCTACTTTAATCACTTTTGGTTGCATTTCAGTTGTAACTCTTTCAGACTCAATAGGATTTGTTAATTCACCTGTATACGGAGCTACAGTATAAGTAGTTGTGATAGTTTTCTCACCTTTTTGACCAGCCACTTCTTGTCTAGACTCAAAAGGAATTGTCTCATCAGCACGATAAATTGTCGCTATAGGTATTTCTTCAGTTCTTGTCGTAGTATTATTCACTGGTTGCCATAATGGTTGTAAAGTAATCGTTTCACCAGGTTTAACAGCATCGCGCGTCAATAGGTTTGTTCCGTCTTTTGACCACCCTAGGAATTTATGATTTTGTTTTGGTTGACTCGGTCTTGATAATGTTGGTAATGCGGTATCACTTGGAGCTACCTTAACCGGAGTAAAGTTCTCACCTTGGAATGTCAACGTTGCATTTGATACTTCACGTACCCACGTTCCAGCAGTTGCAGTTGAGTCACCAGCGTATGCATCCGCCCAATCTGAAACCGTATACGTGTGTTCTTTATCCTCAATCTTGTGCCATTTATCGGTATATTGGTTGCCGTAGGAGTGAGTTGGCATTATCGTTCTAATCCCATCAGCTTTAAATTTATCTCCGAGTTTAAGTTCTTTAAGTTTGCCTGCACCATCGAACATAAGATCCATTCTTGTTACTTTACTTGTGTCAAAATTCGTCACATCTAAGTTAGTTAAGTTAGACATACTTCTGAACATAGAATCCATTCTTGTTACTTTACTTGTGTTAAAATTCGTCACATCTAAGTTAGTTAATTTAGACATACCAGCGAACATAACACCCATATTCGTTACTTTACTTGTGTCAAAATGAGTCACATCTAAGTTAGTTAATTTAGACATACCACTGAACATAGCACCCATATTCTCTACTTTACTTGTGTCAAAACGCGTCACATCTAAGTTAGTTAAGTTAGACATACCATAGAACATAGCACCCATATTCTCTACTTTACTTGTGTCAAAATGCGTCACATCTAAGTTAGTTAAGTTAGACAAACCATAAAACATAAAACTCAGAATCGTTACATTACTTGTGTTAAAATTCGTCACATCTAAGTTAGTTAAGTTAGACATACCATAGAACATAGAACCCATATTTGTTGCATTACTTGTGTCAAAATTCGTCACATCTAAGTTAGTTAATTTAGACAAACCATAGAACATATAACTCATATTCTTAACTTTACTTGTGTCAAAATTCATAGTATCAAAAGTTAACGGGTTGAATTTTTTATCTGTGAATTTAATATTATCATAACTATGTCTAGCAAATATAAACCTACTATTTTCAGGCGCATAAACCTTACCCGCAAAACCAACATGCTTAATTTGTTCACCATAATTATCTTTCCAAGTAGATACACCAGAATTATTCGTCAACGTATCCTTACCAACTTCTGGCTTAAACAATAGATACCCGTTTCCATATAATTCCCAAGGCACACCGTCTTCACCATGAGCAATCACGTTACCTTCTGGTTGAGGTGTTGATTCAGGCGTTCCTTCGCCTATTCTGAAACCAGTCCCTTTTACCATCTTTTTACCATTACGGCTGTCTTGGTTTTTCTTTGGTTTTACAGTTTCTTCTGCTTTCATTGATTTTAAGATAAAAGTTAGTGATTTAATTTCTTTAACTTTTGCATCTACTTCTTTTTGAGTAGCTGTTTTTGAAGCTTGTAAGTCATTTACTTCCTTGATTAATTTTTCAGCTTGTTCAATTTGTGCTTTTTGTTTTTCATTTGCACGAATACGATTCACTTCTGATTGTAACGCACTCACTTTTTCTTGTAATTCAGTCGTTTGTACTTTTGATTCTACATTATCTTTCAAACCAGTCAATACACCTTCTGTCGCAGCTTTTGATTCAGTAGCTGCTTTTGGTTCAATATTATCTTTCAAGCCAGTCGATACACCTTCAGTCACAGCTTTTGGTTCAGTTTCAACTTTTGATTCAATATTATTTTTCAAGCCAGTCGGTAAACCTTCAGTGTCAGCTTTTGGTTCAATAGCTGCTTTTGGTTCAATAGCTGCTTTTGGTTCAATATTATCTTTCAAGCCAGTAGATAAACCTTCAGCCAGTTCCGTAACACTATCATTTACCTTTTCAGTATTAGCCGTAGCAGATGATACTGGTAAAGTATCTGCCTTAACCGCACCATTTGCAAAAAACATTAATGCTGCAACTGCAACACTTGCAGCACCAAAATGGCACTTACGAATAGAATAACGGAATACCTTTTCTCCGTTCTCTTCACGATATGATTTTCTCATTTAATCGCCTCTCTTTTATTTTTATTTTAGAGCACTAAAAAATACCCCCCCTTAAATATTTTAGGAATTTAAGGAAAAGGATATGATTTTTAATTTTTGGTACCACACTTGTTTTAAAAACATAGTCCACCTTCTATTTTACACTATTCTTGTAAAAAACAATATATATGCTTACGCTATTTTTTCTAATTTAATTGCTCTGATAATTTTGTTGCCAAATTTGTTTCATCTCGTTGAGTTTCTATGACTACACAATCTCTCGTTAAATAAGTTTTCTTTGTATTTTCTTTGTGAATACAACATCTTTTCTACACATAATATGCATTTAACTTATGCACTGTATTTTCCACTTTTACCCATACGCATTTTGTGTCCCTTATGAAGTATAGTAGATTGAATATAGAACCGTACGACACGACTGCTAAAATATTTCTAGAAATTAATTTGACTTTCCTAATTGATTTGTTCATATCTTATTTCAATTTACTATAATTGATATGCTGACATCCGAAACCTCCCTTAAATCGCATTCTTATCAAAACCGAGTTTACGTTGAACAAACTTAACGATTTCGACGATAATAATCATTGAGAAGCTTCCGCCCATAACGATTCCCCATTGTGACAAGTCTAGTTTGGTTACGTGGAAGATTCCTTCAAGCGGTTCTACGACAATTGTTGCCATAAGAAGGATGAAGGATACCAAGATAGACCAGTTGAAGGTCTTAGACTTGAATGGGCCAACTGTCAAGATGGATTGGTAAACAGATTTCACATTGTAGGCATGGAAGAGCTGAATCAAACCAAGGGTTGCAAAGGCCATAGTTAGGGCATCTGCATGAATGGCATGATTGTCACCCACATGAATTGGGTAAGCAATCGCAAGACCATAAACACTCATAACAATAGCTGCTTGGAGTACACCTTGATAGATAATAGAACTCAAGACACCACCTGAGAAGAAGCTTGCCTTGCGTCCACGTGGTTTATGGTTCATGACACCAGGCTCAGCAGGTTCAACACCTAGAGCGATAGCTGGGAAGGTATCCGTTACCAAGTTGATCCACAGGAGATGAACTGGCTGTAAGACGTCCCAACCAAAGAGGGTTGATAGGAAGATGGTTAAAACTTCAGCCGTATTGGCAGAAAGTAGATACTGAATAGTCTTTTGAATATTTGAGAAGACCTTACGTCCTTCTTCCACTGCGACGATGATAGTCGCAAAGTTATCATCTGCAAGAATCATGTCAGATGCACCCTTAGAAACCTCAGTACCAGTGATTCCCATACCGATACCGATATCGGCTGTTTTCAGAGCTGGCGCATCATTGACACCATCACCTGTCATGGCAACAACTTTACCTTGTTTTTGCCAAGCCTTGACAATACGAACCTTATGTTCTGGAGACACACGGGCATAAACAGAGTATTGACCAACTACTTTTTCAAAGTCTTCATCTGACAGTTCGTTGAGTTCAGCACCAGTTAAAACGTGGCCTTCTGTATCATTTGCATCAATGATTCCCAAACGTTTGGCAATAGCTTCTGCAGTGTCTTGATGGTCACCCGTAATCATGATTGGACGAATTCCCGCTTCCTTAGCCACACGAACAGCCTCAGCAGCTTCAGGACGTTCAGGATCAATCATCCCAATCAAACCAGTAAAGATTAAATCATTTTCAAGCTCTTCAGAAGTCAGGTCTTCTGGAATGCTGTCAATAATCTTATAAGCACCTGCAAGGACACGCAAGGCTTGGTGAGCCATTTCAGAGTTGTTTGTCTGAATGAGGTTTGTAACCTTCTCATCAATCGGAGCAATATCCCCAGCCTTATCACGAAGAACACAACGTTTCAAAAGTTGGTCTGGCGCACCTTTGACTGCTACAAGGAAACGACCATCTAGCAACGGGTGAACCGTTGACATAAGCTTACGATCAGAGTCAAATGGCAACTCAGCTACACGAGGATATTTCTCTAAGAAACCTTTAACATCATAACCCTTGTCCAAGGCATATTGGATGAAGGCTGTTTCGGTTGGGTCACCAATCAAGTTACCTTCCACATCGATTTTGGTATCATTGGCCAAGACAACTGAACGAAGAAGGGGCATTTCAAGACCTAGTTCAATGTCATCAGCTGAGTCATGTAGGACTGCATCGTAGAAGACTTTTTCGACTGTCATCTTGTTCATAGTCAGCGTACCAGTCTTATCAGAAGCAATGATTTCAGTTGAACCAAGTGTTTCTACTGCTGGCAACTTCCGAACGATAGAGTTTCGTTTGGCTAAAACTTGAGTACCAAGGGCAAGAACGATGGTTACGATAGCAGGAAGCCCTTCTGGGATAGCTGCAACGGCAAGCGCAACAGAGGTCATCAACTCACCAAGTGGATTTTTCCCTTGAATGAAGACACCCACTACAAAAGTAACAAGGGCAATGACCAAGATTGCATAGGTCAAGACCTTAGAAAGGTTGTTCAAGTTTTGTTTGAGTGGTGTATCTGTCTCATCAGCATCTTGAAGCATGCCAGCAATATGACCAACTTCCGTGTACATACCTGTATTGACAACAACACCAAGACCACGACCATAAGTCACATTTGAGTTTTGAAAGGCCATGTTGACACGGTCACCAATACCAGCATCTGCAGCAAGTTCAACTGTCAAGTCTTTTTCGACTGGCACAGACTCACCTGTCAAGGCTGCTTCTTCAATTTTAAGAGAGTTGGCTTCTAGTAAACGTAGGTCTGCAGGTACTACGTCGCCAGCTTCAAGGGCAACAATATCACCTGGTACCAATCCTTTAGAATCAATCTCAGCCATATGACCATCACGAAGAACTCGGGCAGCTGGACTTGACATGGATTTGAGGGCTTCGATTGCTTCTTCTGCTTTCCCTTCTTGGTAAACACCAAAGGCAGCGTTGATGATTACCACGGCTAAGATGATAATGGCATCTGCGATATCTTCCCCACCAGAAGTCACGACTGACAAGATAGCTGCCGCAACTAGGATGATAATCATCAAATCCTTAAATTGCTCGATGAATTTGACCAGGATTGATCGTTTCTCGCCTTCTTCGAGTTCATTGTGGCCAAATTCGGCAAGGCGCTTTTCCGCCTCACTTGATGACAAACCTTGCTCGGTCGCATCCACAGCCTGCAAGACCTCTTCAGGACTCTGAGTGTAAAACGCTTGGCGTTTTTGTTCTTTTGACATGTGTCTCCTCCTTGACATTGTGTGCAAAACAGACTCTCTTTTCCTCATCGTATATTTTCACGACAAACAAAAAGAGACCTGTTAATCATAACAAGTCTCGCTGTTTAAGATAGTGCCGGAAAGCATACTTTTCAGTATAAAATTCGGAATGACGACACTATCACAGGTTTCTGCCAGCTACTCCCTTGAGTAGTTCTATTATACCAAATTTTGAAAATTTTTCAAAGAGTAAAAAATGCCTTATTTGAATTTTCCCTTGAAAACCAGTATAATGGTAGAATGCTATATGACTAGAAAGGAAGTTGAATGAAGCAATCTATCTCAAATCTCAAGTTAGCTGAGCGTGGGGCCATTATCAGCATTTCGACCTATTTGATCTTGTCTGCAGCGAAATTAGCAACTGGACACCTCCTCCATTCATCCAGTTTGGTGGCAGATGGTTTTAACAACGTATCCGATATCATCGGAAATATTGCCCTCTTGATCGGCATTCGGATGGCACGCCAGCCTGCAGACCGTGACCACCGTTTTGGTCACTGGAAGATTGAAGATTTGGCTAGTTTAATCACTTCCATCATCATGTTCTATGTTGGTTTCGATGTACTAAGAGATACCATTCAGAAGATTCTCAGTCGTGAAGAAACGGTCATTGATCCTCTTGGTGCAACTCTAGGAATTATGTCTGCAGCAATCATGTTTGTGGTCTATCTCTACAATACTCGTCTCAGTAAGAAATCCAACTCCAAGGCACTGAAGGCTGCCGCCAAGGACAATCTTTCTGATGCTGTCACCTCACTTGGTACTACCATTGCCATCCTAGCCAGCAGTTTCAATTATCCCATTGTGGATAAACTGGTTGCTATCATCATCACTTTCTTTATCTTGAAAACTGCCTATGATATCTTCATCGAGTCTTCCTTTAGTCTATCAGATGGCTTCGACGACCGCCTGCTTGAGGATTATCAAAATGCCATCATGGAAATTCCCAAGATCAGCAAGGTTAAGTCTCAAAGAGGTCGTACTTACGGTAGCAATATCTACCTTGATATTACGCTAGAAATGAATCCTGACTTGTCGGTTTATGAGAGCCACGAGATTGCGGATCAAGTTGAGTCTATGCTAGAAGAACGATTTGGTGTATTTGATACCGATGTCCATATAGAACCGGCACCTATCCCTGAGGATGAAATTTTAGATAATGTCTATAAAAAATTGCTTATGCGTGAACAATTGATTGACCAGGGAAATCAACTGGAAGAACTCTTGGCTGATGATTTTGTCTATATTCGCCAGGATGGAGAGCAGATGGATAAAGAGGCTTATAAAGCCGAAAAAGAGTTGAATTCAGCTATCAAGGATATTCAGATCACTTCCATCAGTCAGAAGACCAAACTCATCTCCTATGAGTTAGATGGTATCATCCATACCAGTATCTGGCGTCGCCACGAAACCTGGCAAAATATCTTTCACCAAGAAACAAAAAAAGAATAGAGAAATCCTGTCCATGAGACGGGATTTTTCTATTCTTCTAGCTATCAAAGTCACTTAGATATTCATAGCGTTCGTATTTTTCAAGGAGTGCTTCGTTCTTCTCATCTAGTTCTTTTTGGAGAGTAGCCAGCTTACCAAAGTCGGAGCCGTTGGCCTGCATCTCCTCTTCAATAGCAGAGATACGATCTTCCAAGGCTTCAATATCACCTTCAATACTTGCCCACTCCTGCTTTTCTTGGTAAGTCATGCGTTTCTTGTCTTCTCTGACTTTGACCACTTTTTCCTTTTCGGCTTTTTGCACTTGATTGGCCATCTCTGTTTCAAAGACTTTTTCATCAAGATAATCGGTATAATGACCAAAGAAAGGACGAATCTTGCCATCCTCAAAAGCGAGAATCTTGGTCGCTACCTTATCCAAAAAATAGCGATCATGGCTAACTGTCAAGACAGGACCTGCAAAGCTCTGCAAGAAATTCTCCAAAACTGTCAAGGTTGCAATATCCAAATCATTTGTTGGCTCGTCCAAAAGGAGAACATTTGGTTTTTCCAAGAGCAGTTTGAGGAGATAAAGACGTTTTTTCTCTCCCCCAGACAATTTCTCAATCAAGGTTCCATGTGTCGAACGTGGGAAAAGGAACTGCTCCAGCAGCTCTGCAATCGAAGTCGTAGAACCACCGCTGGTCTTGACCTCTTCTGCCACTTCCTGCAAGTAATTGATCACTCGCTTACTTTCATCCAAGCCCTCAATTTGCTGAGAGAAATAGGCGATGCGAACAGTTTCCCCTATGACAACTTGACCTGCTGTCGGCTCAAGACTTCCTGCAATCAAGTTAAGGAGAGTTGATTTCCCAACACCGTTGTCCCCAACAATTCCAATACGATCTTTGGCCTGCACCAAGAGATTAAAATCTTGCAAAATAGGCTTGTTTTCATAAGCAAAGGAAACATCCTGAAACTCGATAACTTTCTTCCCAATCCGACTGGTTTCAAAGTTCATGGTCAAGTCTGTCTCAGCAGTACTGCCTGAAACCTCTTTCTTCAAGTCATGGAAACGATTGATACGAGCCTGCTGCTTGGTCGCACGCGCCTGCGGTTGTCTGCGCATCCAGGCCAATTCTTGCTTATAAAGTTGTTCCTTTTTATGGAGAAGGGCTGCATCGCGCTCATCCTGTTCCGCCTTAAGGCGAACATAGTCCTGATAATTTCCCTGGTACTCGGTCAATCCTGCTCGGTCCAATTCGAAAATCCGAGTTGACAAAGCGTCTAGGAAATAACGGTCGTGAGTAATAAAAAGGACGGTCTTCTTAGAATTTTTTAAAAAGAGGGTCAGCCACTCAATAGTCGCAATATCCAGATGGTTGGTCGGCTCATCCAGTAGCAAAAGGTCGTGATTACCAAGAAGAACTTGCGCCAACTGGACTCGTCTTCTCAGACCACCTGACAATTCCCCAACAGGAGTAGATAAGTCCTGAATACCCAGCTTGCTGAGAACCGTCTTGACCTGACTCTCGATTTCCCAAGCTTGGAGAGAATCCATTTCAACCATGACACGTTCCAAACGCGCCTGCTTCTCCTCACTGTAGTTGAGCATGATCAATTCGTACTCACGAATGAGCTGGATTTCCTTGAGGTCGCTAGATAGAACCGTATCCAATACCGTCTTGTTATCATCAAAATCAGGATCTTGGGTCAAGTAACCAATCTGGTAATCATTCTTAGCTGAAAAGGGACTGACATCCCCATCAAAGCCAGAAACACCAGAAAGAACATCTAAAAGTGTAGTCTTCCCTGTTCCATTGACACCAATCAGACCAATTCTGTCTAGGTCATGGATAATAAAGGAAATATCCTTAAAAACGGTCTTGTCACCAACGGATTTACTTAGTTTTTCAACGATAAAATCACTCATTTTTTCTCCCTCAGATAAGCATGGATGGCTTGACGGTCATTTTCCAATTCTCCATCGACAATGGCATATTCAATCTCTGTTAAAATCTCTCCCAAGTCTGGGCCCGGCTGATAACCATATTCCTTGATCAAAATACCACCGTTGATTTGGATTTCTTTCTTGTCATGAATGGTCAAACTCTGATAGGTTTCTGTGATGGCTTGTGGGTTGACTGGTTTCCCTTGAGCCTGACGAAGATTTTCAGCCTGTAAAAGTAAATCCAAGTCAAAGCGGTAACAATCGCGCTTGCTCAATTCTCTCTTTTCACGCAGAGCCAAAATAATCAGCAAATCCTGTACCTGCTTGGCAAACTGACGTGAGGTCTTCCAAGCTTTCAAAAATGGCTGCGCATTTTCAATCTCCAAAGCCCACAGTAGAGCCGCCCAGGCTTGTTCAGAGGATTCAAAGGTGAAATTAGACTCCAAATCAAACAATCTGTTGAGCTTGTCCTGGCTAGCTGCCATATCAGGGAGATAGTCATAAGCTTGACTCTCAATCATGGAAGCCAAGCCCCTTCTCCAAAATGGAGCCAGCAAGAGTTTATCAAACTCAACAAAAGTACGCTCTACAGAAATTTTCTCCAAAAGTGGCGTCAAGGTCTTCATAGCTTTAAATGTTTCTGACTCAAGCTCAAAGCCAAGACTGGCCTGAAAACGGAAACCACGCATAATCCGTAGAGCATCTTCGTTGAAACGCTCACTAGCTACACCAACCGCCCGCAAAACTTGATTTTCCAAATCTTCTAAACCACGGAACAAGTCAATGATTTCCCCTGTCTCGTCCAAGGCAAAGGCATTGACTGTGAAATCACGGCGCTTGAGGTCTTCTTCTAGCGAACGCACAAAGGAAACCGCACTGGGTCTTCGATAGTCCACATAGACATCTTCTGTCCGAAAAGTGGTTACCTCATACTCCTCATCCCCATCTAAGACCAAGACGGTTCCATGCTCGATTCCGATATCGGCTGTTCGCGGAAAAACCTGCTTGGTCTCCTCTGGATAAGAAGACGTCGCAATATCCACATCATGGATAGGACGATTGAGGAGAGCATCTCGAACAGAACCCCCAACAAAATAGGCTTCAAAACCTGCTTCTTTAATTTTTTCTAATACTGGTAAAGCCTTCTGAAATTCAGAAGGCATTTGCGTTAATCTCATAATAAGTGTTCTAATCCATAGACAAGCTCATGACGCTTGACAACTTCTTTAATTCCCAAATTCACCCCTGTCATGAAGGAGCTACGATCATAGGAGTCATGACGGAGGGTCAATCCTTCTCCCTGATTGCCAAAGATGACTTCCTGATGGGCTACCAAGCCTGGCAAACGAACTGAGTGAATACGCATGCCATCAAAGTCAGCACCACGGGCACCTGCAATCAATTCTTCTTCATCAGGCGCACCTTGCTGGGTAGACTCTCGAACTTCTGCCATTAACTCAGCTGTTTTAATAGCTGTTCCACTCGGGGCATCCTTTTTCTTGTCATGATGGAGCTCGATAATCTCCACATTTGGGAAATGTTTGGCAGCCTGCTTTGCAAATTGCATGAGTAAAACAGCACCCAAGGCAAAGTTAGGAGCAATCAAGCCACCCAAATTTTGTTCAAGAGAAAATGCTTTTAGCTCTGCAATTTCTTCACTTGTGAAACCAGTCGTTCCAACTACTGGAGCAAAGCTATTTTCAAGAGCAAAACGTGTATTTTCATAGGCAACAGTTGGAGTAGTAAAATCTACCCAGACATCCGCTTTAAAGCCTGCTAAATCAGCCTTATCCTTGAAAACAGGAATACCCTGCCATTCTGACTCAGACTCAAAAGGATCCAAAACTGCTACCAAGTCCAAGTCTGGATCAGCCAAGACCATCTGACAAGCAGCTTGGCCCATCTTTCCCTTAAAACCAGCAATAATTACTCGAATACTCATCTCTACTCCTGTCTAAGATACAAAGGACGTTAGCTGCCCATGAAAAATAGGGAATGGCGCTGACTTTCCACGAAAGGCAAGACAGGCATCTTTTTTCATGAGGCAGGTAGTCCGTGTTCAATTGCTAAGATACAAAGCCTGTAGGAACACAAAGTGAAAATAGGAGTTTTGATCAAGAAGTGTCTACTCCTTGGAAAATCTATCTTTTTCACACAGGGTTCCAGGCGTGTTCAATTATCAAGATACAAAGGACGTTAGCTGCACATGAAAATAGGGAATGACGCTGACTTTCCACAAAAGGCCAGACAGGCATCTTTTTTCATGAGGCAGATAGTCCGTGTTCAATTGCTAAGATACAAGGCATCTTAACTAGTCTAGAAGTGCCAACTAAATTACTGGAATATAACCCAGGGCAATGCTTCCTGATCCTAGGTGTGTCCCAATGACACTACCAAATGTAGCTAGTGAAATATCCGTACCCACTCCAGATTCAAGCAAGTGTTGACGCAACTCTTCAGCCTTTTCAGGAGCATTCCCATGAATGACAATGACCCGATATTGGCCTGAAGCCGTTGTTTCCTTGATAATTTCAATTAAGCGCTTGGTTGCTTTCTTTTCAGTACGAACTTTTTCGTAAACTTCAATCACACCTTGGTCATTGAAATAGAGGATTGGCTTAATGCTAAGCAGATTACCCAAAATCGCAGCCCCATTTGAAAGACGTCCACCTTTCACCAAATGATCCAAATCATCTACCATGATAAAGGCTGACGTACGACTGATTTGAATGGCTAGCTTATCCTGAATGCTGGCAAAATCATCGCCCTGGTCACGCCAATTAAAGACGCTTTCAACCATGATACCTAGAGGAGCACTTGTAATCAAAGTGTCTGGAAAAGCAATGGTTAAGCCCTCATATTCATCTATCATATACTGGATATTTTGGTAAAAACCTGAAATTCCAGAAGATAGGAAAAGCCCCAAAGCATGGGTATAACCTTGTTCTTTGAGCGAAGTTAAGATTTCATCTAACTTGGCAATACTTGGTTGACTAGTCTTAGGCAATTCAGAAGCCTGAGCCATTTTTGGGTAAAATTCCTCAGCAGTCAGATTGATACCTTCGACATACTCCTCACCATCAATATTGACAGGAATATCCAAGACATACAAATCTTCTCTTTGCAAGGTCTCTGCACTGAGATAGGCAGAAGAATCTGTGATAACAGCTAGTTTCATATTAGAACTCCAAATTGATTCCTGGTAAGTCTAATGCAATTTCAGTTACTTCGTAAGTCAAACGGTTGAGCATATTCAAACATGGACGAGCCAAAGTTTCCACTTCTTCTTGGCTCAATTCACTTGGTTCATTGACAATACGGCCATCGATATGATTTACCTGTGAAATGGTTCCACTGATGACAAACTTATCAAATACAATCATAAATGTCAAGATGACAATCAAGGAAGTCACTTGATTTTCTTGGTCATGTTGGAGCAATTGGAAGTTCACATCCACCTTAGTTTCAGGAGCTCCATTTTCATTTTCCCATTCAAAATTACGCGCATCAAAATGATACTGACTAACAAATTCTTGTTCACGTTTAAGATTCATGTCTTTCTCCCTTGGCTACAATATTATAAGCTATTGTACCATAATTTTTTATTTTCATCTAGTTTTCTAGGATTTAGTCAATCCCGATTTCAGCACGAACAACGTCTGCGATGGTATCAACATAGTAGTCTACTTCTTCTGTTGTAGGCGCTTCTGCCATAACACGCAAAAGGGGCTCTGTTCCACTTGGACGAACAAGGATACGACCATTCCCTGCCATTTCAGCTTCCATCTTCTCGATAATAGCCTTGATAGCTGGCACTTCCATGGCCTTTTCCTTCATGACATTTTCCACTCGGATATTAACTAATTTTTGTGGGTAAATGGTTACTTCTGCTGCCAACTCTGACAAGCTCTTACCAGTTTCCTTCATGATTTTAGTTAATTGGACTGCTGATAATTGGCCATCACCTGTTGTATTGTAATCCATCAAGATTACGTGACCAGATTGTTCACCACCAAGGTTGTAGCCTGATTTTCTCATTTCTTCAACAACGTATCGGTCGCCAACTGCAGTAACTGCCTTGTTAATACCTTCGCGATCCAAGGCCTTGTGGAAACCAAGGTTAGACATAACAGTTGTCACAATTGTATTTTGGGCCAATTGTCCTTTTTCAGAAAGGTATTTCCCGATAATGTACATAATCTTATCACCATCGACGATGTCGCCATTTTCATCAACAGCAATCAAACGGTCACTGTCTCCGTCAAAGGCCAAACCGATAGCTGACCCGCTTTCTTTGACCACTTCTTGAAGGGCTTCTGGGTGGGTTGAACCAACATTAAGGTTGATGTTAAGACCATCTGGTGTTTCCCCGATAACAGTTAATTGAGCACCAAGATCTGCAAAGATTTGACGGGCACTTGTAGAAGCTGCACCATTGGCTGTATCCAAGGCAACCTTCATTCCACCAAGAGGAGTTCCAGTTGAAACAAGGTAGCCTTCATACTTACGCAAGCCTTCTGGGTAATCTACGAAGGTTCCCAATCCTTCAGCACTTGGACGAGGAAGAGTGTCTTCCTCAGCATCTAGCAAGGCTTCAATTTCTGCTTCTTTTTCGTCATCTAGTTTGAAGCCATCCCCACCAAAGAACTTGATTCCGTTATCAAGGGCTGGGTTGTGGCTAGCAGAAATCATGACACCGGCACTTGCTCCTTCAGTTTTAACCAAGTAAGCTACTGCTGGTGTTGCCATAACGCCTAATTTGTATACGTGAATCCCCACAGACAGCAGGCCTGCCACCAAGGCTGATTCCAGCATTTCCCCTGAAATACGTGTATCACGTCCTACAAAGACTTTCGGTGCTTCCGTTTCATGTTGGCTAAGAACATAGCCTCCAAAACGTCCTAGCTTAAAAGCCAATTCTGGCGTTAGTTCTACGTTAGCTTCTCCACGGACTCCATCAGTCCCAAAATATTTACCCATTTTTATAAAATCCTTTTTCCTATTTTTAATTCGTTTTTGAACTAGTTGCTTTCGTTGACGAAGATGTCTCCGACGAACTGCTTGTGCTTGAACTTGGTGCTACTGGTTTCGTAGTGACCTTCATTGTTGTATCAAAGGGAGTAATCACTACTGGTAAGATAACCCCATTGCGGTCGATTGCCTGCAAAGGTACTGAGCCACTGTAATTACCTGTTATGCGTTCGCTGGTTGGTAAAAGCGCAATAACTTTGTCAATCTTAGCTAATGTTTCCTGGTCAGTTGTGACCGAAACGCGTTCATTTGACACGGTTACACTATCAAGTTGTAGCTTGGGATCAATCTGGCTTTGATCAACTTGTGGCACAACAATCATCCCATCTCGCTTAACCTTCTTCCCAACTTTCACTGTGATCTTTTGAGGCGTTGCCACAGCGGTCAATCCACTTGGAAGATTTTCAATATTCAAGGGAACTTCAATCGTTCCAACACTAGCATCTGTTAGGTCAGCAGTAACCTTGAATTTACGTGTACTTTCTTGCATTTCACTGGACAAGGTCACACGATTGGCACCTGTCAGCACAACTGAAACCTCTGATGCAAATCCGCTGATGAAATACTGGTCATCATCATAGTGAATATCGATAGGAACGTTCGTTATCGTATTGGTATAGGTTTCTGATTTGACCTGCCTTACCGTATTGTTATTTTGAAAATTAGTCGATGTTGCATAGATGAATAAGACACAAGCAAAAAATAGAGATGAAATGATATATAGACTATTTTTTCTCATATTTCCAACCTCCTAGCAAACGGTCCTTGAAACTGACTTTTTCCTCAACAACTGGCAAAAGAATTGTTCGTAGCTCTGCTTCAAATTCTTCAATCGTCAAATCATGCTTGAAAACCCCATTGTAGGTAATAGAAATACCACCTGTTTCCTCTGAAACGATGAAGGTCAAGGCATCCGACACTTCTGATAAACCAATAGCCGCCCGGTGTCTGGTCCCAAATTCCTTGGAAATCCCTGTACTTTCTGTCAAGGGCAGATAGGCAGAGGTGACTGCAATCCGATTTTCTCTGATAATCACAGCACCATCATGTAAGGGAGTGTTGGGAATAAAAATATTGATAAGGAGTTCTGCTGAAATTTTGGCATCCAAGGGAATTCCTGTCGCGATGTATTCTTGTAAGGTACGAACTCGTTGAATGGCAACCAGAGCACCAATCTTACGAGGGCTCATATATTCAACTGACTTGACAAAAGCACGAATCATTTTCTCTTCCGCACTTATTTGAGTAGTAGAAAAGAAATCTGTCGCCCTTCCCAAGCGTTCCAAACCAGTCCGAATCTCTGGAGAGAAGATAACAACCGCAGCAATAACCCCATAAGTGATAATCTGGTTAATCAACCAAGAAATCGTTGTTAAACCAAGGATATTGGCCACAACCTGGGCTAATACAAAGATCAAGACCCCCCGTACCAAAATCATAATCTTGGTGCCAGCTATCGCTTTTGTAAAACGATATAAAATATAGGTCACAATCAAAATATCAAACAGATTGATGGCAATACTCCAAGGACTAGAAAACAAGCTAGTCCAATATTGCAGGTTGGATAATTGTTGAAAGTTCATCTGCTGTCTCCTCTCTGTCCAAACACGTTCCTTTCTATTATACCATTTTTCTGACATTTTTTTCCCTATCCTACTTCATTTTAAATTAAAGAAAAAATATGATAAAATAAACTGACTAGAAAAAACAAAGGAGAAACCATGTCTCAACTATATGATATTACCATTGTAGGTGGTGGTCCCGTCGGTCTTTTTGCAGCCTTTTACGCCCACCTACGCCAAGCCAAGGTCCAAATCATCGACTCCCTTCCCCAGCTAGGTGGACAACCTGCTATTCTCTATCCTGAAAAGGAAATCCTAGACGTCCCAGGCTTCCCAAATCTAACTGGAGAAGAGTTGACTAATCGTCTAATCGAGCAATTAAATGGCTTTGATACTCCTATTCATCTCAATGAAACGGTTCTTGAGATTGCAAAACAAGAAGAAGGCTTTGTCATTACAACTTCTAAAGGTAGTCACCTGTCTAAAACAGTTATCATTGCTATGGGTGGCGGTGCCTTCAAACCACGTCCGCTGGAATTGGAAGGTGTTGAGGAGTATGAAAATATCCACTACCACGTTTCCAACATTCAGCAATATGCTGGTAAAAAAGTGACGATTCTTGGTGGGGGAGACTCAGCTGTGGATTGGGCTTTGGCTTTTGAAAAAATTGCGCCAACTACCCTTGTTCACCGCAGAGATAATTTCCGTGCCTTAGAGCATAGTGTCCAAGCCTTGCAAGAATCATCTGTAACCATCAAGACACCATTCGTCCCTAGCCAACTCCTTGGAGATGGAAAAACACTCGATAAACTTGAAATCACAAAAGTCAAATCTGATGAAACAGAAACCATTGACCTAGACCACCTCTTTGTCAACTATGGTTTCAAATCTTCGGTCGGTAACCTTAAAAACTGGGGTCTGGACCTCAACCGCCACAAGATTATAGTCAACAGTAAACAGGAATCCAGCCAAGCAGGTATCTATGCTATCGGTGACTGCTGCTACTATGATGGAAAAATTGACTTGATTGCGACAGGCCTCGGAGAAGCTCCAACTGCTGTCAACAATGCCATCAACTACATCGACCCTGAGCAAAAAGTACAACCAAAACACTCTACTAGTTTATAAAAAAGAACCACGAGTCACATAGGATTCGTGGTTTTAAAATGAACGACACCTCAAAAATTAGACAGAAATACATCTAACTTCTGATATGCAGCCCACCTTCCCTTTGCTCTTGTTTGAATAAGAAATTTTTTTGCAGAATCATTAGATTATACAAAGTATTTCATATCAGTCTTTTAAAAATCTATCAAAACTCTCCAACTATTCTATTATACCATATAAAAAATTAAAAATAGGCTTGTTTTTCCTTTTTTAGATGTATAATAAATTTAGAAGAGGATATAAAATAAAAGGAGATTTTATGAGAAAAGTAAATAAGGACATTTTATTCTTGAGTGGAATCATCGTTTTATGTTTTGGTTTTTTGTTATTTCACATCAACCCCTATTATGCCGGACCCGATGAGCCACTGAAAGGAAGGTTAATTTTACTCTTTTGGAATCTATATTGGAGACCTATAGGAACTCTCAGTATCTTTTTTGGGTGCATTATGACTTTCAAAGGATTGAAAAAATAATCTTTTGATTAGGAAGAAAGAAAACTTTTATGATTAAACTGAAAATTTTGTTTTTCTCTCTACTATCAAGTTTATTATTCTTAGTCACAACGTCTACAGTTTTTGCCGATATCTATCCTGGCACAAATTATGAAATTGTATCTAATCGTATTATAAAAGAAATCAACACAGGGGAGTTACTCTCATTTTATACGACTGAACTTAGAGATGCCTATTTGGAGTCTACATCTATGTATCAGACTCGTTCTAACGCGACTGGTGTTGCAGATTATAGAACTAAATACTCTCACTCTTACGAGAGCAGTGCCACATCAGGAGCTCTAAGTTCAACAGCCTATGGTGGAAAAGCTGGAGCTACCCTAACTATAGGTGCAGGTGCTAGCTTTTCTGCTCCGGAGTCTGGAGTTGGACTTAGTTTAAATCACTCAGTCTCCCATAACGTACCACCCTACACTTATGGTTATATTAGACTAAAAGCATCTTACACAGTAAATGTTCGTAAACTAGAAGTTAGATACTTAGGCACCAACAAATGGGTTCCAGCTGGTGAAACCTCTACTATATCGAATATTAGCGTTTGGAGCGAACTGGTCACTTGGAAATAACTCATTAGAGATTAGATAAAAACTCAATTTCAAGAGAAAATGAAATAAATTTTCTCACAATAAAACGCATAGTATCACGGTTTTCAATACCTGATATTATGCGTTTTTGATTTTAAAGAGCTAAATTTCTTAACTTAATGACATTGCTTTTTGCCTTTCCCCTTCTTTTTCAAAAAGTAAAATATCCTATCAAATTGATGCAGCATATAATATAATAACGATGGCACTAACGATACGCCTTGGAAAAGGATGTATTATAGATGCTAGAACTTCTCAAAATAGTACTTATCGCAGTCATCGAGAGTATCATCTCATGGCTGGTGACTCGTTGGTTAGACGATCACTTCGACAAGTAATACTCTTCGAAAATCAAATTCAAACCACGTCAGCTTCGCCTTGCCGTACTCAAGTACAGCCTACGGCTAGCTTCCTAGTTTGCTCTTTTATTTTCATTGAGTATAACCTTCCTGGTTAGTGCTATCTAACCCAGAAAAAATCCCCTCGGTACTGCAATACCGAGGGGATTTCTGTTAGCACTAAAATGCTAGAACTTCTCAATTCCTCTTTATTATCTCACATGCTCTATTCAATTGTCAAGAAAAAGGTGTTTTATATCTTTATAACTCATCGGCTATCTTATTGATTTTTCTCAGTCTGTGGTTGACGCCACTTTTGGTCAGAGGGGTGCTGAGGCTATCTGCCAACTGCTGGATAGAGTAGTCTGGGTGCTGAATCCGCAATTGCGCTACTTCCTGCAAATCCACTGGCAGATTTTCTAAGCCCATAATATCTTTGATTTTGCTGATATTGTTGATAGTCTTCATGCTGGCAGAAACTGTCCGAGCGATATTAGCTGTTTCAGCATTATTAGCCCGATTGAGGTCATTACGGGTTTCTCGCAAAATCTTTACTCTCTCAAAATCATCACGCGCCTTCATGGCTCCGATTACTATCAAGAAGTCCATAATATCTTCGGCACGCTGGAGATAGGTTACAGCCCCCTTCTTACGCTCAAGTACCTTGGCATCCAGTAAAAACTGCTGGAGAAGAGAGGCAATCCCTTGCGCGTGGTCCAGATAAACAGAACTGATTTCCAACTGGTACTTACCCGATTCAGGATCACGAATGCTCCCATTTGCCAAGAAAGCTCCACAAAGATAAGCACGTCCTGCTTCCTCGTCCGATAAAATCGCCTCATCAATACCTGTTTCCAGGCCAAAGAAGGAGTCTGCCAAGTGCAAATCACTCAACAAGTCCTGCACCTTTTCATCTGTAAAAACGGTATAGACCCGATTCTTGCGAAGATTGCTCCGTTGGTGGTGACGGATTTCCGATTTGATTTCATAGAAATGGAGAAAGGACTCATAGAGGTGACGGGCCAGCTTGGCATTTTCTGTCACGATGGACAAGGTCAAGCCCGAAGTCGAGAGACCGATACTACCAGACATCTTGATAATGGCAGATAATTCATGCCGGCTCAGATGGTGTTGACCCAGAATTTCTTCTTTTACTGCTACTGTGAAACTCATTTTCTCACCTGTATAATCCGCATCAACTCGTCCACAATCAAACCCCCATCGTGGAAGGCACCTCCATTTTCCAGACGAAGGAAGTTGGATGAAATCACGCGCGGAACTTGCTTACAAAGACCAGCAAAATCATGTTCCACCTGCACCAAGTATTCATCAAACCGGTTGGAATTCATGTATTCCTGAGGCACTTTTTCGATATTCACCAAGACAGTGTCGATAAAAGGGCGACCAAGGTGACGATGCAAGACTTCCACATGGTCGCTATCTGTAAAGTGTTCCGTCTCCCCACGTTGGGTCATGATATTGCAGACATAGGCGATTTCTGCCTTGGTTTCCAAAAGCGCCTGCCCGATTTCCTTAATCACGATATTAGGTAAAATAGAGGTAAAGAGAGAGCCAGGCCCTAGGACAATCATGTCACTTTCAAGAATGGTCTGCACTACTCGACGGCTGGCCAGAGGTGTATCATCGTTGAAGGTATTGGTTACATAGACATGGTCAATCATGCCTGGATGGTCTGCGATATGACTCTCTCCAGCCACTTCTGTCCCATCTTGAAAGACTGCATGCAAGGTCAAAGGATGGTCGCTGGAAGGATAAATCTTCCCAGTTGTATGGAAAAATTTGCTCAGCAACTGCATGGCATTATAGGTCGAACCCTGCATTTCTGACAGACCTGCAATAATGAGATTGCCCAATGGATGGCCAGCAAAGGCTCCGGCATCCTCGGAAAAGCGATACTGAAAGACTTTCTCATAAAACTTAGGCATATCCGACATGGCCACAAGGACATTACGCAGATCACCTGGCGGTGTCAATTGCTGCATATTTTTTCGGAGTTCACCTGATGAACCACCATCATCCGCCACCGTTACGATAGCAGCGATTTCCACATCTTTTTCCCGCAGACTTTTAAGAATGACGGGGATCCCAGTCCCTCCACCAATCACCGTTATCTTTGGTTTTCTCATGAACGGTTTACCGTTTCCTTTCTTCGATCTTTGTCGCGATGCCCTTCATTAACAGGCCAATTCTTGGATAAGTCCTGCGCCAAGCGTTTAGCAAAGGCCACACTACGGTGTTGTCCACCCGTACATCCCATGGCAATGGTCAAAACAGACTTCCCTTCCTTTTGGTAACTTGGCAAAATCGGCTCAATCAAGGCCAACAAATGTTGATAAAAGTCTTCTGACTCAGGATGGTTCATGACATAATCATAAACAGGTTCATCTATACCCGTTTGGTTTCTCAGTTCTGGAAGGTAGTAGGGATTTGGCAAGAAACGAACATCAAAGACCAAGTCCGCATCAATCGGAATTCCATATTTAAAGCCAAAAGACATGACTTCGATACGGAAAGACTGGGCTTGTTCTTGATCCGAAAACTGCTCTGCAAGGGTTTTACGCAGCTCACGAGGAGTGAGTTCAGTCGTATCCACCACATTTTGGCTCATATTTTTCAAAGGTGCCAAGAGCTCACGTTCCAGCTTGATTCCATCCAAAATCCGACCATCTGCAGCTAGTGGGTGACTCCGTCTGGTTTCCTTGTAACGCGCGACCAATTCCTTATCAGCTGCATCCAAAAAGAGAATTTTGAAGTCCAGTTCTTCCTTGTTTTCCAACTCATCCAAAACAGCTTGAATCTCTGAGAAGAAAGAACGGCTACGCATATCTACTACCAAGGCCAACTTATGGTCGTCTTCCTTTGTTTCCACCAACTGCAAAAACTTAGGCAAGAGAGCTGGAGGCATATTATCAATAGTAAAATAACCCAAATCTTCGAAGGACTGAATGGCTACAGTTTTGCCTGCCCCACTCATTCCTGTCACAATCACCAAGTGAAGTTGTTTCTTTGTCATCTTTTTCTCCTTATATCAAAAGAAGTTTGGCAACACCAAACTTCAACTAGCTTATCCAATCTCTGCGATGACTTCAATTTCGACTTTTACATCACGAGGAAGACGAGCTACCTCCACAGCTGAACGAGCTGGAAATTCCTCTTTAAAGGCCGTTTGGTAAACCTCGTTAAAAGGAACAAAGTCGTTCATATCGCTCAAGAAGCAAGTTGTTTTGACAACATGGTCAAAGTCTGTTCCTGCCTCTGCCAAAATAGCACCGATGTTTTTCAAGACTTGTTCTGTCTGTTCTTGGATCGTTTCTCCAACGATTTCCCCAGTTTCAGGAGATAGGGGAACTTGACCGCTAGCAAACAAAAGGTTACCAACGATTTTTCCTTGAACATAGGGTCCGATAGCCTTTGGGGCCTTATCTGTATGAATTGTTTTTGCCATTTTCTTTTCCTCACAATTTTTCTAAGATTGCATCCCAAGCCTCATCCATCCCTGCCTTGCTGACAGATGAAAAGAGGATGAAGTCGTCACTTGGGTCAAAGTTTAATTTCTTTTTGATTGCTGATTCATGCTTATTCCATTTACCACGAGGAATCTTGTCCGCCTTGGTTGCCACAATGATGACTGGAATCTCATAATACTTGAGAAATTCGTACATCTGCACATCATCTGCTGACGGATCATGACGAAGGTCAACTAGACTGACCACTGCACGGAGATTTTCCCGAGTCGTTAAGTACTCCTCTATCATGCGCCCCCACTTTTCACGTTCCTTTTTAGAAACACGGGCATAGCCATAACCAGGCACATCCACAAAGCGCATCTTGTCATCAATGTTAAAGAAGTTAAGAAGCTGAGTTTTACCAGGTTTCCCCGATGTACGAGCTAGATTCTTACGATTCAGCATGGTGTTGATAAAGCTAGACTTGCCAACATTGGAACGCCCTGCTAGGGCAATCTCTGGTAGTTCATCCTGCGGATAGTGGGACTTGTTAGCCGCACTGAGCAAGATTTCAGCATTATGTGTATTAAGTTCCATAGTCACCTCTAGGCTGTTTCTAGGATTGGTTTATCCGTTCCATCGACAGCTTCTTTAGTGATGCGGACCAATTTCACATTTTCCTGACTCGGTACTTCAAACATGACATCTAGCATGGTTTCTTCGATAATCGAGCGAAGTCCACGCGCCCCTGTCTTTCGTTCGATGGCTTTATTAGCAATCTCTTGTAGGGCTTCGTCGTCAAATTCCAACTCGACATCATCATAAGATAACAAGGTTTGGTATTGTTTGACCAAGGCATTTCTTGGCTCTTTCAAGATGCGAACCAGGTCATCAACAGTCAATTGCTCAAGAGCTGCAAAAACAGGCAAGCGTCCAATCAACTCAGGGATAATACCAAATTTTTGAATATCTTCTGCGATGATTTCTTGCATGTAGGAGCTATTTTCGTCAATCGCCTTGTTGTTTTGACCAAATCCAATGACTTTTTCACCCAGACGTTGTTTGACAATTTCTTCGATGCCATCAAATGCACCACCCACGATAAAGAGGATATTTTTAGTATCCACTTGAATCATCTCTTGTTGCGGATGCTTGCGTCCACCTTGAGGCGGTACGCTGGCAACAGTTCCCTCGATAATCTTGAGAAGGGCTTGTTGCACCCCTTCACCAGAAACGTCACGTGTGATAGAAACGTTCTCACTCTTCTTGGCAATCTTGTCAATTTCATCCACGTAGATAATCCCACGCTCTGCACGTTCAATGTTAAAGTCAGCAGCCTGCAGGAGTTTTAGGAGGATATTTTCTACGTCCTCACCCACATAACCAGCCTCCGTCAGAGCTGTCGCATCTGCAATCGCAAAAGGCACGTTCAAACTCTTAGCCAAGGTCTGGGCAAGGAATGTTTTCCCTGAACCAGTTGGGCCAATCATCAAGATGTTTGACTTCTGCAAATCCACATCTTCTGACTCTTCACGCGTATCGTGGAAATTGATGCGTTTGTAGTGGTTGTATACTGCTACTGCTAAAGCACGTTTGGCACGATCTTGACCGATTACATAGTGGTTCAAGATATGGAGAAGTTCGATTGGTTTTGGTACCTCAGACAAGTCTGCTAAAACTTCCTCAGCCAACTCCTCTCGAATGATTTCCTGGGCCAACTCCACACATTCATTACAGATAAAAGCATTGTTGCCAGCGATTATTTTTTGTACTTCTTCTTGGCTTTTGCCACAAAATGAGCAATAAACCATCATATCATTTTTCCTAGTTGTAGGCATGATTTCCTTCCGTTCTATTCTATACTGTCATTCTATCTAAAATAAGGTCATGTAAAAGGCATGGACACTATTGACCAAATTAGTAAAGGCATTTAACCAAAGGAGGATAGAAAGCCCGTAACGCTTTTTACGAAAAGCCTGTGCTCCTGCCAGAAGGCAGATGAAACACAGAAAAGCCGTGAATAAACCAAATAAACTCCGTTCCATTAGACTTCCTTTCTCTTGCGGTATTGGATGGTAAAATCATAAGGATTTTTCTCATCTTTGGTATAGGATTTGCTTGAAACTGTCTCAAAAAGAGATAAGTCAAACTCCTCAGGAAAATAGGTATCTCCCTCCACCCGAGCATGAATGTGAGTCACAATCACTTCATCCAAATAGGACTCAAAAGCCTGAAAAATCTGCTTCCCACCGATAATGTAGAGATTCTTTTCTTGACCCTGATACCAGTCCAAGACAGACTGGACATCGTGAAAAGTAGCAACCCCATCTATCTTTTCTTCTAGGTTACGTGTCAAAATCAAGGTCTCACGTTTTGGAAGCAAGCGACGCCCCATCCCATCAAAGGTCACGCGCCCCATCAAGATAGCATGATTCAGAGTTGTTTCCTTGAAATGTTGCAGTTCTGCTGGCAAATGCCAAGGCAGACGATTGTCCTTACCAATCACACCCTCTTCATCCTGGGCCCAAATAGCTACGATTTTCTTAGTCATGCTTCCATCCTTTTTACTGATAGTACTATTTTATCAAAAAACTCAAAAAAAGACTGGTTTGGAATAGCTTACAAAATAGAAAAAATCTGTAAGAAATTTCCTACAGATTTATCTATGTTACCTTGTTTCTTACAAACCAGGTGCTTGTCCAAGTTCTGCTGCAAGCATCCAGATTGTTTTATCCGTTTCAGTTTTAGCATCTGCAAAGATACCGTTTGTCACATCGTCACCTTCTTCATCAGTGGCATCCAAACCTTTTTGGAAAAGTTCTGACAAGTAACGGTAGATAGCAAGAACACGTTCCAAGCTTTCTTCAACATTGCGGTATTCACCAGCTTCTTCTTCGATTTCACTGTTTTGAAGGAATTCTGTCAATGTAGAGAATGGGCTTCCACCAAGTGTGATCAAGCGTTCGCTGATTTCATCCAATTGACCGTCAAGAGCTTCCATATACTCATCCATTTTTGGATGCCATACAAGGAAACCACGACCACGCATATACCAGTGTACTTGGTGCAAAGCCACATGAGCTACGTACAAATCAGCAACAGCTTGATTCAAGACTTCCTTTGTTTTTGCCAATGCTACTGGCGCTGCTTTTGTCAATGATGTTACATCTTTTACTGCTTCTTTTTTCAATTCTACCATTGTTTTTACCTCATTCATTATTTTTATGTAACCACTTCTTAATGATTACTACCTTAGTATACTACTAAGGAAAGACAATTGCAAGCCAAATGACCCACATGAGAAAAGTTGCAATAGACTGATAATTTAAGAATTCTTTAGAATAAAACACAGTCCCCTTACACATCTCTTAACTGCGACAAAATAAAGAAAAAGAGGATGCAATTTTCTTGCACACTCCTTTTTCAAACTTATATCTTAATACCAAACGCTGACATCCACACGCCCTTGGATTCCTTTCATGTATTCAGAAGAGGTATATTGCCAACCCTTTTCTCCTGAGTAATGAGGATTTTCCCATTCTAAAGCATTCGTATAGGCTGCTACCCAGTTTACATGTTTTAAAATATCTGGGTGTTTTAAACGCGTCTGTAATAAACTACGATAGCTATAGACATACACATTTTGATAGCCCGCCTGCTTCATCGTCTCCATGTACTTGTTAATAATCTTAACCCAAGTACCTGTATCACTCGGAGCACGCTTACTTTTATTCACATACTCCCAGTTCTCAACATCATAGTAGATAGGATAAGACAGGTTCATATTGTATTTCTTCAGAAGTTCAATGGTCTGTTCAGCATCATTCTCAGCATCAGTCTCATTTTCAGCATAAGTATAGAGATAGACACCATAAGGAATTCCCAGACGGTTTAACTCCTTAATGTTATGCGCCAATTCCTTGTCTTCTTTACCGCTATAACCTAGACGAACAATGACACCATCCACCTCGTTCTCATCAATAACCTTTTTCCAATCATTGATACGACCATTGTGCTCACTAATATCAATAACTTTCTTAGCATGTTCGGTTCCCACTTGCTCTTCTCTATTATTAAAGAAATAGCGTTTACCATCTCTGTGAACCCAGCCGACATTCAAATCTTTCTTTTCTTTGAGCTCACCAGAAGCCGCAAAGATATAGCGAGCACCATCCATAATCACTTCATCAGTCGCCATGGCACCACTTCCAGTCAAATAGTAGTTGCCTTGCCACTCATTCCGCGCCATATAGCCCCACTTCTTGAAATAGTACCATTTGCCGCCCACTTTTTGCCACTCTTGGTTGGCATAAGTTCCATCGGATTTTAGATAAAAATAAGCAGAATAAGCCGGATCATAAAGCCATTCATTTTGCATCATGGCACCTTGACCATTCAAGAAATAACTTCCTTGCCATTGGCTTTTAGCCATGTAACCCCACTCCTTGAAGTAATACCACTTATTTCCAATCAATTGCCATTCTTGATGAGCATAGGCCCCATCTGACTTGAGATAAAACCAACTCTTGTAATTACTGTCATAGATCCACTCGTTTTGGGCCATATATCCACCTGATTTCAGGTAGTAATTTCCATGCCATTCATTCTGCGCGTAACGACCATCTGATTTAATATAAAACCAAGCCTTATAGTAGTTGTCAAAAATCCATTCACTTTGAGCTTTAGAACCATCAGCCTTTACATAATAATCCCCATCCCAGTGGGCAGAGACACTGTTTCTCTGTTCATTGCTACTAGTTGATGAAGTTCCTGTTGATAAACTAGATTTTTCTGAAACTGTGCTTCCACTTGTTTCATCTGCCGCAATTCCTGAAACTCTTGCGCCAAGTAAGCAAAGACTTGCTAGCCCTATACATACAAATTTTGTTTTCAATCTTTCCTCTCCTATAAAAAATGGAACAGGCACCTGAATGCTGTTCCACCTAGCTTTTGCTACTTACTGATTATTTTACAAAGTCAAGCAAAGCCAAGAAGCTTTCAGCTTCAAGTGACGCACCACCTACAAGGGCACCGTCAACGTCTGGACAAGCCATGTATGAAGCAACGTTCTCAGGTTTAACAGAACCACCGTATTGAACACGAACTTTGTCTGCCACTTCTTGACCAAAGTCAGCAGCTACAACGTCACGAACAACTTTACACATTTTTTGTGCATCGTCTTGTGAAGCTGATTTACCAGTACCGATAGCCCAGATTGGCTCGTAAGCGATAACTGAGGCAGCAACTTGTTCAGCAGTCAATCCAGCCAATGCAGCAGATACTTGAGCACCTACGAATTCAGCAGCTTTACCAGCTTCGTAAGTTTCAAGTGACTCACCACAACAGATAATTGGAAGCATACCGTTTGCAAAGATTGCTTTTGCTTTTTTGTTGATATCTTCGTCAGTTTCATGGAAGTAGTCACGGCGTTCTGAGTGACCGATAACAACGTAGTCAGTACCGATTTCTTTCAAAACTTGTGGGCTAGTTTCACCAGTGAAAGCACCTGCATTTTCAAAATAGCAGTTTTGAGCAGCAACTTTAAGGTTTGAACCTTTTGCAGCAGCAAGAACAGTTGTCAAATCAAGAGCTGGAGCAGCGATACCTGCTTCAACAAGATCTGATGAAGGAAGTTTTGATGCAACTGCTTCAACAAATGCTTTAGCTTCTTCTGGATTTTTGTTCATTTTCCAGTTACCAGCGATAAATGGTTTACGTGACATTTCACATACCTCTTTTTTCAATTTATTTTCTATTTATTTTATCACAATTAAACACAGCTTGCAAATCTTACTCGGATTTCAAGCCTGCTTACATGGATTAATCCTTCCAAAGATCCATAGCATTTCTGAAATCTGCAGATACCTGTGTCAACTGAGGATTGCTGGCTTCTCTTTCTGCCCGCTTGGCCTCTATTTGGGCCACACTTTTGATGCCTTCATGGCGCCAGTTTCTCAAAATGGCCTGGATGTACTTCCAGTTTGCTTTTCCATTCAAAACAGCTTCACGAAGAGCTTCCTTAATCAAGTCAGCACTGGTCCCATCTTCCTTTAGTGTCTTGGTCAAATCCTCAATCTCAAAAGGTGTCAACAAACGTCCCAATTCCTGCTGGAAGGTTTCTACCAAATCCTTGAGCTGATTTTGAGGTGTCAACTGGTCTGAACTCGAATGAGCGACTCCAAGCAAATCATCCAAACGTTCCAAAGCCAAACTAGCATCAAAAAGCAATTCGATTTCACCATTTAATTCGATAGTACGGTACTGAAGCAGTCCCCTCTCCGTCAGATTAGAGATAGACTGGTTGACATCCGAAATTTCCTTGCCAATCCTTTCAGCAATCTGGCTTGGTGACATTTCTTCTAAGCCTGTCGTATTTTGCAAATAGAAAAATTGCCAGACTAGAAAATCATCGCTAGAAGGAAAGAGTTCCTTAAAATGCAAGAGCAGGGCACTCGGTAAAACCAAGTTCCCTGATTTAAAAGCGTCTAAATATGTCATAATTCCTCTTATAAATACCCAAATGCGGATGCATCATCTTCTATTTTTCTCCAGTCAAAAGGCGTCTCCTGATAGACCGCATAGTTCACCCAGTTACTGAAAAAGAGGGCTGCCGATGAAGACCAACAAAGACAAGGCGTCTGATTAACATCATCATCCTTAAAGTAATTTTCTGGAATATGAGGAGCTAAACCTGCGTCACGATCCCTAAAATACTCTTTTGCCAAGGTATCACGGTCATATTCCAAATGCCCAAAACTATAAATTTCTCGTAAATCACGACTAGCCAAAATCGAAACCCCAACCTGAGGACCTTCTGACAAAATCTCGAGATTGGTCTTATTCAGAATCTCTTCCTTAGAAATCTCCGTGTGCCGAGAATGAGGAGCTACGTAACTATCGTCAAAACCTCTAAAGAGAAGGTGACCCTCTTTTAGGGTGTCCTGAGGATAAATACCTGATAGCTTACTGTCCATCTGGTATTTTTCCACTCCATAACGCAGATAAAGACCAGCCTGAGCACCCCAACAGATATGAAGGGTCGAATAGACATGGGTCTTAGACCACTCAAGCACCTGGCTAAATTCTTCCCAATAATCCACTTCCTCAAATGGTAAATGCTCAACTGGAGCACCCGTGATAATCATGCCATCAAAATACTCATCCTTGACTTCAGGAAAAGTTTTATAAAAGGTCTCCATGTGCTCTGAACGAGTTGTCTTAGAACGGTGGCTCTCCATATAGAGAAAATCAATATCCAGTTGCAGGGGTGTATTGGCCAAATGGCGCAACAACTGGGTTTCTGTGACCATTTTCTGTGGCATGAGATTTAAAATTAAAATCTTCAAAGGGCGGATATCTTGGTGGGCAGCACGTTGATCATCCATGACAAAGATATTCTCTGTCCGTAAAATCTCAACAGCTGGTAATTTTTTATCAATTCGAATCGGCATAACCCTCTCCTAACTGTATTCTTTCAGGAATCATTGCTTGTGTTTAGAGTTAAAATGCAAACACTTGTTCCTTTTATTATACTGTAAGAAGATATAGTTTTCAATTATAGTTTTTCTCTAACTAGCTATAGTCTATTTTTATATCCCAATGTAGAGAAAACAGCCCTAGGGACTGTTTTTCATTAATAATGCATCAAAACTTTGTAATCGTAGTCACCGATTTTTTCACGGCCGTTCAATTCATCCAATTCAACAAGAAAGGCACAACCTGCTACAACACCGCCAAGTTTTTCAATCATTTCGATAGTTGCCTTAACAGTTCCACCTGTTGCCAAGAGGTCATCTACGATAAGAACACGTTGACCTGGCTTGATGGCATCCGCATGCATAGTCAAGGTATCGACACCGTACTCTTTTTCATAGTCAGCAGAAATGACTTCGCGTGGCAATTTTCCTGGCTTACGAACAGGTGCAAAGCCAATTCCCAACTCAAAGGCAACTGGACAGCCCACGATAAATCCACGAGCCTCAGGCCCTACGATCATATCAATTTTCTTGTCAGTAGCATACTGAACAATTTCACGAACAGCGTAGCTATAAGCATTTCCATCAGCCATCAAAGGACTGATATCACGGAAGGTGATGCCTTCCTTTGGATAATTTTCAATTGTTGCAATGTAATCTTTTAAATTCATCTTTTTCTTTCTTTCAAAGTTTTTTACTCTCTATTATAGCATATTTTTCAAGAAAGAAAAAAGGAAAAGTTAACTTCAATGATTATCTAAGGATTTGATCTTTTATGACTAGCCATAGCAATAAAGCCCAAGTTCTTTTTATTCTTATCAAACATTTTATACATAGTTAAAAACTGCTTTCTATTCTCCTTTTTACAAGCATTTACACAAATTTTCAAAGTTCCTAGCCAACCTTCGTCATAAATCATACCTGATAATTTCATTAATGTCATTTCACCAGTCAATACTTTCACATCACAATAACCTGATTCTATCATCACCTGTTCCCAACCATCTTGGGTTAAAGGACCTACATTTACATGAATTGCTTGCGACAATTCCTGCCTGACAGACTCTTTAGCTTCCTTAAGAAGCACATCATGTGTCAAAAGAAGACCTTCAAGTTTTAAAACCCTTAGATATTCCATTACACATTTTTTCTTAGCTTGATCGGCTTGCATAGTCAGCATAGCTTCATTTATAACAATATCAAAACTAGCATCTTCATAAGGAAGTTTCATTGCATTGGCTCTTTCAAAACTGATTAAATGAGCAACACCTGCCTTTTCAGCAGATTTTTTTGCCACTTCTAAAGCTTGACCATCCATATCAACAGCAGTTATCTTACAACCAAAACGCTGTGCCAACTCAATTGCTGTAGTTCCCCTATTACACGCAACCTCTAGTATTCTCTTTTCTTTTGAAAATTCTCCTTCCGCAATTAACCAATCTGTGGCACGTTTTCCACCTGGGCGTAAGCGTTTTTTCCCCAGTTTTGCTAAAAACTTATGACCTGCTTCTGACATTTGAACACCTCTGTTTTTTTCTTCATTATAACATAAAATGATATTATCTGACAATTCTAATCTATTATTTGATAAACTAGAATCAAAAGCATACAAACCACCATGACTATAGCATAAATTTATTATTACCTCTCTAGTTCGAATTCAACTCATCCCATCATTTACACATTCAGGTTACGACTATTTTTGTACTTTGGAATTGCTCTCATCTTCATCCGCTATACGAACCTCCACCTTTCTGTTCGTAGAGCTACGATTTCGCTATCCCTTCCTCTGCCGATTCTTATTTCCAGCGTCAAACTTGAGAATCACTAACAGCTTCACTAGTAAATGGTACCCACAAATAATACTCAATGGAAATCAAAGAGCAAACTAGGAAGCTAGCTGCATACTGTACTTGAGTACGGCAAGGCAAAGCTAACGTGATTTGAAGAGTATTACAAATCCAGATGAACGACATGCCCGTCGTATCCAAAAAAACGAGCACTTTCGTACTCGTTCTCTGATATAAACTACTGATTAAAGTGAGTTTACGTCAACTTTGATACCAACACCTTGAGTAGTTGTGATAGTCAAGTTTGTTACGTAAGTTCCTTTAGCTGTAGCTGGTTTTGCTTTTTGGATTGTTTCGTTGAAAGCTTTGAAGTTTTCAACCAATTTTTCAGCTTCAAATGATACTTTACCGATGATTGCTTGAACGTTACCTGCACGGTCAGCACGGTAAGTGATTTTACCACCTTTAGACTCTTCAACTGCTTTAGCAACATCCATAGTTACAGTACCAGTTTTAGGGTTTGGCATCAAGTTACGTGGTCCAAGGACACGTCCAAGACGTCCAACAAGAGCCATCATATCAGGTGTAGCGATAACTACGTCGAAGTCCAACCAACCGTCGTTGATTTTAGCAACAAGGTCATCTTCACCAACAAAGTCTGCACCAGCAGCTTTTGCTTCTTCAGCTTTTGCACCACGTGCAAAAACAAGAACGCGTGAAGTTTTACCAGTACCGTTTGGCAATACCATTGCTCCACGGATTTGTTGGTCAGCTTTTTTAACGTCGATGTTCAAGTTGTAAGCAACTTCTACAGTTGCGTCAAATTTTGCAAAGTTAGTTTCTTTTGCAAGTGCTACAGCTTCTTCTACGCTGTATGCTTTTGTGCTGTCGATTTTCTCAAGAGCAGCACGAAGTTGTTTGCTTTTTTTAGCCATTTTCTATTCTCCTTGTAAGTGGTTCAATCGATTTTCATCTCCCACGTCACTTCTCGAAATGATGAAGTCTTGCGGGTTATATTGGGGGTGTTATTGATTAGTCAACAACAGTGAATCCCATAGAACGAGCAGTACCTTCGATCATACGCATTGCAGACTCTACGTTTGCTGCGTTCAAATCTGGCATCTTAGTTTCTGCAATTTCTTGTACTTGCGCACGAGTAACTGTAGCAACTTTAGTTTTGTTAGGTGTACCTGATCCTTTTTCAACACCTGCAGCTTTTTTCAAAAGAACAGCAGCTGGTGGTGTTTTAGTGATGAAAGTAAATGATTTATCTTCGTAAACTGAGATAACAACTGGAATAATCATACCAGCTTGGTCAGCTGTACGAGCGTTGAACTCTTTTGTGAATCCCATGATGTTGATACCAGCTTGACCAAGAGCAGGTCCAACCGGTGGAGCTGGTGTAGCTTTACCAGCAGGGATTTGCAATTTTACAAGTTTTTCGACTTTTTTAGCCATTTTTAAATCCTCCTTTGTGGTTTTGGCGGTAATTAGAGATTTTTACCTCCCACAAGTATGCTTTTCACATACCCATCTATTATACACTATTTATCTGGAATTGCAAGAGAAAAGTTTATTTTTATACTCAATGAAAATCAAAGAGCAAACTAGGAAGCTAGCCGCAGGTTGCTCAAAGCACTGCTTTGAGGTTGTAGATAAGACTGACGAAGTCAGTTACATATATCTACGGTAAGGAGACGCTGACGTGGTTTGAAGAGATTTTCGAAGAGTATTAATCGACGTAATCTCCGCCTTCAAAGCCGTAATACTCTTCCAAACTGAGACCACTCTCAGCAATTTCTTTAGCTTCTTTTCCTACATAACGCAGGTGCCATTCCTCAGCCATATAGCCTGTTTCCTTTTCCTTGCCTTTGAGATAACGGACAACAAAGCCATAATCAGCCGCATGGTCCAAAAGCCATTGGGCTGCTTTTTCTTCTGTCACCAAATCACCATCAGTCCCAATCACATCAAAGGCCAAGCCTGTCTGGTGTTCGCTATAGCCAGGACGGGCAGAGTAACGGTCAGCTGCTACTTTCCCGTCTTGATTGACATAATCTTGATAGAGCTTGGTCTGAGTCTCATAACTTCTAAAGCCACTGTAATGGTCACTGATTGAGAAACCTGCCTCTTGCATCGCTTTGATGAGTTTGAGTAACTCAGCCTTGGCTGTGGGATTTTCCCCTGGATTGTAGTCTTTAGACAATGGATAGTGTTTGTTGGCTACGATGATTTCATCGTATTTCCCTTGAATGCTGTAATAGTCTCCTTTGTTAACCACTTCTGCTTTTTTCTGGGCAGCTCCTTGAGATTTACTGCCGACTGTCCCATCAGCTTTGGCTGTCTGTTCTGTCTTAGTTTCTCCATCTTCATTTTTTGCTTTTTCTTGTGAACAAGCTGCTAGACTCAAGGCTAGCAAGGCTGTCAAGATAAGGTATCTTTTTTTCATTTCTACTCCTTTATTTCTAATAGTTTATCTACTTCTAACGATAAACATTCGACTAATCTTTTAATCTCTTCCGGTTTTGCTTGGCAGGTTTCTGCTGTCATTTCTTCAAAGGGAACCCACCAGACTGGACCACGTCCATTGAGACCGTGACCATTCATATCACCTCTTCGTCTAGGGAAAAGGTGCCAATGAAGATGGGCATCGCCATTTCCTAGCAGTTCGATATTCATTTTCTCAGCAGCAAAGACCTTAGCAACTGCCTCTTGGACTAGACTCATTTCTTCGAGAAAACGGAGTCTTGTTTCCTTTTTCAAATGGTGCAATTCGGTAACGTGTTCCTTAGCTAGAAAAAGACTATATCCTGCAAAATACTGGTGGTCTCCAATCACAAGATAGCCTGTTTCCAACTCTTTGACAAAGTAAGGATTTTCTTCCTTCTTGATGAGGTCAATTCTCTGGCAAATCAGGCACATGAGTCTCTCCTCTCAACTATAATAAGTTCAAAATATCTTGAGCCTGACAGCTCTGGATTAGTTATACTTGCATTCTCAAATATATAGGGATTAAATCACTCACTGTCAATCCCTCCTTGATTTACCCCTTGGATATCCACTGTTTCAAAATCGATAAGGGTATGATTAAGGTCAAAGAGTCCGTGTTTATGGATCATCATTCCCCTCCCTCTTATCTTTGTGAAATAATTTCTGAATCTTATTAAAAAATGGAATAACTGTAAAATTATCTATAAAGCGTCTCTTACTTAACTTAGGTTCCTGTAGTTTTCTATATTCTTCGATATAGATTGTAGATACTTTACCAATTTCACTTGCCCCGAAAATGATGGCTTTTAAAATTAATACACCAACAATTAGACAAAGTGAAACTATTCCAACAAGAGGGGCAATAAAAACATTATTATACGATTTAAACGAATAATACGCTGTTATAGCATCAACTGCGACAATAGAGAAAATGAGCACTGTAATGCCTATTTCAGATTTTCTATGATCGCTTTCATTAACACTCAATTCTGGGAGTAAAAAAATTAAAATTACCACAACAATCAACCAATAAGCCAATAACAAAGAGAGTTCAGTAGGTTGTTCGATGAAACTATTATATCCAAAGTAAATGAGAAACATCTGAAGTAATAACATCCCATACTGAAATAAATAAAACCATATTTTAACTGAATTTATAGGCGAAATATTTTGTTCTACTTTTATATTTAGTAATCGTTTAGAAATTTGTATCCGATGAGCCAGTTCTTTTAAATCTTCTATTTGAAGTATTTTAGAAGCAAGTTTTTTCTCTATCATTTCTATTTGATACCACACGTATCCATCATCTTCTATCCACTGATATTTTCCAAAAGTTTTTATTTCTCGTCCGTACGGGTTAATTTTTTGAGAAATTTTAAAAAGTAGTTTTTCTAAATCTGGATTAGTAATTCCTTTATCTACTAGTTCATCGACATAAACAACTAGTTCTTTAAAGTTTTCTTGTTTATTTTCATACACATACTTATGATATTCTTCTTTTCTCTTTTGGAAATAAGCATACAAACTCGAAATTAGCCCCGTTATTATAGCAGGCGTTGCTAATTGTTTCAATATTTCATTCATAATACTTTATCGCCCCTTTACTCCACCAACTCACTCTTAAGATAGGCATCAACCATACGCTCCGTCGCGACAACTGAATCAATATGAGTACGCTCATAAGAATGACTAGACTCGATACCCGCGCCAAGGAGGGCGTGTTTGACCTCTGCCCCTGCGGACATGGCCGCTGAAGCGTCCGATCCATAAAATGGATAGATATCCAACTTAAATGGAATATCTTGCTCTTTAGCCAAGGCAACTAAGTGTTGACGGAAGTCATAGTGATAAGGGCCTGAAGCATCCTTGACACAGATAGATACTGTGTACTCATCTGTCTGCTGGTCATCGCCCATGGCTCCCATGTCCACAGCCAGATATTCAACTACTTGAGCAGGAATGCTAGAGTTTGCACCGTGTCCCACTTCTTCAAAGACTGAAAAAGCAAAATGGGTTGTTACGGGCAACTCAATCTTCTCTTCCATATAAATACGAAGCAGATTAAGCAAAATCGCCGCACTGACCTTATCGTCCAAATGACGAGACTTGATAAAACCTGTCTCTGTCACGACAGTTCGTGGGTCAAAACTGATAAAATCACCGACCTCAATGCCAAGAGCACGAGTTTCTTTTTCACTAGTTACTTTGGCGTCCAAACGCACTTCCATATTGTCTTGCGTGCGTTCTGCAGTTCCTGCATCCTTATAAACATGGCAAGAAGTTTGGTGGATAAGGATGGTTCCTGATACTTTTTGACCTGTACTAGCCACATAAACGGTACAGTTTTCTCCTTCAATCATGTTCCAAGGGAAACCACCGATACGATCCAATTTGAGACGGCCGTCTGGTTTGACAGCACGGACAATGGCCCCCAGCGTATCCACATGGGCAGTCACATAGCGATGCTCTTCATCATGTTGACCTTTGATAGTCACATTGACACCGCCCTTGGTTGTACGAACTGGCTGGTAACCAAAATTTTCTAGAGTCTTGACTAAATAGTCCGAAATCTCACGAGTGAAGCCTGTTGGCGATGCGATGGCTGTTAGTTCTTTGATATATTCTACTGTTTGATTCATTTCTTCACCTCTTTTGCTACCTATTATAACACATTTATCATCGGATAAAAAAAGAAAATCACTCCTGTAGACTTGGCTACAAAAGTGATTTCAATGATTATTCCATTTCAAAAACATCGCTTTCTTGCTTGTTTGGTAGAACCAGTGAGAGCAAGATTCCAACGATAGCTGGTACCAACCATGGGAGAGATGCCTTAGCAAAAGGAAGAGCGTTGACAAGATTTGCAAGAAACTCAACCTTAAATGAGCTTCCTAATACGCTTGCAATGGCAATAGCTGTAACCACAGCAATTGTCAACTGCATACCCGGTTTTGAAAGAGCCACAAATTTGTTGACAATGACAATCATAACGATGGCAATGGTGATTGGGTACAAAATAACCAGTACAGGGATTGAGTACTTGATAATCGCATCAAGCCCCAAATTGGCAATAGCAAATCCAATCAAGGTAAAGGCTGTCGCATAAACCTTGTAGCTGATTTGTGGGAAGCGTTCATTAAAGAACTCAGCTGTTGACACAATCAGACCAACTGTTGTTGTGAAGCAGGTTACGGTAACCATAGCTGCAAGGAAGAGTTGAGCTGTTGAGCCAAAGATTTCTTGAGTGGCTTGTGACAAGATGTAAACACCTGGTGTTCCACCCTTCATCGCTTCAGCTGGTACTGGGAAATGATTCCCAAGGAAGCCTAAACCGATGTAAAGCGCGCTGAAAGCAAGGGCAACAACGATACCAACCACCCAAATAGTTGAAATGTATTCTTTCTTACTTGAAAATCCAAGTTGTTTCAAGGTTTGGACTGCGATTACACTAAAGGCAACTGAGGCAAGGGCATCCAAGGTATTATAACCTTCTAGGAAACCTGTCCCAAAGGCAGAAGCTTGATAAGCAGCTGAAGCAGCTTGAGGACTTGTTCCACCGTATTTGAAAGCTCCTAAAACAACTAAGATAACAATCAAAATCGCAAAGACTGGCGTTAAAATACGGCCGATACGATCCAAGATTTTTGATGGATTAAGTGAAATCAAATAGGCTGTCGCAAAATACAGAACCGTAAAGACAATCAAACCAAGACCTTTATTTGCATCCGACAAAAGGGGGCTAATCCCTACTTCGTAAGCTGTTGTAGCTGTACGTGGAATAGCAAAGAATGGACCGATTGACAAGTAAAGAACTGAGAGGTAAAGAGTCGCAAACCAAGGCGCTATCTTTGTTGAAATCTCGTAAATATATCCTTTAGGATTTAGCGTTCCAATAATAAGAGTCAAGACGGCGATACCGACACCTGAAAAGACAAAACCTGCGATGGCAGGAAGAAAATGTTCTCCAGATAGAGCACCCAGAGAAGGCGGAAAAATCAAGTTCCCCGCACCAAAAAATATTCCAAACAGGAGCAAACCTGTTAGGGCACCTTTTTTAGCCATGAAAATCTCCTTCATATTTATAAAATACTGACTTAGTATACCATGATTAGGAGTATGAAAAAAGTATCACGAAGTAAATATTGAATGTTTTCAAGATTCTCAAAAATGAGAATTGTCTAAAAATAACATTCTCCTACCCAGTCCACACCAAGTAGGAGAAATGCAAATTTTTAAAGTTCTTCAAAGGACATCATGCCACCTTGGACATCGATAACCTCATAACCTTGTTCTGATAAGAATTGGCAAGCACGCGCCGATCTCATTCCAGATTTACAAATAACATAATGTAACTGGTCCTTGTCCAACTGATCAAAGGTATCAGCTAATTGACTGAGAGGAAAATTCTGAGCACCTTCTAAATGAAGAGTTTCAAACTCATCCATTTCTCTCACGTCCACTAGAGAAAGTTGGTCGTTTTGGTAAAGCTGGTAAAATGCGTCAAAGGAAATTTCTTTCATTCTTTTTCTCCTAATACTCTTCGAAAATCTCTTCAAACCACGTCAGCGTCGCCTTACCGTAGGTATGGTTACTGACTTCGTCAGTTCTATCCACAACCTCAAAGCAGTGCTTTGAGCTGACTTCGTCAGTTCTATCCACAACCTCAAAACAGTGTTTTGAGCTGACTTCGTCAGTTCTATCTGCAACCTCAAAGCTGTACTTTGAGCAGCCTGCGGCTAGCTTCCTAGTTTGCTCTTTGATTTTCATTGACTATAAAATAGTTTTAATTCTTTTTTTCAAATCTGGCACCACTTCTGACTCAAACCAAGGATTTTTGGCCATCCAGATTTGATTTCGCGGTGAGGGGTGAACTAGTGGAAAATAGGCTGGCAGATAGTTCTGGTAATGTTTTACCCGTTCTGTTACCTTGCCACTGATTTTCTCCTTTAAATAGTAGGCCTGGGCATATTGCCCAATCAAGAGGGTCAACTGGATATCGGGTAATTCTTGCAAGAGCTGTGGATGCCATTTTTCTGCAAACCCAGTTCTCGGTGGCAGGTCACCTGACTTGCCATGTCCTGGAAAGTAAAAATCCATAGGCAAAACAGCAAAATATCCTGAATTGTAAAAGGTATCTTCATCCACACCTAGCCAGTCCCGCAAGCGGTCACCACTCTTGTCCTTCCAATAAAGGCCTGCCTCTTGGGTTTTAAAACCAGGCGCTTGACCGATGATATTGATGCGAGCAGTCTTTGGCGCTGCAAAGAGAGGCTCAATGCCACGCTCTGTATAACTGGCATTCTGTGGATCTGACATAATAGCCTGCTTGATTCTTTCAATTTGAGACATCTACTTTCCCTCCAAAAAGAAGTCTAAGCATACAATCTCAGACTTCTATCGTTTTATTTGATCAATTCGTAAATAGCTTCGGCATAGATTGCTGCTGCTCGGAAGAGATCATCCAAGGCGATAAATTCATTGGCTTGGTGCATGGTGTCAATTGAGTCTGGGAACATGGCACCGTAGGCAACTCCGCGTTCGAGCAAACGACCAAAGGTTCCACCACCGATAACTTGCTCGTGACCTTTAAGTCCAGTTTGTTTTTCATAAACATTCAACAAGGTTTGCACAAGTGGATCTTCCATTGGCACATAGTGAGGCGTATGACCGTGCTCAGAAAGGCTAACAGAAGCAACTGGCAAGTTTTCAAGGATTAACTTGATTTGCTCTGGACTTGTTCCTTTTGGATAGCGGATGTTGAGGGCAATGGTATTATCAGCGCTTGTTTCGTCAAAGCGGAAGACACCGGCATTCATAGAAAGGGCACCCATCTTTTCATCCACATGAGCAATCTTGAGATTTTCACCCTCATGATCGTTCAAGAGAATCTTACCAGCGATGTCAAGGTAGTCTTTGGCTGGACCAGCAAAGTCAAACTGGCTGAGGAAGAGGGCTAGGTAAGTCGCACCATTGACACCTGAAGCTGGCATAGCACCGTGGGCTGATTTACCAATGATCGTCACCTTGTATTGACCGTTTTCTTCTTGGAGTTCTCCTCTAAGTTTGTGTTCTGCAACAAAGGCATCTAGTTTCGCTTGCAAGTCAGCCAAATCACCTGAAACGACAGCTGTTGCTGATTCTGGTACCATGTTTTCACGCAAACCACCTGCAAAGCTGTGAAGACGGGCTACACCTGTATTTTCACCTGCAAAGTGGAGGTATTCAGTGATGTTACCTTTTTCACCATTGATGATAGGGAATTCAGCATCTGGAGAGAAACCGAAGTCTGGTTTTGCAAGTCCTACATGCTCGAAGTAGTAGTCCATGTCTGCCCAGCCTGATTCTTCGTCTGTTCCAACGATGAAGCGAACTTTCTTAGAAGTTGGAAGACCCAATTCTTTGATGATTTTCAAACCATAGTAACAAGCTGTTGTAGGCCCCTTGTCATCCGAAGCACCACGCGCATAAAGGCGACCATCTTTGATAGTTGGTGTGTAAGGGTCTGTGTCCCAACCACTACCAGCTGGAACCACATCCATGTGGGCAAAGATACCGAGAACTTCTTCTCCATCACCAAACTCGAAGTGTCCTGCATAATTGTCGACATTCTTAGTTGGATAGCCATCACGGTCTGCGATTTCAAGGAATTTTTCCAAGGCTTTGACAGGCTCAGGCCCAAATGGATGCTCAGCATCAACCTTGCTATCATCACGTTCTGAGTTGATTTCCAAAAGGCTAAACAAGTCAGCCAAGAGGTCTTCTTTGCGTTTTTCTACTTCTGCTGTAAAATCAATTGCTGTCATTTTTTTCTTCTTTCTATCTTTTCTCGATGATTTCATCCACTGGCAAGCGGTAGCTTGGTTCCAATTTTTCGTCTGTGTAACCCACTGTAATCAAGAGTTCTGGGCGGAAGCGGTCTTCGATATCCAAAACTTCGTTGACTTTTGATTTGTCAAATCCAAGAATCATATTTGATCCAATTCCTTGGTCTGTAAGAGCGAGAATCAAGTTCATGGCAACTAAACCTGCATTGAGTGCTAGGTAGTCGCTGACTTGTTGTTCATTGTAACGTGCAAATTCAGCAGGCAAATTTTTCATGAAGTATTGTAGTTGTTCTTCTGAGAAATTGTTAGCACCACCAACTCGGGCAATTTTACGGGCACGTTTGGCAAGGTCCGTATCTGTAAAGAGGGCAATGGTTACAGGTGCTGATGATACCTGTTCAAAGTTTGAACCGTAAGCCAATTTTGCTAGTTCGGCATTTTTCTCACGCACCACTACAAATTTCCAAGGCTGGCTGTTGTGGGCACTTGGTGCCAAGGTTGCAATTTCGATAGCCGTACGTACATCTTTTGGATCAACTGGCTTATCAGTGAAATGCTTAGTCGCATGACGTTTTTTATTTAATTCAAGAAATTTCATAACCGATTTCCTTTTCTAATTCTACTGCTTCCATTCTACCATATTTTGAAAGAGCTTGCAGAGATTTTTCATAGAAATAAACTGGAACAAGGATAAGCAACCAAATGAAGAAAAGCATTTAAATCAGGAATCCCCTCATCCAGTTCCAATTAATTTTCAGTTACTTAAAGAAACTAGTCTATCTTATATTCTGACTTTATAATCTCCAAGAAATCTTTCACATCCTCTACATACCCATGCTTTTCTATTAAGCTTGCTAATAATTCCAGATTGTGTCCCTGATAGTTATCTTCACGACGCAGTTCTTCATACATTTCGATAAAGGGAAGCCCCTTGGATTTGGCCAATTCCAACTCAGCTTCGTAATCATAAGCGACTTTACGAAATAGGATATTTACCAATTCCCCATCTTCAACTTCTATCACGGCATACTGGGCACGGTGATTTTTTAACGCATCCCAATTAAAATAGGGCATGCCAATCGACCCTGGATTGATGATTTGTTGCCCTTGACTGCCGTAACGAAGCAACTGCTTGTGGACATGACCATAGACTGCCACGTCGGTTTCCGCATCTAGCAGTTGGTCAAATTTATCTGTATTATTCCCAACCAGTAGATCCCCACCATAGTTTTTGTCAGGTAAATTATGAGAGATAGAAAAGCGCAGCCCCTCAACTTCTTTCTTTTCCAGCAAAGGCAAGCTTCGTAGCCAGACAATCGTTGCAGGATCCATTCGCTCCATCAAAAACTGAGTCATTCGCATTGACTGGATTTCTTGTGGATCTTCCAAACCGTATTCACCATCCAAGGCCTCAAGGATACAATCATCCCAATTTCCTCGAACACTGGCTGTGATAGGAAGGTCCTTTAGCAGGGCCACCAAGTCATTTGCACCTGGACCAGGAAGAAAAATATCTCCTAGAAGCCAGTATTCACTGACTCCTTGATTTTTAGCATCTGCAATCACTGCTTCTAAAGCCGTCGCATTTCCATGAATATCTGATAAAATTGCGATTTTATGTTTCATTGTGATTTCCTTCCGTTTGGTAATCTACTCTTTCTTCTGCCGCTTGAGGCAAGGTTTCTGTTTCATGCGGGTTCAACTTCCTCTGCACAGCCTCTGCAACCGATCTAGGCACACCGACTTCGACAATCTCATCCACACTTGCTTCCTTGATTTTAGTTAGAGACTTGAAATGCTTCATAAGATTCTGCTTGCGTTTAGGTCCCAGACCTTCAATCCCATCCAATTGAGATGAGAAAGAATTTATGGAGCGTAGTTGACGGTGGAAGGTGATGGCAAAGCGATGCACCTCATCTTGGATGCGTTGGAGGAGGAAAAATTCCTGAGAATTACGAGATAACTCCACCACCTCAAGTGGATCTCCAAAAAGCAATTCATGGGTTTGGTGCTTGTCATTCTTTTGCAGACCTGCAATTGGGATATCCAAACCTAGCTCTTCTTGGATAACCTGCTTGGCGATATTGACTTGACCTTGTCCCCCATCAATGACAATCAAATCTGGCGGAGTCAAGCCGTCACGCTGTACTCGACCATAGCGTCTGCGAATGACCTCTCGCATACTAGCATAGTCGTCTGGCCCGACTACAGTCTTGATTTTATACTTACGATAATCCTTCTTACTTGGTTTGCCGTTGACAAAGACCACCATAGCCGAAACAGGGCTAGTTCCCATGATGTTGGAGTTATCGAAGGATTCGATGCGGACTGGTGTCGGAATTTGGAGCAAACGTCCTAGATTTTCAATAGCCCCCTGTGTTTTTTCGACAGATTTCTCTAGCAGGTTGAACTTCTGCTCTAGGCTGACTCGAGCATTCTTTATAGCCAAATTGACCAGTTGCTTTTTCTCTCCACGCTGGGGTTTGAGAATCTTGGAATCCACCAAGGCCTTGACAGCTTCTTCGTCAATATCCTGCGGAATCAGCACCTCATTGGGAACTAGATGAGATTTTTCTTGATAGAATTGTCCCACATAGGTCAAGAAATCCTCATCCGGATCATTATAATAAGGGAAAAGATTGACATCGCGCTCAATAAGCTTGCCCTGACGAACAAAGAAAACCTGAACACACATCCATCCCTTGTCCACATAGTAGCCAAAGACATCCCGATTTTGGAGATCCTTAGCCATGACCCGTTGCTTGGTTCGAAGCGTTCCAATAGCCTGAATGAGGTCACGGTATTCCGCTGCACGTTCAAATTCCATAGTCTGGGCTGCCGCTGCCATTTTTCCCTTAAGATCATCAATGATTTTGTCATCCTGCCCTTTCAGAAAATCAGAAACCTCCTGAGCCATAGACTTGAAGTAGGCCTCATCCTTCTTACAGATGGTGTGGGCCATACATTGACCGATATGGTAGTAAAAACAGACCTTAGACGGTGGATTGGTACACTTTCGAAAAGGAAAAATCCGATCCAGCAGCCTCTTGATTTCATTGGCTGCCCCTACATCTGGATAAGGTCCAAAGTAGAGACCGCCGTCCTTTTTGACCTGACGAGTGATAATCAAGCGAGGATAGCGTTCATTGGTGATTTTGATGAAAGGATAAGACTTATCATCCTTGAGCATGATATTGTATTTAGGCTTATTTTCCTTGATCAGATTGATTTCTAGGAGAAGTGCCTCAATGTTGGACTCCGTAACGATAAATTCAAAATCCACAATTTCAGACACCAAGGCCTCTGTTTTGGTATCGTGACTTCCACGGAAATAGGACCTCACGCGGTTGCGCAGATTTTTAGCCTTTCCTACATAGATAATAGTGCCATTTTTATCCTTGTGAATGTAACAACCAGGGCTGGTCGGCAGGAGCTCTAGTTTTGATTTAATCAAGTTATTCATAGTTCCATTATAGCAAAAAAGTAGGGAAAGATTGTTCCCTACTCACTAGTCTCATATATTTTTCGAAGGTTTGCAACATCCACTTCCTGGATACCATAAAAGGAACCCGCAGGTTGCATGACAGACTTTTCATCTGTATGGTCCAAGCCAATCGCATGACCCAACTCATGTTCTGCTGTATGGACAATGCGCTCATAGGAATAGCCATAGTTTGGATTGGACAGATAATAATGATTCAACCGCACCGTGACAGACAAGAATTGCCCCGTCAAGAGATTGGTCTGACTTTCTGCCTCTCCTGCCACAGGAGTGCTTCCATCGTTCATCTCCGTAGCCAAGATATCCGCCTTGCTGGACTCAGTCACAATTTCAAAGTTAAAAGCACCAGTTTGATTCCAGCTCTGGATTGCTTCTACATAAGCCTCTTGAAAGCGTGAATCCATCTGGGGATCTAAGTAAATACGAGCAGAGGCCTGCGGCCACCTTCCTTCAGAATACTGGTGGCTATCTGTCTGGCTTAACTTAGGCAGTTGCCCTGTTTTTTCCCATTGGTTTATACTTTGTTGACCAATTTTTACTGACCGCTCTACTTGCTTCAGCGCTCCTTGAAAATCCCCGTTCAGATACCAGAGAAGTCCGAAAGCAAGCGCACATAAGAGCACAACTATCCAAACCAGGCGCCAAAACAAACGCCACACAAAAGAAAAGAAAGCCCCTATCAAACGAAAAATCCAGCGCATATCTCTCCACCTTTCTAGCAAATAAAGTCTATTTTACTAAAACAAGCTGAAAGAAAGCTAAATACTGGCCTTTTCATCTTAACGTCCTAATATTTTTTTGAGTAATTGAATAGCTTTGTATTTTAAAGACGATGGATGGTAACGGAAAGTACCTGCTTTGCGTACAATATAGCCATTAAAATTCTGTTTGAAACGCAAAACACCATCACTACCATCAAAAATCCCTTGAATACCTAGGAAATTGTATTGATGGATGTTTCGTTGCATTGTCTGCTTCATCGCATGGTATTGAAGTAAAAATGGAGCTGAGAACTTCTGGTACTCTGCGTACGACCCCCCAAACAAGTATGTCGCTTCTGTATTTGTGTAGATTATTAAAGCACAAGCTAGAGCAACATTGTCAGACTCACTATCCAAGCTAGTTAGAAAATCTTTTTTCTTTTGCAAGGCTTGGTATTGCTGGTTAAATTGTTTCGACTCCTTGTCAAGACTAGCCATCTTCACATTTAAAGCATCTATAGACTGTTGCGGATTGACTTCAGCAATTAGAAAATCCGCCTTATCTCCAAACATATCATACAATTTAAAGTAATAATCTAAATTCTTATCCTCAAAACCTTGTCTCTTACCTGTTTCTTCAATAATTTTTTTGAACGTTGGAATTTCTTCCCGTTCTGCATTGCGAATAAGAATATTAAAATCAAAGGCCGACTGAATGTTGCGAATACTATTTTTATTAAAGGATTTCAATAAGGAAGCAGCATCATAATCTTGCAAATCTTTGATGTAATGCCAGCTGACTTCTCCATTAGGATACCCTGTCGTCAATCCATCAAATTGATAACCTAAATCAGTTAAACCTTGAATGATACTTTTTTTCTCAGCATCTATTGGATTACCTTCACTATCAAAAGTTTGATAAGTTTCATAAGGTTTTACAAGCAACTCTAATACACCATTTTGCTTGGCATATTCTTTTAACTCCGCATAAAAAACTGGAAGAGCATCTTGTTGGGTATAAATCGGCCCCGAATTGAGCTCCATATGCAGACCACCCAGCATGGGCAAGCTATAAACCAGAGCTACAACTTGAATCTCTCCTTCTTGTTTCAAAGCAAGATAAACAATTCGAGCCCCTCTTTTTTCTAACAAGTCCCCCATCTGGACCGATTGCATAAAGGAACGAGAAGAAACCTGATCAGAATAAGCCTGAAACTCTTCTTTCGTGAGTGTAATTAGTGCCATATACTTACTTTCTATGTTTTTTTCTTAATGTTTTACGGAAATCAAGAGCAAGTCTTAACAGAGGATAGAGAGGATGAGTGGGTATTGTAAATTCACCCAAGTATTCTTCAATCGTTGGATTAAAATTAGCTTTAAAACGATAGAGTCCACCATCTAAAGCATTCTCGACGCCTCCTAAATTTTGCCATAAAATGCCACGTTCAAAGGAATATTGAGCTGTCTCATACCAAGTCAAAATAGGGGCTTTATATCGTTTAAAATCTTCATCCATTCCTGCGTATAGATTGACAGAAGTTTGTCCGAATTCTAAAGTCAAGGTAGCCGCTAAGGGAACTCTTGCTTGACCTGCATCCATATATTCCTGCAGGAAAGTCAATTCCTCTAACAAACGTTCTTTTTCCTTCTTCTGCGCTTCTACTTTTGATGTTCGAGTCGACTCAGTAAAGGTCTCTTCCAAGGCTCTGTTTTTCGCTAACTGTTCTTCTAATTCTTGCGAACGTTTAGAAACATCCAAGGTTGCCAAGGTGATATAGGCCTTGTCCTTAAAATTATCTAATAACTTTTTATAATAGGCTTCATTCCTCAAATGAATCTCTTTCCGCTTCTCGGTTTTTTTCATCAAAAAGGAAAAAGACTCCAATAATTCAGTTCCACCAAATTGAATCTCTACCCCCTTATTCCGTGCTGTTCGAATAGCCTGTTTTGTTGACTTGGAAAGTTTATCTTCTTCAAAATTTTCCTTGTATATTTTCGCCTGAATACGAGGTTGAATGGTGTCTCCCATTTCCTCTGTTTTTCCTGACCACCTTACTCCCATTTGTTGCAAACTGTCAATAATAGCCAGATTTTCAGGAAATTCTGTTTTTTCCTGATTGATTAAACTTTGAGATAGGCAAATACTTGGGTCAAAAGTCACAAAAACCGCTCTCTTACTGCGAGCATAGGACTTAATAGACTGAATGACAAAACTCAAGAGTTCCGTATCCCCATAATCCAATATAGGCCCTCTTGGGATGTAAAACATTTTATAGCCTAGCGGAAGAGTTCTTATCAAAATACTAGCTGTCGCCAGTAATTTTTCTTCCCTGTAGACACCAAACTTCTCATGTTCCCAGTCAGACTTCACTTCTTCCCAAGCACTACTTTGTAATACATTGGCTAATTCATGGTCTTTGACAAACTGATCATATTCTAATGTGGGAATGCCAATTTGATAACGGTACATTTCCTACTCTCTTTCCTCCAGTATTTTATTACTATTCTACTACTTTCGTTTGAAAAGTCTAGTGAAAACATATTTTATTTTAGTTCTACTCCCCCTATGCTGAAGTTCAAACTAAGTCAATCTCTCTTCTAATTTGAAATCAATTGGTAGGGTTGTTAAAAAAACTTCCAATTGTTTTTCCCAATAATACCACTCGTGAGTTCCAGCGCTATGGCTATAGGTCACATCAAAACCTAATTTTTTGAGATTTTTCACCGCTAGATTATTGGCTTCATACAAGAAATCCTGCTCGCCACACCAAGCCCACAGCTTGGTCTTTTTGTCCGATTTTTTAGCCAGACTTTCTAGAGAATAAGGACTAGCTGTCCAGTCTTTAATCTCCCCAAACACACCTCTCCAATAAGCCGGCGTCCCCAAATCTTGAGTTTCAGGCGAAAAATCTTCAAAGCTAAGGGCACCCGAAAAGCTAGCCGCATGAGAGAAACGATTTGTAACAAGAGCCAGTTTAAAGCAGCCGTAGCCTCCCATAGAGAGGCCAGCGATAAAGGTCTTTTCACGCTTGCTAGTCATATTAGGGAAGAAGCGTTTCAAAACCTCTGGCAATTCCTCTGCTAGAGACGTGTAGTAGTCAAAACCATATTGGGTATCGGTATACCAACCGTTGCTGGTATTGGGCATAACAACGATGAGATTAGTCCCCCGAAGCAAGCGTTCTACATTGGTCCGCTTGAGCCAACTATTATGATTGCCAGACATCCCGTGCAAGAGGTACAAGACGGGAATATCTTTACAATCTGGATTTTCCACTCGATTGGCATCAGGGTAGAGGACATTCACCCCCCACTCCATATCCAAAACTTGTGAGTAATACTCGATTTTCATTACTGCCATAATTTTTCCTCTATTTTTCTATAAGAAAAAGCCGAAACTCGACTTTCTCTCTGTTTATTTCAACGATTATTTTGCTTCCATGACCACTGGTAGAATGGCTGGACGACGCTTGGTTTGGTCAAAGAGGTACTTGGTCAGATTATCACGAACCTTCCCTTTAAGATCTGCCCAGTCAAAGTCATCTCCTTGAAGATAGTCTTCTACCGTCTGGTTAATCAATTCTGAACTTTCACGGAGAATATCGCGACTCTTCTTGAGATAAACAAATCCGCGCGTATGAACACGAGCCTTGGCCACAATTTTCTTCTCACGACGGTTAACGGTAATTGCTACGATGAAAATACCGTCCTCTGACAAGACCTTACGGTCACGAAGAACTACATTTCCAACATCACCGATGGCATTCCCGTCAATCAAGACATCCCCTGCCGAAACTGCTCCAGCTGGGACAAAGTCTCCATTCTCATAAGCCATGCTGGTTCCCTTTTTAGGAATGAAAATGCGTTCTGGCAGCATCCCGACCGCCATAGCAGCCTTAGCATGGGCATCCAACTCACGGTATTCCCCTTGAATTGGGAAGAGATACTTAGGTTGCAAGAGATTAATCATCAACTGCAAATCACGCGCATTCCCATGTCCTGACACACGCAAGCTTTGGGTAATCAATTTGACAACCCCGCCAGCTTGGTAAATCATGTTTTCCACACGCGCCATAACCGCTTCTTTGGCGATAGACGGAGTGGTTACGATATAGACCAAATCACCGTCCTTGATTTCCACATAACGGTGGCGACCAATCGACATCTTGCGAAGACCGTTGATAGGCTCACCCATACGACCTGTCTCAAGGATAATCAACTCCTGGTCTTCAAAACGAGACATATCTTTTGGCTTAATCAAAAGACTCTCATTAGCTAGAGACAATTTCTTGAGGCGAATAGCAGTGCGGACGATATTTTCAATATCAAATCCTGTCAAGACCACACGACGGCCTGTTGCATCCGCAGCATCAAATACCTGCTGGATACGAGAGAGGTTGCTGGCTACTGCTGCAACAATGATACGACCATCCCAGTCCGAAATGGTTTGAGTGATCTCGTCCCCAACTTCACTTTCGCTAGCCACTTGGATATTACTATCTGCATTGGCTGAATCACTAAGAAGAGCCAGAACTCCATCACGACCGATTTCTGCCAAACGAGCGAAGTCTGTCGCATAAGATTCACTAGCCGTCTGGTCAAATTTGAAGTCACCTGTATAAACGATACTACCTTCAGCTGTCTTCAAGACAACACCCAGACTTTCTGGGATAGAGTGGGTCGTACGGAAGAAGGACACCACAGTCCCTCCAAAATCTATCTCCGTATCCTCATCAATGACATGGAAATCATTAAATTTCTTAACCGTATCATTTCCTTTGACAAAGAGTTTTGCCAACTCAATGGTCAACTCAGACCCAAATACAGGTACCTTGGCTTCAGCCAAGAGATAAGGCAGAGCACCAATGGCATCCGCATGGCCGTGGGTCAAGAAGACCCCAGCGATACGATCGCTATTTTCAAAAAGGTAGTCCATATTGGGAATAACGACGTCCACCCCTAGTTGTTCATTTTCAGGGTATTTTAGACCTGCGTCCAAAACGAAAATAGATCCATCGATTTCAGCGATATACATATTTTTCCCGTTTTCACGTACACCACCAAGTGTTGTTAAACTGATATTACTCATTTTTCCTCCGAAAGCTTAGTTTATCTTGATTATAGGGTTACTTACCCTCTTATTCTAAAAGCACTATTACTTTTAGCCGAATCTTTTCCTACCATTATACCATTTTTTTGATGATTTTCAAAATGAAGATTTGTTTTCAAAAAAGAGCTGGTTGCCCAACTCTTTCCTATCATCTACTCTTTTTCCATTAAAAAGTCATAAATTTCTTGCACCGTACCCAGCGCCATCATTTCTTGGTCTTTAACGGTTTGTTTGAGATTTTGGTAAATCCGACTTTCTCCGATCTCCCGCTTTGGCGCTTCCTTATTAACTGTCATAACGCCATCTTTAATCATCACAAAGCCTAGTTCTTCAAATACTTGAATCATCTTGACCAGCAAGATTTGTTGGATATTGAGATAAGTGGCCAAATCCTTCAGTTTATAGCGAATATCAAACTCTGGGAACTGGTAAATAGTCTTGTACAATTTGGCAAACTGCTCTCTAGTCCCATACCCTGTCAGATAGTAGGCCTTGTCAATATCATTTTTGAAATAGACAGCAGAGAAATTCTGTTCCTGAAAAATGGTCTTCAGCAGGGTAATATCCTCAGGAATGGTTTTTACGACAACAGCTTCACTAGTCGCTAAATCTGGCAGTTCTCCAGCAAAATCCAAGACTGGAACTCCTTCTGGTAAGACTGCATTCTTCCCACGGATGTTAAAAAGTTGAACACCCTCCACACGCGCATCCACCATCATCAACTGCAGGGCAGTTTGACCATTCCATTGATTGACAGACAATTTGACTGCTAGCTCTAGATTCTTGGTTTGAGCAAATTCTGTTGCCCACCTGCCTTGGCCAAAGGCTACCACTTCAAAACTCGCCTCACCCTTGGAAATTTTCAGCTTGAGATGGGCATTTCCTGCTCCCATAGTACGAGCACTTTCGACCTGAAAATCCTTGATATAAAAGATAGGTTTCTGATTGTCCATTCCAAAAGGTGCCAAACGTTCAAAACTTTTGACCGTTTCCAAGCTAAGTGCCTCCAAATCCAGTTCTTCATCTAGATTTAACTTGTTCTTGCCAGCAGCATCTGCACCTTTTTCACGAACATAATCTTCCAAGACCTGAGATAAATCTGAAAGTTTCTCCACTTCCAGCGTCATGCCAGCCGCACCAGCATGGCCACCAAAGGCGATAAAGAGGTCGCGATGGGGATCTAGGGCTTCAAAAATATCGACCGCTTCCACGCTACGAGCACTACCCTTGGCACGACCGTCCTCTATATTAAGAACGATGACTGTCTGCCCTAGCTCTTCCAACAAACGACCAGCTACGATTCCTAGAACCCCAGGATTCCAGCCTTCCTTGGCCAAGACTTGGACCTTCTTCTCAGGGTCCACCATGGTCTTAGTTTCTTCATAGATAGACTGGACAATTTCCTTGCGCTCTTCGTTTTTCTGATGAATCATAAGGGCAATCTCGTGCGCTTCCTCATCGTCAAATCCAGTCAGCAAATCAATGGCAGGATTGGGATCGTCCAAACGCCCCAAGGCATTCAAACGAGGGGCAATCTGGAAACCAACCGTTTCTTCTGTCACTTCATTGGTAGCAATCCCAGCCATGTCTAGCATTTCTTGTAGACCAATACGCTGAGTGTGTCCCAACATTTCCAACCCATACTGAACCAAGATACGGTTCTCATCTGTCAAACTAACCATATCAGCAATGGTACCAATAGCGACCAAATCAAGCAATTCCACTTGTACTTCTTCCAAAAGTGCACAAGCCAACTTGAAAGCAACTCCACAACCAGCCAAATATTTGAAAGGATAGTTCGCATCCGGATGTTCAGGATGGACAATAGCATAGGCATCTGGTAAGGTTTCAGGCATGGAATGGTGGTCAGTCACAATGACATCCACTCCCATCGACTGGGCCAATTCAATAGCCTCATGACCAGCAACCCCATTATCCACCGTCACAATCAAGGAAATCCCTTCTTGCTCGATAAAATATTTGTAAACACTGGCATTAGGTCCATAACCGTCGGTAAAACGATTAGGCAGATAAACCCGGCACTCGGCACCAAGCTGTTCCAAACTTTCCTTAACAATAGAAGCCGAAGTCATTCCATCCGCATCGTAATCTCCATAAATGAGGATATTTTCCCCTTCTTCAATGGCCTGACGAATCCGTTCCACTGCCTTGTCCATATCATGGAGCAGATAAGGGTCGTGCAAGTCCTCCAAGGAAGGTTCTAAAAACTTCTTCAGACTTTCTTGGTCCTGAATCCCTCTTTCAAATAATAGCCGAGCCACCTCAGGACCCAGTCCAGCCTTCTTGGCTATCTTTGTAAAATCCGCATCTTCTACCTGCGGGGCAAACTGCCATTCATAAGTAGGTGTTATCAAAAAGACATCCACTCTTTCTAAGAATTCTATTGCTTCATTATAACATGATTTAGTCGTTTTCTCTATCCAGATTGCTTTTTTATAAAATTTTAGTGAATTTTTTCAGATATGATTTGACAAGACAAATTTTTTGGTGTAGAATCATGTCATAAAATATAACACAAAGGAGATTCCTTATGGCTTTAGTAGAATTTGAACACGTCGAAAAATATTACGGAGACTACCATGCACTCCGCGACATCAATCTCCGTTTTGAAAAAGGGCAAGTCGTTGTCCTACTCGGACCATCTGGTTCTGGAAAATCCACTCTTATCCGCACCATCAATGGTTTGGAGGCTGTTGACAAGGGAAGTCTTCTAGTAAATGGTCACCAAGTTGCTGGTGCCAGCCAGAAAGATTTGGTTCCTCTTCGCAAGGAAGTCGGCATGGTTTTCCAGCATTTTAACCTCTACCCTCACAAAACAGTGTTAGAAAACGTAACACTCGCACCCATAAAAGTTCTAGGAATTGATAAAAAAGAAGCTGAAAAAACAGCCCAAAAATATCTGGAATTTGTAAATATGTGGGACAAGAAAGATTCTTATCCAGCCATGCTATCTGGTGGACAAAAACAACGGATTGCCATTGCACGTGGACTCGCTATGCATCCTGAACTCCTCCTCTTTGATGAGCCAACATCCGCTCTTGACCCTGAAACTATCGGTGATGTTCTGGCTGTTATGCAAAAATTGGCCCACGATGGTATGAATATGATTGTCGTTACCCATGAAATGGGCTTTGCCCGTGAAGTTGCCGACCGCATCATCTTTATGGCTGACGGAGAAGTTTTAGTGGATACGACAGATGTTGATGACTTTTTCGACAATCCAAGCGAACCTCGTGCCCAACAATTCCTCAGCAAAATTATCAACCACGAAAGTGACAAAGTCAAATAAGGAGGCACCTATGAAAAAGAAATTCTTTTTATCCGCATTATTGATTAGCCTTTTGGGTCTTGCTGCTACAAAACCAGTTCAGGCCGACACCAGTGTCGCAGATATTCAAAAGAGAGGCGAACTGGTTGTCGGTGTCAAACAAGATGTTCCTAATTTTGGTTACAAGGATCCTAAGACAGGGACCTATTCTGGTATCGAAACAGACTTGGCCAAGATGGTAGCTGATGAGCTCAAGGTCAAGGTTCGCTATGTACCTGTTACAGCGCAAACTCGTGGACCGCTCCTAGACAATGAACAGGTCGATATGGATATCGCAACCTTTACCATCACAGACGAACGCAAAAAACTCTACAACTTTACCAGCCCTTACTACACAGATGCTTCTGGATTTTTGGTCAATAAATCTGCCAAAATCAAAAAGATTGAGGAGCTAAACGGCAAAACCATCGGAGTTGCCCAAGGTTCCATTACCCAACGCCTGATTACTGAACTGGGTAAAAAGAAAGGCTTGAAGTTTAAATTCGTCGAACTTGGTTCCTACCCAGAATTGATTACGTCCCTACACGCTCATCGTATCGATGCCTTTTCCGTTGACCGCTCGATTCTATCTGGCTATATCAGTAAACGCACAGTACTACTAGATGATAGTTTCAAGCCATCAGACTACGGTATTGTTACCAAGAAATCAAATACAGAGCTCAACGACTATCTCGATAACTTGGTTACTAAATGGAGCAAGGATGGTAGTTTGCAGAAACTTTATGACCGTTACAAGCTCAAACCATCTAGCCATACCGCAGATTAAGGAGGACACCCTATGACAGATTTATCATCTTGGACAGCCTATTTTCAGGATTTTGGACAATTTTTCAATGGTTTCCTCTTCACCCTTGCCCTAGCGATCGGATCCTTTATCCTAGCCATGATTTTAGGCATCTTCTTCGGAGCCATATCAACCAGCAAGCGTCCAATATTGAGAATTTTGGCTCGTATCTTTGTAGAATTTTACCAAAACACTCCCCTCTTGGTGCAGTTTGTTATCGTTTTTTATGGCCTACCTCTTATCAGTGACCACACCATCATGATTCCGATTTATTGGACAGCTGTTCTCTGCGTCGGACTTTATCACGGCGCCTATATCGCTGAGGTTATTCGCTCAGGTATTCAGTCTATTCCTAGCGGTCAGATGGAAGCCGCCTTGTCACAAGGTTTTACCTATATCAGCGCCATGCGCTTGATTATCTTGCCTCAGGCCTTTCGTATCATTCTCCCACCTTTGACTAACCAAATCGTCAACCTCATCAAGAACACCTCTACAGTCGCCATTATCTCTGGAGTAGACTTGATGTTTGTGACCAAGTCTTGGTCGGCCCTCAACGGAAATTACATTCCAGCATTTTTAGGCGCTGCCCTGCTCTACTTTTCTCTTTGCTTTCCTGTTGCCCAGTTTGGTCGCAAGATGGAGCAAGCAAACAAAAAAGCCTATTCACTTTAGGAGGTTACTATGGAATCCATTTTAGAAGTTTTGACCCCAGATAACCTAGTCTTTATCTTTAAAGGATTTGGCTTGACTCTCTACATTTCTCTAATTGCCATCGTCCTCTCTACCCTTATCGGTACGGTGCTAGCTGTCATGAGAAATGGCAAAAATCCTATCTTGCGCATCATCTCCAGCATTTACATCGAGTTTGTGCGTAACGTTCCCAACCTCCTCTGGATTTTCACTATCTTTTTAGTTTTCAAAATGAAATCCACACCAGCAGGAATCACTGCCTTTACTCTCTTTACCTCAGCAGCCCTAGCTGAGATTATCCGAGGCGGTCTCAATGCCGTAGACAAGGGGCAGTACGAAGCAGGAATGTCACAAGGCTTCACCTCAGCCCAAATCCTCTACCATATTATTCTTCCACAAGCCATCCGCAAAATGTTGCCAGCCATCATTTCTCAGTTTGTAACCGTGATTAAGGATACCAGTCTTCTCTACTCTGTTATCGCCCTACAAGAACTCTTTGGAGCCAGCCAAATTCTCATGGGCCGTTATTTCGAACCAGAGCAGGTCTTCAGTCTGTATATCCTGATTGCCCTCATCTACTTCAGCTTTAACCTAGCAATCTCTAGCCTATCTCATATGCTGGCCAAACGTTGGCAACAAGCTGCAGAATAATAAATTAGCTCTCCAAGTACATGGAGAGTTTTTTTCTACTCAATCTCCAAAAAACACTGCCAGATTTCTCTAGCAGTGTTTTGATATTTCATTTGCTTAGTAGACTGTTTTTTCAGTTTCTACATCGAAGAAGTGTGCTTTGTTCAAGTCAAATCCAAGTTCAACTGTTGCACCTGTTTGCAAGTAGTCACGAGCGTCAACTTTAGCAACAAATTCGTCTTTACCAACTTGGCAGTAAAGGTGAGATTCTGAACCAAGCAATTCTGATACAGAGATAGTAGCTTTGACAACTGATTCTGGGAATGTTTCAAGGAAAGCAGGTTCTGCATTCACGTCTTCTGGACGGATACCGAAGATCAATTCTTTACCTTCGTAGCCTTTTTCACGAAGAACTTTCAATGCTCCTTCTGGAACTTTCAAACGGAAACCGTCTGAAATAATTTCGCTTCCAACCAATTTCACGTTGATGAAGTTCATAGCTGGGCTTCCGATGAATCCTGCTACGAATTTGTTAACTGGGTTTTTGTAAACTTCTTGAGGAGTACCGATTTGTTCTACACGTCCGATAGTACCTGTACCAGCAGGGTTCTTAGTTGCTGACATGATAACGATACGGTCTGCAAGTGTCATCGCTTCTGTTTGGTCGTGAGTTACGTAGATAGTTGTAGCTCCGATACGACGATGGATTTTCGCGATTTCAGCACGCATTGATACACGAAGTTTGGCATCCAAGTTTGACAAAGGTTCGTCCATCAAGAATACTTTTGCATCACGGACAATCGCACGACCCATGGCAACACGTTGACGTTGACCACCTGAAAGGTCAGCTGGTTTACGTTCCAAAAATTCTTTCAATCCAAGAATTTCAGCTGCTTCTTGCACACGTTTGTCGATGTCTTCTTTGCTGTATTTACGCAATTTCAAACCGAAAGCCATGTTATCATAAACAGTCATGTGTGGGTAAAGAGCGTAGTTTTGGAATACCATGGCGATGTCACGGTCTTTTGGAGCTACGTCGTTGACAACCACGCCATCGATAGATGCAGTACCTTCTGTGATGTCTTCAAGACCAGCAATCATACGGAGTGTAGTTGATTTACCACATCCTGAAGGTCCTACGAAAACGATGAACTCTTTGTCTTTGATGTCCAAGTTGAAGTCTTCAACTGAGTAGTGTTCGCTATTTGGATATTTTTTGTAAATGTTTTTAAGATTCAATTCTACCATGAGGTGAACTCCTTTTGTCTTTTGATAGTTTTATTATAGATGAAAACGCTTTATATTTCTATGGCAAGGTGACCAAAAAAACAAAAAAGTTCTGTGCAACTTGCACAAAACTTTAGAGAATATCTGGTAAAATCAATTGATAACACAGAGTCAGGTCGGTCAACTCCTTCAACTGAAGCCCTGTCAATTCTTCCCATTTATCAATCTTGTATTGGAGAGAATTGCGGTGCAGATAAAGTTGCTGGGCCGTTTTAGTGAGGACAGCACTATTTTCCCAAAGTGAAAGAATGATTTCCTGAATCTGATCTTGGTCCAAAATCATCTGGTGCAGGCATTCCTTGATTGCCTTCAAGTCCACGAGTCTTTCTCCCATACTCCAAAGATAGAGCTGAGAAAAAGTATGAACACCTTGGTGACCCTGACGCCACCAAGTCTTAAACAAATCTCGCTCTGCTTTAATCAAGTCTGATAGGGCTTGATGGCCTGTCTGAGACCAAACCTGGCCTAACATGATAGAGAGACGCAGTCCAAAGTCATACTCAACTGCTTCAATCGTATCACTTAAAATAGCTCGTACAGAGGTGTATTTGTCTTGTTGCAGCACGAAAACATAATCCTGAGCTCCGACCTGAAGCACCGTCTGACAGTTAGGAAAAAGAGTCCGCATCATATCTAACCAAGAAGCTAGATTTTCCTGCTGAAAATAGGAAAGATGACAATAAACCAACTGAATCTTTTTAAAAGTTTGTGGTGCTTGTCCCTTTCCCTCAACCAGATAAGAATACCAAGGATTGAGTGAACGAGCCTGCTCCTGCTGGGTCAAAAGAGCAACCAACTGCTTTTCACGCTCGCTGAGCCCAGCTTCCTCCAGCAAGATCCACCGCTGAGAAGCTAAAAGGAGCGTGAGATAACCTTCTTTCTCTACTGGTTGGTCTGAAATCTGAGCTTCAGGAAACCAGTCTTGTAGTTCTTTTGCCATCATGTCCTAGCCCTCCACTTTTTGGATGCACCACGAAATCAAGCTCTCAAGACGTTCCAGATTTTCAGTCATATGGAGATATCCCATGACTGCTTCAAAACCTGTGGACATGCGATAAGTCACCACATCAGCATTTTTGGCCTTGGTATGGCTATTGGTATTGCGACCACGTTTGTAGATTTCCTCTTCTTTTTCCGTCAAGACTTGCTCCTCCAACATAAGGGAAATCAGGCGAGCCTGAGCCTTGGCTGAGACATACTTGGTCGCTTCTTGGTGGAGTTTATTGGGCTTGGTCATGCCTTTAAGAATGAGGTGACGGCGAATATACATGGAATACACCGCGTCCCCCTCAAAAGCTAACGCAATCCCGTTAATGAGATTGACATCAATCACGTGTCCACCTCACTCCATCCTTGGTATCAAGGAGCTTAATCCCTTGAGCAGCCAATTGGTCACGGATCTGGTCCGCTGTCGCAAAGTCACGATTGGCACGCGCTTCTTGGCGTTTTTGAATCAAGGATTCGATCTCTGCATCCAAAACCTCCTCGACAAAGACAATTCCAAAAACTTCCAACATAGCCGCAAGAGCTTGCTTAACACTTGTATCATAGTTACCAGAGTTTATCCATTTGGCCATTTCAAAGACAACTGTGATACCGTTGGCAGCGTTAAAATCCTCATCCATAGCTGCTACAAACTTATCTTTAAAGGCTTGTAACTCTTGAGCATCTACAGTTCCAGTAAATGGTTGCTCATAAGTATTCTTTAGATACTTGAGATTAGTCTCTGCATCCCGCACTGCCTTTTCCGTAAAGTTGATAGGTTTGCGATAATGTTGAGTCGCAAAGAAGAAACGAAGCACTTGACCATCAAGAGTCTTCAGGGCATCATGAACAGTGATAAAGTTCCCCAAAGACTTAGACATCTTGACATTATCGATATTGACAAAGCCATTGTGCATCCAGTAGTTGGCAAAGGTCTGACCTGTTTTGGCTTCTGACTGGGCAATTTCATTGGTATGATGAGGAAACTCTAGGTCGGCTCCGCCACCGTGGATATCAATGGTATCGCCCAAAATCTCTGTTGACATGACTGAACACTCGATGTGCCAGCCTGGACGACCAGGTCCCCAAGGACTATCCCAAGAAATCTCGCCTAGCTTGGCAGCTTTCCAGAGGGCAAAGTCCACAGGATTTTCCTTACGAGCCGTTTCTTCATCGGTACGACCTGAAGCACCTAGCTCCAAATCTTCCAAGGTTTTATTTGCTAATTTAGCATAGTTGTGGGATTTTTCCACACGGAAGTAAACATCCCCTTGGCTCTCATAGGCAAAACCTTTTTCAATCAAGTCTTCCACAAAGCGGATAATGTCAGCCATAAACTCCACCACACGCGGATGGCGAGTCGCAGGTTTGACGCCCAAGGCTGTCACATCCTCACGAAAGGCAACTATGTACTTGTCCGCAACCTCCTGAGGAGTGATGCCTTCTTCCTTGGCACGGTTGATAATCTTATCATCCACATCCGTAAAATTGGAAATATAGGCAACTTCGTACCCACGATACTCAAAGTAACGTCGAATGGTATCAAAAGCTACCGTCGAGCGGGCATTCCCCACGTGGATATAGTTGTACACGGTTGGCCCACAAACATACATCTTGACCTTGCCGTCCTCGATTGGGACAAATTCTCGCAAATCACGAGACATGGTGTCATAGATTTTAATCATAAATCATAATCAGGAAAGCTGAATTCCAAGAACAGTTAATTTCATCACTAAAAGTTCAAGTAAATTTCAGTCCGAATATCTCTACACTTCGGAATCCCTTGCTCCTTTCTCATTCAGATAAACCACCTGAGTCTGTTTGACAAAGCCAATTTTTTCATACAAGCGCTTGGCACCTACATTACTATCCTCTACAGCAATCTGAAATTCCTTATCATTTTGCTCAATTAGTTGGTTGACAAGGGATTTTGCTAAATAGCTTCCATACCCTTTTCCACGTTCAGGTTCCGATATTGCTAAACCGTAGAAGTAATTCGTATTAGTCGATAAATCTACCGTGCAAGTTCCAATAACCTGACCGTCTTTTAATAAAATATATAAGCGACTTTCTGGATCCTTCAGAGCTTCAGCGACATATCTATCCACAATCTCTCTAGACTCATGTTCCTCTGAAAATGCCTGAAATTTTAACTGACTAATTTGCTCCTGAAACGAACTATCTGCTAACAAAACTTCAAGATTGGAAACAGTTGCTAACGGATAAGGTCTTCTATCCTTACCTAACCAGGTTTCTGTCTCTTCGTCCTCGACCAATCCCCAGTTGCTGACAAAATCAGGATGGCGGTCTAGAAAAATACGTTCTGTCTGAAAAGTAACTGAACGAATAGGGAAAGAAGCCGTTTCTTTCTCAAAACTAGTAAACAATGCACGCGCAATCCCCTGATGGCGATGACCTGGATGAACCAGTATCGTCACTTCTACATCTTGGTCATCTGCATAGACAGTTAATAAACCAACAAGTTCGCCTTTTTCATAATAAAGGAAAAAGGCGGGCATGTTTGGGTCAAAATTAAGCATGTTAGAGAGATAGGGATCACGATAGGTACCGTCATAGTTTTGGCAACAGTTAATTAGTTTTTTCGCCTCAGATAGCTCCTCTTGGCTTAACTTGTTTCTTGCTTGAATCATATAGGTATCCTCTACAACCCAGACGATCTGTGACTGGCATCTTTAGCCTGCTCGAGTTTATTGACGTAGTACTCTCGTTTTTCCTCTACTTCGTGAATGACCGGCTCATCCTTCTTACCATGAACACGGACAATCTTAGCAGGAATACCGACAACCGTCACATCACTAGGAACATCTGCCACAACAACTGCTGCAGCACCGACCTTAGCATTTTCGCCGATTTCCACCGGTCCAATAACTTGGGCATGGGCTGATATGAGAGCTCCCTTTCGAACAGTCGGATGGCGTTTGCCACAGTCTTTCCCTGTTCCCCCAAGAGTCACCCCATGATAGAGGAGAACTCCCGTCTCAACGATAGCCGTCTCTCCAATCACCAGACCCGAACCATGGTCGATAAAGACACCTGAATCAATCTGGGCACCTGGATGAATCTCAATCTGAGTCCAAAAGCGCCAGAACTGACTGTGCATACGAGCCAGTAGTTTGAAGCCATGCTTCCATAGAAAATGCGAGAGACGGTGGGCCGCCAAGGCCTTGACACCTGGATAAGTCAGCAAAACCTCCAAAGTGGTGCGGGCCGCTGGATCATTTTCTTTTACGATATCAATGGTTTCGCGCCACCATCCCATACATTTCTCCTTTTCTTATTCTGAATCTTTTGGTGTTTCTGTAAATTCTTTCTTAGGTTTGTGATCCTTGTGATGACGTGGGCGGTGAGGACGCTCTGATTTTTCACCTTTTTCATCACGTTCAGGTTTTGGAGGACGAGGAAGAAGGGCTTTCATAGAAGCATCCACACGTCCTTTTTCATCAATCTTGATAACCTTAACATCAACTTCATCCCCGATTGCTACCAAGTCTTCGACATTATTGGTACGCGTCCAAGCCATCTCAGAGATATGAACAAGGGCATCTGTCTTGTCAAAGAGGTTGACAAAGGCACCAAATTTCTCGATACGAACGACTTTAGCACGGTAAACTTCATCCACTTTGGCTTCACGGACCAAACCAGCAATAATTTCTTTAGCACGGTTAATAGCATCTTGGTCGCTAGAGTAGATAGACACATTTCCTTCTTCGTCGATATCAATCTTAACGCCTGTTTCGGCGATAATCTTGTCGATGGTTTCTCCACCCTTACCGATGACAATCTTGATCTTGTCCACATCGATCTTGATCGTATCAATTTTCGGAGCAGTTGGAGCCAATTCTGGACGAACTTCTGGAATGGTTGCTTCAATCACATCAAGGATTTCAAAACGTGCTTTCTTGGCTTGAGCAAGAGCCTCTGTCAAGATTTCTGCAGTGATTCCTTGAATCTTGATATCCATTTGAAGGGCTGTAATCCCGTCACGAGTACCCGCAACCTTGAAGTCCATGTCGCCAAAATGATCTTCCAAACCTTGGATATCTGTCAATACTGTGTAGTTATTTCCATCTGAGATGAGACCCATGGCAATCCCTGCTACTGGTGCCTTGATTGGCACACCACCAGCCATAAGGGCAAGAGTTCCCGCACAGATAGAAGCTTGAGATGAAGAACCATTTGATTCCAAGACTTCTGCTACCAGACGGATAGCGTATGGGAATTCTTCCAAGCTTGGCAAGACTTGAGCAAGGGCACGCTCTCCAAGAGCACCGTGACCAATTTCACGACGACCTGGCGCACCGTAACGACCAGTTTCCCCTACAGAGTATTGTGGGAAGTTATAGTGGTGCATAAAGCGTTTCTTGTACTCTGGGTCCAAACCATCAATGATTTGAGTTTCACCCATCGGAGCCAAAGTCAAGACTGAAAGAGCCTGAGTTTGTCCACGAGTAAAGAGACCTGAACCGTGCACACGAGGAAGGAAGTCAACAACCGCATCCAAAGGACGGATTTCATCAACCTTACGACCGTCAGGACGCACCTTATCTTCTGTGATCAAACGGCGCACTTCAGCATGTTCCATTTGTTCCAAGATTTCAGCCACATCACGCATAATACGGTCAAATTCTTCGTGGTCTGCATATTTTTCTTCGTAAACAGCAGTTACTTGGTCTTTAACAGCTTGAGTTGCAGCTTCACGAGCCAATTTTTCTTCTACTTGAACCGCTTTTTGGAGATCACTGTTGTAGGCTGCGATGATTTCAGCTTGCAATTCAGCATCTACATGAAGCAATTCCACCTCTGCTTTTTCTTTACCGACTGCTGCAACGATTTCTTCTTGGAAAGCGATCAATTCTTTAACTGCTTCGTGTCCTTTAAGAAGGGCTTCCAACATGATTTCTTCTGACAATTCTTTAGCACCAGACTCTACCATGTTGATAGCGTGCTTGGTACCAGCTACTGTCAATTCAAGGAGAGATTGCTCTGCTTGTTCTTGCGTAGGGTTGATGATGATTTGGCCATCTACATAGCCCACTTGTACTCCAGCGATTGGTCCGTCAAATGGAATATCTGAGATAGAAAGCGCCAAGGATGAACCAAACATAGCAGCCATTGGTGCAGAAGCATTTTCATCATAAGAAAGCACGGTGTTAATCACTTGCACTTCATTACGGAAACCTTCCGCAAACATGGGACGGATTGGACGGTCAATTAAACGCGCTGTCAAGGTCGCATCTGTTGAAGGACGTCCTTCACGTTTCATAAAGCCACCAGGAAACTTCCCAGCTGCATACATTTTTTCTTCGTAGTTGACTTGAAGAGGGAAGAAATCTCCAGTTGCCATTTTCTTAGACATAACGGCAGCAGTCAAGACAGTTGACTCACCGTAACGCACGACAACAGAGCCATTGGCTTGCTTAGCAACCTGACCAGTCTCTACAATTAACTCACGACCCGCAAAAGTCGTTTGAAACACTTGTTTTGTCATTTTAATCCCCTTTGGATTGATGAAATTATACGCCTTGCCTACAAAGATCAAGATACCAAGGACATCAAAAGCAAAGTAAAAATAGGAAACTGACGAAGTCTTCGATGAAGACAAGACAGTTTATCTTTTTTACACAGCTTTTCGGCCGGGTTCAATTGCTCAAGATATTTTGGACGGTTCGGCTTGCCGAACATTTCTGTAGAAAAATAGGAAGGTGACTTTGCACTCGATGAGTGCTAGGAAGCTTATCTTTTTTCCTAAGAAATGAGGACAAAATTCAATTAAGTATCTTTTTGATATTTCCCTGAAATAGTGTGGACGGGAGATAAAATTATCCAGTGGATGATTTTAGAAATCCAATGGAATTTCAATGGTAAATTTTAATTACTTCGCCTTTTCATTTCTATGCTCAGGCTAAAATAGTTTCCCGAGCTATTTTACTCTCAAAAATCCCGTCTTAGATAATAATATTGTTATCATCTAAGATACCACGATAGCGTGAATATCTTTTAAATACTCACTCCGTTCGTGTTTTTTGAGACACACATTATCAGATTTTGTTTAAAAAATAATCAACTTTAAACAAACTTCTACAACCTAAATACCCTCATCTTTGTATCAAGTACGTACAGAGTCTATTTTATCATATTTTTCTTAAAAAGTGCGGTCTTTACCATTAAAAAGGAACCATTCCCCTCACTGAGAAGAATGGTTTGCTTTTTATTATCCGAGAGACTGATGATTAAACAAAGCATGTGTTGCTTGGTGGATGTATTTTGCTGTATCCGCATTGTTCATGGTGTAGAGATGCACACCTGCAACATCCTGAGTTACCAAGTCCACGATTTGGTCCACTGCATAGGCAAGTCCTGCTGCTCTGAGCGACTCAGGGTCATGCTCATACTTGTCTAAGATGGCTTTAAATTTGCGTGGAAGATGGATATTCTCACAAGTCTTCAAGAGACGGAGAGCCTGATTTCGATTCAGAATTGGCATAATCCCTGCATGAATGGGAACATCAATCCCAGCCAAGATGCACTTGTCTTGGAAATCATAGAAGCGCTCATTGTCAAAGAAAAGCTGAGTTACAAGGCTCGAACAGCCTGCATCCACTTTCTTCTTAAGATTTTGAATATCTGAAATCTGATTTGGTGAATCTGGATGCCCTTCTGGATAACAAGCACCAACAATATCAAAGTGAGGAGCTTGCTCCTTGATGAACTCAATCAAGTCAGTTGCGTAGCGGAAATCCTTTTGTGGTTCCACATCTGGAATAATATCCCCACGAAGAGCCAAGATTTTCTGCACCCCAACCTTGTCCAAGTCTGCAATAGTTTCAGCAACCTTGTCCTTGGTCAGATAGATGGCTGGCAAGTGAGCAATAGTCGGAATCGCCAAGTCATTTTGGATAAAGTCGGCCAAACGAACCGTCGTTTCCTTGATATTAAATTTATTATTGCTGGCAGTTACACTGATAAAGTGGGGAGCCAACTCCTGCATATCTTGAAGAGCAGAAATAATGTTATCATTACCCACGGCTGGGTTTGGAGGGAACACTTCAAATGAGAGTGACGGTGTTTGGCGTGACATAGTCATTATCCTTTTCTAGTTGATTTTTTCGTTAGCTGGACTCCTATAATCCGAGTGAAACAGGCAGATTGACCAAACAGCGCTTCTTGAGAAATCCTATCTTATAATTTCTCACGCGCAGCTTTAGCTGCTTCAACAAGGCGGATCAAGCTTTCTTTTGTTTCTGGAATACCGCGTGTTTTCAAACCACAGTCAGGGTTGATCCAAACTTTCTTGCTTGGCACTTTAGCAAGGATAGCTTCGATTGTATTGTCAATTTCGCCTTCATTTGGCACACGAGGAGAGTGGATATCGTAAACCCCAGGTCCCACTTCTGTTTGGAAGTTTTTCGCTTTGAGTTCGTCCAAGATTTCAAGATTTGAACGGCTTGCCTCAAATGAGATAACGTCCGCATCCATGTTGTCGATAGCTGGGATGATATCTGTAAATTCTGAATAACACATGTGAGTGTGGATTTGAGTATCTGGCGCTACTGTTGAGTGTACCAAGCGGAAGGCAGGAATTGCCCAGTCAAGGTAGTCTTCATACCAGTCGCTACGACGGAGTGGCAATTTCTCACGAAGAGCAGCCTCGTCGATTTGGATGATTTTCACACCAGCAGCTTCAAGGTCAAGCACTTCATCCTTGATAGCAAGGGCGATTTGAAGAGTAGAATCCTTGATAGAGATGTCTTCACGTGGGAATGACCAGTTGAGGATGGTAACAGGTCCAGTCAACATACCTTTAACAGGTTTGTTTGTACGGCTTTGTGCATAGCTAGACCATTTAACAGTGATAGGGTTAAGACGAGTGACATCACCCCAAATGATTGGTGGTTTCACCCCACGCATACCGTATGATTGTACCCAACCATTTTTAGAGAAGAGGTATCCTGACAAGTTTTGACCGAAGTACTCAACCATGTCATTACGCTCGAATTCACCGTGAACAAGGACATCAAAGTCGATATCTTCTTGCCATTTGATCCATTCATCGATCGTTTCAGCAAGGAAAGCATCGTACTCTTCTTGAGACAACTCACCTTTACGGTAAGCCAAACGTTTCGCACGAACTTCCTTGGTTTGAGGGAATGAACCGATAGTTGTTGTTGGAAGAGCTGGAAGTTTGAAAGCTTCTTCTTGGATAGCTTCACGTTCAGCAAATGCTGGCAAACGAGTGTAGTCTGCGTCTGTCAAGCCAGCGATACGCGCACGAAGTTCCGCATTTTCACCAACACGCTCAGTCGCAAAGAGTTCTTTGTTAGCTGCAAGTGCTTCTTCACCTTGACCATTGCGGATAGCATCCAAGTCACGGATTTCATCTAATTTTTCAACCGCAAAGGCAAAGTGGTTCAAGATTGCTGGTTCAAATTCTTCATTAGCAGTTGTAAATGGCACATGAAGAAGTGAGCATGAACTTGTCAAGACAATGTTTTCAGCTGGAATTTGTTCAAGAACAGCCAAACTCTTTTCGTAATTGTTACGCCAGATGTTTTTACCATTGACAATACCTGCATAAAGAGTCTTATCAGCTGGGAAACCACCTTTAACGAGTTCAAGAGTTTTCTTACCTTCAACGAAGTCAAGACCGATAGCATCTACTGGCAAGTTTACAAGGTCAGCGTAGACGTCACGAACGTCACCGAAGTAAGTTTGAAGCAAGACTTCAAGACCTTTTTTGTCAGCCAAGAGTTTGTTGTAGAGGTTCAAGAAGAGAGCTTTTTCTTTAGCTGTCAAATCTTTGACAAGAGCCGCTTCATCCAATTGGATACGAGTCGCACCAAGTTCTGCCAATTTAGCAAAAACTTCTTGGTAAGCAGCCACTAAGCTGTCTACGAAGTCTTCTGCTTTCACGCCTTCTTCAAAGTCTGACAATTGAAGGAAAGTGAAGGGACCTACAAGGACTGGGCGAGTGTTCAATCCAAGTTCTTTTGCTTCTTGGAACTCATCGAAGATCTTGTGACCAGCCAATTTTACTTGAGTGTCTTTTTCAAATTTAGGAACGATGTAGTGGTAGTTGGTGTTGAACCATTTCTTCATTGGAAGGGCGCGAACGTCTCCTTTTTCTCCTTGGTAACCACGACCCAAAGCGAAGTAGCGCTCAAGGTCAGACAAGTCCAAGTTTTGAACGGATGCAGGTACCACGTTGAAAAGGAAGGCTGCATCTAGGAAGTTGTCATAGTGAGAAAAGTCATTTGATGGAATTTCAGTAATGCCTTTTTCTTTGACAATGTTCCAGTGTTTAGCACGCAAGTCTTTTGCGGCTGCCAAGAGTTCTTCTTCTGAGATTTCTTTTCTAAAGTATTTTTCAGTTGTAAATTTTAATTCGCGGAATTCGCCCAAACGAGGGAAACCGATGATTGTAGTTGACATGATGTGTCCTCCAAAATTTGTTGTTGAAACTATCTTAACAGAAAAGGAATCATCTGTATAATTGTAAAAAATTAGGCTTTGATATAGTTTGAAACTATACCTCTGTTTTAGACAAAAGAAAAAGACTTGAGACAAATGCCTCAAATCCTTTGTGTAGCTTGTTTTTTAACTATATTTCAGTTAGACTGGCCAAACGCGTTATTAGTAATTCTTATAAGTGACTATGACTTGTTATTAGAAAAGACTATAGGTTGATTCCCTTCTCTCGGAGATTAGCCAGACACTCCTCATAGTAGGCGTCGTCATGTTCGCTATAGATAGGACTAGTCAACTTCTCCTCTGCTAAATCTTCATAGAGAGGACAGGTCTTACCTCGGTAGTTCTTGTCCAGCCACTCTTGACTGACATTATAGCCACGGTTAGCCATCTCCTCCATGATCAAGTCATGATAGGCATAGAGACGATAAGGCGAGTGGGTAAAGACATACTCCACCGTTGCATGCTTTCTGCCCCAGCCATTGCCACGCAGGGCACAACACTCTCGATGTTGCCCCAAGAGTTGAGGACGAGGAAGCTGTGAAATCAAAGCCTCATGCCAAAGTCTCATGGGAGTCTCCTTTCAGTAACGTTGAATGTTGCAAATAGGTATTTGGATAGCGATCAAGCAAGTCTCGAGTCTTAGTGATCAAGTCTTCCTTAGAAGCCTGACCAAAGCGGTAGCGATCCAGCAAGAGCATATAGTCCTTGCGCTCGGCATCTGTCGCTTTCTTTTTAAAATAGCCCCAAATATGCTGAAAGGCATTGCAAACCTGACCCCTGTGTTCTGGAATCTGACAGACACGGTCAATCATCTCCTGAACCTGACTCACCTCCACCTCTTCATTCTTTAGATACTGACGAATCTCATTGTAAATATTGCTGGAATGACTCAAAACTAGATATTTGTTTCTAGCCCAGAGTTGTTGGCAAAGAGCACGTTGGTTGTTATTCATAATTGACATTATACCATGTTTAGATTCATAAATATCTATTCCTACCTTATAATCTTATAAAATTGCCTTTTTTAAAGCCGCTTGAAGTTCTTCATCTACTGCGTAGATATAGAGTCCATTTACTCCTCTTGTAAGTAAAACATTTAATTCATTTTTTAAAAGATCTTCACCAAAATTTTTCATTTCACCATTTTCGAGTTTCCTATTTTGAACTGCCCCTTTATTTTTACTAGCAGAGATATCAAACTTAATTTTACCATCTCTATATTTAACCGATGGACCAATAATGACTCCAGCATAATTCAAATCAAAACCTTGCACAGTAAAAGTGGATCCTACTTCACCAATAGTTTGTGGTTGTTCAATCCAAGAAAGTTTAGAGTTTTTCCTATCCCTACTCAATTCTCTATTCCAAGGACAAGACCAGTCATCTATTTCCACACACCAATAATCTTTAGATTCAGGTTTAGATTGACTACTATATTCCCAATCATAAGTTGCTATTAACCTAGAAATCCCTAAATGACGATTCTCATCTTTTAATTTAATAGCATCCTGTAATTCCTTGGGAGAATTAAATATCTGGATATCATAGTTATTATCTTCTTTTAATTTGGTAATTTCTCTTTTATCAATAATATTTCTAATCCAACTAATTGTTGATTCACTAGCTTTTATACGCATTTGATTATTTAATTCAATTAAATTGCCAGACAGCCTCGCTTGATGCTGTAAAGTCAAAAATGAATCATCTACCCATATTTGAGATTTACTCATTATTTGATTATCATCGTACACTAAAACTACTACTTTCGATTTTGATAGTATATCCTTTAAATGATTACCACCTTGATAAGCTTGATTTTTTGCAGTCAAAAGTAAGTGTCCTTCGTCAATAACAACTATACCAGCATTAGCATCTTGCTTTTTTAGTGCGTTTAAAAACTGAGTTGGTTTCATAGCAACATCAAGGGTTGAACCACTCTTCCATTCAAGCTTTTTCTCTATTTCTTTATAGACACTCAATTGATCATCATGATTAACAACCAAATTAATTGCATTATTTTCTCTTAGGAAATCCGTGTCATCAGAATTTAATAGATCATCGATTAAAGAACTCATCAAAACAGTTTTACCAGCACCAGCTTCTCCTTTAACCAAGATTAAAGTTCCAAACTCGTTCTTACTAAGTGCTGATGTAATTTTAAAAACGATTTCATTTTTCGCTTTTAATTGCTCATTGGTTAATTTATGAAATGGGGAAGATTTAAAAATTGCAGAATTTCTAACAATACTTTCTGCTGGAAATAAATACTTATTTTTCTTATTTAACGAACTCCAAATTTTGGTAAAAATCTCATCAAGCTCATCAGAAGTATAATATTTATTTTGAGGATTCCCTCGTCTGTTTTGAACATTTGAAACATTATCAACACTTAATAAATACAACATTAGTCTATTCTCAATATCTAGTGTCAAAGACTTATTAAAGTGATGATGACCTATAACAAACATTTTAGTAGTATTTGATTTTGAAAATTTAGTCCAATCTTCTCTAATTTCACCTAAATGTTGATTTGTACGACGTACAATATCTGTTGTTTCACCTACATAAACACTATATCCATCAGAATTTTTATCATTTACAATATATATAGTCGGATACTCAAACAATAGTATCTTGTTTTCATCACGAAAACTGATTTTTAAAGTTTCCTGTAAAGTGTCTAATGAACCACTTTCATATTTTACTTCTTCAATTACTGGTTTCAATATTTTACTCATATCAGTTACTCAACACTATAATTCAGTATATTTTTTATTATTCCCCTTACTTAATTTAACAGGATATTTCGCTTTATTTTTTTCTAATTTTTCTTCAATAATTTGTTCTATATCCAGTTGTAAATTATCAGCTAACATCATTGAATATATTAGCACATCCGCTAGTTCTTCTTTAATTCTTTCGAGAGAATTTGTTGTAACTTCTTCAGGCTGCTTCCATTGGAACAATTCTAGAAGTTCACTAGATTCCAGCAAAATAGAAATAGCTAAATCTTTTTCATTGTGAAATTTTCTCCAATCCCGATCATCCCGAAATTTATTAATTTTCTCTATTGTTGATTTCATTTATTTTCTCCAATATCAATTTACTTATACACATTATATCATGAAACCCGTTCTTAAATTTTATAATTGGAATAAAATTAGGTTTAAATTCTTGAAATTCCCTCTAATCCCAAAACAATCCTTTCCCCCTTTCTCCTCCAAAATATGGTATAGTAGAAATATACTATCTATGAGGAGTTTACATGTCACAGGATAAACAAATGAAAGCTGTTTCTCCCCTTCTGCAGCAAGTTATCAATATCTCATCGATTGTCGGTGGGGTTGGGAGTTTGATTTTCTGTATTTGGGCTTATCAGGCTGGGATTTTACAGTCTAAGGAAACCCTCTCTGCCTTTATCCAGCAGGCAGGCATCTGGGGGCCACCTCTCTTTATCTTTTTACAGATTTTACAGACGGTCGTCCCTATCATTCCTGGGGCCTTGACCTCGGTGGCTGGCGTCTTTATCTACGGTCACATCATCGGGACAATCTACAACTATATCGGCATCGTGATTGGCTGTGCCATTATCTTTTATCTGGTGCGCCTCTACGGAGCTACCTTTGTCCAGTCTGTCGTCAGCAAGCGCACCTATGACAAGTATATAGGCTGGTTGGATAAGGGCAATCGTTTTGACCGTTTCTTTATTTTTATGATGATTTGGCCCATTAGTCCAGCTGACTTTCTCTGTATGCTGGCTGCCCTGACCAAGATGAGCTTCAAGCGCTATATGATCATCATCGTTCTGACCAAACCCTTTACCCTCGTGGTTTATACCTACGGTCTGACCTATATTATTGACTTTTTCTGGCAAATGCTTTGACATGTAAAAAATCCGTTTGGTTTCCCAAGCGGATTTTGTGCTTTATTTTGAAACTTCTTTTGCAAGGACAAAGTTCCCAAGGGTGGCAGAACCATTTCCTGCGACTGCTGGCGTCACGATATAGTCACGCACATCTGGTACTGGTAGGTAGCCGTTGAGAAGAGCTGTAAATTTTTCACGGACACGGTCCAGCATGTGTTGTTGAGCCATGACCCCTCCACCAAAGACAATCACGTCTGGGCGGAAAGTCACTGTCGCATTAACCGCAGCTTGGGCGATGTAGTAGGCTTGAACATCCCAGACAGGGTTGTTGAGTTCAATGTTTTCCCCACGAACACCTGTACGAGCTTCCAGACTTGGACCAGCTGCATAGCCTTCCAGACATCCCTTATGGAAAGGACAAACACCCTTAAACTCTTTTTCAATATCCATTGGGTGTCTAGCCACATAGTAATGACCCATTTCAGGATGACCCACACCACCGATAAACTCACCACGTTGGATGACACCTGCACCGATACCTGTACCGATTGTGTAGTAAACCAAGTTTTCGATACGACCACCAGCATTGTTACGGGCAACCACTTCACCATAAGCAGAGCTGTTTACGTCTGTTGTGAAGTACATTGGCACGTTGAGGGCGCGACGAAGGGCACCAAGCAAGTCCACATTTGCCCAGTTCGGTTTTGGAGTTGTTGTGATAAAGCCATAGGTTTTTGAGTTTTTATCAATATCAATCGGACCAAATGAACCAACTGCAAGACCAGCAAGGTTGTCGAATTTTGAGAAGAACTCAATAGTTTTATCGATTGTTTCGATTGGAGTTGTTGTTGGAAATTGTGTTTTTTCTACAACGTTAAAGTTTTCATCACCGACAGCACAGACAAACTTTGTACCGCCCGCTTCCAAGCTTCCATATAATTTTGTCATGATAAACCTCTTGTTTTTATTTTCTTTATTATAGCATATTTCGAAAGTCTAAATTTCTCTATTTTTTAGATTTTCCTCTGTAAATCTTACCATTCAAGCAAAAACGAACAAACATGTCATTTGTTCGTTTTCATTTAGCTAGGAAAGATTAAGCTTTCACTTCGATAAGAGCATCCCCCTTCGCAACTGAACCTGTTGCGACTGGAGCTACTGAAGAGAAGTCAGCTGTGTTTGTAACGATAACCATTGTTGTATCATCAAGACCAGCTGCAGCGATTTTGTTTGAGTCAAATGTTCCAAGAACATCGCCTGCTTTCACCTTGTCACCTTGGGCAACTTTTTGTTCGAAACCTTCACCGTTCATTGTTACAGTGTCGATACCAACGTGGATCAAGACTTCAGCACCATTAGTTGTTTTCAAACCAAAGGCGTGTCCTGTTGCAAAGGCGATTGAAACTTCAGCATCAGCTGGTGCATATACCACACCTTGACTTGGTTTCACAGCGATACCTTGTCCCATAGCTCCACTTGAAAAAACAGGGTCATTAACATCAGCAAGAGCGACAACATCACCGACGATAGGAGTTACAAGTGTTTCATTTCGAAGAGTTGCTGGAATGTTACCAGTTGTTTCTTCTTGGACCAAACGTTCTGTCTCTACTTCAGTAGCAACTTCTTTTTCATCCTCATAACCAAACATGTAAGTAAGAGCAAAACCAAGTGCAAATGATACAGCTACCATAAGAAGGTATAGTGGAAGTTGTCCATTACCTGCATAAAGCATTGTACCAGGGATGATAGTGATACCACTACCAGTACCAGCAAGTCCAAGGATTGAAGCCAATCCACCACCGATTGCACCAGCAATCAATGAAAGGAAGAATGGTTTACGGAAACGCAAGTTCACCCCGAAGATAGCAGGCTCTGTAATACCGAGGAAGGCAGAAAGAGCAGCTGGGAAAGCAAGTGTTTTCAGTTTTGGATTTTTAGTTTTAACACCAACCGCAACAGTCGCAGCACCTTGGGCTGTCATAGCCGCAGTGATGATCGCGTTGAATGGATTAGCATGGTCAGCAGCAAGCAATTGCACTTCAAGCAAGTTGAAGATGTGGTGCACACCTGACACGACAATCAATTGGTGAACCCCACCAATCAAGAAACCACCAAGACCAAATGGCAAGCCAAGAATTGCTTTTGTACCAATAAGGATGTAGTTTTCAACAACGTGGAAGACTGGTCCGATAACAAAGAGTCCAAGGATAGACATGACCAAAAGTGTCACGAATGGTGTTACCAAGAGGTCAATGACATCTGGAACAACCTTGCGGACAGCTTTTTCAAATTTAGCTCCGACAACCCCGATGATGAAGGCTGGAAGAACAGAACCTTGCAAACCAACAACAGGGATGAAACCAAAGAAGTTCATAGCTGTTACTTCACCACCTGAAGCGACTGCCCAAGCGTTTGGAAGTGAGCCAGAAACAAGCATCATACCAAGAACGATACCAACGGCAGGATTTCCACCAAATACACGGAAGGTTGACCACACAACCAAACCTGGCAAGATGATAAAGGCTGTATCTGTCAAGATTTGAGTGTAAGTTGCAAAGTCACCTGGAAGTGGCATTTCAAGAGCGTTGAAAAGACCACGCACACCCATAAAGAGACCTGTCGCTACGATAACTGGGATGATTGGAACAAAAACGTCACCGAAAGTACGGATAGCACGTTGGAACCAGTTCCCTTGTTTCGCAGCTTCTGCTTTCATGTCATCTTTAGATGATGTTGGCAAACCAAGCGCAACAACTTCATCGTACATTTTGTTTACTGTACCAGTACCAAAGATGATTTGGTATTGACCTGAGTTAAAGAAAGCACCTTGAACTTTTTCCAAGTTCTCAATCACTTCTTTATTGATTTTTCCTTCATCTTTGACCATGACACGAAGACGAGTCGCACAGTGAGCTACACTGTTGACATTTTCACGTCCGCCCAAGGCATCGATGACTTTTTTTGCAATTTCCTGATTGTTCATTTGCAAAAATCTCCTTATATAAAATTTTGTTATTGTTTGAAAGCGATTTTATTCGCCCTACGACTATTATTTTATCATGTTTTAGAAATATGTCAAGCGTTTTGCAGAAAAAATATTCTATCCACTTAGTAAGCTCGCTTTAGATTGATTGATTTTGACTGTTTTAGCAGGTGTTCCTTGAAAAAATAAGTTTAAAATCATGATTAAAGCGGCTTTGATTTTATTATCTTTCATATTTTTGTAAAAAAATGATTGATTTTCTGCTTTTAATTTGTGGTAAACGTTTGACAGTTTTTTCTCTTTTTTAACATAAAAGGCTTGCATTTTTTATCGAAAACGGTTACTATTAGAAGTGATAAGATTTTTGGAGGAATGAATGAATGGAATGGACAACTGAGCGTCGTTACAGACTTTATCAAGATTGGACGCAAGAAGAAATTCAACATATAAAAGAAAATATGGCACAATCTCCATGGCATACTCATTACCATGTTGAGCCAAAAACAGGACTTCTAAACGACCCAAATGGCTTTTCCTACTTTGATGGGAAGTGGGTTGTTTTTTATCAAAATTTTCCTTTTGGTGCAGCCCACGGTTTGAAATCTTGGGTGCAGTTGGAAAGTGAGGACTTGGTTCACTTCACAGAAACTGGAGTCAAAGTTTTGCCTGATACTCTATTAGATAGCCACGGTGCCTACTCTGGTTCTGCCATGCAGTTTGGCGATAACTTGTTCCTATTCTATACAGGAAATGTCCGCGATGAAAACTGGATCCGTCACCCTTACCAGATTGGAGCTTTGATGGATAAGGATGGCAAGATTACAAAGATTGACAAGATTTTGATTGACCAACCAGCAGACTCTACTGACCACTTCCGCGACCCGCAAATTTTTAACTTCAAGGGCCAATATTATGCCATCGTCGGTGGACAGGACTTGGATAAAAAAGGCTTCGTCCGTCTCTACAAGGCTGTAGACAACGACTATACAAACTGGCAAGCCGTTGGCAACCTTGACTTTGCTAACGACCGTACTGCCTACATGATGGAATGTCCAAATCTGGTCTTTGTAGGGGAACAACCTGTCCTTCTCTACTGCCCACAAGGATTGGATAAGAAAGTTCTAGACTACGATAATATCTTTCCAAATATGTATAAGATTGGGGCTTCCTTTGACCCTGAAAATGCTAAAATGGTAGATGTATCTCAACTTCAAAACATGGACTATGGTTTCGAAGCCTATGCAACTCAAGCCTTCAACGCTCCTGACGGACGTGCTCTAGCTGTTAGCTGGCTTGGCTTGCCAGATGTTTCTTACCCATCTGACCGTTTTGACCACCAAGGAACCTTCTCTTTGGTCAAGGAACTCACTATCAAAGACGGCAAACTCTACCAATACCCAGTCGCAGCTATCAAGAACCTTCGTGCTTCTGAAGAACCTTTCTCAAACCGTGCCCAAACCAAGAACACTTACGAACTTGAACTCAACTTGGAAGCTAATAGCCAGAGCGAGATTACCTTACTTGCTGATCAAGAAGGAAAGGGACTTTCCATCAACTTTGACCTTGTAAATGGTCAAGTGACAGTGGATCGTAGCCAGGCTGGTGAACAGTATGCCCAAGAATTTGGAACAACTCGCTCTTGCCCTATCGATCATCAGGCTACTACTGCTACAATCTTCATCGATAACTCTGTCTTTGAAATTTTCATCAATAAAGGAGAAAAAGTATTTTCTGGTCGTGTCTTCCCACATGCGGACCAAAATGGTATCCTCATCAAATCTGGAAATCCAACTGGAACTTACTATGAATTAGATTATGGTCGCAAAACTAACTGATGTCGCCAAACTTGCAGGCGTCAGTCCTACTACCGTTTCTCGGGTTATCAATAAAAAAGGGTATCTATCTGAAAAAACCATTCAAAAGGTTAATGAAGCCATGCGAGAACTGGGCTATAAACCCAACAACCTAGCTCGCAGTCTACAAGGAAAATCAGCTAAGTTAATCGGCTTGATTTTCCCAAATATTTCCAACGTTTTCTACGCAGAATTGATTGATAAGCTGGAACACCAACTCTTCAAAAATGGCTACAAGACCATCATTTGCAACAGCGAGCATGACTCTGAGAAGGAACGCGAATACATCGAAATGTTGGAAGCTAATCAGGTGGACGGCATCATTTCGGGTAGTCACAACTTGGGAATCGAAGACTACAATCGTGTGACGGCGCCGATTATTTCCTTTGACCGAAATCTGTCACCAGACATTCCAGTCGTCTCCTCTGACAACTATGCTGGTGGAGTTCTCGCAGCCCAGACCTTAGTCAAGACAGGTGCCCAGTCCATCATCATGATTACAGGGAATGACAATTCTAATTCGCCAACTGGACTACGTCACGCTGGCTTTGCATCTGTTCTCCCCAAAGCACCTATTATCAATGTTTCCAGTGACTTTTCTCCTGTCAGAAAAGAAATGGAAATCAAGAATATCTTGACCCGTCAAAGACCAGATGCCATCTTTGCTTCAGATGACTTAACAGCTATTCTGGTCATTAAAATCGCTCAAGAACTGGGCATTTCTGTCCCGAAAGAGCTTAAAATCATCGGCTATGATGGGACCTACTTTATCGAGAATTACTACCCTCAACTGGCTACTATCAAGCAACCCTTGGAAGAGATTGCCTGCCTCACTGTTGACCTACTCTTGCAAAAAATCGAAGGCAAGGACGTGGCAACAACAGGCTACTTTTTACCAGTTACCCTATTACCAGGAAAAAGTATTTAATACTCAATGAAAATCAAAGAGCAAACTAGGAAGCTAGCCACAGTTTGCTAAAAGCACTGCTTTGAGGTTGTAGATAAGACTGACGAAGTCAGTTACATATATCTACGGCAAGGCGAAGCTGACGTGGTTTGAAGAGATTTTCGAAGAGTATAAGCACAAGAAAACTCAGACCGATCTGTCTGAGTTTTTTATGATCTTAAATTTTCGAGATAGCGCTGGGCTGTCTCTAAATTAAAGGTTTTCTCTGCGATCAGACGCTCAACTAGGGGAGCTACCTCGGATTCACTAGCACCTGCTAGAAGTGCCAAGGATTTGGCCTGCAATTTCATGTGGCCTTGCTGGATGCCTGTACTGACCAAGGCTTTGAGTGCCGCAAAATTTTGGGCAAGTCCGATAGAAACGATAAGCTGGGCTAATTCTTTGGCAGAAGGATTTCCCAGTAGTTCATGACTGAGGGCTACACGAGGGTTGAGGCCGATAGAGCCTCCCTTGGTCGCCACAGGCATGGGCAGGGTAAGCTCACCGACCAATTCTTCTCTTTCAAGGTCCAGCGTCCAGCGACTGAGACCTTGAAAGTGCCCGTCTCGACTGGCAAAAGCATGAGCTCCCGCCTCAATGGCACGCCAGTCATTACCAGTGGCAATTAAAATGGCATCAATACCATTAAAAATCCCTTTATTGTGAGTAGCAGCTCGATAAGGATCAGCCTGTGCAAACTGACTAGCCAAAGCAATTTTCTCCGCAATTTCTCGTCCTTGATCCTTTTGGCGACTCAAGTAGCGAAAGGCGAGGCGACAGCTTGCAGTCACCAGAGAATCGGTCGCGTAGTTGGACAGGATTCCCATAAGACTCTGTCCTTGACTCAGTTCTTCTAAGACTGGTTTCAAGGCTTCCAGCATGGTGTTGAGCATATTAGCACCCATGGCTTCCTGGGTATCGACATGAAGATAAACGACGAGAAAGTCTGTTTCACCTTTGATCTGCTCTATATGCAAATCACGCACCCCACCTCCACGTTTAACGATAGAAGGATAGGCTTGATTGGCAAGCTCCAAGAGTTCTGCTTTCTTGCTGGCAATCTTCTCTTGCGCTTGTTCAGGTTCAACAACTTGATAAAGGGCCACCTGCCCAATCATCTGACGCTCATGCACTTGAGCAGTAAAGCCACCTGCTCGCTTGATGATTTTGCTGGCATAACTGGCCGCAGCAACCACAGAGGGCTCTTCTGTCACATAGGGAACTGTGTACTCCTGACCATTGACAAGAACCTCTGGAACCAGCGAATAAGGCAGAGAAAAAGTCCCCACCACATTCTCACTCAGCTGGTCTGCCACAGTCACACTCATCTGTTCATCCTGCTCCAGACTCGCTTGTCTCTCAGGACTAAGGAGCGCCTGAGCTTTTAACAGCTCGAGGCGCTCTTGGTATGATTTTTTAGAAAATCCATTCCAACTTATCTTCATTATTTTTCAACCTTGCTATAACGGCGTTGGTGGTCAACAATTTCAACCAAGGCAAAATCTTGATTTTCATAGCCAGCAAACTGGGTAGAATTTGTTTCATCTAAGTCTACTTCCTCAAAGAAGACTTTTTCATAGTCTGCAACGGATAGGGCAGTTCGTTGGTTGAGCTTATTCAAACGATCTTTATCCAAATAAGCTTCATATCCTTCAACCAATTCACCACTGAAGAACTCAGCCACAGCACCACTTCCGTAACTATAAAGGGCAATTTTATCACCAGCCTTCAAGCTATCTGTATTTTCCAAGAGAGACAGAAGCCCAAGGAAGAGAGAACCTGTATAGATATTCCCCACCTTCTGACTGTAGAGAATAGACTGGTCAAAATGCTTTTGCAAGAGGTCTTTTTTCTCTTGAGGCAAGTTCTTATCCATGATTTTTTTCAAGCCTTTTAGCGCTAATTTAGGATAAGGCAAGTGGAAGCAAACAGCTGCAAAATCATCCAAAGTAAGCTGGTAGCGTTTTTGGTATTCAAGCCAAGTCGTTTTCAAACTATCTAGGTATTGTTGGGTAGAATAGACACCATTTACATAAGGAGTTGTTGAGTAATTTGGACGCCAGAAATCCATGATGTCACGAGTTTGAGCCACATTGTCATTATTAAAGGCCATCATGCGTGGATTCTGTGTAATCAACATAGCCACACTTCCGGCACCCTGAGTGGGTTCTCCTGGAGTTTCAATACCGTATTTGGCAATATCGCTAGCAATAACCAAGACCTTGGACTCTGGAGAATTTTCCACATGCAGTTTTGCATAATGAAGGGCCGCTGTCGCCCCATAGCAAGCTTCTTTAATCTCGAAACTACGAGCAAAGGGCTGAATGCCCAGCAAGCCATGCACAAAGACCGCCGCAGCCTTACTCTGGTCAATTCCTGACTCGGTAGCCACAATGACCATATCGATTTCTTGTCTTTCTTGCTCAGTTAAAATAGAGTCACTAGCACTGGCGGCCAAGGTCACGATATCCTCAGTTAGAGGCGCAATACTTAATTCCTTGAGTAAGAGTCCTTTGCTTAATTTTTCAGGGTCAATTCCCCTCGCTTCTGCTAAGTCTTGTAATTTCAAGACATATTGACTGGTCGCAAAACCAATCTTATCAATACCGATTGTCATATTTACCTCTGTTTTATCATTCATGTAAAAAATCGTTCAGTACTATTTTATCACAAATGGCAATAAAAGAGAGAAAAAAGACTTGATTCACCAAATCAAGCCTCTTATGAATCTAACTTTTATGCTGTTTTCGTAAGTAAGAATAAAGTCTGAGAATCACTGTTCCGCTAGCCATTCCAATGGAAATGACCAGAGCCAGCATGACAACCAAGGTCGCACTTGCCAGCGCTTTATTATAGTCCCCTGTCACAAAAAAGGCAGTTGTCCGATAGGAGAGATAACCCGGAACCAAGGGTGCCAAGATGGCTAAGATAAAGACTACAGCAGGAGTCTTATAAAGAATACTCAAAATCTGGCTGACACAAGAACCGATAATGGCCGCAATGAAGGTAGCAACAATGACATTGGTCGGTTCCTTGAGCAAGAGATAAATTAGCCAGACAGCCATGCCCAAAATCCCTCCAGGTAAGAGCATAGAGCGTTGCACATTGAGTACGATTAAAAAAGTGATAATGGCAAGAAGACTTGCCACTGCTTGTAATAAAAAGGTTGTTAGTGTCATATTAGTTCATCAATACCAAGGCGACAGAAGTTCCTGCCCCTAAAGCAAGGGTAATGAGCAGGGATTCAAACATCTTGCTCATACCAGAGTTTATGTGGTTAGTCATAATATCACGAACCGCATTAGTCAAGGCAATCCCTGGTACAAAAGGCATGACCGCACCAGCTATAATCAAGTCTGCCGTTGAAGGAAAGCCTGTGTAGCGAGCCCAAAACTGGGCAATCATTCCAAAGACGAAGGCCCCAGCAAAGGCCGTCACAAAGGGAATTCGGATAAACTTCTCCACATAGAGGGAAAAGGCAAAACCAAATAAGGTCGCCACTCCTGCCCCAAGTGCGTCATAGATATTTCCACTAAACATAACCGAAAAGAAAGGAGCACTAAGGGTCGCGGCCAGAGTTACCTGCAACTTAGTATAGGGAAGGGGCTGGGCTTGCAAGGCCTTCAATTGCTTGAAGGCTGTCTCTAAATCAATCCGCCCCCCAACCAGCTGACGAGAAATCTGGTTGACATCGCAGACTTTTTCGATGTTATAAGAAGAGGAAGTCACGCGTTTCATTCGCGAAATATTGGTATTTTCAATAGAGAAAAAGATAGCGGCAGGCATGGCAAGAACATTGCAATCCACAATCCCCTGCGAATGCGCAATACGGATCATGGTATCTTCTACACGATGAATCTCTGAGCCACTTTTGAGAAGAATGGTTCCAGCTAACATAATCACATCGATGACGGCATTTAATTCTCTTGATTCTTCCATGCTTTCCTCCTTTTATCAACTCCCTCTATTCTATCACAAATCCGGACTCAAAAAAAATCTTTGCCACGAAATCATGACAAAGATTGATTACTTATTTTGATTATCCATCTGATTTTAAGGAGTAGCTGAACTTGTTTTAGGTTTGTAGATTGAAATCTTGACCCTTGTCTTATTGAGGTCTACCTTTTCACCTGCTCTAGGACTTTGTTCAACAACCATACCTCCTGCACTACCTGCAGGCGCTGTCGTCACTTCTACCACTTCTATATTAGCTTCCTTAATCCCAACAATTTGAATCAAATTATTCTTAGTAAACTCCAAGCTGGAACCAATGTAGCTCGGCATGGCAACACTTGTAACTTTTTTAGCTACTGTCAAGACGATTTGAGTAGGTTTACTCAAATCATAAAGGATACCTGCACCTGGATTTTGTTTCATAATCGTTCCTGGTTCGCTTTCGCTGGACTCTTCTTCCTCTATCTTAATCAAATTCTCAGGAACCTTCTTCTGCTTGAGTTCTGAGATTACTTCTGTAGAGTTCCGTCCAATATAGTTCCCTAATTGAATCGTCGTAGCTTTTTTAGCTACTGTCAAGACGATTTGAGTTGCCTTGCTTAAGTCATAGGTCGTACCTTCTGGTAGACTTTGTTTCATGACCGTTCCAGCCTCACTCTCCTTGGACTCTTCTTCCTCAATTTTAATCAAATTATCTGGAACTTTTTTCTCTTTTAATTCCGCAATGACATCAGAGGATTTCCGGCCGACATAATTACTAATTTGGAAGGATTGTTTGCCTGATGAGACAACCAAATTGATTTTCGTCCCTTCTTTTCGACCAGTTCCAGCACCAGGATCTGTACGGATAATCCGCCCCTCTTCCACCTTTTCACTAGCCTCTGACTTCTCCTCGCCAATCTCAAAATTGGCTTTCTTGAGTGTTTCCTTGGCCTCCGCAACTGTCTGACCTGCCACATCTGGAATGGCAATAGTTGCAGGAGTTTTGGATAGTATCCAAATAAGAGAAGCTGCCACCAATACAATGCTGGCCAAAAAAATCAGGTAACGCATCTTAAATCTACGTTTTTTCGATACTTGTGGTTGGTAAGTTTCCTCTGTCACAGCATGGCTTGGTTTTTTGATTGGTTTGTGTTCTGTCTGCGCTTGAACCTTAGGAATCGAAGTCAAGGTGCTCTGGGATACTTTTGGTAGAGTCTTGGTATCTGCCTTAGTCGCATCGTCAAAGACCAGCTTTGGTTCATTACGACGATTATAAGACAAACTACTAGACAAATCCACATACATTTCAGCAACTGATTTATAGCGATCTGTCAATTTCTTAGCAGTTGCCTTGATAACAACATTCTCCAAAGCCTGGGGCACAGATGGATTCTCAGCAATAACGGACGGCAGTGGTTTTTGGAAATGTTGGAGAGCGATGGTCACCGCACTATCTCCATCGTAAGGGATATGACCTGTCAGCATCTCATAAAAAATAATCCCCATTGCATAGATATCACTTTGTACAGTCGCCTTCGAACCACGCGCCTGCTCTGGTGACAAGTAATGAACTGAACCCAGCATCGAGTTAGTCTGAGTCAGACTCGTCTCAGCAAAGGCTACTGCAATCCCAAAGTCTGTAACCTTGACAGTCCCATCTGGTGTCAAGAGGATGTTTTGAGGTTTCAAGTCCCGGTGAACAATTCCTCGAGTATGGGCTAAGCGCATGGCTAGGAGGATTTGTCCCATGATACGGACGGCTTCTTCATTAGAAAGAGGATAATGTTCCTTGATATAGCGTTTCAGGTCAAGTCCAGCCACATACTCCATAGCGAGGTACTGTTGACCGTCTTCCTCGCCAATATCTGTTATCCGAACGATATGAGGATGGTCTAAATCTGCCATAGCTCTCGCTTCACGCTGAAAACGAGCTACAGCTATCGGGTCTGTCTGGTAGTTGGTTCTCAGAACCTTCACTGCCACTTCTTCCCCGTCTAGAATCAAATCTTTGGCCAAGTAAACATCTGCCATGCCTCCTCGACCAATCTGTTTGATAATCCGATAGCGTCCGGCAAAAATCTTGCCGATTTGGATCATTCTGCATCCTCCTCGTTCATAGAAACAAGGGCAACCGTAATGTTGTCTAAGCCTCCTGCATTGTTAGCAAAACGAATAAGTGTCTCCGTTTTATCTGCTAAAGGAATATCACTGGTTACAATATCACGAATCTCACTGCCTGAAATCATGTTGGTCAAGCCGTCACTATTGAGCAAGAGATAGTCGCCTGACTCAAGGATAACTGTCCCAAAATCAGGCTGAATTTCATCTTTTTGACCAATAGACTGGGTGATAATATTTTTTTGCGGATGAGCTTCTGCCTCTTCTGGTGTCAATTGACCAGCCTTGAGCAATTCATTGACCAAAGAATGGTCGCTCGTCAACTGATGGTATTCTTCTCCACGAATCAAGCCGATACGCGAATCACCGATATGAGCATAGATAGCTTGATTGCCAATAATAGCAAGGACTTCCAAAGTAGTTCCCATGCCTCTGTAAGCTTCATCCTGACCAAGCTGGTGAATCTTTTGATTTTCAATTTCTAGGTAATGGGCGAACCATTCACGCACTTCATTGACTGTATCGATTTGGGTATCGACCCAAGCTATACCTAGGTCTGTTACCGCCATTTCACTAGCGATATTCCCTGCGCGATGACCTCCCATCCCATCAGCTAAAATAATCATGGTACGCCCAGCTCTATTGACATAGTGGTTGACATAGTCTTGGTTATTTGTCCGTTTCTGACCAACATCTGTTAATAATGAAATTTCCATGTGTCAGTTCCTTCCTAATCCGATATCTTGCGAAATTGACTGATGAAGAATCCATCACTTCCATACAATTCAGGTGTAATGAGGATACAGCCGTCTTTCATGATATCCTTACATTCATGTTCTAGTCTTACCTGCTCGAACTCAGGATGACTTTCTAAAAACGCCTCAACGACTTGAAAATTCTCCTCTGAGACAATAGTACAGGTACTATAAGTTATTATACCACCTTTGCCTAGTGTTTGACAAACACTACCTAATATTTCTAGCTGAATTTCCTGTAAGGACGCGAAATCTGCCGTTTCTTTATTGTATTTGATATCTGGTTTTCGGCGCAAAAGACCGATTCCTGAACAGGGAGCATCCACCAAAATCTTATCAAATGAATCCTGACCAAAAAACTCATGTACCTTTCTGGCATCCAATTTTTGCCTTTGAACCCGATCTGCAACTCCCAGACGTTGGGCATTTTCTTGGATTAAATCCAACTTGTGATCGTAAAGGTCCAGAGCAGTAACCTGACCTGTCGTAAGATAAGAGGCTATATGGGCTGTTTTCCCACCTGGAGCCGCACAGGCATCAAGCACTCGCTCATCACCTTGTAAATCAAGCGTCGGAGCAACCAGCTGACTGGACTCGTCTTGGATGGTAATGGCTCCCTCCGCAAACAAATCATGGCCTGCAAAATGCCCTTGCTCCTTAACCAGACCAGTGGTTGCTAAAAGGGAATTATTCGCCTCTAACAAGGCTTGAATTTCCTCTTTTCGGCTTAAGTCAGTCACTCGGATGCTAGCCTTGTTGCGCACTAAGAGACTTTCAAAGATAGCTTGTGCTCGCTCTTCTCCGTATTCTTCCTTGAGTTTGGTAACTAGCCAAACTGGGAGAGAATAGGCAATGGAATCACGCTTGTTTTTTCGTTTGATGCTAGCAATATCTGGCCAGCCTTCACGCAAGATACGGCGAAGGACGGCGTTGACCAATTTTTCGCTACCTTTTTTACGGACTTTGGCCAATTCCACTGCTTCATTGACCACAGCATGATCTGGAATCTTGTCCAAATAGCGGAGTTGGTAGGCACTCATGAGGAGAAGGACGTAGAGCCAGCTGTCTAACTGATCTCTGTCTTCGATAAAGTGGGATAGGTACCATTCCAGAGTCAGTTTACGGGCTACCGTTCCATAGACCAGCTCGGTCGCCAAACCCTTGTCTGCTGCTGAAAGTTGGCTTCCCTTGAGATGCTTATTTAAGGCAATATTTGAGTATGCTTGATTGATAAAGACATCCTCTAATACTGCTAGGGATAAACTTCTAGCCGTTTCTACTTTAGTCACCAAATCGTTCTCCTACAGTCAATGTACGTCCAACTCCGTTGAGGAAGGAAGCAATGTCCATCTTAGGCTTACCAGCTGGCTGCACTTGTTTGAGGGATAAAGCCCCTTCAGCCGTTGCGACAATCAATTCTTTCTTGCCGATAGAGAGGATTTCTCCTGGATTTCCCTGACCTTCTACTGGTAGAGCTTCATAAATCTTAAAGCGGTCGCCCTTAAGGAAAGTATGGGCAACAGGCCACGGATTCATTCCACGGATTTGGTTAAAGAGTTGACGATTGGTTTTATTCCAGTCCAGTTTTTCTTCTTCTGGCTTGATATTTGGCGAGAAAGTAACCTGACTTGGATCCTGCGCTTCAGGTTTGATATCACCAGCAATGTAGCCAGGCAAAGTATCCAAAAGCAAATCACGACCAACTAGCGCCAATTTCTCAAACAAGGTGCCGACATTGTCCTCATCCGTAATCGGAATACTACGACGAGAAATCATATCTCCTGCATCCATTTCCTTAACCATCTCCATAATGGTCACACCAGCTTCCTCATCCCCTTGAATCAAGGCATAATGGATAGGCGCACCACCACGGTGTTTAGGAAGGAGGGAGGCGTGAACATTGACAGCAAAGTCCATGCTATCAAGGAGTTTACTTGGGAGAAACTGCCCAAAAGCAGCTGTCACAATCCCATCCGCTCCTAGCTTCATAATAGCTTCCATCTCTGGACTTCCAGATAGTTTTTCAGGTTGATAAATAGGAAGTCCTGCTTCCTTGGCAGCTTGTTTAACTGGGGTTTCTTGGATCACTTTTTTACGGCCGACAGCACGGTCTGGCTGGGTTACAACAGCTAGAATTTCGTAACGGTCATCTGTCAAAAGTCCTTTTAAGACTGTTGCTGAAAAGTCGGGTGTCCCCATAAAGATTAGTTTTGTCATATCTTCTCCTTCTTATAAAAATTGCTGTGGCTCATGGTCAATGCTGAGACGGAGCTCACTATTTTCCCGTTCTTGAGTCAAGGCCAAGACCTGGTTGAGAGTCGGCCCCAGCTCATCTTCTAAACGGTATTTAATTAAAATCTGGTAATGGTAGAGGTTGTGAGTACGAGCGATGGGCTTGGGCGTCGGCCCAAGGATGTTACTGGTTTCTGACAAACCTGACCGCAAAATATTCATCACTTCATAAGCACGTTTGACAACCTCTTCTTCTTTTTTATGAGAAAGGGTAATGCCAATGGTGAAATAGTAAGGCGGATAACCAAGTTGTCGTCTGATTCCCATTTCATAAGCGTAAAAGCCTTCGTAGTCCTGATCCTTGGCAAATCGGATAGCGTAGTGCTGAGGATTGTAAGACTGGATTAAGACCTGACCTGCTTTTTCAGCCCGACCTGCTCGACCTGCCACCTGAGTCAAGAGCTGGAAGGTTCTCTCAGAAGAACGGAAATCAGGCAGATTCAAGGATGTATCGGCATTGAGAACTCCGACCAAAGTCACATTTGGAAAATCCAATCCCTTGGCGATCATCTGAGTACCTAGTAAAATATCTGCTTCCCCTCTACCAAATTGGTCAAGGAGAGCTTGATGACTACCTTTCTTACGAGTCGTGTCCACATCCATGCGCAGAATGCGAGCCTGGGGAAAAAGTTCTGCTAGCTCGTCATAAGCCTTCTGAGTTCCCGTCCCGTAGTAACGAATGCTTCGGCTCTTACAGTTAGGACAGACCTGAGGAATATCCTTCGAGAAACCACAATAATGGCAGTTCATAGTCTTGGTATCCATATGCAAGGTCAGAGAAATGTCACAGTTGGGACAAGTATCCACCGTTCCACACTCTCGACACATGACAAAGCTAGAATAACCACGGCGATTGAGCATGAGAACTACCTGCTCTTTTTTAGCTAGACGGTCCTGAATAGCTTCTAACAAAGGTGGCGTAAAGTTTGACGTCTCATTTTGTCCGATATAGTCCCGAAAGTCAATCACTTGAACCTCAGGGATCCTAGCTAAAGGATTGGCGCGTTGGGTCAGACGTAAATGTTGATAAACGCCTTTTCCAGCTCGCGCACGGCTCTCTAAGCTCGGCGTTGCAGAACCAAGGACTAAAGCCGCTTGATTATACTGAGCCCGTAAAATAGCAACCTCTCTGGCATGATAACGGGGATTACTGTCCTGCTTATAAGTCGCTTCATGCTCCTCATCAATAATCATGACACCCAGATTTTTCAGAGGAGCAAAGATGGCAGATCTGGCACCCACAACAACTTGAGCGTCTCCACGCTCGACCTTGCGCCATTCATCATACTTTTCACCATTAGACAAGCCTGAGTGAAGAATGGCCACCTTGTCCCCAAAACGTGCTATAAAACGCTCCGTCATTTGCGGAGTCAAGGAAATCTCAGGCACCAGCAAAATAGCTGTCTTGCCCTTGTCCAAGGCCCCTTGGATAATCTGCAAGTAAACCTCGGTCTTCCCACTTCCTGTAATCCCTTGAAGGAGGAAGGGAGGCTGATGACTGCCAATCGCACTGACAACCGCATCACGCGCCTGTCTTTGTTCTGGATTTAACTCCAAAGGTCGACTTGTCTCAATACCTTCAAAATAAGCAGCCGAGCGTTGAACTTCCTTTTGGACTATGGTCACAGCACCTTGTTCCACAAAGAAGTTGACTTGGTCCCGCGAATAGGACTCTAACAAACTAGCCAAGGAAGCACTCTCAGGATGAGACAGCAAGTAATCTCTCAATTCCAACTTTTTCTTGGCACGTGTAGAAATCTCTACTCCTTCTAATTGAGCAAGATGAACCTCATACCAAGACTGGGTCTTGACTTTCTTTTGATCGACTGCCTGATACTCCAGACCAAGCAGGCCTTTTCTAGTCAGTTGCATCATTTCAGCTTGTTTGGCAAGGTCTAGTGAAGAAAAGGCAAGCGAATTTTCTGAACCAAACAAGCGCTCTCTGTCTTCCTGACTCAGACCTGCCTTAGGATAGAGAATTTTGTCATAGCTGGAGTTCAGAAACCCTGGTAACATAGCCTTGAGAATAGAGATTTTGTAGGAGAAGACAGATTTACGTAACTCCTCAGCCAGCCAGAGTTGTTCTTGCGTGAGAACAGGAGAAAAATCCAGCACCTCCGCAATATCTTTTAAATCTTGATTAGCCTCTTCTTCATCTGGTTGGGACTCCAAACCAAGAACAATCCCTTGAATCAGGCGATTGCCCTTACCAAAGGGAACATGAACCCGCATCCCAACTTCAAGCATTCCCTCAAATTCCTCCGGAATCCTGTAACTATAGGGCTGGTCCGTCTGCATCAAGGGCACATCCACGATAATTTTAGCTATAGCCATCTTCTCACCTCCTCCTTGTCAGTACATTCTTGCAATAGAAAAAATAAGATTGAGTCCCCCCAACCTTAAATTTTTTCACCATCTTCTTTTTCTTTAGCGATTTGCTCTTTGATTTTCTTTTCTTCTTCTTCTTTGCGACGTTTTGCTTCTTCGATACGGCGACGCACCGCTTCACGTTTTCCTTCTGGGTCTGGGTGAATTGTAACGTTTCCTGATTCGATTTCTTCTAAAGCGCGAAGAGTTGATTTTTCAGACTTGAAACCTTGAGTTGCTGGCGCACCTGCTTCTAATTCGTGGGCACGTTTTGCTTCCAAGATTACGAGTGAATATTTTGAAGGAACCTTGTCAAGCAAGGTATCAATAGAGGGTTTTAACATCATTTGCTTGTACCTATTTTCTATATTTTATCGGGTAGTTGGAGATTTTGGTAACATCTCCTGATAGTGACCAATGACACGATCCACACGGAAGTGTTCTGCTTCGATCACACGTTTGACACGCTCAGCAGCTAGGGGCACCTGATCGTTGACAATCGCATAATCATATTCACGCATGAGGGCAATTTCTTCCTTGGCTTTTTCGATTCGTTGGGCAATTACTTCTGCACTATCTGTTCCACGACCTACCAGACGATCTTGCAATTCATCCAAATCGGGTGGTGTCAGGAAGATAAAGACAGCATCTGGAACCTTTTTCTTGACCTGAAGAGCACCCTGAACTTCAATTTCAAGGAAAACATCGATTCCCTTGTCCAAGGTTTCATTGACATAGGTCAGAGGAGTTCCATAGTAGTTGCCGACATATTCTGCATATTCCAACATCTGACCTTGACGAATCAGCTCTTCAAACTCTTCTCGAGTACGGAAGAAATAGTCAACACCATCCACTTCTCCAGGACGTTGTGCGCGTGTCGTCATCGATACAGAGTATTGAAATTGGTTTTCAGAACTCTCAAAAATCTCTCTTCTAACCGTTCCTTTTCCAACCCCTGAAGGACCAGAAAAAACGATTAGTAAGCCTCGGTCTGCCATTGTGTCTCCTTTTAGTCAGTCTGTGAAATAACATTTCTCTAGAATAATGGCAAAAAGCCAGATTATCCTTTACAGTCTTTCTATCTAGTGTAACAAAAAAGCAGTAATTTTTCAACTGCTCTTTCTTATTTATTTAGCATAATCTACTGCACGAAGCTCGCGAATCACGGTTACCTTGATATTTCCTGGGTAATCGAGATTGTTTTCAATTTTCTCACGAACTTTGTGAGCCAAGATTGTGACTTTGTCGTCCTTGATTTGTCCTGGATTTACCATGATGCGGATTTCACGTCCTGCTTGAAGGGCAAAGCTAGTTTGCACTCCTTCAAAACCGTTAGCAATTTCTTCCAAATCATGAAGACGCTTAATGTAGCTTTCAAGAGACTCACTACGAGCACCTGGACGAGCTGCACTCAAGGCATCTGCTGCAGCGACGATAACTGCAATGACGCTCTCAGCTTCAACATCTCCGTGGTGGCTAGCAATCGTATTTACCACAACTGGGTGTTCCTTGTACTTACGTGCCAATTCCATACCGATTTCAACGTGGCTACCCTCAACCTCACGGTCAATAGCTTTCCCGATATCGTGAAGGAATCCAGCACGACGGGCAAGAGCCGCATTTTCACCAAGCTCGCTCGCCATGATACCAGCCAACTTAGCAACCTCAATCGAATGGCGCAAAACATTTTGTCCATAAGAGGTACGGAACTGCAAACGTCCCATAATCTTCATCAAGTCTGGATGGAGGTTCGGCGCACCGATCTCATAGGCTGCTGCCTCGCCGTATTCCCGGATCTTATTGTCAATCTCTTGACGGTTTTTCTCAACCAACTCTTCGATACGAGCTGGGTGGATACGACCATCTTTGAGCAACATTTCCATAGTCATACGAGCAATCTCACGACGAATCGGGTCAAAACCTGACAAGGTCACCACTTCTGGCGTATCGTCGATAATCACATCGACCCCTGTCAAACTTTCAAAGGTACGAATGTTACGACCTTCACGACCAATAATGCGTCCCTTCATAGTATCGTCTGGCAGATGAACTGTTGAGTTCGTTGACTCTGCTACATATTCACCAGCGATACGTTGCATAGCTTGAACCAGGATATCCTTGGCCATTTTGTCAGAACGTTCCTTGACCTCTTGCTCAGCTTCACGAATACGGCTAGCAATCTCCTTGGTCAAATTTTCCTCTGTCTGAGCCAAGATAATATCTCGTGCTTCTGCCTGAGACAGAGCACCAATACGCTCTAGCTCTGCTTCTTTTTGTCTTTCGACTTCCTCTAATTGCTCTTCACGCGCATCAAGGTTTTTCGCTCTATCAGAAATACTTTGTTCTTTTTGTTCAAGTGTTTGTTCTTTACTCGTCAAATTGTCGTCTTTACGGTCAAGGCTAGTAGCTCTCTCTGTCAAACGACTTTCGATTTGTTTGAGTTCTTGACGTTCTGATTTGAATTCAGCGTCCACTTCTTCACGGTATTTTCTGGCTTCTTCTTTGGCCTCCAATAGTGCTTCTTTTTTAAGAGACTTGCTTTCACGTTTGGCTTCATTAACAAGTAAATCTGCTTCACGTTCAGCTTGTCCACGTAAATTAGTTGCTTCTTGTTCAGCATTTAAAAGCATCAACTCTGCAGCTTCCTGAGATGATTTCATCTTAGCTGAGATGCTGACATATCCAATGACTAAACCAATGATGACGGCAAAAACAGCAATCGCAAGCGACATTACTTCCATGTTTTTACCTCATTTTATTGTTATTCCGAATGACATACATTCTTTTACATTCTACCATAAAAATGTGATTTTCACAAACCTAAAATAGAATATGTTTTGAGGAATTTGGAACATGTTTGCTAAAATAAACTTGTTGTTTAGAAAAGCCTACTTCGCAGTAGACTTAGTTTGTTTCTATTCTTATCGGCGCTCTTCCAAAATTCTGCTCTTCTATACTGGGATTCCCCAGTTGATAAATCTGGTCTGCCTTTTGGGTCATGGCATCCCAAGGTTCTTTGCCAATTCGGCTGACTAGATTGACCTGCCCTTTCAGAGACTTGAGGTGTTGCCTGCCTTTTTCAGTAAAGCCAAGAACATGAATAGCTTCTGGTAAGTCACTTTCTCTGGCCTGCACCAAAATATAGGTCAAAAGGCGTCTGACACGCGCCTTGGTGTAACGTTTGGTCGCAACCGCTTCAACCAATTCGTCAACAGACTGGGCTGGTTTAATAGCCTCTTTAATGCGCACAGCCATTTCTTGATTGACCTGATAAATGGTTGGTAGGTAGGGATTTGACAAGATTTGATAGCGGAGCATAGGAAAATAGTCTTCCCAGCTCACCTTACTAGCCTGCTCAAAGAGGGCAACAGAAGGCATAAAGCGTTCTAAGAAATCTTTGTCCCTCTGGTGCTGACGAAGGGCTGTCGCCGAGGCAAAGTCCACATCCTTATCCACAGAATGGTAACCAGCCCCCTGACGTTGAATTGGATGAAGTTTAATATTTCGCCCTGCAACTGCCTTGACATAGGCCAGAGCTAGAACATGATTGGGCGTATTGCCTGAAAAATCAAGATCTGCAAATTCTTTCCACATGGCTTGGGTTTTCTGGGGATAGGAAAGGGAATCAGGCAGATTTTCCACAAATTGCTCCATCTCAGCACCTTTCTCTGTGTATAAGTCAGCGATTTTTTGATAATCCAGAACTTCCTCCGTCCCAAAGGCTAGGTTATCAATTCTTAACTGGGTTAAGATATCCACAGCTCCTTGGCCAAAGAAATCTGCTGCCTGAACACTGACTAAAAAGGGCAATTCCACCACCAGATCCGCTCCATTTTCTAGCGCCATCTGGGTCCGTACCCACTTGTCTACGATAGCAGGCTCTCCACGCTGCATAAAATTACCAGACATGGCAACGATTTTCAGTCCCTCAGCCTGCTCAAGCAGGTATTTATGCCCATTATGAAAAGGATTAAACTCCGCAATAATACCTGTGATGGTCATAGTAATCTCCTACTTCTGCGCGACAAAAAACCAACGGGTGCTAGTTTCTGTAGGCTCTTTATCCTCAAAGTCTGCATAGAGTTTGAAAGACTTAAATCCGGCCTGTTCCAGCAAAATATCATAGGTCAAGACCTCATAGGTCCGCTCCTCATGCACTTCATCGTGACGACTAAAGGAGCCATCCGCTTCCTTGACAAAGAAAGTCAACTCATGCACGATGGAGTGAGGCGTCGCATCCTCATAGGTATCCCAAAGCATAGCGAAATCTTCCGCATTTTCATGGTAGGAATAGCCTGGAAAAACCTCGTCCGTCTGGTAGGTCGAATGCACATCAAAGATAAAGACACCATCTTCGTTGAGAGCATTATAGACTTCTTTAAAAACGTCCCCGACTTCCACCTCATCCTGCATGTAACAGATTGAGTCCGAATAACAAGTGACAAAATCATATTGACCTGCCTTGGACAAATCCAGCATATTGCCTTCAATAAAATCAATCTTTTGCTTGGCTGAAGTCGCTCTCTTCTCCGCAATCTTCAACATATCCCCACTCAAGTCAAGTCCAGTCACATCAAAACCAGCCTGAGAGAAGCGAACAGACTGGATACCTGTCCCACAAGCCAATTCCAAAAGTTTCTTTTTCTCCTTGGTCTTAGGCAAATGACGCAGAGAAAAATCAGTCCATTTATCGTATAAACTGTCATCCATAACCGCATCATAGACCGCCGCAAAAGTTTCATAAGTTGCCATAATCATGATACCAAGAGCCTCCATGGCAAACACCACTCGCCCTATACCTTTCTATCACATTCCTTTTAAAATAAGCAAAGAAACCCAGTTGACTACAACTGAGTTCATCTTCTAAGCAAGAGCTTCTGAAATATCTACTGAATTTGCCTCATGCCATAGTTTTTCTAAGTTATAGTGGGCACGCATTTCTTCTGAAAAGACATGCACGACAACAGCACCGAGGTCTAGCAAGACCCAGCCTCCAGCCGCATCTCCTTCGACATGACTGCCTTTAAAGCCTGCTTCCGCTACTTTTTCACGGATATTATCAGCGATAGCGTCCAACTGACGGCTATTCATTGAACTAGTAATAACAAAGTAATCCGTCACACTAGTCAAATCTTGTACGTCAAGTGCGAGGATATCCTCCGCACGTTTCTCATCAGCCGCTTTCACGACTAGTTCTAGTAATTCTTTTTCGTTCATTTAGTCCTCTTTTTAGAAAATATGTTTGTAATCTAGGACATCTGCAAAGCGCCCCTCCCAAATGCCCTCATAAAATTCATTAATCGTTTCTGCTGGAATGTCATCCCCATCAAAGGTTGTGACAGCACCTTCTGGAATAATCAGCTTATAGCCATATTCAAAGGCAACCTTGACAGAGGTATCCACACAATATTCTGTCTGCATACCACATAAAACTAATTTTTCAATCCCCTGTTTATCCAAGTATTCTTTTAAGCCAGTTTCTTTGAAAATACTGTTATACTTCTTCTGAAAGACCTTTTCATCAGTTTTTCGATTTAAAAGCGCAGATAACTGCCAATCTTCTGATGTTTGAGCTTCAGAGTTCTCAATATGTTGAACATAGATAATTTCAATATTCTTGCTTCTAGCCTGGTTTTGTAAATAAGAAATTTTTTCCAATAGACTTTTTGTCTGGAACCCAGTTTCTACTAAAACATTCTGAACATCAATGATTATAAAAGCCGTCTTCATTTAGTCCTCTTTCAAATAGTGCACAAAGGCGTTATAGGTTTCAAGGGTTTGGGGATAGATGGCAAATCCCTGATGAGCTAGATGCTCCACAGTGCGAGCTGTCTCATAAGCTACTGCCTTATTAAGTGATAGACTTGCAATCTCACGTGCCACATCAACTCCTGGAAAGGCACGATTATGCTCAATATAGTCTGCTACATAGATAACCTTATCTAAGTCTGTCATCTGAGCCGCCCCGACTGTATGGATTTCAATGGCTCGCAGGATTTCTGGATCATGCAAATCCAAGTCTTCTTGAATCTTGTAAATTCCGACCATACCATGCCAGACATTATTGCCCCAGTTTTTGAGGTCAGGATTCAGCTGATAACGATCAATCAAGTCTAGAAATTCCTGATCTGACAGCTTTTTAGCATAGTCATGAAGAAGACCTGCTAGACCAGCTTTCTCGGCATCTACTCCAAATCGTTGGGCTAGTTCTATGGCTGCACGCTCCACACCCAAGCAATGGGTTAAACGTTTTTCAGGTAGAAGCTCTGCCATTTTTTCCAACAAAGTCTCACGAGAGCAGTTGATATAGTCTTGATAGTCCATTAGTAGAGACCCTCCTTCTCGATGTAGTCTAGCACCGGCTGGGGTAGGAGAAAGTTGGGTTTCCGACCTTGAGCAAGGAAGTCCCGCACCATGCTGGATGAGATATCCATGAGAGGCACATCCACCCAGATAACTGGATAAGAAGTCCCTGCCTTGTAGCGTGGGCGCTGAACTCCCACAAACTGAACCATATCTACCAGTTCATCAATTCGGTACCACTTAGGCAGATAGTCCACCATGTCGGCACCGATGATAAAGTAATAATCGGTATCTGGATTTTTCTCTGTCAAAATCTTCATGGTGTCATAGGTGTAGGAAATGCCCTTGCGCTCCAACTCAATGGTTTCAATATCCAAACCTTCAATCCCCTCAATCGACAACTCAAGCATCTTGAGACGATGGTGTTCAGGGATTGTTTCCTTTTTATCTACGTGAGGAGGTTGGTATTCAGGCATGAGCAGAACCTGATCCAGTCCCAACTGTTGCCGTACTTGGTCCGCAACGATCAGATGGGCATTGTGAACAGGGTTAAAATTCCCCCCTAGAATCCCGACTTGTTTGCGTTTTTTCTCCTTGATTTCTGGCTCCAACTCTACCTTGGTAAAGGGAGTCAATAATTCGATTGCCATAGGCTAGTCTCCTTTATTTCTCTGTAAGAACAGTTGTTTGGAGTAGTTTTTTTAGATTTCTTTGACTTTTTTAGAAATCTTGCGATTCTCTTTCTTGCTGGATTGTTTAAACAAAATCAAGATGCGTCCGATTTTTTGGACTGTATCGACGCCGATTTCTTCTTCCAAGATTTCAGCTACTTCGTGGATGTTTTCATCTGTGTTTTGCAAGAGAGTGACTTTAATCAATTCGCGGGCATCAAGAGCCTGACGGACGCTGGTTTTGATTTGGTCGTTGAGTCCATTTTTTCCGATTTGGATGATGGGTTTGAGGGTGTGTGCCTGGCTGTTGAGGAAGGCACGTTGTTTTGATGTTAATGACATAATTTCTTCCTTTTTTTGATAGTTGTTTTAGGTGGTGAGGGACGGTCGGAACTAATTTTTCAAAGATTTCATCTTTGAAAAATGGATTTCCTGACCTCACAATTGAGCCTAGGTCTCAATTGTGCCCCTTGCCAATCTACAGATTGGCAATCACACCACGGCAATAACTATCGATATATGAGCTCACTTTGTTCGCTCAGTGATTTTATTTTAAATAATGGCTTTTCGTGTGACGACGGCGACGCCTTCTGGTGCCCAGACGGCGACTTTGGCAGTGCCTATTACACGGATCCAGCCGAGTCCAGAGATGACTAGGTCTGTCTTTTCCTTAATGTTAAATACATGCTGAACTAGTTTTGGAAAATCTTCTTTTTCCTTACTATTTGGTGGTGTCAGAAGGGTTCCGACGTGCTTATCGTAGAAAGCACTAGCACCTTCAAGCTTGGTACGATGGAGTTTCAATTCGTTGTCAAAAAAGGCTGTGAAACCTTGCTTCTCACCTGCAATGAAATCAAAACGTCCGAGACCACCTAAAAATAGGGTTTGTTCAGAATTGAGCTGATAGGTTTTAGGCTTGATTTCCTTTTTAGGACTGACATACTTGAGGTTTTTAGCAGTCAAGTAGTGAGCCATCTGGTGACGGTGGATAATCCCCGGCGTATCGTAGATATAAGAACCGTCATCAAGCGGAATCTCGATTTTGTCCAAGGTTGTCCCTGGGAAGCGCGAAGTCGTAATGACATTCTGATCACCCGTGATTTCTTGGATAATAGCATTGATAAGAGTTGATTTTCCAACGTTGGTTACACCGACCACATAGACATCGCGGCCCTTACGGTAATGCTCGATTTTGTCAATGACTTCCTTAATGGCATGCTTGTTTTGGGCTGAAGTTAGGACGACATCGACTGGACGAAGACCTTCTTCGTGGGCACGTTCCATGAGCCACTGGCTAATCTTGCCTGGTTTAACAGACTTGGGCAAGATATCTTTTTTATTTCCCACCAAGAGGACATCATTGCCCGATACAAAGCGTGGCAATCCTGGGATGACAGAGCCATTAAAATCAAAGATATCAATGACATTGACCACTAAGGCATCACTGTCTCCCACCTCGTGCAAGAGCTTGAGGAAATCATCGTCCGTCAACTGGACATCCGTGATTTCATTATAGTGGCGGAGACGGAAACAGCGTTGGCAATAGACTTCGCCAGTTTCCAAACCTTTTTCAAGTGCCGACTGGGGGGTAAAACCAAGACCAGCCTTATCTGTCGTCTGAATGGTTGCTCCACAACCAATACAGAGAATTTCTTCCATAGTTAAATTCCTTTTTTATATGTAATCGGTCCGTACTTTTCAGTGATTTTTCGCTTCACACGGCGCTCACGAGCTCGGTTGATCTGCGTTTTGATCGAGTCATGTTGGACCAAGGGTTTGACTAAAATCGAGCGAATGCCTGCACGGTGGGCTGCTCGTATATCTGTCATGAGCTGGTCGCCAACCATGACCACTTCACTTTTCTCATAATGAAATTCCTTCATGGCACGGTCAATCCCAAATGTGAAGGGCTTCAGAGCCCAATAAACGTAGTCAATCCCAAATTTCTCAACTGCTCGTTGGACGCGTTTTTTAGTGTTATTTGATACCACAATGATGCGAATGCCCGCGTCCCGAAGATCATGTAGCCATTGCTTCATCTCTGGCGTCCCGTCAGGGTTGTTCCAAGCAATGAGGGTATTGTCCAAATCGACCAAAACAGCCTTGATTCCATGCGCCTGCAGGCTTGGGACTGTCAGATCATAGACTGCTTCCACAGCAAAGTCTGGCATGTAGTTTTCAATCACCATTTTGGCTCCTTTTCTTTTATTTTCTAGTAATTTTCTTCAGCCATTGAGATAAGGCCACCCATAAAATCAAGCTAGTCATTAAGATATAAATCCAAGCATTTGGCTCTTCTGTAAATGGTAGAGGAACATTCATTCCGAAGAAACCTGTAATAACCGCAAGTACTGCTAGTAAGACGGAGATAATAGTCAAAATTGACAAACTATCATTCAAGTTATTGTTTAGGATGTTGTTGTAAGAAGCTGAGAGTTGTTGCAAGACTTGAGAAATCAAGTCTGTCATAGACACCAACTGATGGGCTTCAATCATGGCATCATCAAACTGCTCTCGTTCGACATCATTAAATCTCCGATAAAGAGCATGGCCCTGGATATGTTCCAAGAGGAGTCGATTTTGTTTTGCTGCTGCTGTCAAGTAAACCATACCAGTCTCCAAGTCAGAGAGGGCGAAGAGATTTTTCTTTGTTGTAGTTTGACGTAGCAAGGCACTAATTTCGTCCTTACTTTTATCCATCTCTTCAATGACAGGATAATAAGCGTTACTGATAATCTCTAAACCAGCAAAGAGAAACTTGTAAATAGAAAGCGACTCATGGCTATCCAGATAAGCTGACATCTGATCAATGACATAAGCATTCTTATGGTTGCTGATGGTAATCATTCGTTGTCTTTCGACGATAAAGGTCATGGGAATCGCTTCATAATATTCTTTGTCTTTTTCTAAATCAAGAACATTATAAATAAAGGTCACAGTCCCATTTTCACGGTGATAATCCATGTGAGCGCGTTCATTTCTATCCAGTGCGTATTCAATCGTTTCCTTGTCCAAACCGTAGATTTCAGAAAGGTCCTCTAGTTTTTTCAACTTGTCCAAATCTAGGTTAATCCAGGTACAACCATTACCCAACTGTTTTTCTAAAAACATCTTCTCTCCTTTATTAAACTCTTTCTATTGTACCATAAATTACTTAAAATAACAGGTCTAGTCTGTGCGTGAGAAATTGCTAACAACCGTGATATTTCGGTTAGGGACAAAGTGAAGGGCTTGCTCCTCGCTACGAAGCTGGGTCGTACGAATACCGACACTAACCACCTTGCCTGATACAGTAATGGGGCCATTTGTCAGAACGACCTCATCTCCCACATCCAGTTGATGTTCAAAGAGGATGAAAAAACCATTGATGACATCAGATAGAAAGCCTTGGGCTCCCATCCCAATCGCCACCCCAGCAATACCAGCTCCAGCAAGCAAACTAGAAACTGGCAAACCTAAAATCGACAAAATGCAGTAGAGTAAAAAGAAATATAGCGTATAATTAAACACATTTTCTAGTAAACGCGAAATAGTCTTTTGGCGCCCGACATCATGACGAGACATTTTTAGAGAAGGTTTGACAATTCTCTGCACCATGGTATGAAGCATTTTTTTAGCAATATAAAATACAATCAAAAGCAGTAAAAGAGAAATGACCTTGGTGAGAATATTCTCGATAATGGTTGTCACATCTAACTTTTCAATATAAGCTTGAATAAATTTTTGCATATAAAACTCCTTTCATTTATTATACCATACTTTCATAAAGTGTCATTCTCCATAAATATTCAAAAATAATTTCAAAAATAGACAGAAAATTCTTGATTTTAGTTCATATTTATACTATAATCATAAACATTACACAACAAAGGAGATTGTTATGAAAAAATTTATTCATGCTTGGAATAAGGCAAGCCTAATCAAACGAATTTTGATTGGCATGCTTATTGGAGGAACCCTAGGACTGACATTTCCTAACGTTTCAGGAATTGGTCTACTCGGGGATTTATTCGTCGGAGGTCTAAAAGCTGTTGCTCCTATCCTAGTCTTTGCCCTCGTTGCCAATGCCCTTTCCCAACATCAAAAGGGACAAGATAGCAATATGAAAACGGTTATCTTCCTTTACTTGGTGGGAACCTTTGCCGCTGCCCTTATCGCTGTACTAGCAAGTTTCATCGTACCTGTTGAAATTACCCTAAATAGTGCCAATACTGAAATTGCACCACCAGATGGGATTGGACAGGTCCTCAGCAACCTCTTGCTCAAACTGGTTGACAATCCAGTTAATGCCCTCATTACTGCCAACTACATCGGTATCCTATCTTGGGCAGTTGTTTTCGGGATTGCCATGAGAGAAGCCAGCAAAAATAGTAAAGAATTACTAAAAACTATGGCTGATGTGACTTCTAAAATTGTCGAATGGATCATCAACCTGGCTCCATTTGGAATCCTTGGTCTTGTTTTTAAAACCATTTCTGACAAGGGAATCGGAAGCCTTGCCAACTACGGTATTTTATTGGTTCTATTAGTAACGACTATGCTTTTTGTTGCCCTTGTGGTCAACCCTTTGATTGCCTTCTTCTTTATGAGACGCAATCCTTACCCTCTAGTTTGGAACTGCCTCCGTGTCAGCGGTGTGACAGCCTTCTTTACTCGTAGTTCTGCTGCCAACATCCCTGTCAACATGAAACTTTGCCACGACCTTGGACTGGATCCAGATACCTATTCTGTTTCTATCCCACTTGGTTCTACTATCAACATGGCCGGAGCAGCGATTACTATTAACATTTTGACCCTTGCTGCAGTTAACACTCTTGGAATCCCTGTTGACTTTGCGACAGCCTTTGTCCTCAGTGTAGTAGCAGCTATCTCAGCCTGTGGTGCTTCTGGTATTGCGGGAGGTTCCCTCCTTCTTATCCCAGTTGCTTGTAGCCTTTTCGGTATTTCTAACGATATTGCCATGCAAGTTGTCGGAGTTGGTTTTGTGATTGGGGTCATCCAAGACTCATGTGAAACAGCCCTCAACTCTTCTACAGATGTCCTCTTTACCGCCGTTGCCGAATACGCAGCAGCCCGTAAAAAATAACTCATAAAGGCAAGCCTCTCAGGTCTTGTCTTTTACGCTTTTATTCTAACTTATTAGGAAATTCTTATGTCTATTAGCCAACGTACGACCAAGCTCATCTTAGCTACCTGTCTTGCCTGCCTTCTTGCTTATTTTCTCAATCTCTCCTCAGCTGTCTCGGCTGGAATCATCGCCCTCTTAAGCCTATCTGATACGCGTAGAAGTACCTTAAAACTGGCTCGCAATCGACTCTTTTCCATGCTCCTAGCTCTGGCTATCGGTGTTCTAGCTTTTCACTTGAGCGGATTTCATATCTGGAGTCTTGGCCTCTATCTCGCCTTCTACGTTCCTTTAGCCTACAAGATGGGCTGGGAAATTGGCATCACACCAAGCACTGTTTTGGTTAGCCACCTCTTGGTGCAAGAGTCAACCTCTCCAAACCTTCTAGTTAATGAATTTCTTCTCTTTGCTATCGGTACTGGATTTGCCTTGCTTGTCAATCTCTACATGCCTTCACGAGAAGAGGAAATTCATCACTACCACACATTGGTAGAAGAAAAGTTAAAAGATATCCTCCTACGCTTCAAATATTATTTATCCAGAGGTGATGGACGCAACCGAGCACAGCTGGTGGAAGAATTAGACACTCTTTTGGAAGAAGCCCTCAAACTGGTCTATCTAGATCACTCTGACCACCTCTTCCACCAGACCGACTACCATATCCACTACTTTGAGATGAGACAGCGACAAAGTCGCATCCTGCGAAACATGGCCCAGCAAATCAACACCTGTCACCTAGCTGCCAGTGAGAGCCTGATTTTGGCCCAACTCTTTTCAAAAATTGCCGGCCAACTGAGCCAGACCAATCCTGCTTCTGATTTGCTAGATGAAATTGAACGCTATCTAGAAGTCTTTCGCAACCGCAGTCTGCCCAAGACAAGAGAAGAATTTGAAACCCGCGCCACCCTTCTTCAACTCCTACGTGAAGCCAAAACCTTCATCCAAGTAAAAGTTGACTTTTATCAAAAATATGGACAGTAAAAAAGAAAACTTCAGACCAATCACAAAAGGTGAATATCTGAAGTTTTCTTTTATTTGTAAGTTATTACCATAAAGGTTAATAGTAAAACGAATAAGGCCAAACTTACCAATAAAGTGAGCACCTTTACCAAGGTGTTGCTCTGCCAGTAACTTGGTTTACCAATATTACTGGTCGCATCCATGGAAAATAGTTGATTTTGACGGGGTTGTATAGTTACCAATACAATCAAAGCAAGAGATAGGACAATAGCTAAAACAATCAGTATTTCAATCATAGACCTACCTCAAAATTCCCAGCAAAGTAAAGAGTAAACCAATCAGAATCATCAAACCCAGTAAGAGTGAAAAAGTCTTACTAATCTTTTCCCCTCGGGTTTCTTTTTCCTTCTTGATGGGTTTTTGTTTCAACTCTTCCATGCGACCTTCAACGTCTTTGTAAAATAAATCTTCCTCTGACATATTAGCCTCCTAAAACAGTTTGCATGGTTTCCTGATATCGTACCAAATCAACATAATTTGCATGTTGGCCTTGTTTGCCAAGTGCCTGATTCATTTGATCAACATCTGAAAGAGCCAATTTAATGGTCTCAACCAAAGCAGAAACTTCACTACTTTCAAATAGATGTTCTGGAGCGATATAAAGTCGATTGTGCACCGTCTGATTAAATCCAAGAATCAACACATTATGCTCAAAGGCCTGACGAACTGCCTGCAATAACTCATTGCTATAGTTGATATCCAAGTAAATATCCGACAGTTGATACAACTCCTGAATCTTCTGTGGACTAGCGTTCTGATAAAGGACCACATTAGGATAGCGAAGCATGTCTAAGAGCTTAGAAGACATCTCTGTCACCGCTGCGATACGGAAAGTGACATCAGGCAAGGCTTCTACGATTGCTTCTACTTGCTCAATCTGATCTGAATTAGTCAAGATTAAGGCATCTCGTCTTAGGAAGTTATCACGTTTGAACTGGTAATGATAACCCAAGTGCACAAACTGATCATGGTATCTCTCGTCAGTCAACTCTAAAGCGCGCTCATAAGTCGCCTTATTGGGAATGATGATTTTCTTAGTACGCACATTATCACTTTCCAAAATCAACTGCATATTGCCTGGAATGGCATCATAGAGAGGTTCCTGCCAAACCAAAACATCTGAGCCAGATTTATCTGGATGATGGAAGGAAACTAAGAAAGGAGTCGCTAGAGTATTAAAGATAAGCTGACTTGTATCTATTTCCAAACCTTGCAAAAAGAAGGTGATAAATTCAACCTTATTTGCAAAGTAACGCATGGACTGACCAGGCAAAGTCAATAAGATATCTCCCGTCACATGGTTTTCAAGCAAAACTTGTTGATCATTGACATCTTGATAAACTGTCATAATCGGCTCACTATCTGCGCTATAGGTCGTTGTAGCAAAGCAAGCACCAAAGCGATTGTAATGGTCAATCTGGCGTACTCTTCCTTCCAAGTCTTTCCAATCTACCTGTTTAACCAATCGAGCCTGCATTCCATCTGCAAAGTGAATTACAGCCCTCTCCTGTAGTAAATCATTAATAGTGGCCGAACTATTATTCCCCATAATTTCCCAAAAATCTGGAACGGGAACTTGATTAAAATAGAGAGGTTTTCCATCCTCGTAACCTAGATAATAGGTAAAAGGAGAAACCAGACCATCAGGCAGAAAACCATCTGCATCGATGACTACTCCAAGTTGGGAAAGACCAGTAGCTACTAGACTTTCATGTAAATCTCGACTTTCCTGACTATAACGATCATAAAGTTCAATCATGGAGCACCTCCTCTACTGTTTTCTTCCACTTTTCTAACATTTCTTTGGTTAAGAAGCCTTCCGCAATTTGATAAGAATGGGCACGCATAGCTTCCAAGCAATTTTCTTGATACAATTGACAAATCTTAGCCACAAAGGCTTGCTTGATTTGGTCTTCTACATGGTCATATGAACTTGGAATCAAATAACCATTTTGCCCATCTTCTATAAATGTCTGATTACCATAAGGAACATCAAAACCGATTAGGGGGAGACCTGAACCAACTGCTTCCATCAAAGTCAAACCAAAGCCTTCGCTGGTAGAAGCCGTCAAGTAGACCTCATACTGGCTATAAATCTGCGCAAGATCCGCATGCCCCTTGAGTTGGATATAGTCCCCAGCCTGATGAGTTGCAATAATGTCTCGAAGAAGAGAATCTTCTCCACCACTACCATAAATATCAAAGGTTAATTCAGGAATTTCCTTACGAGCCTCAATGACCGCCTTGACCAACCAATCAATGTGTTTTTCTTTGGCAAGACGTGAAGCCGTAATCAATGAAAAGGGTTTACGTCCTTGACTTGACTCAGTTAATGCATCAATACTTCCTACAGGAATGGTAACAATCTTTGGTTGGTGCTGGGTGTATTTGGCAAATTGCTCTTCTAACACTTCCTTCTGTCTATCAGTTGATACGATAAAGAAATCAACCTTATCTGCATTGGTAAACTGGTAGTCATAATAGTTATTCCAAAGTATGTAATCCTCATTTGTAACATTTTCACTATAATGCTCCGCATGGACAACTACTGCTAAATGCGCTAGCTGTGCTTCCTCAAAAACAACCTGTCCAATACCTGTCTCCCTATCAAGAATGACCAAATCAGACTTGTTCAAATTCAAGGATTTCATAAAGGCACGCATAAAGGCTTGCTTTCCATAGAAAATCTTATCCTTGAAACGGTAAACTTCTTCCTTCCCTTGATTCATCAAGATATCATAGACTGGAGTCCCGTCTTCATTGTAAAAGGTTCGCTGATATAATACTGCAACATTGTCCTTGGGAGCAAAATATTCAGTGCAGTAACGAGTATAAGAAAAGTAATCCTTACGAATCAGTTTTCCTTGAAAGACATACTCGGCATGTTGAACCAAGTCCTTGTTCTCATCCACCAAATAACAGGTGACAAACTTATCTTGGTCAGAAAAGAAGACACGCAAGACCTTCCCATTCTTTTCTCTACGACTTTCGACACCACCAAAATAAGTCAAGACATCATCCACTGTCACACTTGTCGGTGCAATTTTGATATCTGTAAAATGATTATAAAGCCAAATCACTTGATCATCATCAAAACCAATATTGGCAGTTAAGTGCTGAATATTATCGGCTAAAATCATATCTGTAAAGATAAACTTAGAGGGTAGATTTAAACTACGAAAAATACCCGCGCGATAGGCTTGAGCGTATTCAACACCGCTACTAGCCCAGCCAATGCCTAAATTTATATTATAAATTGTCATATATTCTCCTCTTATGGGAAATGAGTCATAATCTCACCTTTAGAAGTAACTTCAACAAGTCCCATCAAAAGATTACGTATCATATCAGCCCGAATCTGTTCTTTCATGGTTTCAAAACCATCATAAGCCTCCTGATAATACTCTACTATAGGATTTTTCTGAGCAGCCGGCTGATTCCCTATCGCCATAGTCAATTGTTGTAAGTAATCTACCTGCTCTACCCAGTTATCATCAATAGCCTTGAGCAAAGAAAGTCGTAAAAACTGTTCATACAAGTCATGTTGATCAAGTAATTCTTTCTTTTCTGAAAGTTCTTTATCAATCACCTGCTTCATAAAACTACGAACTGCAGTCTTGTCAGTCACATCTATATGATCTGGAATCTCTTTAACATGGAAACTAATATTGGTCACGATAAAGTGGAAGAGCAAGTCTCGGCTTTCATAATTTGAAGCGGTCACTTGATCTATATAACTAGCAATGATTCCCTCAACAACATCCTCTAAGTCACGGGAGCCATCTATTAGACGATCTCGCTCCTTATAGACCATATCCCGCTGGATATTCATACTCTCAGCATACTCCAGAGTCTGACGTCGTGCAGAACGTCCTGCACTATCACTGGCATGCTGTGCTTTTTCAACAAGCCTACGATATTTATGTCCCTTTAAAACCTCTGGTTTGGTCATATCTTTAACTTGATAATCCTGATAACGTTTATGAACCCAATTCGGCCCAAACTTCTTGATAACATCGTCCTCTAAAGATACAAAGAACTTACTCATACCAGGATCCCCTTGACGACCAGAACGTCCTCGAATCTGTAAGTCAATCCGTTGACTTTCCATCCGCTCTGTTCCGATTACAATCAATCCTCCAAGTTCTGCAACTCCCTTACCAAGTTTAATATCCGTACCACGTCCTGCCATAGAGGTAGCTACTGTCACAGCCCCCATCTGACCTGACTCGGAGATAATCTGAGCCTCACGCGCCGCATTATTAGCATTTAGAACATTATGGACAATCCCTTCACGTAATAAAAGAGATGAGTAAAGATGGGACATCTCCACAGAACCAACAAAAACCAATAAAGGATTTCCCTTAGCATGGTATTCTTTGATATACTCCAAAGAAGCATACACTTTTTCAGGTAACGTTACATACAAATTGTCTGGATAGTCAATCCGTTGTTTCGGACGATTGGTTGGAATACGAATAACTGCCATATTATAAGTTTCAAGAAACTCTTTTTCTGCAACCTTACCTGTCCCTGTCATCCCCGATATCTTATTAAACATCTTAAAGAGACTCTGATAGGTTATGGAAGCCATGGCCCTCGTTTCTGGAGATAATTTAACATGCTCCTTCGCCTCAATTGCCTGATGAAGCCCCCCTTGCAATTTGGTCATTTCCATAAGACGTCCTGTCCCCTTATCGACCAGTACCATTTCATCTCCTCGAATGATATAGTCCTTATCTCTTGTATAAAGTTTATGGGCTCTTATTGCATAGACTAAGTGCCGAGCAAATACCGCATGTTCTTCCTTATAAAAATGATCTATCCCTAAAAAACTTTCAGCAGCTTTAGCCCCCTTAGTGGTCAACCAAACTTCATCTTTCTCCTCTTTAAAAATGTAATCCTCACCTTCAACCAAGGTCGTTACCAGCGTATCAATAATACCGTAGTGATTAGATTGAACACGCGGAGCACCGGCAACAATCAAAGGAGTTTGAGCACTATCAAGTAAAATATCATCAATTTCATCAATGATTACATAATCAAAAGGACGTAAAAATTTAGATGACTCATCAGAAGCTAAATTATCATTCAGATAATCAAATCCCAATACACTATTGGTTGTGTATATAATATCTGATCCATAAATAAGTCTTTTTTCCTCAGGTGTGTATTCTTCATTAGGATCACCTGTAAAGGGAATTCCAACAGACAAACCTAAAAAACGGTAAACCTGGCCCATTTCCTCCGCATCACGCTTGGCAAGATATTCATTCGTTGTAATAACCATCGTTCCCTTGCCCGTCAGCGCATTGAGGTAAACGGGCATAGTAGCTGTCAAGGTTTTCCCCTCACCTGTATTCATCTCCGCTACATTACCTTGATGAATAACAATTCCTCCCATGACCTGTACATCATAGGGGAACATTCCTAACACTCTTTTATCTGCTTCGCGTACTACTGCAAATGCCTCAACCAAAAGATCATCCACCGTTTCTCCTTTAGCAAGACGTTGGCGAAACTCCACCGTTTTTGCCGCTAATTTTTGATCTGAGAGAGACTCCATTTCCCCTTTTAGGGCATTAATCTTTTTTAAGATCCTTTTGACTTTCCTCAACTGAAAATCTTGACTAAAATTTTTAATCACGATTCATCTCCTCGATATAAAAATCATAAAAGTCTAACGACTCAAAACCTGCACTCAAAAGAGACACTTCATAGGTGTAAGCTTCTTTGGGGTAAGTAAACATAAATTGTTTAACTTTTTCTACCTTTTCCTCAATTACAGTTTCATAGCGATCAAAAAATCTAATTTTTATGTATAAACCTTGTTCTGGTTGACAATCGAAATTCATACACATTTGATAATCCTGTCCTCGTTTTAACAAAGGCAGACTAACTTGAGTTCTAGCTCCTTGATAGTTCAAACTAGAAAACCATCTTTTCAAAATTTCTCCAGATGTCAACAAAGGATTATAGAGACTGATATGCTGGCTGCTATGATAAGTCACCCGAGTGCCATACATAAATGTTACCCCAACTTCTCCCCACTCTATTCCTTGTCTTTGTTTGATAATCATTCATCACCTCTCCCAAAATCTGCCTCTAACACCATATGATAAAAGTGCAAAAACCAAGCTACGTTGGTATCCGTATCATCATTATGTCGTCCCGCTGTTCCTTTAGAAAGTATTTTCGCTCCTGTATTACATAAGTGATCAACTAATTGTTCATAAGCATGACTATCCATATCCTCGTCCTTCATATACGATAGTCCAAAAATTGTATTTGAAAAGTCTGCTTTTTTAAAAACATTCCAAAAACGTTGATCTAATTCCAGCATATGTCTAGAGCTAACTCCCCCAGTTTGATGATGCAAAATATCAAAAGCTGTATTAAATACTCCTGGAGCTTCTAACCGTCCACGGCCAGCAATCGTTCCAATATTGGCAAGAGGTTTACCTACAATAATAGCATGAGGTTCAAAGAAAGCCCCATAATAAAGAGATGGAAATGTTCCCATAGAAAGACCTGACAAAATCAAATTCTTTTTATCAAATCCTAGATAATCTAGATAGTGAAGAATCGTTTCCTTTACCTTATTTTCTAGCTCCTCACTTCCCAAATAAAAGGCGCCACCTTCAAGACGTGGATCAGAAAACAAGATAAAGGGACATCCAAGATTTTTTATCATGTAGTATCCTTCAAAACCTTCCGCAGAACGATATCCTGCAAAGTACACATTCAAAGGAGGCTTAAAATCTCCAGGATGGAAGAAATAGTTAATTTCTTCACGCTTACTATCGTGTAAGATATTCCCCCCCAAGAAAAACTTTCCAAATTGCTTACGAGTCCAACGTCTGTGTAGACTTCCTAATTGAAGAATTCCCTGCCCACGTGCTAAAATTGAGATTGCTAAATAGCCCTTTGATTCACCTGGAATGACGAATGCCTTTTCCAAATCAAGCTCATTTAGGATTATCTCTTCTATAATTTTTGAAACTGAACCAGATTCTATTTTCTTTATACTAACTTGAAATTCTACCCCATCACTTTTTTCATACTCTAACCACAATTCAATAGGGCGTTCTTCTTCTAGGGTTACGTTATAGCTCCAAAAAGCTAACTGAGAAAATTCTTCTCCAAAATCTCCCTCTAATATTAAATGTTCAAAGCCTTGATAAGAAATCGAACCCTTAAAAGCAGGATTGACTTGCAACATAAACGGCTTCAACTTATCGCCATATCCGCCACCAAACAGCGAAGTCGACAAATCTTCCAGTAATGTTTGAGGCTCTGAAAAATCAACAGCCTGAGCACAAGATTTTTTCAAAAATGATAAGATGGTCAAGTCTGTAGTTTCAAAATTTTGGTTATAAAAAAGAGTATGAGGTTCTATGTTATTCATAAACGGAAGTAAATCTTTCAGATACTGACCGTCCTCTATTAAAACAACATGAAAACTAGCAATTCCATCCATTTCCATCATTTTTCTCAAAGCAAGAGAAGAATCAGGACAAAAATAATACCAGTCCATATTATCAGGAATTTCAAAACAATGTTTCCAGTTATCAATTCCAATTTGTAAGATTTTAAGATTCTTTGACATCTGTGATTTCTCCTATCCAATTTTGGAGTTTTTCTAAAAACATCTGTCCCGTATATTCCTTGATTTTTTCTACAGAGTAAATCAAGGCTTGATTCCACTCCTTAAGTGTATCCAAATAATAATGGATTGCCTTTTGAAGTTCTGATAAATCAGAAATAAGATATCCGTTCTTTAAATGATCCACATAAACTGTTTTCACTCGATTAATTTGAGGAATCCCTGCACTAATTCCAGCAATTTGAGTATAAAGATGAGGAAGTTTACTTAAGTCTACAATTAAACGTACAAACTCCAAGGTTTTAATTAAATCCAGTTCATCATTCATATTAACGACTTGATATCTCAGTTCCTCTACTTTATTATCCTCTAAAGGATTTTCTGAATCGCCATAACCCGCATCTTTTTCCAACGATTGACTATCGATTCTCTCTTGTATAATCTTCTGAATTAAATCTTCAAACTGCTCTAGTAATTCTTCATCCGTCGCAAAGGTACCAAATATCAATTCCACATCTTTTGTTTTCGAAACAAAATCTAATATTTGATATATCCCCTCTTCATCAATACCCTCTTTAAAATTCAATTGATAGTAAATAAAAGAGGTTTTTCTTGTCTGGCTACGCCCCAAACGTAGGCGAGTATCAAAAGGAGACAAATGTTTAAAATATTGTTCATTCTCTGGATATAATTCTTTCAAAATATGAAGACTATCTTCCCTATCTACCAAGGTAAAATCTACCTTATTGAATACTGGCAATAAAGTGGGAAATGTATCTTGAGGATTTCGATCAATAAAGAGACTCAAAATCTTATGACTTTCTTCCGGTAAAGTTCTCATCATTAAATCATTGTGAACTTGATGGGCTGGGATAATAAATAAATTATTCTTTTTATAAATTTTACTTAGTCGTTTTTCAAAAAATTCCTCTATTGCCTCGCCTATATTATGATAAGTCAATGATTTAAATCGATAACCAAATATTGGATTAATCTCAATACGTCCACCATCCTGCAAGTGCTCTCTAAACTGCCAAATTCCTTTAGTATTCAGATAATCTTGATAGTAAGCTACATCATCCTTAAAATAAATAACACTAGATACTAGCCCCCTATCATCCATAATAAACTGTTCAGAACGTTGACCTTCACTATTGAAGTATTGGATATGACTAATAAAACCTTCTACACCATGTTCTACCTGTGCATACGGTCTACCTTTTCTCTGCACCAATATAGCAAAAGGACTATAAATAAATTCACACTCACTATCCCATTCAATATCTTTAAGACTTAAAATCTGTGAGTGTTCCACAGAAAAATCTTGCATATCATCAAATACAGAATAAGCTTCTGTCTCCAAAACACTATGACGATGTAAAAAATATCGAAGATGAGGTTGGTAGGACAAAATTAACAGTTGAGAACGAAAGCCCTGATCCTGTAATAATCTGATTTGATTAAAGGTATCATCAAATTCAAGTTTAAAAAAAGTACGATACCAAGGAATTAAATCAAAATGCCATGGTCTATCAGTCCCATACCATGCTGGAATAAAATAATACATCGCAACCTCCTAGATAAGTGGTTTATAAGTTTCGTTCATTCTTAAAGCCTTTACTTCATCTTTTACATTAAAAATCATTCCATTCAGCATTAAAAACAAACCAGGAATCATGGCCACTCGTAACAGTTTTTCATCAGATAAAACAAGGAGCATTGGCAAGCCCGCCATAACCACATTAATGATTCCTCCTACAATAGAAAATCGGAAAACTAGACCGTTGATAAAACGACTGGTCTCCTCACCCGGATATACTCCATAGATATATTCACCTGACTTTTTCATTCGATCAGCAATCTGATCTCCACTTATATTTACAAATGCAAATGCAATACTAAAAATAAATAAAATGCCTATATATAAATAAATCCATAATGGCTCACCCATCTTATATTGACCAGATAATTCCATATAGATGGGATTTTCTGGAAATATAGCATGTAGAAGAAGCAATACATAAGTAGGTAAACTCATAAAAGTCATAACATACATATACGGCATTCCCCCGGCAGGATTTAGCATTATCTCAAAATAAGAATATCTCTTAAATCGGCTATGCAAACCAACTTTATGTATAGGTAAACGATAGCGCGCTCGATACAAAATGGAAACAATATAGGTGAAAAGGATTCCCATCAGAACTAATAATAGAATAGTGATATAAGATACATGTATAACTTTAAACGTTTCAATCATATCCTGTGGAATAGTCAATACCATACTAGATAGCAAAATAACCATAGGACCTCCCAAACCATTGCTGGCATTTATATCTGACAACCAAACTAAGAAGAAGGTTCCCGCAATCAGTAACAGAGTATTCATAAAGGTAATAACAATTGGAGAAAAGGATGCCTGAATGGGAAGGTTTAGGGAAATAGCCAACGACTGGATAATCGAAATAAATAAGGTTAGGTACATTTTCCTTCTATCTTGCACCTCTATTGAGAGAGATGAAATCCCTAAACGTTTAGACAAGGAGAACATTTGCCATAAAAGTGTCGCAGACATCCAAGGAGAAAGACCTACCGACAGCAAAGAAAGACTCCTAAGGTTTCCACCTGAAATAGCTGTAGAAAAAGCTAAATAGGCAGTTGAACCACCTAAAAAATCTCTGCTATTCACATTAACAAAAGGAAGAGATAATCTACTTCCCAAGACATAAATAAAAATCAAAAACAGGGTCACAAGACCTTTTTTCACTATTATAGACGAAAAAATATTTTTCATAACGAATCCTTACATAAAAATTAATATAGCATTTTTTATTCTTTCCACTACACAGTAGAAAAGGAATAGAAAATAACCCAGTAAATCATGTTAGAAACCTTAGTCATTTTCCGCTTTATTTTTGAGCGCTAGCTCTTATCATTTCAAAGTTAAAACTAAAATACTATTTTATTATCAAAGTCCCCTAGACAAACAATGTCAAAGTGTTTATCCAAGATAGCACTTTAACAGGAAATTTCTGTTAAAAATATACTTGGCTCGCACTTACTGAGGCAGAACTAAGTTAAATGTCAACACTATTTGTTGTCAAAATATAAATAGAAGTTAATTTTATAACTAAAAAATTTTAACTCTACATACAATTCCAGTCTTTCCATTATATCAAAAAAAGCAGAAAAAATACTGCTTTCAAGTGTCTATAAGATAGAGATATCTCCATTCATGCTCTAGATTCTTTATTCAATACCAATACTTCCACGCATGTTTTATATTTACAAAATATCACAGTTGCTCAAACGAGATGTCTTGATACTCTTAGATAATCCCTGCAGACTACATTAGTATCGTTTTATCCTAGTCAAGTGCTGTCATTTATAGGATAAGAGGGAGCTTTAATCGCTTAATAAATACAAAAGTTCTGCATAGCGTTTAAAGATATCCGTGTTTTGAAGTCCCGCTTCTTTTGCTTGATTGTAACGCGATTTTAAATTATCTACTATATTCTCTCTTTCATCTGCTACATTCCAACCTTTAATAGCATAAACAGCCATCCGTTCCATCAAACAATCCAAAACATCCTCTAATAACTTTTCAGTTATCCTACTGCTGATACTGTCTATTCCCACTCTATAATTATAGAGTGCCTTATGAATATAAGTCGAACGACAAGACTCTGCAAAAAAGCGATAATTCGTACGAGTATCTTCAATAATTTTCCCTTTAGGGAAGGAAATGTTATCAAATAATCTACGCGCAAACAAAATTCCCCAACTTGTTGTAAAAGACTTATCTCTACGTTCTAATAAGGGTAGTTGCTGGATGAGTTCCTCATCGCTATAGTGAGTCTCATAATAATCATCAAAGATGTGAATCCAGTAACAGTTCTCTTTCACATCAAACTTCTTATAATTCGATACAACTACTTCAGCATCATTAAGTAAGGCTGCTCGGTACATATCCTCGACATAAGTCGGCTCTATCCAATCATCTGAATCAACAAAGGAAAGAAACTCCCCTTGCGCCCTCGTAATACCAACATTTCGAGCATCCGACAAGCCACCATTTCCCTTTTCAATATAATGGAAGCGGCTATCCCTCGCAACAAATTCCTGACAGATAGCAGCAGATCCATCTGGTGAACCATCGTTAACCAATAGAACTTCTATATTTGAATAAGTCTGATTGGCAATACTATCCAAACACATCCGTAGATAAGTCTCAACATTGTAAATTGGAACGATTAAACTAATTAATGGCTGAGGATATGTAATCTTTTCTCGAACTTCTGATACAAATAATTCATATTCTCTAATCGCTTTCGATGTTGGAAACATATTTATTCCATCTACTACGAAATATTCCAGCATTTTAACATAGTGAAAAGTTGGAATCCCCAGTTCTTCAATTCGTTGGAACATTTTTTTATAGATTTCCAATCGTTGCAAGGCTTTAATTTCATCGTAATTAGCCGTTGAACTCATTCCATGCTTACGGTAAATATAGGTCATTTCCTTTACATAGAATACGCTTGATGCTCTTAGATAAAGACGGAAAAAGAAATCTAAATCCTCTGAAAATTGAATTCTTTCATCAAATAGAAGATCTATATTTCGGAAGTCAGTACAAAGCAACTCTCTTTTAAACAGTTTTTGAGAAACATTATAAAAATCATGAATTAGATACCCTAACTTGGGGAAAATTTCTAAAAACTCAAACCTAGGTTTTTTTCCAACATTCAGAAGAGTAGCTTCCGCTTGAGAAGAATGAACCAATATATAGTGTATCCCATCTGGTTCAAATAATTTAAAGGATGAAATAGAAATGTCAACATCATTCTCTTTCAGAGTAGTATAAAGAACTTCCAAATACTCAGGGGTAACCCAATCGTCCGAATCAATAAAAGTAATGTACGCCCCCCCCGAACGTTCGAGTCCTAGGTTACGGGCTGAAGATGCTCCGCCATTTTCCTTTTCAAAATAACGGAAACGACTATCATTCTCTACGTACTCCTGACAAATCATTCCAGATGAATCGGTCGAACCATCGTTTACAAGTAACACTTCAAAATTAGTATAAGTTTGATTGATAATACTATCTAAACACTGACGTAAATACTTCTCTGCACTATAAACTGGAATTATAATACTGATCAATTCATTATTCATCTTTCTTCTCCACTTCTTATCTCATATCCATAAACATCCAGCTATGCTTACTCCTTCATTTTCCAATACTTATCAACTAAATAAGCTTCTTATTTTTTCAACCATCTTTTCAGGTTCATCCTTTTTACAAATATAGCTTGCTTTTCCTGCAGTATGATCTGTACTATCAAATGTCAATATTGGTTTGCCAAGGCTGTTGACTTTTTCTATAATATGATCAACTTCTGCTTCATAATTAATATCCAAATAAAAATCAATTTCTTCCAATACTTTTATCAAATTCATTGGATTATAAACTGGAAAGATTCTTACATTTAAATATCTTTGCAAGTCTACAATTTCAGATGCAAATTCTGTTGGAGCTAAAATAGAAAAATGAATATACGGCAATTCTCTTATTAGATATTCTAACTGTTCCATACGACAAGTATTTGTAAAAATGGCTGTATGATATATAGGGGAATCAATAAGAGAATCCAAACCTTTTTCAAAATTCATCTTCCTCATGACAATATCAGACCATTCCAAACCATAATAAAACCACCATTCATTTCTAAAGCGGTTTAAATTGATACCATACCATGGTTTTTCGCCAGTATAATGAATAATTTCAGCTTCTTTCTCCGCAACTAGAGAATCCTGATACCATGAAACGATCTGATAGTTTCTTGCAACAGTATCCATACCTACCATGAAATTATATTTTTGAGGTAATTTTTTCCACCGTTTCTGAAATAAAATATTTAAAATCCCTTGATCTCCAAAACTACTCTCATGAAATTGATTTGTTAGTTCAAATAATTTTTCAGTGACCCCTTCTGTCCTCCAGACATCAACATCAATCAACATCACACCAGAATTAAAGGAATCACTTGTCAGATCATCTTCTACAGCAGCCATCGGAAAATCACCTAAATCTTCTGAAAATAAAGCATCCAAGCTTCCCCTCACTATAACATCTGAATCTAAATAGATAGCTCTATTCTCTTCAACAAATTGTGGAATAAAATAACGAAAAAAAGCTGCATAACTTAAATGAGAAAGAGGTAAATGATAGTTTTTCAGACTGTGACTGCTAATTTTCACATTCACAATTTCTGAAGATAAGGGTTCCAACCGCTTTGTCATTAATTGAAACCATTCTGAAGGCATGTCATCATTAAATACATAAAACTTCACACTTCGATTATGGGCACATACTGACTTGATTGTTGTTTCAATCTTATCACGATACCCACTATCTGCCCCCAGAACAATGACTTTTTTATTCATTTTAAACATTCCTTTCGTTTTATGAACTATAAAACTATTTATTCTAAAAAATATTATAAAAGATTTAAATATACTTTCTCTTGAATTAGTTTATGGATTTTTATTTTCATTTCTGTAGTATTTTCACATACAATCGCTTTGTCCCCTACATGGTTTGTATCTGAAAAAGCAAAAATTGTCACATTCTTCTTCAGTGCTTCTTGAGTTGCTTCTTCCCATGTTGCTCCCTCTGCTATATCCAAAACTGCTAATGCTTTCTCTAGGATATGCTTGTAGCTATTTTTTGTGTGTGCATTTGGATAATAGTAAAGATTTGGATATTCTATATACTGTTGTTGAATTGCTGGAAAACAAGGTTGAAAAATATGAAATTGGCAATCGGGAAATTCTTCTAATAAATTTG
>NZ_AFQV01000024.1 GCF_000220085.1 Streptococcus mitis SK1080 | reverse complement strand
ATCGCGATTTTTTTATAATTTCTCGTTAACAAAGCGGACAAACTGATTCCACCAAACTTTTAAGAAGAAGGCTTTTTCAATTTTCTTTTCTGCAACCATTTCGAAACTAGGGCGCTCTGTGGTGATGTAACCTTGACCAATCAAGTCCTTGTCTTCATAAGTCAGATGGCCAACCACTGTTCCGGCTTCAAGTGGTGCTGGGATTGCTTTAGAATCGGGAGTGAATTGAACAGATTGGGAAGATTGATTCCCAACACGTTCGATTAGATAGATATCCTCTGGGGCCACTGCAGTGACCGTATCTTCTTTTCCATCTTGTACAGGGGCTTTGCTATCTTGATAGGCATCGCCTTTTTGCACGATTTTGCGAAGTGTAAATGTAGAAGAAATATAATCCATTAGGGAAGATGTAGCTGTAAACCGAGCGTAGGGATTATTGTCTTGATGGTCTGCATTTAAAACAACTGTGATGACTCTCATGCCTTTTTCGACAGTAGTACCAACAAAAGACTCTCCAGCCTTATCTGTTGTTCCTGTTTTTAGCCCATCAAAACCACCACGGTAAGCAGGCATACCTTCTAACATGTAGTTGGTTGAAGTGATTGTCATCCCAGCAAAAGTAGAAGAAGGTTTTTTGGTGATTTCTAAGACTTGTGGGTATTTTTTGATGAGGTTGCGGGCAACGATAGCGACATCATAAGCACTGAGCTTATTTTCATCATCTTTATTAGACCCTGGGTAAATGTTATCTCCTAGTGTCTCATTGTTAAGACCTGTCGTATTGACAAGGGTGGCATCTTTGATTCCCCATTCCAAGAGTTTGGCACGCATCATATCAACGAAGTCTTTCTCTGAGCCAGCAATTTTCTCAGCTAGGGCAATAGCGGCACTGTTGGCACTAGATACCAGAGTTGCTTCAAGCAACTCTTCGACGGTATAATTACGGGCTTCCATAGGAACATTACTGGCTTCGGAATTTGTCGTTAATTGATAAGGATAATCAGAAATATCTACTGGGGTGGATAGTGTGATACTTCCATTTTCTAGAGCCTCGTAGACAAGATAAACTGTAAGTAGTTTTGTAATAGAAGCAATTTCGACAGGTTGAGTTGCATCTTTCTCATAGAGAATTTTACCAGTATTTGCCTCAACAGCAATGGCATGTTTAGCAGCAATATTAAAATCTTGGGCAGCAACAGTAGATGCTGCCCCAATTACGGATAGACTTAAGAGAGTTAAAATGATTTTTTTCATAGTAAGTTTATTCTAACATAAAGAAAAAAATATTCCCAGTTTCATGATAGAAGAAAGAAGCTTTTTTGAAAGTATGGTAAAATAGATGAATGGAGGTAGCTCATGTTTCGTAAGAATAAATTATTTTTTTGGACCAGTGAGATTTTATTATTAACAATCATTTTTTATTTATGGAGAGAGATGGGGGCGATTATCACGCCTTTTGTAAGCGTAGCAAACACCATCATGATTCCTTTTCTTCTAGGTGGTTTTTTATATTATTTGACCAATCCTATTGTAAATTTTTTACAAAAGTATTTCAAAATTAATCGTATCATTGGTATTCTACTAACCTTGTGTGCTTTGGTTTGGGGGCTTGTCATTGGGGTAGTCTATCTCTTACCGATTTTGGTTAATCAGTTGACCAGCTTGATTGCGACTAGTCAGACTATCTATAGTCGTTTACAAGATTTGATTGTAGATTTATCTACATATCCAGCCTTTCAAAATTTGGATATTCAAGCGACTATTCAACAGTTAAATTTATCCTATGTAGATATTTTACAAAATATCCTAAATAGCGTTACCAATAGTGTCGGAAGTGTCCTATCAGCTCTCTTTAGTACCGTTTTGATTATTATTATGACTCCTGTGTTTTTGGTCTATTTTTTGTTAGATGGTAACAAATTTTTACCGATGCTTGAACGTACTGTTTTAAAGAGAGATAAGTTGCATATTGCAGGTCTTTTAAAGAATTTGAATGCAACAATTGCTCGCTATATTAGTGGAGTCGCAATTGATGCCATTATTATCGGTTGTTTGGCCTTTATCGGATATAGCGTGATTGGTTTGAAATACGCTTTGGTCTTTGCTATCTTTTCAGGATTGGCCAATCTCATTCCTTATGTGGGACCAAGTATTGGCTTGATTCCGATGATTATTGCCAATGTCTTTACTGATCCTCATAGAATGCTAATTGCAGTTGTTTACATGCTAATCATTCAACAAGTGGATGGAAATATCCTCTACCCTCGAATCGTTGGTGGTGTGATGAAGGTTCATCCAATAACAATTTTAGTATTACTTCTGTTATCAAGTAATATCTATGGTGTCATTGGCATGATTGTCGCAGTACCAACCTATTCTATCTTAAAAGAAATTTCTAAGTTCTTATCCCGTTTGTATGAAAATCATAAAATAATGAAAGAACGAGAAAGAGAATTAGCTAAGTAAAAGTCAGGAGAACCCTGATTTTTCTTTTTCTTTAGGGAAGTGATAGGAGTAGAAGTGCCGTTTAGATTAGCAGATTAAGAATAATTCATAAAAACTTTGTAAAACACTTGCAATTTAGCTGAAATTTGATAAAATAGTAAGGAAAGTTAGACTGTATTGCCTACTGTCTATCTATAAAATATATTTTATTGGAGGCTTTTACTCAAATGGCAAAAGAAAAATACGATCGTAGTAAACCACACGTTAACATTGGTACTATTGGACACGTTGACCACGGTAAAACTACCCTAACTGCAGCTATCACAACTGTTTTGGCACGTCGCTTGCCTTCATCAGTTAACCAACCTAAAGACTATGCGTCTATCGATGCTGCTCCAGAAGAACGCGAACGCGGTATCACTATCAACACTGCGCACGTTGAGTACGAAACTGAAAAACGTCACTACGCTCACATCGACGCTCCAGGACACGCGGACTACGTTAAAAACATGATCACTGGTGCCGCTCAAATGGACGGAGCTATCCTTGTAGTAGCTTCAACTGACGGACCAATGCCACAAACTCGTGAACACATCCTTCTTTCACGTCAGGTTGGTGTTAAACACCTTATCGTCTTCATGAACAAAGTTGACTTGGTTGACGACGAAGAATTGCTTGAATTGGTTGAAATGGAAATCCGTGACCTATTGTCAGAATACGACTTCCCAGGTGACGATCTTCCAGTTATCCAAGGTTCAGCTCTTAAAGCCCTTGAAGGTGACACTAAATACGAAGACATCGTTATGGAATTGATGAACACAGTTGATGAGTACATCCCAGAACCAGAACGTGACACTGACAAACCATTGCTTCTTCCAGTCGAAGACGTATTCTCAATCACTGGACGTGGTACAGTTGCTTCAGGACGTATCGACCGTGGTATCGTTAAAGTCAACGACGAAATCGAAATCGTTGGTATCAAAGAAGAAACTCAAAAAGCAGTTGTTACTGGTGTTGAAATGTTCCGTAAACAACTTGACGAAGGTCTTGCCGGAGATAACGTAGGTGTCCTTCTTCGTGGTGTTCAACGTGATGAAATCGAACGTGGACAAGTTATCGCTAAACCAGGTTCAATCAACCCACACACTAAATTCAAAGGTGAAGTTTACATCCTTACTAAAGAAGAAGGTGGACGTCACACTCCATTCTTCAACAACTACCGTCCACAATTCTACTTCCGTACTACTGACGTTACAGGTTCAATCGAACTTCCAGCAGGTACTGAAATGGTAATGCCTGGTGATAACGTGACAATCGACGTTGAGTTGATCCACCCAATCGCCGTAGAACAAGGTACTACATTCTCTATCCGTGAGGGTGGACGTACTGTTGGTTCAGGTATGGTTACAGAAATCGAAGCTTAATTCGATTTAGTTCCCAGAAGAACAATTATTTAAGTCAGACACTAAAAGAATCTTGCTTTGCAAGGTTCTTTTTTTCGAATATTGAACTAATACTCAATGAAAATCAAAGAGCAAACTAGGAAGCTAGCCGAAGGCTACTCAAAACACTGTTTTGAGGTTGCAGATAGAACTGACGAAGTCAGCTCAAAACATGGTTTCGAGGTTGTAGATAAGACTGACGAAGTCAGCTCAAAACATGTTTTTGAGGTTGCAGATAAGACTGACGAAGTCAGCTCAAAACACCGTTTTGAGGTTGTAGATAGAACTGACGAAGTCAGTATCATATCCATACGGCAAGGCGAAGCTGACGCGGTTTGAAGAGATTTTCGAAGAGTATAAAATTGAATTGCTTATAAAAAAGCTCCATACACTAGATGTGTATAGAGCAATGGGGGATTATTTAATATAGAGTTCTTGATTTTTCAAGACAATTTCACGTACGCTCGCAAATTTCTTGAGTTTTTTAAGTTCTTCTGGATGAGTGACGAGAGTGATAACATAACCTTCTTTGCCCATACGGCCAGTACGTCCAGCACGATGAGTGTAAGTTTCGATATCTCTTGGGATATCAAAGTTTACGACACATTCTAGGCTATCAATATCAATTCCACGAGCCAAAAGGTCAGTTGCAAGGAGTAGGGTTAGTTGCTTATCTTTAAACTTTTCTAATATGACTTTTCTAAATTTGACATTGACATCACTAGCGAGGGAAATAGCCAAGATATCCCGATACTGTAGTTTTTCTTCTGCACTTCCTAGATCTGACAAGCTGTTAAAGAAGACCAAACCGCGGAAATCTTCCACATGAGCTAGTTTTCGTAGCATATCCACTCGGTGACGTTGGTCTACCTGCATGTAGAAGTGTTGGATGTTGTCCAATTTTTGGTCAGAGAGATCAATGGTACGTGTGTTAGGCGCAATCTTTTCTTGGTCAAACTTGGTCGTGGCACTCATGTAGATGAGTTGGTGGTCACGAGGTGCGTAGTGGGTGATTTTCTCGACAAAGTGTATCTGAGAATCATCAAGCAATTGGTCGAATTCATCCAGGATGGTGGTTTCCACATTCATCATCTTGATTTTTTTCAATTTAATTAGTTCAAAGATACGGCCAGGAGTTCCAATCAGAATTTCTGGTCCTTTTTTAAGGCGTTCAATTTGTCGTTTTTGACTTGAACCTGAAAGGAAGAGTTGAGCAGTCAATCCGATAGCCTCTGCCCACGTTTTACATACATCAAAAATCTGTCCAGCAAGCTCCGTATTTGGTGCTAGAATCAAGAGTTGCTGCGCTTTTTTCTTTTGTAGTCTGAGAAGACTTGGTAGGAGGTAAGCTAGGGTCTTACCAGTTCCTGTTGGGCTTACTCCTAGGAGGTTTTCTCCAGCAAGAAGGGGCTCAAATAGTTGGGTTTGAATGGGAGTGAATTCTTGGAAACCGAGTTGGTCACTCAGTTCTTGCCATTCAGTCGGTAGTTTGTTTTTCATTTTTCTGCCTCAAATCTAATGCCAGCAGTCTGGCGCATGGTATATAGTAGCTCATGAACAGAGCCTGCATCATCCAGCCAATTCTGGTAGAGTGTCTGGTCTGGTTGCTGAATCATGTGTGCAAATGCAGCGACTTCCTCAGTCATCGTATGAGGAGCCTGTTGGATAGGGAGCTGGACTTGATTGCCTTGGTGGTCGGTAAAAATAGCCGAGCGAATATGCTCAATGGTGTTGAGGGTCAAGGTACCATCTGTCGTATAAATCTCGCAAGGAAGATTGGAAGTGATGTTTTTTCCAGCCTTGATGTGAACCTGAAAGTCTGGGTAGAAGAGGATACCATCTCCATTTAGGTCAATGCTATTGTCAAGCTGTTGAGCTTGATAGGTCGCGTCATTAGCTTTTCCAAAAAGACGAACAGCAGCATAGAGAGGATAAATTCCCAAATCCATAAGAGCTCCACCAGCAAAACGGTCTGAAAAGACATTTGGTGTCTCCCCAGCCAACAAGTTAGGCATTTTGGAAGAATACTTGGAATAGTTGAAATCTGCTCCCAAAATTTGTTTGTCTGCTAAAAAGTTTTTGATAGTAGTAAAAGCTTTCTCATGGTAATTACGAGCTGCTTCAAAGATAAAACAGTAATTTTTTTCAGCTGTTTGAATCAAATCCAGCCAGTCCTGTGGCTGAGTGACAGCTGGCTTTTCAAGAATGACGTGTTTACCAGCAGACAAGGCAGCTTTTGCCTGAGCAAAATGCAAGGAGTTTGGACTGGCAATATAGACTACATCAAAGGAAGACTTGAGGAAGTCTTCTACTTGATCAAAGAGTTGGATGTCCTGATAGTGAGAAGCAAAGGTTGCTGCGGTTTCTAACTTTCTAGAATAGACTGCGACCAGCTGGTATTCTCCACTGGTATGGGCTGCTTCTATGAAGTGGTGGCTGATAGCGCCAGTGCCGATGACACCTAATTTAAGCATAGATACTCCTTTTCCGATTTTAAATCCTTCTTTCATTATAACATAGATGGACGAGACTATCCAACAGAGGAGAAAAATTGGTAACTTTTAAAACTAACTTCCAGTTTCCCACAACCTAGCTTTTAGTATGATAAAAACGCGTGACATCAGTGGAAATCCGTCTTAGACTAACTTCCACTGGTTTTCTTTTTCTTGATATATAAGGGTTCAAAAGAGAAAAGACTCAGAAAAAAGTGCACGACAAATAGCCCTAAAACAGAGTCGTCTTAGAGTAACTTCCAGTTTTGGGAGAGAGGTGGAAGTTACTTTGAGAAGTTACGCAGGGGAAAATTTTCAAATAAGCTACTAGGACTTTCCCAAAGAAAGTGGTACAATAATGAAATGAGTAAATGAAATGGGAGGAAAAATGAGGCTATTACCTATAAGAAAAATATCACGTCAGTCTAAGAGGCTAGCGCTTTTTTTGACTTTTTGTGCAGGATATGTAGATGCCTATACTTTTATTGTCCGAGGGAATACTCTTGTAGCTGGACAAACTGGGAATGTCGTCTTTCTATCAGTGGGGCTCATTCAACATAATGTGTCAGATGCCAGTGCCAAAGTAATGACTTTACTAGCTTTTATGATGGGGGTCTTTTTATTAACTGTTTATAAGGAAAAATTGAGAATTGTGAAAAAGCCCATTCTGTCATTGATTCCTTTGGCAATCTTATCAATCATTATTGGTTTTGTGCCGCAAACTGTAGATAATATCTATCTAGTACCGCCATTAGCCTTTTGTATGGGCTTGGTGACAACTGCTTTTGGTGAGGTTTCGGGTATTGCCTACAATAATGCCTTTATGACAGGGAATATCAAACGAACCATGCTGGCTTTTGGAGATTATTTCCGAACCAAGCACACTCCTTTTTTGCGTGAAGGGTTCATATTTGTTAGCCTACTTAGTAGTTTTGTCCTTGGCGTTGTCTTTTCAGCTTATTTGACGATTTTCTATCATGAAAAGACCATTCTTGGTGTTCCTATTATGATGAGCATTTTTTACATTAGCATGCTTTTTGCCTCTTGGCAGAAAAAAGTAAAAGAAAAAGCTTGATTTTAGGTGTTATTACTTGTAAGAAAATAGGAGATATGCTATACTTGAAGAGTTGACTATGCACGATCCTGTGCAACCGCACGAACATCGTTGCTTGATTATTCAAGTTTAAGTGGTTCGTCCCACGATGCTAGGCGAGTCTTCACAAAAAAATCGGGGAAACCCATAAAAATCATAGGAGGTGCATAATGAGCACATACGCAATTATCAAAACTGGCGGAAAACAAGTTAAAGTTGAAGTTGGTCAAGCAGTTTACGTTGAAAAATTGAACGTTGAAGCTGGTCAAGAAGTTACTTTTAACGAAGTTGTTCTTGTTGGTGGTGAAAACACTGTTGTCGGAACTCCACTTGTTGCTGGAGCTACTGTAGTTGGAACTGTTGAAAAACAAGGAAAACAAAAGAAAGTTGTTACTTACAAGTACAAACCTAAAAAAGGTAGCCACCGTAAACAAGGTCACCGTCAACCATATACTAAAGTTGTCATCAACGCAATCAACGCTTAATTTTAAGGAGAACACATGATACAAGCAGTCTTTGAGAGAGCCGAAGATGGCGAGCTGAGGAGTGCGGAAATTACTGGACACGCCGAGAGTGGCGAATACGGCTTTGATGTCGTGTGTGCATCGGTTTCTACGCTTGCCATTAACTTTATCAATTCCATTGAAAAATTTGCAGGCTATGAACCAATCCTAGAATTAAACGAAGATGAAGGTGGCTATCTGATGGTTGAAATTCCAAAAGATCTGCCTTCACACCAAAGAGAAATGACCCAGTTATTCTTTGAATCATTTTTCTTAGGTATGGCAAACTTATCGGAGAACTCTTCTGAGTTCGTCCAAACCAGAGTTATCACAGAAAACTAACACGGAGGAAAACATTATGTTAAAAATGACTCTTAACAACTTGCAACTTTTCGCCCACAAAAAAGGTGGAGGTTCTACATCAAACGGACGTGATTCACAAGCAAAACGTCTTGGAGCTAAAGCAGCTGACGGACAAACTGTAACAGGTGGATCAATCCTTTACCGTCAACGTGGTACACACATCTACCCAGGTGTAAACGTTGGTCGTGGTGGAGACGATACTTTGTTCGCTAAAGTTGAAGGCGTAGTACGCTTTGAACGTAAAGGACGCGATAAAAAACAAGTTTCTGTTTACCCAATCGCTAAATAAAAAGGTCCAGTGAACCTTTTTATCCCGAGCCTTGAAATAATCTCGTGAGGTCAAGTAGAATGTTCGTTTTCTACTTGACTTTTTTTAGCTGAAAGAGTATACTAGTAAAAATTTAACCTTTAAGGGGAGTCCAGAGAGACTCACAAGGTGTCAGATAAAAGAATAGTGCAATTTTCTAGAGGAGACTTTTTGAGTGTGCTCTCTTGTGTTGTACGATTTTAACTGAGGCCTTGCACTAGCAAGGTCTTTTCTTTGTCTGGTCCCCTTAAAATTTAAGGAGGAAAAGTCATGAATCCCACATGTAAGAAACGTTTGGGTGCTATTCGCTTGGAAACCATGAAGGTGGTTGCACAGGAGGAAATCGCGCCAGCAATCTTTGAATTAGTCCTAGAAGGGGAAATGGTTGAAGCTATGCGGGCAGGCCAATTTCTTCATCTGCGTGTGCCTGATGACGCCCATCTCTTGCGTCGCCCTATTTCGATTTCATCTATTGATAAGGTTAAGAAGCAGTGTCATCTCATTTATCGGATTGAAGGGGCTGGGACAGCTATTTTCTCAACCTTAAGTCAGGGAGATACTCTGGATGTGATGGGGCCTCAGGGGAATGGTTTTGACTTGTCTGACCTAGATGAGCAGAGTCAGGTTCTTCTTATTGGTGGTGGGATTGGTGTTCCACCCTTGCTTGAGGTGGCCAAGGAGTTGCATACGCGTGGTGTGAAAGTAGTGACAGTTCTTGGCTTTGCTAATAAGGATGCCGTTATTCTTGAAAAGGAATTGACCCAATATGGCCAGGTCTTTGTAACGACGGATGATGGTTCTTATGGCATCAAGGGGAATGTTTCTGTTGTCATCAATGATTTAGACAGTCAGTTTGATGCTGTTTACTCATGTGGGGCGCCTGGAATGATGAAGTATATCAATCAAACTTTTTATGACCACCCAAGAGCCTATCTATCTCTGGAATCTCGTATGGCTTGTGGAATGGGAGCTTGCTATGCCTGCGTCCTAAAAGTACCAGAAAGCGAGACGGTAAGCCAACGCGTCTGTGAAGATGGCCCTGTTTTCCGCACAGGAACAGTTGTATTATAAGGAGAAAATCATGTCTACAAATCGTTTACAAGTTTCTCTACCTGGTTTGGATTTGAAAAATCCGATTATTCCAGCATCAGGCTGTTTTGGTTTTGGACAAGAGTATGCCAAGTACTATGATTTAGATCTTTTAGGTTCTATTATGATCAAGGCGACAACCCTTGAAGCCCGTTTTGGCAATCCAACTCCAAGGGTGGCAGAAACACCTGCTGGCATGCTCAATGCAATTGGCTTGCAAAATCCTGGTTTGGAAGTTGTTTTGGCCGAAAAGCTACCTTGGTTGGAAAGAGAATATCCAAATCTTCCTATTATTGCCAATGTGGCTGGTTTTTCAAAACAAGAGTATGCGGCTGTTTCTCATGGGATTTCCAAGGCAGCTAATGTAAAGGCCATCGAGCTCAATATTTCTTGCCCCAATGTTGACCACTGTAATCACGGACTCTTGATTGGTCAAGATCCAGATTTGGCTTATGATGTGGTGAAAGCAGCTGTGGAAGCGTCTGATGTGCCAGTTTATGTCAAATTAACCCCGAGTGTGACCGATATCGTTACTGTCGCAAAAGCTGCAGAAGATGCGGGAGCAAGTGGCTTGACCATGATCAATACTCTAGTTGGAATGCGTTTTGACCTCAAAACCAGAAAACCAATCTTGGCCAATGGAACAGGTGGAATGTCTGGTCCAGCAGTCTTTCCAGTAGCCCTCAAACTTATCCGCCAAGTGGCCCAAACAACAGACCTGCCTATCATTGGAATGGGAGGAGTGGATTCGGCTGAAGCTGCCTTAGAAATGTATCTGGCCGGGGCATCTGCAATCGGAGTTGGAACAGCCAACTTTACCAATCCCTATGCCTGTCCTGATATCATCGAAAATTTAGCAAAAGTTATGGACAAATACGGCATTAGCAGTTTAGAAAATCTACGCAAGGAAGTAAAAGAGTCTCTGAGGTAAACTGCAATCAATCTGTTCTTGATTTTTTATTAGTTTGTAATGTTGATTATAGAGAATTTTGATATAATGAAATGAGTAAGAACAGAGGAAGTGAATTAATGAAGAAATTGGGATTTGTTTTTTTAGCTCTGCTATTTTTCTTAGCTAGTCCAGAGGGTGCAATGGCCAGTGATGGTACTTGGCAAGGAAAACAATACCTGAAAGCAGACGGTAGTCAAGCAGCTAATGAGTGGATTTTTGATGCTCACTATCAATCTTGGTTTTATATAAAAGAAGATGCCAACTATGCTGAAAATGAATGGCTAAAGCAAGGTGACGACTATTTTTACCTCAAATCTGGTGGCTATATGGCCAAGTCAGAATGGATAGAAGACAAGGGAGCCTTCTATTATCTTGACCAAAATGGAAAGCTGAAAAGAAATGCTTGGCTAGGAGCTTCCTATGTCGGTGCATCAGGTGCCAAAGTAATAGAAGACTGGGTATTTGATTCTCAATACGATGCTTGGTTTTATATCAAATCAGATGGACAACACGCAGAGAAAGAATGGCTCCAAATTAAGGGCAAGGACTATTATTTCAAATCTGGTGGTTATTTGCTAACAAGTCAGTGGATTGAGCAGGCTTATGTGAATGCCAGTGGTGCCAAAGTGCAGCAAGGTTGGCTTTTTGACAAACAATACCAATCTTGGTTTTACATCAAAGCAAATGGAAATCATGCTGATAAAGAATGGATTTTCGAAAATGGTCACTATTATTATCTCAAATCCGGTGGCTATATGGCAGCAAATGAATGGATTTGGGATAAGGAATCTTGGTTTTACCTCAAGTCTGATGGCAAAATGACTGAGAAAGAATGGCTATACGATGCTAAAAGTCAAGCCTGGTACTACTTCAAATCTGGTGGTTACATGGCGAAAAATGAGACTGTAGATGGTTATCAGCTTGGAAGCGACGGTAAATTGCTTGGAGAAAAAGCTACAAACGAAAATGCTGCTTACTATCAAGTAGTGCCTGTCACAGCCAATGTTTATAATGCAGATGGTGAAAAGCTCTCCTATATATCACAAGGTAGTGTTGTCTGGCTAGATAAGGATAGAAAAAGCGATGACAAGCGCCTAGCTATTACTGTTTCTGGTTTGTCAGGCTATATGAAAACAGAAGATTTACAAGCACTAGATGCTAGTAAGGACTTTATCCCTTATTATGAGAGTGATGGCCACCGTTTTTATCACTATGTGGCTCAGAATGCTAGTATCCCAGTAGCTTCTCATCTTTCTGATATGGAAGTAGGCAAGAAATATTATTCGGCAGATGGGCTGCATTTTGATGGTTTTAAGCTTGAGAATCCCTTCCTTTTCAAAGATTTGACAGAGGCTACAAACTACAGTGCTGAAGACTTGGATAAGGTATTTAGTCTGTTAAATATTGACAATAGTCTCTTGGAAAACAAGGGAGCTACTTTTAAGGAAGCCGAAGAACATTACCATATCAATGCCCTTTACCTCCTTGCCCATAGTGCCTTAGAAAGTGACTGGGGACGAAGTAAGATTGCCAAAGATAAGAATAATTTCTTTGGAATTACAGCCTATGATACGACTCCTTACCTTTCTGCCAAGACATTTGATGATGTGGATAAGGGAATTTTAGGTGCAACCAAGTGGATTAAGGAAAATTATATCGATAGGGGTAGAACTTTCCTTGGAAACAAGGCGTCTGGTATGAATGTAGAATATGCCTCAGACCCTTATTGGGGTGAAAAAATTGCTAGTGTGATGATGAAAATCAATGAGAAACTAGGTGGCAAAGATTAGTCCTATTATTGGATATGATTTGAGTATAAGTTAAAGATCCTGATTTCAAATAAAATCAGGATTTTTTCATGGATGCAATTTTTTCTGGATCTGGTGTGACACGGAGGGTCTTTTGTCCTGTGTAAGTGACAAAGCCTGGTTTGCCACCAGTTGGTTTGTTGAGTTTCTTGACTTCAATCATATCCACCTGCACCAGATTTGACAGGCGACCTTGAGAGAAGTAGGCAGCTAACTCTGCTGCGTCTGTCTTGACTTCATCAGATGGGTCAAGATTGCCTGAGATGACAACATGGCTTCCTGGAATGTCCTTGGCATGGAACCAAAGTTCCTCCTTGCGAGCCATTTTAAAGGTTAGCTCCTCGTTTTGCAGGTTGTTTCGGCCGACATAGATGATGGTTTTGCCATCGCTTGCTAGATATTGTTCTGGTTTTTTGCGTTTCTGGATTTTCTCCCGTTGTCTTCTGCGGATAAAACCTGTTTGAATCAATTCTTCACGGATTTCAGCGATTTCTTCCAGTCCAGCTTGGTTGAGGACGGTCTCCACACTTTCCAGATAGAGAATAGTGGCCTTGGTTTCTTCAATCAGATCAGTCAAGTATTTGACAGCTTCTTTGAGTTTCTGATACCGTTTAAAGTAGCGTTGGGCATTCTGGTTGGGAGTCAGAGCCTTATCAAGCACAATCGTGATAGGTTGGTTGGTGTAGTAGTTGTCTAGGATAACCTGGTCTTGGTCGTTAGGCACTTGGTGGAGGAAGGTTGTCAGCAATTCCCCTTTTTGGCGAAATTCTTCAGCGTTGTCTGTCGCTAGTAACTCTTTTTCTTGTTTTTTAAGCTTATGTCGATTTTTTTGAAGTTCATTTTCAACACGACGAATGAGTTCACTGGCTTGCTGTTTGACGCGGTCGCGTTCAGCCTTATCCTTATAGTAGGTGTCCAGCAAATCAGAAAGACTGGTAAAAGGCTCTCCCGCCTGATTTGCAAAAGGAACTGGACTAAAGGAAGTCTCTGTCAAGCATGGCTTGGTTTCTTGATTGAAAAAGTTTCGGAAAGTGGAAAGTTTTTCACTAACCAGTATGCTTTCCAATTCATTTGCCGTATCGCGTCCCAGACCTTGAAAGAGGCTTTGAAGATTTTTAGCTGTCGTTTCCTGTGTTTGAAGGATTTCAAAGAGCTTTTCATCCTTGATCGTGAAAGGATTGAGAGATTCCGTACTTGGCGGAGCGATATAGGTAGACCCAGGAAGCAAGGTACGGTAGCTATTTTGTGAAAAGCCAACATGTTTGATAACTTCGAGGATTTTGTGGCTACTTTTATCAACCAGTAGAATATTACTGTGTTTCCCCATGATTTCGATAATCAAGGTAGCCTGAATATGGTCTCCAATCTCGTTTTTATTGGAAACTGTCATTTCCACAATACGGTCATTTTCCACTTGCTCAATCGACTCAATCAGGGCACCCTGCAAATATTTTCTCAAAACCATGATAAAGGTAGAGGGTTGGGCTGGATTTTCAAAAGTTGTTTGGGTCAGCTGAATGCGTCCAAAAACAGGATGGGCAGAAAGGAGCAGGCGATGGCTTTGGCGATTGCTACGGATTTGCAAGACCAACTCTTGTTCAAAAGGCTGATTGATTTTCTGGATGCGACCATTCACTAACTCTCTTCGCAATTCCTCAACCATGTGGTGTAAAAAAAATCCGTCAAATGACATCGTTCTCTCCTTGTGATTGTATTCCATAGTATTATATCAAAAAGGTAGAATAAAATCATGGAAATGTGGTATAATAAAGCCAAGTAAAGAGAAACGAGAAGCACATGTATATTGAAATGGTAGATGAAACTGGTCAAGTTTCAAAAGAAATGTTGCAACAAACCCAAGAAATTTTGGAATTTGCAGCCCAAAAATTAGGAAAAGAAGACAAGGAGATGGCAATCACTTTTGTGACCAATGAACGTAGTCATGAACTTAATCTGGAGTACCGTGACACAGACCGTCCGACAGATGTTATCAGCCTTGAATATAAGCCAGAGTTGGAAATTGCCTTTGACGAGGAAGATTTGCTTGAAAATCCGGAATTGGCAGAGATGATGTCTGAGTTTGATGCCTATATTGGGGAATTGTTCATCTCTATCGATAAGGCTCATGAGCAGGCCGAGGAATATGGCCATAGCTTTGAGCGTGAGATGGGCTTCTTGGCAGTACACGGCTTTTTACATATCAACGGCTATGATCACTACACTCCGGAAGAAGAAGCGGAGATGTTCGGTTTACAAGAAGAAATTTTGACAGCCTATGGACTCACAAGACAATAAACGAAAATGGAAAAATCGTGACCTGATATCCAGTTTAGAATTTGCTCTCACAGGAATTTTTACTGCCATCAAGGAAGAACGCAATATGCGAAAACATGCAGTGACGGCTCTTGTGGTCATCCTTGCAGGTTTTGTTTTTCAGGTGTCACGAATCGAATGGCTCTTTCTCCTATTGAGCATTTTCTTGGTAGTAGCCTTTGAGATTATCAACTCTGCTATTGAAAATGTGGTGGATTTGGCCAGTCACTATCACTTTTCTATGCTGGCTAAAAATGCCAAGGATATGGCGGCTGGCGCGGTATTAGTGGTCTCTCTTTTCGCAGCCTTAACAGGCACATTGATTTTTCTCCCACGAATCTGGGATTTAATATTTTAAACAGTAAGAGGAAATTATGACTTTTAAATCAGGCTTTGTAGCCATTTTAGGACGTCCCAACGTTGGGAAGTCAACCTTTTTAAATCATGTCATGGGACAAAAGATTGCCATCATGAGTGATAAGGCGCAGACAACGCGCAATAAAATCATGGGAATTTACACAACCGATAAGGAGCAAATTGTCTTTATCGACACACCAGGGATTCACAAACCTAAAACAGCTCTCGGAGATTTCATGGTTGAGTCTGCCTACAGCACCCTGCGTGAAGTGGATACCGTCCTTTTTATGGTGCCTGCTGATGAAGCGCGTGGTAAGGGGGACGATATGATTATCGAGCGTCTCAAGGCTGCCAAGGTTCCTGTGATTTTGGTGGTGAATAAAATCGATAAGGTCCACCCAGACCAGCTTTTGTCTCAGATTGATGATTTCCGAAATCAGATGGACTTTAAGGAAATTGTACCAATCTCAGCTCTTCAAGGAAATAACGTCTCTCGTCTAGTGGATATTTTGAGTGAAAATCTGGACGAAGGATTCCAGTATTTCCCGTCTGATCAAATCACAGACCATCCAGAACGCTTCTTGGTTTCAGAGATGGTTCGTGAGAAAGTCTTGCACCTAACTCGTGAAGAGATTCCGCATTCTGTCGCAGTAGTTGTGGATTCTATGAAACGAGACGAAGAGACAGACAAGGTTCATATCTGTGCAACCATCATGGTCGAGCGTGATAGCCAAAAAGGGATTATCATCGGTAAAGGTGGCGCTATGCTTAAGAAAATCGGTAGCATAGCTCGTCGTGATATCGAACTTATGCTAGGAGACAAGGTCTTCCTAGAAACCTGGGTCAAGGTCAAGAAAAACTGGCGCGATAAAAAGCTAGATTTGGCTGACTTTGGCTATAATGAAAAAGAATACTAAGTAGAGGTGGGCTCATGCCTGCTTCTTGTTTTTACAGAAGGAGGACTTATGCCTGAATTACCTGAGGTTGAAACCGTTCGTCGTGGCTTGGAAAAATTGATTTTGGGAAAGAAGATTTCGAGTGTAGAAATTCGCTATCCCAAGATGATTAAGATGGATTTGGACGAGTTTCAAAAGAAAGTGCCTGGTCAAGTTGTTGAGTCAATGGGACGGCGTGGTAAATATTTGATTTTCTACCTGACAGACACGGTCTTGATTTCCCATTTGCGGATGGAGGGCAAGTATTTTTACTATCCAGACCAAGTACCTGAACGCAAGCATGCCCATGTTTTGATTCAGTTTGAAGATGGTGGCACGCTTGTTTATGAGGATGTTCGCAAGTTTGGTACTATGGAACTTTTGGCTCCTGACCTTTTGGAAGTCTACTTTATTTCTAAAAAACTAGGGCCTGAACCAAGCGAACAAGACTTTGATTTACAGGTCTTTCAAGCTGCCCTAGCCAAGTCCAAAAAGCCTATCAAATCCCATCTTTTGGACCAGACTTTGGTAGCTGGACTTGGCAATATTTATGTGGATGAGGTTCTCTGGCGAGCTCAGGTTCATCCGGCTAGACCTTCCCAGACTTTGACAGCAGCAGAAGTGACTGCCATTCATGACCAGACCATTGCTGTATTGGGACAGGCTGTTGAAAAAGGCGGTTCCACCATTCGGACCTATACCAATGCCTTTGGGGAAGATGGAACCATGCAGGATTTTCATCAGGTCTATGATAAGGCTGGACAAGAATGTTCACGTTGTGGCACCATCATTGAGAAAATCCAACTAGGCGGACGTGGAACCCACTTTTGTCCTCAGTGTCAAAGGAGGGACTGATGGAAAAAATCATCGGAATCACTGGGGGAATTGCCTCTGGTAAGTCAACCGTGACAAATTTTCTAAGAAAGCAAGGCTTTCAAGTAGTGGATGCCGACGCAGTCGTTCACCAACTACAGAAACCTGGTGGTCGTCTGTTTGAAGCTCTAGTCCAGCACTTTGGGCAAGAAATCATCCTTGAAAACGGAGAACTTAATCGCCCTCTCCTAGCTAGTCTTATCTTTTCAAATCCTGAAGAACGAGAATGGTCTAAGCAAATCCAAGGAGAGATTATCCGTGAGGAACTAGCTACATTAAGAGACCAATTGGCTCAGACAGAAGAGATTTTTTTCATGGATATTCCCCTGCTTTTTGAGCAGGATTACAGCGCTTGGTTTGATGAGACTTGGTTGGTCTATGTGGACCGAGATGTCCAAGTAGAACGCCTAATGAAAAGGGATCAGCTATCCAAGGATGAAGCTGAGTCTCGTCTGGCAGCCCAATGGCCTTTAGAAAAAAGAAACATTTGGCCAGCCATGTTTTAAACAACAATGGGAATCAGGACCAGCTTCTTACTCAGGTGTTCTCCCTGCTTGAGGGAGGTAGGCAAGATGACAGAGATTAACTGGAAGGATAATTTGCGCATTGCTTGGTTTGGTAATTTTCTGACTGGAGCAAGTATTTCTCTGGTTGTGCCTTTTATGCCCATCTTTGTGGAAAATCTAGGTGTAGGCAGTGAGCAAGTTGCTTTTTATGCAGGTTTAGCTATTTCTGTCTCTGCCATTTCCGCAGCGCTCTTTTCTCCTATCTGGGGTATCCTTGCTGATAAATACGGTCGAAAACCCATGATGATTCGTGCTGGCTTGGCCATGACCATTACTATGGGAGGCTTGGCCTTTGTGCCAAATATTTATTGGCTAATCTTTCTTCGTTTACTGAATGGTGTATTTGCGGGTTTTGTTCCCAATGCAACAGCCCTGATAGCCAGTCAGGTTCCCAAGGAGAAATCAGGCTCTGCTCTCGGAACTTTGTCTACAGGCGTAGTTGCAGGTACTCTAACTGGTCCCTTTATTGGTGGCTTTATCGCAGAATTATTTGGCATTCGTACTGTCTTTTTACTGGTTGGTTGTTTTCTATTTTTAGCTGCTGTTTTGACTATTTTCTTTATCAAGGAAGATTTTCAACCAGTAGCCAAGGAAAAGTCCATCCCAACAAAGGAATTATTTACATCAGTTAAATATCCCTATCTTTTGGTCAACCTCTTTCTGACCAGTTTTGTCATCCAATTTTCAGCCCAATCGATTGGTCCTATCTTAGCTCTGTATGTACGCGACTTAGGCCAGACAGAGAATCTTCTTTTTGTCTCTGGTTTGATTGTGTCCAGTATGGGCTTTTCCAGCATGATGAGTGCAGGAGTCATGGGAAAGCTAGGTGACAAGGTGGGCAATCATCGCCTTTTGGTTGTAGCCCAGCTTTATTCAGTCATCATCTATCTCCTCTGTGCCAATGCCTCTAGTCCGCTTCAACTAGGACTCTATCGATTCCTCTTTGGTTTGGGAACCGGTGCCTTGATTCCCGGAGTTAATGCCCTTCTCAGCAAAATGACTCCCAAAGCCGGCATTTCGAGGGTCTTTGCCTTCAATCAGGTATTCTTTTATCTGGGAGGTGTCGTTGGGCCTATGGCAGGTTCTGCAGTAGCAGGAAAATTTGGCTACCATGCAGTCTTTTATGCGACAAGCCTTTGTGTTGCCTTTAGTTGTCTCTTTAACCTGCTTCAATTTCGAACATTATTAAAAGTAAAGGAAATCTAGTGCGAGTAAAAATTAATCTAAAATGCTCCTCTTGTGGCAGTATCAATTATCTAACCAGTAAAAATTCAAAAACCCATCCAGACAAGATTGAGGTTTTAAAGTATTGTCCCAAGGAAAGAAAAGTAACCCTACATCTTGAATCTAAGTAGATTTTATGGTAAAATAATAGGGATTTTAAGGAGTTTGATATGTATAACCTATTATTAACCATTTTATTAGTATTATCTGTTGTGATTGTGATTGCGATTTTCATGCAACCAACCAAAAATCAATCCAGCAATGTATTTGATGCCAGCTCAGGTGATTTGTTTGAACGCAGTAAAGCACGCGGTTTCGAAGCTGTAATGCAGCGTTTGACAGGGATTTTAGTCTTTTTCTGGCTAGCCATTGCCTTAGCATTGACGGTATTATCAAGTAGATAAGAAAATAATGGGCAGGACTAGGTCTTTGCCTCTTTTTATTTTTAAAAGATATTTGAGAAGGTTTTACAGTAAAAGAAAATAAAAAATCTAGAAAGAAAATATGAAAGACAGAATAAAAGAACATTTACAAGACAAGGGAAAGGTAACGGTCAATGACTTGGCTCAGGCTTTGGGAAAAGACGGGTCCAAGGATTTTCGTGAGTTGATTAAAACCTTGTCCTTAATGGAAAGAAAGCACCAGATTCGCTTTGAGGAAGATGGCAGTCTGACCTTGGAAGCCAAGAAAAAACATGAGATTACCCTCAAGGGGATTTTTCATGCCCATAAAAGTGGCTTTGGTTTTGTCAGCCTAGAAGGCGAGGAGGACGACCTTTTTGTAGGAAAAAACGATGTCAACTATGCTATTGATGGTGATATCGTCGAGATCGTCATCAAAAAAGTCGCTGACCGCAATAAGGGAACAGCAGCAGAAGCCAAAATTATTGATATCTTAGAACACAGCCTGACAACAGTTGTCGGCCAAATCGTTCTAGATCAGGAAAAACCTAAGTATGCGGGTTACATCCGTTCAAAAAATCAGAAAATCAGCCAACCCATCTATGTTAAGAAACCAGCCCTTAAACTAGAAGGAACCGAAGTTCTCAAGGTCTTTATCGATAAATACCCAAGTAAGAAACATGATTTCTTTGTCGCTAGTGTCCTCGATGTGGTGGGGCATTCAACGGATGTCGGAATTGATGTCCTTGAGGTTTTAGAGTCTATGGACATTGTATCTGAGTTTCCAGAAGCCGTTGTCAAGGAAGCAGAAAGTGTGCCTGATGCTCCGTCTCAAAAGGATATGGAAGGCCGTCTGGATTTGAGAGGTGAGATTACCCTCACCATTGATGGCGCGGATGCCAAGGACTTGGACGATGCGGTGCATATCAAGGACTTGAAAAATGGTAATCTGGAACTCGGAGTTCACATTGCAGATGTTTCCTACTATGTGACCGAGGGTTCGGCCCTTGACAAGGAAGCCCTTAACCGCGCGACTTCTGTCTATGTGACAGACCGAGTTGTCCCAATGCTTCCAGAACGACTGTCTAATGGAATTTGCTCCCTCAATCCTCAAGTTGACCGCCTGACCCAGTCAGCCATCATGGAGATTGATAAACATGGTCATGTGGTTAATTACACCATTACACAAACAGTTATCAAGACCAGTTTTCGTATGACCTATAGCGATGTCAATGATATCCTAGCAGGTGACGAGGAGAAGAGACAAGAATATAAGAAAATTGTTCCAAGTATCGAACTCATGGCCAAGCTCCATGAAATTCTAGAAAACATGCGTGTGAAACGTGGTGCCCTTAATTTTGATACCAATGAAGCGAAGATTTTAGTGGATAAACAAGGTAAGCCTGTTGATATCGTTCTTCGTCAGCGTGGTGTTGCCGAGCGTATGATTGAGTCCTTCATGTTGATGGCTAATGAAACAGTTGCCGAACATTTCAGCAAGCTGGATTTACCTTTCATCTATCGAATTCACGAGGAGCCAAAGGCTGAAAAGGTTCAGAAGTTTATTGATTATGCTTCGAGTTTTGGCTTGCGCATTTATGGGACTGCTAGTGAGATTAGCCAGGAGGCTCTCCAAGACATCATGCGTGCTGTTGAGGGAGAACCTTATGCAGATGTATTGTCCATGATGCTTCTTCGCTCCATGCAACAGGCTCGCTATTCAGAGCACAATCACGGCCACTATGGACTAGCTGCTGACTATTATACTCACTTTACTAGCCCGATTCGTCGTTATCCAGACCTTCTTGTTCACCGTATGATTCGTGATTACGGCCGTTCTAAGGAAATAGCAGAGCATTTTGAACAAGTAATTCCAGAGATCGCGACCCAGTCTTCCAACCGTGAACGTCGTGCCATTGAGGCTGAGCGTGAAGTCGAAGCCATGAAAAAGGCTGAGTACATGGAAGAATACGTGGGTGAAGAGTACGATGCGGTTGTGTCCAGTATTGTCAAGTTTGGTCTCTTTGTCGAATTGCCGAACACAGTTGAAGGCTTGATTCACATCACTAATCTACCTGAATTTTATCATTTCAACGAACGTGATTTAACCCTTCGTGGAGAGAAATCAGGAATAACCTTCCGTGTAGGTCAGCAAATCCGTATCCGAGTTGAAAGAGCGGATAAGATGACAGGTGAAATTGACTTCTCTTACATCCCAAGTGAGTTTGATGTGATTGAAAAAGGCTTGAAACAGTCTAGTCGCAGTGACAGAGGGCGTGGTTCAAATCGTCGTTCAGATAAGAAGGAAGATAAGAGAAAATCAGGACGCTCAAATGATAAGCGCAAGCATTCACAAAAAGACAAGAAGAAAAAAGGAAAGAAACCTTTTTATAAGGAAGTAGCTAAGAAAGGAGCCAAGCATGGCAAAGGGCGAGGGAAAGGTCGTCGCACAAAATAAAAAGGCGCGTCACGACTATACAATCGTAGATACGCTAGAGGCAGGGATGGTCCTGACTGGAACTGAAATCAAGAGTGTACGAGCAGCTCGAATCAATCTCAAGGATGGCTTTGCCCAAGTAAAAAATGGGGAGGTCTGGTTGAGCAATGTTCATATTGCTCCTTACGAAGAGGGCAATATCTGGAACCAAGAACCAGAACGTCGTCGAAAACTCTTACTCCATAAAAAGCAAATCCAAAAGTTGGAACAAGAGACCAAAGGGACAGGAATGACCTTGGTTCCCCTAAAAGTCTATATCAAAGATGGCTATGCCAAGCTCCTTTTAGGTTTAGCTAAAGGGAAGCATGACTATGATAAACGGGAGTCAATCAAACGTCGTGAGCAGAATCGCGATATTGCGCGCGTGATGAAAGCTGTTAATCAGCGATAAAAAGAGGAAATGAAAATGGAAAAACTAGTTGCCTATAAACGTATGCCTTTGTGGACTAAAGAAACCATGCCAGAGGCTGTTCAGCAGAAACACAACACCAAGGTTGGAACTTGGGGCAAGATTACTGTTCTAAAAGGAGCTCTCAAGTTTATTGAATTGACAGAGGATGGTGAGGTTCTAGCTGAACACCTATTTGAAGCAGGGGCTGACAATCCCATGGCACAACCACAAGCCTGGCACCGAGTGGAAGCTGCCACAGACGATGTGGAATGGTATTTGGAGTTTTATTGTAAACCTGAGGATTATTTCCCTAAAAAATACAATACCAATCCTGTTCATTCAGAGGTCCTAGAGGCTATGCAGACAGTAAAACCAGGGAAAGCCTTGGATTTGGGCTGTGGTCAAGGCCGTAATGCACTCTTTCTAGCCCAGCAAGGTTTTGATGTGACAGCTGTGGATCAAAATGAACTGGCCCTTGAAATCTTACAAAGCATTGTGGAACAGGAAGATATGGACATGCCTGTCGGTCTTTACGATATCAATTCAGCCAGCATTGGACAAGAATATGATTTTATCGTTTCAACAGTTGTTCTCATGTTTTTGCAAGCAGACCGCATTCCTGCAATTATCAAAAATATGCAGGAGCATACCACGGTCGGTGGTTATAATCTTATCGTTTGTGCGATGGACACGGAGGATTATCCTTGCTCGGTTAACTTCCCATTCACTTTTAAAGCAGGGGAATTGGCAGACTACTACAAGGATTGGGAATTGGTTAAGTACAATGAAAATCCAGGCCATTTGCACCGTCGTGACGAAAATGGCAATCGTATTCAACTACGCTTTGCGACCATGCTAGCTAAAAAAATCAAATAAGCGTGAATGAAGATTAGGAATTTCCTGATCTTTTTTCTTTTTTTACGAATAATATAGAAAAGGAGTGAAATCATGTTTGTTGCGAGAGATGCTAGGGGAGATTTGGTAAATGTGTTAGAGGATAAGCTTGAGAAGCAAGCCTACACCTGCCCAGCTTGTGGAGGTCAGCTCCGTTTGCGTCAAGGACCAAGTGTCCGGACCCATTTTGCCCACAAAACCTTAAAAGACTGTGATTTTTCCTCTGAAAATGAAAGTCCAGAACACCTGGCCAATAAGGAATCCCTCTATCACTGGTTGAAAAAAGAGGCAGAGGTGCAATTAGAATACCCTCTTCCAGAGCTTAAACAGATTGCGGATGTATTTGTAAATGGTCATCTTGCTCTAGAAGTTCAATGTAGTCCCTTGCCTCAAAAGGTTCTTAAAGAGCGAAGTAAGGGCTATCGTAGTCAGGGTTACCAAGTACTGTGGTTACTGGGGGAAAAACTTTGGCTCCAGGAGCGTTTGACTCGTCTGCAACAAGGTTTTCTCTATTTCAGTCAAAACATGGGCTTTTATGTTTGGGAAATAGACAAGGAAAAACAGCTTTTAAGACTCAAATACCTGATTCACCAAGATCTCCGAGGTAAACTCCATTATCAGATTAAGGAATTTCCCTATGGTCACGGTAGTCTACTGGAGATATTACGTCTTCCCTATAAGAAACAAAAAATATCTCATTTTACAGTTTTTCAAGATAAGGACATCTGTCGCTATATCCGACAGCAACTTTATTATCAAAATCCCATTTGGATGAAAGAACAAGCAGAAGCCTATAAAAAGGGAGAAAATCTCCTAACTTATGGGATAAAAGAATGGTATCCACAAATTCGACCACTAGTAGGTGAGTTTTGCCAAATTGAGAAAGATTTGACCAGCTATTATCAGTATTTTCAAACCTATTATCAAGAAAATCCTCAAAATGATTGGCAAAAGCTCTATCCACCAGCCTTTTATCAGCAATATTTCTTAAAAAATATGGTAAAATAGAAAGGATGGAGGAATCTAATGGTATTACAAAGACATGAAATAAATGAAAAAGATAAATGGGATCTATCAACGATCTACCCAACTGACCAGGCTTGGGAAGAAGCCTTAAAAGATTTAACAGAAAAATTGGATACAGTAGCCCAGTATGAAGGACATCTCCTGGATAGTGCGGATAGCCTACTCGAAATTACTGAATTTTCTCTTGAAATGGAACGCCAAATGGAGAAGCTTTACGTTTATGCTCATATGAAGAATGACCAAGACACACGTGAAGCCAAGTACCAAGAGTACTATGCCAAGGCCATGACTCTCTATAGCCAGCTAGACCAAGCCTTTTCATTCTATGAACCTGAATTTATGGAAATCAGTGAAAAGCAGCATGCTGACTTTTTAGAAGCTCAGCCAAAATTGCAGGTTTATCAACACTATTTTGATAAGCTTTTGCAAGGCAAGGAACACGTTCTTTCACAACGTGAAGAAGAATTATTGGCTGGAGCTGGAGAAATCTTTGGTTCGGCAAGTGAAACCTTCGCTATCTTGGACAATGCGGATATTGTGTTCCCTTATGTCCTCGACGATGATGGTAAGGAAGTGCAGCTCTCTCATGGAACTTACACACGTCTGATGGAGTCTAAAAATCGTGAGGTGCGTCGTGGTGCCTATCAAGCTCTTTATGCGACTTATGAACAATTCCAACACACCTATGCTAAAACCTTGCAAACCAATGTTAAGGTGCAAAACTACCGAGCAAAAGTTCGCAACTACAAGAGTGCTCGTCATGCAGCCCTAGCGACGAATTTTGTTCCAGAAAGTGTTTATGACAATTTGGTAGCAGCAGTTCGCAAGCATTTGCCACTCTTGCATCGTTACCTTGAACTTCGTTCAAAAATTTTGGGAATTTCAGACCTTAAGATGTACGATGTTTACACACCGCTTTCATCTGTTGAATACAGTTTTACTTATGAAGAAGCCTTGAAAAAAGCAGAAGAAGCCTTAGCAGTCTTGGGCGAGGATTACTTGAGCCGTGTCAAACGTGCCTTCAGTGAGCGTTGGATTGATGTTTACGAAAACCAGGGCAAGCGTTCTGGAGCCTATTCTGGTGGTTCTTACGATACAAATGCCTTTATGCTTCTTAACTGGCAGGATAATCTAGACAATCTCTTTACTCTTGTTCATGAAACAGGTCATAGTATGCATTCAAGCTATACTCGTGAAACGCAGCCTTATGTTTACGGAGATTATTCTATCTTCTTGGCTGAGATTGCCTCAACGACCAATGAAAATATCTTGACGGAGAAATTATTGGAAGAAGTGGAAGACGACGCAACGCGCTTTGCTATTCTCAATAACTTCCTAGACGGTTTCCGTGGAACAGTTTTCCGCCAAACTCAATTTGCTGAGTTTGAACACGCGATTCACCAAGCGGATCAAAATGGTGAAGTCTTGACAAGCGATTTCTTAAATAAACTCTACGCAGACTTGAACCAAGAGTATTATGGTTTGAGTAAGGAAGACAATCCTGAAATCCAATACGAGTGGGCACGCATTCCACACTTCTACTATAACTACTATGTATACCAATATTCAACTGGTTTTGCAGCAGCTTCAGCTCTGGCTGAAAAGATTGTCCATGGTAGTCAAGAAGACCGTGATCGTTATATTGACTACCTCAAGGCAGGTAAGTCTGACTATCCACTTAATGTCATGAGAAAAGCTGGTGTTGATATGGAGAAGGAAGACTACCTCAACGATGCCTTTGCAGTCTTTGAACGTCGTTTGAATGAGTTTGAAGCCCTTGTTGAAAAATTGGGATTGGCATAAGATGGTTGAATCGTATAGTAAGAATGCCAACCATAACATGCGTCGTCCTGTTGTCAAAGAAGAAATTGTGGACTTGATGCGTCAGCGTCAAAAGCAAGTCACAGGTTCCTTGAAAGAATTGGAAGACTTTGCCCGCAAGGAAAATATTCCCATTATTCCCCATGAAACGGTTGCTTATTTCCGTTTTCTCATGGAAACCATGCAACCTAAAAACATTCTGGAAATTGGGACGGCCATCGGGTTTTCAGCCCTCTTGATGGCAGAACATGCGCCAAATGCCAAGATTACAACCATTGACCGCAATCCAGAAATGATTGGTTTTGCCAAGGAAAATTTTGCCCAGTTTGACAGTCGCAAGCAAATTACGCTCCTAGAAGGAGATGCGGTAGATGTCTTATCTACCTTGACAGAGTCCTATGATTTCGTCTTTATGGATTCTGCTAAGTCTAAATACATCGTCTTTCTGCCAGAAATCCTCAAACATTTGGACGTTGGAGGTGTGGTTGTCTTGGATGATATTTTCCAAGGTGGTGATGTTGCCAAGGATATTATGGAAGTTCGTCGAGGTCAGCGAACTATATACAGAGGACTTCAAAGACTATTTGATGCAACCTTAGACAATCCAGGACTCACCGCAACACTAGTACCTTTAGGGGACGGCATTCTCATGCTTCGTAAAAATGTAGCAGACGTTCAATTGCCTGACAGCGAATGATTTTCAGAAAAATTTAAGAAAATATAGTAAAATAGATAGGGTAATACTTATCTCAAAGGAGTAGACATGAAGAAAAAACTATTGGCAGGTGCCATTATACTATTATCAGTAGCAACTTTAGCAGCTTGTTCGAAAGGTTCAGAAGGAGCAGATCTTATCAGCATGAAAGGAGATGTTATCACAGAACATCAATTTTATGAGCAAGTGAAAAGCAATCCTTCAGCTCAACAAGTGTTGTTGAACTTGACTATCCAAAAAGTATTTGAGAAACAATACGGTTCAGAAGTAGATGACAAAGAAGTCAACGACACTATTGCCGAAGAAGAAAAACAATATGGTGAAAACTACCAACGTGTCTTGTCACAAGCAGGAATGACTCTTGAAACACGTAAAGCTCAAATTCGTACAAGTAAATTGGTTGAGTTGGCAGTTAAGAAAGCAGCAGAAGCTGAATTGACAGATGATGCCTATAAGAAGGCCTTTGACGAGTACACTCCAGATGTGACTGCTCAAATTATCCGTTTGGACAATGAAGACAAGGCCAAAGAAATTCTTGAAAAAGCCAAAGCTAGCGATGCAGACTTTGCTCAATTAGCCAAAGATAATTCAACAGATGAGAAAACTAAAGCAAATGGTGGAGAAATCACTTTTGACTCTGCTTCAACAGAAGTACCAGATCAAGTTAAGAAAGCAGCTTTTGCTTTAGATGTAAACGGTGTTTCTGATGTGATTAGTGTTACTGGAACACAAGCCTACAGCAGTCAATATTACATTGTTAAACTGATTAAGAAAACAGAGAAATCATCTAATATTGACGATTACAAAGAAAAATTAAAAACTGTTATCTTAACTCAAAAACAAAACGACGCATCATTTGTTCAAAGTATTATCGGAAAAGAATTGCAAGCAGCCAATATCAAGGTTAAAGACCAAGCCTTCCAAAATATCTTTACCCAATATATCGGTGGTGGCGATTCAAGCTCAAGTAGTTCTTCAAAAGAATAAAACAGAAAAGAGCCAAGTGCTCTTTTTCTTATGACAAAAATGGTCTATCTGATGGATAAGAGTTTTTTTCTTTCGGAAAAAATGGTATAATAGCAATCAAAACTAGAAAACAAACGGAATTTGGGAAGCAATTGTGTTGTTCTCATTAGATTGGTGATACTATGAAGATTAGTAAAAGGCACCTATTAAACTATTCTATCCTAGTTCCTTACTTACTTTTATCTATTTTGGGCTTGATTGTAGTCTATTCCACAACTAGTGCCATTCTTATTGAAGAAGGTAAAAGTGCCCTCCAATTGGTTCGAAATCAGGGAATGTTTTGGGTATTTAGTTTAATATTGATTGCCTTAATTTATAAATTAAGACTAGATTTTTTGAGAAATGAGCGACTAATCATTTTAGTTATCTTGATAGAAATGGTTTTATTGTTCTTGGCTCGTTTTATTGGTATTTCCGTAAACGGGGCATACGGTTGGATTTCGGTTGCAGGAGTAACTATTCAGCCAGCTGAGTACTTAAAAATCATTATTATTTGGTATTTGGCTCACCGATTCTCCAAACAGCAAGAAGAAATAGCTATTTATGATTTTCAAGTTTTGACTCAAAATCAATGGCTTCCTCGTGCTTTTAATGATTGGCGATTCGTTCTCCTAGTTCTGATTGGAAGTTTGGGAATTTTCCCTGATTTAGGGAATGCGACTATTTTAGTCTTGGTTTCCTTGATTATGTATACAGTTAGTGGAATCGCTTATCGCTGGTTTTCAACCATTCTGGCGCTCGTATCTGCCGCTTCTGTCTTTGTCTTGACCACTATCAGCCTAATCGGTGTTGAGACCTTTTCAAAAATTCCAGTATTTGGCTATGTAGCCAAGCGCTTTAGTGCCTTTTTTAATCCTTTTGCCGATCGTGCGGATGCGGGTCACCAGTTATCTAATTCTTATTTTGCCATGGTCAATGGTGGTTGGTTTGGTCTAGGTCTTGGGAACTCGATTGAAAAACGAGGTTATTTACCAGAGGCTCATACAGACTTTGTCTTTTCTATCGTGATTGAAGAATTTGGCTTTGTTGGTGCCAGTCTGATTTTAGCTCTCTTGTTTTTCATGATTTTGCGGATTATCTTGGTCGGTATCCGAGCGGAGAATCCTTTCAATGCCATGGTTGCACTCGGTGTCGGAGGGATGATGTTGGTTCAGGTATTTGTCAATATCGGAGGGATTTCGGGCTTGATTCCATCCACAGGAGTAACCTTTCCCTTCTTATCCCAGGGTGGAAATAGTCTTCTAGTCTTATCAGTGGCAGTGGCCTTTGTCTTAAATATTGATGCCAGTGAAAAACGCGCTAAGTTGTACCGAGAATTGGAAAATCAACCAATGAACCTTCTGTGAAGTAGAATAAAGAAAGGATAGTCTATGTCTCTTCAAAAATTAGAAAATTATAGTAATAAAAGTGTTGTGCAAGAAGAAGTATTGATTCTAACAGAATTGCTGGAAGATATTACTAAAAATATGCTTGCCCCAGAGACCTTTGAAAAAATCATGCAGTTGAAAGAATTATCAACGCAGGAAGATTATCAAGGTCTAAACCGTCTAGTGACTAGCTTATCAAATGATGAAATGGTCTATATTTCACGCTATTTCTCTATCTTGCCTCTTTTGATTAATATTTCAGAGGATGTGGATTTAGCTTATGAAATCAATCATCAAAATAATATTGATCAGGACTATTTAGGTAAATTATCAACAACGATCAAAATGGTTGCTGAAAAAGAAAATGCCGCTGAAATTCTTGAACACTTGAATGTTGTCCCTGTTTTGACAGCCCATCCAACACAAGTGCAACGCAAAAGTATGTTGGATTTAACAAATCATATTCATAGTCTTTTGCGTAAATACCGTGATGTTAAGTTGGGGTTGATCAATAAAGAAAAATGGCACAATGATTTGCGTCGTTACATCGAAATTATCATGCAGACAGACATGATTCGTGAGAAAAAATTAAAAGTGACTAACGAAATCACGAATGCTATGGAATATTACAACAGCTCCTTTTTGAAAGCTGTACCTCACTTGACGACGGAGTATAAGCGCTTAGCGCAAGCCCATGGGCTGAATTTAAAACAGGCTAAACCGATCACCATGGGTATGTGGATAGGTGGTGACCGTGATGGAAATCCATTTGTTACAGCAGAGACCTTGAAGCAGTCTGCACTCACTCAGTGTGAAGTCATCATGAACTACTACGATGAAAAGATTTACCAACTTTATCGTGAATTTTCTCTTTCAACTAGCATTGTCAATGTAAGTAAGCAAGTCAGAGAAATGGCTCGTCAATCCAAGGATAACTCGATTTATCGCGAAAAAGAGCTTTACCGTCGTGCCTTGTTTGATATTCAATCAAAAATTCAGGCAACTAAAACCTATCTGATTGATGATAAGGAAGTTGGGACTCGTTATGAAACCGCCAATGATTTTTACAAGGATTTGATTGCCATTCGAGATTCTCTACTGGAAAATAAGGGCGGGTCCTTGATTTCAGGTGATTTTGTGGAATTATTGCAGGCAGTAGAGATATTTGGTTTTTACCTAGCATCAATTGATATGCGACAAGACTCTAGCGTCTATGAAGCCTGTGTGGCAGAACTCTTGAAATCAGCAGGAATTCATTCTCGCTATAGCGAGTTGAGCGAAGAAGAAAAGTGTGACCTTCTCTTGAAAGAATTAGAAGAAGATCCACGAATTCTTTCTGCGACTCACGCAGAAAAATCAGAATTATTAGCAAAAGAACTAGCTATTTTTAAGACGGCTCGTGTTTTGAAAGATAAGTTGGGAGATGATGTCATCCGTCAGACCATCATTTCACATGCAACCAGCCTTTCTGATATGCTAGAATTAGCTATTTTATTAAAAGAAGTAGGACTGGTGGATACGGAAAGGGCGCGTGTTCAGATTGTTCCCCTTTTTGAAACAATTGAAGACTTGGATCATTCAGAGGAAACAATGAGACAATATCTTTCTCTTAGCCTTGCCAAAAAATGGATTGCCTCACGAAATAACTACCAAGAAATCATGCTTGGCTACTCTGACAGTAATAAAGATGGCGGTTACTTGTCATCATGTTGGACCCTCTACAAGGCTCAACAACAATTGACTGCTATTGGAGATGAATTTGGCGTTAAGGTTACCTTTTTCCATGGTCGTGGTGGTACTGTCGGTCGTGGTGGTGGGCCAACCTATGAAGCCATCACATCTCAACCGCTCAAGTCTATCAAGGATCGTATCCGCTTGACGGAGCAGGGTGAAGTAATTGGGAATAAATACGGTAATAAAGACGCCGCTTACTATAATCTTGAAATGCTAGTATCGGCAGCTATTAACCGTATGATTACTCAGAAGAAGAGCGATACCAATACCTCAAATCGTTATGAAGCCATTATGGATCAAGTAGTGGACCGTAGTTACGATATCTACCGTGATTTGGTCTTTGGTAATGAGCATTTCTATGATTATTTCTTCGAGTCAAGTCCAATCAAGGCTATTTCAAGTTTTAATATTGGTTCTCGTCCAGCCGCTCGTAAGACGATTACTGAAATCGGTGGTTTGCGTGCCATCCCTTGGGTCTTCTCATGGTCACAGAGTCGTGTTATGTTCCCTGGATGGTACGGGGTTGGTTCAAGCTTCAAGGAATTTATCGATAAAAATCCAGAGAATATTGCTATCTTACGAGATATGTACCAAAATTGGCCTTTCTTCCAATCGCTTCTTTCAAATGTTGATATGGTTTTGTCAAAATCAAATATGAATATTGCTTTTGAATATGCTAAACTTTGTGAAGATGAGCAAGTTAAGGCCATCTATGAGACTATTTTAAATGAATGGCAAATTACTAAGAACGTTATCTTGGCTATTGAAGGACATGACGAACTCTTAGCTGACAATCCATATCTAAAAGCTAGTCTGGATTACCGTATGCCTTACTTTAATATTCTCAACTATATTCAGTTAGAGTTGATTAAACGCCAACGTCGTGGAGAATTGTCAAGTGATCAAGAACGATTGATTCATATCACCATCAACGGAATTGCGACAGGATTGCGTAATTCAGGTTGATAATTTTCAAGAGTGAATATCAAAAAAATTCTAATAGACTATTGACAAGTAGTTTAAAAATGATATAATTTAACCATTCAGAAAAGTAATCGTACAAACTTTCAAGAGAGTCTGTGGTAGCTGAAAACAGATAAGTGATGATGATGAAAATTGGGCTGAATGTTATTTAGAATTTGAAATCATAAAAATTCGGTGAGCACACCTTACAGTGCATCTCGTTATTGCGAGACAGAGCGATAGGGAAATTCCCTATAATTGAGGTGGTACCGCGCATCGACGTCCTCACACAAGTTTTTTGTGTGAGGATTTTTTGATGGAGGTTAGTATGGAAAGAAAACGATGGCGTCGCTTGTTTAGATAAGTGAAATATATTAAAGGAAATAAAAAGGAGAAATAGAATGAAAAATAAACGTTTAATTGGAATTATCGCTGCATTAGCAGTCTTAGTAGCAGGAAGCTTGATTTACTCTTCAATGAATAAACCAGAAGCTAAGAATGAGAAGAAAGTTGCCAAAGTTGGTGTCCTTCAGTTTGTGAGCCATCCATCTCTTGATTTGATTTATAAAGGGATCCAAGATGGACTTGCAGAAGAAGGATATAAAGATGATCAAGTTAAAATCGATTTTATGAACTCAGAAGGTGACCAAAGTAAGGTTGCGACAATGAGTAAACAATTGGTTGCAAATGGGAATGACCTTGTGGTTGGTATTGCGACACCAGCTGCTCAAGGTTTGGCTAGTGCCACAAAAGACCTACCGGTTATCATGGCTGCTATTACAGACCCAATTGGTGCTAACTTGGTCAAAGATTTGAAAAAACCAGGTGGCAACATTACAGGGGTGTCTGACCACAATCCAGCTCAACAACAAGTTGAACTCATCAAAGCTTTGACACCAAATGTGAAAACAATCGGAGCTCTTTACTCAAGCAGCGAAGACAATTCAAAAACACAGGTAGAAGAATTTAAGGCTTTTGCTGAAAAAGCAGGTTTGACAGTTGAAACATTTGCTGTTCCTTCAACAAATGAAATTGCTTCAACAGTTAACGTTATGACTAGCAAGGTTGATGCTATCTGGGTTCCAATCGACAACACCATTGCATCTGCGTTTTCAACAGTTGTATCAAGCAATCAATCAGCTAAAAAGCCAATCTATCCAAGCGCTACTGCCATGGTAGAAGCAGGTGGCTTGGCATCAGTTGTAGTTGACCAACATGATCTCGGTGTGGCAACTGGTAAAATGATTGCACAAGTCTTGAAAGGTGCAAAACCAGCCGATACTCCAGTCAATGTATTTTCAACTGGTAAGTCAGTAATTAACAAAAAATTGGCACAAGAGCTAGGTATTACGATTCCTGAATCAGTTTTAAAAGAAGCAGGACAAGTGATTGAATAATCTGTAATGGAGGAGTTGGGGACATCTCCTCCAATTTTTTACAATAAAAATCATATAGAAAAGGTTAAGAAACAAATGATATTATCTATTATTTCTCAAGGATTTGTCTGGGCTATTTTAGGTCTGGGGATCTTTATGACATTTAGGATTTTGAACTTTCCAGATATGACAACAGAAGGTTCCTTCCCTCTTGGGGGAGCTGTTGCTGTCACTCTGATAACGAAAGGCGTGAACCCTTTTTTAGCGACACTGCTTGCTGTAGGAGCAGGTTGTTTGGCTGGTATGGCAGCAGGACTTCTTTATACAAAAGGGAAGATCCCCACCTTGCTCTCAGGGATTTTGGTGATGACTTCCTGTCACTCTATTATGCTCTTGATTATGGGACGTGCGAATTTAGGTTTGCTTGGAACTAAGCAAATTCAGGATGTCTTGCCTTTTGATTCAGACTTGAATCAACTCTTGACAGGTCTTATCTTTGTCAGTCTTGTCATTGTTCTCATGCTCTTTTTCTTGGACACTAAACTCGGACAAGCTTATATTGCTACAGGTGACAATCCTGATATGGCTAGAAGTTTCGGGATTCATACTGGGCGCATGGAGCTTATGGGCTTGGTTTTATCAAATGGTGTGATTGCCCTTGCAGGTGCCCTCATTGCCCAGCAAGAAGGCTATGCCGATGTGTCTCGAGGAATCGGGGTTATCGTTGTGGGGCTTGCAAGTTTGATTATTGGAGAAGTTATCTTTAAGAGCTTGAGCTTGGCAGAGCGTTTGGTTACCATCGTTGTCGGTTCTATCGCCTATCAATTCTTAGTATGGGCAGTTATCGCGCTTGGCTTTAACACAAGTTACCTTCGTCTATACAGTGCAGTGATTTTAGCAGTCTGCCTCATGATTCCAACATTTAAGCAAACAATCTTGAAAGGAGCCAAATTAAGCAAATGACAGCAATTGTAGAATTAAAAAATGCAACCAAAGTCGTTAAAAATGGCTTTGATGAAGAAAAGATTATTTTAAATGATGTTTCCTTAGAAATTTTTGAACAGGACTTTATCACGATTTTAGGTGGAAATGGTGCTGGGAAATCGACACTCTTTAACACCATTGCAGGAACCTTATCATTAACCAGTGGAACTATCCGTATTTTAGGTGAGGATGTTACCAAGTTTTCACCAGAGAAGCGCGCTAAGTATCTGTCTCGAGTCTTCCAAGATCCAAAGATGGGAACAGCTCCTCGTATGACAGTGGCAGAGAATCTCTTGATTGCCAAGTTTCGTGGTGAAAAGCGTGGATTGTTACCAAGACGTCTGGCTAGCTATAAGGATGAGTTTCAGGCAACCATTGAAAAAGTAGGGAATGGTCTTGAGAAACATTTGAATACACCGATTGAGTTTTTATCAGGTGGTCAAAGACAAGCCTTGAGTCTCTTGATGGCAACATTGAAGCGTCCTGAATTACTCTTGTTAGACGAGCATACTGCAGCCCTTGATCCAAAGACCAGTGTGGCCTTGATGGAATTGACGGATGAATTTGTCAAGAAAGACCAGTTGACAGCGCTTATGATTACCCACCACATGGAAGATGCTCTTAAGTATGGCAATCGCTTGATTGTCATGAAAGAAGGACAAATTATTCAAGATTTGAATCAAGAAGAAAAAGCAAAAATGAAAATCTCTGATTATTATCAACTCTTTGAATAAAGTAGGGAAAATGAGTGAAATGGTTTACTTTTTTTCTGAAATAAAGTATACTATATAAAGTAAACTATGATAACATGGAGGTATTGTGTATGGTTGACAAACAAGTCATTGAAGAAATCAAAAACAATGCCAACATTGTGGAAGTCATAGGTGATGTGATTTCTTTACAAAAGGCAGGACGGAACTATCTAGGGCTCTGTCCTTTTCATGGTGAAAAAACACCTTCTTTCAACGTTGTAGAGGACAAGCAGTTTTATCACTGTTTTGGTTGTGGTCGCTCTGGTGATGTTTTTAAGTTCATCGAGGAGTACCAAGGGGTTCCCTTTATGGAGGCTGTCCAAATCTTAGGTCAGCGTGTTGGGATTGAGGTGGAAAAACCGCTTTATAGTGAGCAGAAGCCAGTCTCACCTCACCAAGCTCTTTATGATATGCACGAAGATGCTGCCAAATTTTATCATGCCATTCTCATGACAACGACTATGGGGGAAGAGGCCAGAAACTACCTTTATCAGCGTGGTTTGACAGATGAAGTGCTCAAGCATTTTCGGATTGGTTTAGCACCTCCAGAACGAAACTATCTCTATCAACGTTTGGCTGGTCAGTATCGTGAAGAGGATTTCTTGGATTCGGGACTATTTTACCTCTCAGATGCCAATCAATTTGTAGACACCTTTCACAATCGGATTATGTTTCCCCTGACCAATGACCAGGGAAAGGTTATTGCCTTCTCAGGTCGTATCTGGCAGAAAACGGATTCACAAACTTCTAAGTATAAAAATAGCCGATCGACTGCAATTTTTAACAAAAGTTACGAATTATATCATATGGATAGGGCTAAAAAATCTTCTGGAAAAGCCAGTGAGATTTATCTGATGGAAGGATTCATGGATGTCATTGCAGCCTATCGGGCTGGAATCGAAAATGCTGTCGCATCTATGGGAACAGCTTTAAGTCGTGAGCATGTTGAGCATCTGAAAAGGTTGACCAAGAAGTTGGTTCTTGTTTATGATGGTGATAAGGCTGGGCAAGCTGCTACATTGAAAGCGCTGGACGAAATTAGTGATATGCCTGTGCAAATCGTTAGCATACCTGATAATTTGGATCCGGATGAGTATCTACAAAAAAATGGTCCAGAAGATTTGGCCTATCTGTTAACGAAAACTCGTATTAGTCCGGTTGAGTTTTACATTCATCAGTACAAACCTGAAAACAGTGAAAATCTGCAGGCTCAGATTGAGTTTATTGAAAAAATAGCTCCTTTGATTGTTCAAGAAAAGTCTATCACTGCTCAAAACAGCTATATTCATATTTTAGCTGACAGTCTGGTGTCCTTTGATTATGCCCAGATTGAGCAGATTGTGAATGAGAGTCGTCAGGCGCAAAGGCAGAATCGCATGGAAGGGATTTCCAGACTGACGACAATCACTATGCCTGTCACCAAGCAGTTATCGGCTATTATGAGGGCAGAAGCCCATCTACTTTATCGAATGATGGAATCTCCTCTTGTTTTGAACGATTACCGCTTGCGAGAAGACTTTGCATTTGCTACACCTGAATTTCAGGTCCTATATGACTTGCTTGGTCAGTATGGCAATCTTCCTCCGGAAGTTTTAGCAGAACAGACAGATGAAGTTGAAAGAGCTTGGTATCAGGTTTTAGCTCAGGATTTACCTGCTGAGATATCGCCACAGGAACTTAGTGAAGTAGAAATGACTCGAAACAAGGCTCTCTTGAATCAGGACAATATGAGAATCAAAAAGAAGGTGCAGGAAGCTAGCCATGTAGGAGATACAGATACAGCCCTAGAAGAATTGGAACGTTTAATTTCCCAAAAGAGAAGAATGGAGTAATAATGGCAACAAAACAAAAAGAAGTAACAACATTTGATGTACAAGTAGCAGAATTTATCCGTAATCATAAGCAAAAAGGGACAGCAACAGATGATGAAATCAATGCTAGTCTTGTCGTTCCTTTTACCTTGGACGCTGATGGGATTGAAGATCTCTTGCAACGGATTCAAGATGCAGGAATTTCTATCACAGATAACGAAGGAAATCCAAGTGCGCGTGTTCTTAGCACTGAAGAAGAGCCAGAACTCAGCGATGAGGACTTGATTGGGTCAACTTCGGCTAAGGTCAATGACCCTGTTCGTATGTACTTGAAAGAAATCGGGGTCGTTCCTCTCTTGACCAATGAAGAGGAAAAAGAATTGGCACTAGCAGTTGAAGCTGGTGATATCGAAGCCAAACAACGTCTTGCTGAAGCAAACCTTCGTTTGGTTGTTTCTATAGCCAAACGCTATGTCGGTCGTGGTATGCAGTTCCTTGACTTGATTCAAGAAGGAAATATGGGCTTGATGAAGGCTGTTGACAAGTTTGATTATTCTAAAGGATTCAAGTTCTCAACTTACGCAACTTGGTGGATTCGTCAGGCCATCACTCGTGCTATTGCAGATCAAGCTCGTACTATCCGTATCCCAGTCCACATGGTTGAAACCATCAATAAATTGGTCCGTGAACAGCGGAATCTCCTTCAAGAATTGGGACAAGATCCGACACCAGAACAGATCGCTGAACGTATGGATATGACACCTGATAAGGTTCGTGAAATCTTGAAGATTGCCCAAGAACCGGTATCCCTTGAAACTCCTATCGGTGAAGAGGATGATAGCCATCTTGGAGACTTTATCGAAGATGAAGTGATTGAAAATCCAGTGGATTATACGACTCGTATCGTCTTGCGTGAGCAGTTGGATGAAGTCTTAGATACTCTTACAGACCGTGAAGAAAATGTTCTGCGTCTACGTTTTGGACTAGATGATGGGAAAATGCGCACTCTTGAAGATGTGGGGAAAGTCTTTAACGTGACTCGCGAGCGTATCCGTCAGATTGAAGCTAAAGCTTTGAGAAAACTACGCCAACCAAGTCGCAGCAAACCGCTTCGTGATTTTATTGAAGACTAAGAGTGAGGATAAATATGGCTTATACAGAAGAGCAAATCGAAAACATCAAAACACGCATTTTAACAGCCTTGGAAGAAGTTATCGACCCTGAGTTGGGAATCGATATTGTCAATCTTGGTTTGATTTATGAGATTCGTTTCGATGGCGACACAGGGCAAACAGAGATTGATATGACTTTGACAACCATGGGTTGTCCCCTGGCAGACCTTTTGACAGACCAGATTTATGATGCCATGACAGAGGTACCAGAAGTAACGGATACTGAGGTTAAATTAGTCTGGTATCCAGCCTGGACAGTTGAAAAAATGAGTCGCTATGCACGCATTGCCCTAGGCATTAAGTAAACAAATAAAAGCATGTGAGAGATTATTGGAAGAGCGAGGAAATTTCCCCCTCTTTTCCTCTAGTCTCTCCTTTCTTTTGCTGATTTTATTCAAAGAAAATGATATAATAGTAGTTATGGAAAAAAAGAAATTACGCATCAATATGTTGAGTTCAAGTGAGAAAGTGGCAGGACAAGGAGTTTCAGGTGCCTACCGTGAATTAGTTCGTCTTCTTCACCGTGATGCCAAGGACCAATTGATTGTTACAGAAAATCTTCCAGTAGAGGCAGATGTGACTCACTTTCATACAATTGATTTCCCCTATTATTTGTCAACATTTCAAAAGAAACGCTCAGGAAGGAAAATTGGCTATGTGCATTTCTTGCCTGATACACTTGAGGGGAGTTTGAAAATTCCATTTTTCTTAAAGGGAATTGTGAAACGCTATGTATTTTCTTTTTACAACCGGATGGAGCACTTGGTTGTGGTCAATCCTATGTTTATCGAGGATTTGGTGGCAGCTGGTATTCCACGTGAAAAAGTGACCTATATCCCTAACTTTGTCAACAAGGAAAAATGGCATCCTCTACTACAAGAAGAGGTAGTCAGACTGCGTACAGAGCTAGGTCTTAGTGACAATCAGTTTATCGTAGTAGGTGCTGGTCAAGTTCAGAAACGCAAAGGGATTGACGATTTTATCCGTCTGGCTGAGGAATTGCCGCAGATTACCTTTATCTGGGCGGGCGGTTTCTCTTTTGGTGGCATGACAGATGGTTATGAACGCTACAAGAAAATCATGGAAAATCCACCTGAAAATTTGATGTTTCCAGGCATTGTGTCGCCAGAGCGGATGCGCGAATTGTATGCCCTAGCGAATCTTTTCTTGTTGCCTAGTTACAATGAACTCTTTCCGATGACGATTTTAGAGGCTGCCAGTTGTGAAGCTCCGATTATGTTGCGTGATTTAGATCTCTATAAGGTGATTTTGGAGGGAAATTATCGAGCAACAGCAGATAGAGAAGAGATGAAAGAAGCTATTTTAGAATATCAAGCAAATCCTGCTGCTTTAAAAGACCTCAAAGAAAAAGCTAAGAATATTTCTAGAGAGTATTCTGAAGAACATCTGTTACAAATCTGGTTGGACTTTTATGAAAAACAAGCCGCTTTAGGGAGAAAGTAAAAAGTGAGGTAATCTATGCGAATTGGTTTATTTACAGATACCTATTTTCCTCAGGTTTCAGGTGTTGCGACCAGTATTCGAACTTTGAAAACAGAACTTGAAAAGCAGGGACATGCTGTTTTTATCTTTACAACGACAGATAAGGATGTCAATCGCTACGAAGATTGGCAAATTATCCGCATTCCAAGTGTTCCCTTCTTTGCTTTTAAAGATCGCCGCTTTGCCTATCGAGGATTCAGTAAGGCGCTTGAAATTGCTAAACAATATCAGCTGGATATTATTCATACCCAGACAGAATTTTCTTTAGGCTTGTTGGGGATTTGGATTGCGCGTGAATTGAAGATTCCAGTCATCCATACCTATCACACCCAGTATGAAGACTATGTCCATTATATTGCCAAGGGGATGTTGATTCGTCCTAGTATGGTCAAGTATCTGGTTAGAGGTTTTTTGCATGATGTGGATGGAGTCATTTGCCCGAGTGAGATTGTCCGAGACTTGCTATCTGACTATAAAGTCAAGGTTGAAAAACGAGTCATTCCAACAGGGATTGAATTAGCTAAGTTTGAGCGTCCTGAAATCAAGCAGGAAAATTTGAAAGAACTTCGTAGTAAACTAGGTATTCAAGATGATGAAAAGATGCTACTTAGTCTTTCCAGAATTTCTTATGAAAAAAATATTCAAGCAGTACTAGCAGCCTTTGCAGAAGTTCTGAAAGAGGAGGACAAGGTTAAATTGGTGGTAGCTGGGGACGGTCCTTATCTGGATGACCTCAAAGAGCAAGCCAAAAAACTAGAGATTCAAGACTCCGTCATCTTTACAGGGATGATTGCTCCTAGTGAGACAGCTCTTTACTATAAGGCGGCAGATTTCTTCATCTCGGCATCTACAAGTGAAACCCAAGGTTTGACCTACTTGGAAAGCTTGGCTAGTGGAACGCCTGTCATTGCTCACGGAAATCCTTATCTGGACAATCTGATTAGTGATAAAATGTTTGGAACCTTGTATTATGGAGAACATGATTTGGCTGGAGCTATTTTAGAAGCCCTGATTGCAACGCCAGACATGAATGAGAATACCTTGTCAGCAAAATTGTATGAGATTTCAGCTGAAAACTTTGGAAAACGGGTACATGAGTTTTATCTGGATGCCATTATTTCAAATAATTTCCAGAAAGATTTAGCAAAAGATGATACGGTCAGTCAGCGTATTTTTAAGACAGTTTTGTATCTTCCGCAAAAGGTGGTCGCTGTACCGGTAAAAGGCTCTAGACGTATGCTGAAGGCTTCAAAAACACAGTTAATCAGCATAAGAGATTATTGGAAAGACCATGAAGAATAGAAAGAGGAAAAGCTATGAAAAAACAATTAATGAGAAGTGGTCGTGATAAAAAGATTGCTGGTGTTTGTGCCGGTGTGGCTTATTATTTTGATATAGATCCTACCATTGTTCGTGTAATATGGGGTGTTCTTGCTTTTGGTTACGGAGCAGGAATTGTAGCTTATATCATTTTATGGATTATTGCACCTGTATCAACTGACTATTGAAAACTAGCTCAATTCATGCTAAGATAATAGAAAATAGAATGTAACGAAGGAGAGAAAAATGGCATTTGGAGATAATGGAAATCGTAAAAAAACCTTGTTTGAGAAAATAACCTTGTTTATCGTGATTATCATGCTAGTAGCAAGTTTATTGGGAATTTTTGCAACTGCAATTGGTGCCCTCAGTAATCTATAAAATAGATTCAAGAAAATTTAGTGACTGGGATTTCCCAGCCCTTTTTTAAAGTGAGAAGAAAAAATGAGTATGTTTTTAGATACAGCCAAGATCAAGGTTAAGGCTGGTAATGGTGGCGATGGCATGGTTGCCTTTCGCCGTGAAAAATATGTCCCTAATGGCGGTCCTTGGGGTGGTGACGGTGGTCGTGGAGGTAATGTCGTCTTCGTTGTAGACGAAGGTCTACGTACTCTCATGGATTTCCGCTACAATCGTCATTTCAAGGCTGATTCTGGTGAAAAAGGGATGACCAAAGGGATGCATGGTCGAGGTGCTGAGGACCTTAGAGTTCGAGTACCACAAGGTACGACTGTTCGTGATGCAGAGACTGGCAAGATCTTGACAGATTTGATTGAACATGGTCAAGAATTTATCGTTGCCCACGGTGGTCGTGGTGGACGTGGAAATATTCGTTTCGCAACACCAAAAAATCCTGCACCGGAAATCTCTGAAAATGGAGAACCAGGTCAGGAACGTGAGTTACAATTGGAACTAAAAATCTTGGCAGATGTCGGTTTAGTAGGATTCCCATCTGTAGGGAAATCAACACTTTTAAGTGTTATCACATCTGCTAAACCTAAAATTGGTGCCTACCACTTTACGACAATTGTGCCCAATCTAGGTATGGTTCGCACCCAATCAGGTGAATCCTTTGCAGTAGCCGACTTGCCAGGTTTGATTGAAGGGGCTAGTCAAGGTGTTGGTTTGGGAACCCAGTTCCTCCGTCACATTGAGCGTACACGTGTCATTCTTCATATTATTGATATGTCAGCTAGCGAAGGCCGTGATCCTTATGAGGACTATCTAGCTATCAATAAAGAGCTGGAGTCATACAATCTTCGTCTCATGGAGCGTCCACAGATCATTGTATCCAATAAGATGGATATGCCTGAGAGTCAAGAAAATCTTAAAGAATTTAAGAAAAAATTGGCTGAAAACTACGATGAATTTGAAGAGTTACCAGCTATTTTCCCAATTTCTGGATTGACCAAGCAAGGTTTGGCTACGCTTTTGGATGCGACAGCTGAATTGTTAGACAAGACACCAGAATTCTTGCTCTATGACGAGTCAGATATGGAAGAAGAAGCTTACTATGGATTTGACGAGGAAGAGAAAGCCTTTGAAATTAGCCGTGATGACGATGCGACATGGGTGCTTTCTGGTGAAAAACTCATGAAACTCTTTAATATGACCAACTTTGATCGTGACGAATCAGTCATGAAATTTGCCCGCCAGCTTCGTGGTATGGGGGTTGATGAAGCCCTTCGTGCGCGTGGTGCTAAAGATGGTGACTTGGTCCGCATTGGTAAATTTGAGTTTGAATTTGTAGACTAGGAGACTGGTATGGGAGATAAACCGATATCTTTCCGAGATGCGGATGGCAATTTTGTTTCTGCCGCAGATGTTTGGAATGAAAAGAAATTGGAAGAACTATTTAATCGCCTCAATCCAAATCGTGCCTTGAGATTGGCACGAACTAAAAAAGAAAATCCATCTCAGTAAAGAATAT
>NZ_AFQV01000025.1 GCF_000220085.1 Streptococcus mitis SK1080 | reverse complement strand
GCATCAATCCATTTTTTAGATGTAGCAACTATTGGCTCTCCATCATAAAACATTCCTAAATGTATCTCTTCTTCATCTTCATTAGAATAATTTCCATCTATCATTATAGAAGCGTAATTAGAAAGTAAGCTATAATGTGATTCGTAATCTTTCTTATTTGAATCCAAAATCTCTATTTCGTGAAGATTACATCTACATAATCCATGAGTATGTAACCAAACTTCATTCTCATCACAAACAGCTTGAACAGTATATAGGCTTGATGGAGAAGGAAGTACATTTGATTTCGCTGCTAATTCAACCCATTTTTTATTTAGCATTCTTTCAGCACTTTCATCACAAAGAGCAACCATTTCAGGAACCATAGCATATACAAGCTTAAGCTGTAAATGGTAACATTTTTTAGCATCTCCTTCAAATTTCATATAAACAATTAAGGCATTCTTTGAATTTAAAATCTGTTCTTTTTCTTCTTCTGTAAAATATTGTAATTCCGATTGATGCATTCCTTCTGCATTAAAATCTCCAAGATAGAATCTTACATCAAAATCAGTTCCTTTATATGATAGAACAATCTGTCCAGGGAAATCTTCACT
>NZ_AFQV01000026.1 GCF_000220085.1 Streptococcus mitis SK1080 | reverse complement strand
ACCATGAAGAAGGAATTTCTATTTCGCCTAAGGCAAAAATAGGTTACTTTGCACAGAATGGTTACAAGTACAACAGTAATCAGAATGTTATGGAGTTTATGCAGAAGGATTGTGACTACAATATATCAGAAATTCGTTCAGTGCTAGCATCTATGGGGTTCAAACAGAACGATATTGGAAAAAGTTTATCTGTTTTAAGCGGTGGAGAAATTATAAAATTGTTGCTTGCTAAAATGCTCATGGGTAGATATAACATCCTAATAATGGATGAACCCAGTAACTTCCTTGACATACCAAGTTTAGAGGCTTTGGAAATACTAATGAAGGAGTACACCGGAACTATCGTGTTTATCACCCACGATAAACGATTACTCGAAAATGTAGCAGATGTAGTTTATGAAATTAGAGATAAGAAAATAAATCTGAAACATTAAATTTAAGGTAGTCGCTGGTCAGTATAGTCTGTTCTGGTTGGCGACTCCATTGTTAAAGAGTATAAAGACTTTAGATTTTATGAATATTAAAAATAGGAACAGTCAATTGAACTGCTCCTATTTTTCTGCTAAATATATTGTAGTTTTCTTATATGTATAATGATAGATTAGCGGATTCTCATCTACGGTACTTACTTCAAATATGAAGAAGTGATCGCGGTTACCTCTGGACTTTTCCTTATTGAGGACAAAGTAATTCTTACGTGAAGTCGCCATTGTTTTTAGGATATCATCAGTTAGGAAGGTCAATGGAATATTCATGTTAGAGTAGCGGTAGAAGTCACGTTCAAAATCTTGGTAGCTCTCGCTATAATAGTCCATTTGTAGGTGATTACGCTGAAACTCAAGCTGATTCATAGAGCACCTCCTCGACAAGTTCAATACTAATAATGTCTTTTAATTTCAAATTGATGTGACCTGTTGTAGTTTTTATCAAAATGAAATCTTTGGTCAGACTTGGTATTGTTCCAGTGTAGGAAACACGCTTGTTTTTTTCAATCACTTGAATGCGTGTGCGTAGCTGCCCGGCGTATACTTGACTGAGGAGTAATAATTTCTTCTCTAGTGATAAGTCAGACATGTACGTTACTTTGTTTGTATCATCAGAGAGTGCTGATGCATGTTCAGATAGGAAAAAGCCCATCCATTTTTGCATCTTTGTATCCTGGTACTCTCTTGCTGATTGAAATGGTAAGGATGAACGGTCAATCATTTTAATCCCTCCAATCCACCAGCGGAATGACCGCCAATAAGTTTACTGCGTTCAATATTTTAGGAACCTTCAGTTAGGACGGTTCCTTTTTGTATGGCTAAAAAGCCAAACTGTTCTCTGACAACATCAATAGCTGTCTGAAGTCTATTTTCTTTTTCAATTTCTTCTACATCATGCAAAATGAGGACAACCCTTTTACTACCAAGGTGTTCTGTGCAGAATGCGGTTCAGCTTTTGGACGTAAGAACTGGACGACCAGTCGTGGCAAACGTAAAGTTTGGCAGTGTAACAACCGTTATAAGGTAAAGGGACAGATTGGTTGTCAGAATAACCATATCGATGAGGGAACACTAGAGAAAGCTGTAATGATGGCAGTTAAACTACTGAGTGAGAATATGGATTTGTTGCATGGAAAGTGGAATAAGATCTTGGAAGAAAACCAGTTATTAGAAAAGCATTACAGTGTGTTACTGGCTGAATTGATAAATAAGGAGTGTTGGGAATATGATTCCTTTGAGATGTGTCAGGTACTAGATAGTATTTTGATTTCGGAGGATGGACAGATAACCGTTAGATTTTTGGAAGGAACAGAAGTTGATTTATAAGGCTGTAGGCATAGTATAGT
>NZ_AFQV01000027.1 GCF_000220085.1 Streptococcus mitis SK1080 | reverse complement strand
TCTCAATTTTACTAATCTGGCTTTGTTCACAAATTCCTTCTGCAAGAGTTTGTTGGGAGAGTCTCAACTCTTTTCTTTTCAATCTGAATTTCTCTGCGAGTGTATTCATTAAAGATAATAAACCTTTCTATTTGCTTAATTTCATTATAAAATTTTTAGTTCAAAATAGCAAGTTAAAGAAATAGATAATTCTCTAAGGTAATAAAAAAAAAAGTTCAAAATATGATAAAAATACTTGACTGAATAATATATATATGTTAAAATAAAAACAAGGAAACAGAAAGGGGTTTCATTGCATGAGAAAAAAACGTGGAATTAAAAAATTAGTTACATTTGCATTACTAGGTGTTTTTATGTTTAGTAATACAATTCCTTACCAACAATTCATTCAGAAGAATAGACAATTGGAGATTCGAGTGCAATCACAAAAGAAGTCCAATGGTCTTGATGTTGGGAAGGCTGATTAGTTGATTAAATGATGAAAATACTATTAACTATATAGTATTTCTGTTTTATCTAATTTTTAATTAGAAAGAAGGGATTCCGATGTACTAGGGTATGATTTGTTGATATTTCTAAATGCAGTCATTGTTATTGTTAGATTTTAAGTGAAAGAAATGAGGGCTTTACGATGAAGAAAAGCATAAAAAAAATAATTACAACATCTTTACTTGCACTGACTTTAGCTGGTGCAGGTGGTTCGATTGTTTCAGCTGCAACAGTTTGGTATAAAGGTACTGCAGTTTATTGGGATTATGGTCGTACTGCTGGTCTTTGGAGCTATTCAAATGTTCAGTCTAGTGTTTACGAACACTCAGCAACTGCTAACGGGGCATTCTCAGGCTGGGAATCTCCTGGAGTAGAAGCACGTGTTTCTAAATTCATCGGAACTGGTACAGCTGAATGTTACTGGAATTGTAGGTAAGTACCTATGACATACAAAAACATGTTATTAGGTAAAATGAAATACTTAATCCTGTTTTTGATTGCCATCCAGAGTGTCTTACTTGCTCTGGTGGCAATTTTTTTAACAGGTTTACAGTATCAACAGTCATGGCAGAGTTATAATCATCATTCCGAGACCGTAACAGTTTATCTTCAGAAGTTAACAGAAGAGCAATCACAAGATGTATTTAATTATTTTTTAGAACAGAGTGACTTGTCCATATGGACAAAACGTTCTGAAAGTAGTGATACAGGAGAAGGTCTAAATAGGATTTATATAGACATCCTTGGTAGCTCTGCTGGTTTTTCAGATTTTGAAAGTACGGGTAAAATAGTAGTCTCACAACAACAATTTGCAGATTTATTATCTCATAGTGATAATAGTATGACTATTGGACTTGACAAAGGCTCAAATAATATGCTTTACGAGCTTCCAGATTTATTATTTAGCACACCTGTAGTCATTGAACGATTAGATTATACTTTCCAAAACACTAATACGATTAATGGGATATACCATATCAATGGTCTCCACGATGCTGTCTCAAGAGATAACTTTCTGTTACATCTTTCAAAGATGTCGGGTATTTCTGTTGAGGATTTGACAAAAGAAAGTTTTGGAAGTAGTACTGATCAGGGAATTTGGGGAATAATACTTGCTATCAGCATCTTAGTAAATGCCTTCATTTTACTGATTCTATTCTTAATCTGTGTTCTTCAATCCTTTAAACATTTCGGAACATTGATTCTTTTAGGATGGGATAGAAAAGAATTATGGTCTGCTTTTTTCAAAAATTCTCTACTATTTTCAATCTACATTATTCCAATTATCTCTTTATGTAGTTGGTTGTTGTCAGGCTGGTCTAGTTTTGGTTTATCATCGTTTATTCTAGTTTTTGCTGGAGTCAGCCTCTCAGTCTTGTTGCTACTATTGATATTCATTATTCCAACGATTATTGTTTATTCGGTTTCTCCATTAGCCGCAATTCATAAACGATTACCAATGAAGCCTTTAATGGTAACATGCTTGTTATTCTATACCTTGGTAGCTGGTTTGTTAATCGCAGTCAGTTACTCTTTAGATGCTCCAATGAATCAGTTTATTGATAATATGAAAGTATCTAGAGAGTGGAAGAATGTTGAAGATATGTACGTTATATCCAGTTTTGTTGAGGGAGATGATGTAGGTACATATGCAGGAACTACAAATTCCCTTGAGCATACTATGTATAACTTTTACCAGCGTATATCTGAGCTTCCAGGTGTCTATATTGCCAAAGGACAATTTCTTAATCAGGAGTCCCTTGATGCAGTCTATGGGACATACCAGCATGTCCCTAAAAAACCATTTTGGTATTTGAAATTCTCCTATAATTACCTGCAAGACCTAGGTATTCCCCTAAGTGATGAAGAGTTGCTAGAGATGAGGAATGGTACTCGACTTTATCTTCTACCTAACACGCTCAATACAGAAGAACTTGAGGTGATGAAGGCGTATTTACAGGAAAGTGTCACTGTAAAACCGGGAGATTTACAAACTAATTTCACAGAAAATCAGAAATTTATGTTCAAGGTTTACCAACCGTCTCGACCAATATTTACTTGGTCAGATTCTATTTCTTATGGTACAACTAGTGAGAATCCAGTTATTTTTGTCTCAACACCAGAGAATTTATATTTCATGGAGTCGGCAAACTTAGTTGTCAGTGGCTATAATGGTCTTTTGAAGATTCGTGATAGGGAAACGATGGAACAGGTAGTGTCCGTTTTAGAAACAGAATTTCCAGATTTAATGGATAATCGGTTGAGTTTTACAACTGTCAAGAACTTTATCAATGGTCTTCAAAAAGATCTGAGTTATACATTTTATCTTTTCGGCACGATCATAGCGATTATCATCATTACGATGATGGCTATTTTCTGGAGTTTTGTCTTAATGTACCGCTTGTTATTTGAAGAAAAATTGTATGTTCAATACTTTATGGGATTCTCACCATGGAAAAGATATATTGGTGTGCTTTCTCTCATTATTAGTTTTTCTGTGATGGAACTAATCGTTTCTATCTTGGTGGGTTCTAAGTTGGGAATAGTCATGACACTAGCTACATTTGCTTTTCAGATAATGCTTCTTTATTTCAGTTTGTTCCGTAAAGAAGGAGAGAGTATCATACAATCATTTAAGGAGTAATCTCATGTCTAGAATTTCAGTACAAAATGTATCAAAACAATTTGGTTCAAGAGAAATTTTCAAAGACTTAAGCTTTGATATTGAGGAAAATGAATTTGTAGCTTTAGTAGGACCTTCTGGTTCTGGAAAATCGACTATCCTCAATATGATTGGACTATTGGATGCTGTTGACAGTGGTAAAATCCTAATCAACGGAAAAGTTTTGCCTAAGGTAAATTCGCAATCAGCAGTTCATTATCGAAGGAATGTCATCAACTATCTTTTTCAATCCAATGCACTCATTTCTACATCTAGTGTGAAAGATAACCTGATGCTTGCCATGACTTTTTCGAATTTCTCTAGACAGGAGAAAGAGCAGAGAATCAAGGAAACGCTAGAATTTGTTGGTCTACAAAATCGGTTAAATAGTAAAATCAATGAATTATCGGGAGGTGAACAGCAGAGAATTGCGATTGTGAGAGCTATTTTAAAGCCCGGAGATATTGTCCTAGCAGATGAACCAACCGGATCTTTAGATCCTGAAATGTCTCAAAAAGCATTCGATTTGATTCGAACTTTGAGAGATCAATTTGGTAAAACAATTTTGGTTGTTACGCATAACATGGAGCAAGCACGGCAATGTGATAGGATTATTTCACTGGAGTCGGTTCTTGTAAATTAACTCAACCATTATTAGCACTTGATACGGTTACTTCTATCAATAGTTTAGTAAGCTTGTTAGTTTATAGAGGGCATGGGTATTTCTGTCCTCTATTTTAGAATAAGGAATGCACTATGAAAAAATTATTTATACTCATATCCAACCTGCTTGCTAGTTTGTTCTTTGTTTGGGTATTTACCATTTGGACTGATACATATGTCTCCAATTATTACCCCAACGTTGTTGTACGTGATTCTTCCCCTGAAACAACTTTTCAGCATGTTGCTACACGCTTGGAAAAACTAGCAGAAGAAACGGATAGCTTTATTGCGATTCAACACCAGGATCTTAACTCAGAAGGTACTCCAGTGTTTTCTTATACGACCTTTGGGAACGGAAAGTTGCCTGATGGGCTACAGGAAAAAAATCTAGAAGATGCCCAAAGTAGTAGTGTTGAAACAAACTATTTTGTATTCGATGGAAACCTAGATATTCACTTGCTAAGAGAGGAGCTAAGTCAACTTGGCTTGACTAACATGCACCTGATAATTCCATCTAAACTATCTACGTTAATGGCTATCTTTAGTAACGGATTTCAGTTAATCGGTTTATTGATTTTCATCTTAACCTTTGGAGCACTGACTTTAATTAGTCAAATTAGCCAATTACGGTCGTCGGGCATTCGCCTCATTTCAGGAGAGAAACGGTGGTCCATTTTCCTTAGACCAGTTGGTGAGGATTTGAAAGGGATAGCTGTTGGTTTCAGTTTAGCTGGCGTGCTCGCCATTCTTATGCAAAAAATTCTGTCGCTTCCAACGCAATCCCTAATGACCATAGGAGAAGGCTTGCTCAGTTATAATCTCATCTTGTTGTCGATCTCCCTGTTTTTCGCTCAACTCTTCGCAGTTGGGATAAAAAAGATACACCTGATGCAGATTATAAAAGGGCAAGTGCCTGTCAGAGGAATCATTAGTTTGATTTTAATCGGTCAACTATTAGCGATTATTATTGTAACGCTGGGAATAGGGAGTAGCTTAAAGTATTCCCAAGCCTGGCAACAGCATCGGATTGGACAAGAGGCTTGGAGCCAGGAAAGGCAACTGATTACCCTATCATTCAGCCGTGAAGGAACGAGTCCTGGTTTTGATGAACAAGCTCAAAGGAAACTCAGAACTTGGTATCAATTGATGGATCTGGCTGTTTCAGAAAAAAAGGCTTTCTTATCTAGACACCAGTTAATTGACCGTTCTTTGCAAAATGGCATGGCTTCCTCCAAAAACTTGACAACCTCTACAGAATGGCACGATTACAGTCCGAATGGCAATGTCCTTATCGTCACACCGCAATACTTGGAGCGTCAAAACATTCCTGTAGATACAACTATTGAGCAAAAGATGAATCACCTTGATGTAGGGGAGTTTGTCTTATTGCTGCCTGAACACCTCCGTTCAGAGGAAGAACATTATAAATCTGTTTTTGAAGACGACTTAACCAGTCGCATGTCTAGTCGAGATGAACGACAGCAAATGACTGCTACGGTAGGTTATTTGGAATCAGGTCAGGATCGTTTTGTGTATAATACGACCCCTATTTCTTACCAGCAGTTTTTGAAAGATCCAATCATCATTGTTATAACACCCCAATCAACTGGTCCACAGTCCATTGTCTTTTGGGTAGACGCAGTACAGAACTACGTTCTCTTTAATCAATTGTCTGATGCCCAGGAGCTTATCCAGAGACAAGGCATTGAAAATTGGGTCTCAGAAATGCAAACAGGTTACCACAACTACATCACATTATCGGATAATATCCAGAGGGAACGTTGGGTAATGCTAGCAGGAGCTGTGCTTGGGATTGCAACTTCAATCTTGTTGTTTAACACTATGAATAGGCTCTACTTTGAAGAATTTAGACGTGCCATTTTTATCAAACGCATTGCAGGTCTCAGGTTCTTAGAAATCCATCGCACTTATCTCTTTGCTCAACTGGGTGTGTTTTTCCTGGGATTTGTTGCGAGTGTATTTCTTATGGTAGAGATAGTAGTTGCTTTCTTAGTCTCGTTACTCTTTACTGGTCTATCTCTTTTACAGTTACATGTCCAAATGCAGAAAGAAAACAAGATGTCCATGCTTGTTTTGAAGGGAGGTTAATATGATTGAACTTAAACAGGTGAGTAAATCTTTTGGAGAACGAGAGCTATTTTCGAATCTTTCAATGACATTTGAGGCTGGAAAAGTCTATGCCTTAATTGGTTCAAGTGGTAGCGGAAAAACAACCTTGATGAACATGATTGGGAAATTAGAATCTTATGATGGGACGATTTTTTACCGAGGTAAAGACTTGGCCAATTATAAATCGAGTGATTTTTTCCGTCACGAATTGGGCTACCTCTTCCAGAACTTTGGCTTAATTGAAAACCAAAGTATTGAAGAAAACCTTAAGCTAGGTTTCATTGGTCAAAAGTTGAGTCGGGCGGAACAGCGGTTGAGGCAGAAGCAGGCTTTAGAACAGGTCGGTCTGGCTTATCTTGACCTAGATAAGCGCATCTTTGAGTTATCGGGCGGAGAATCGCAACGGGTTGCCTTGGCAAAAGTTATCTTAAAGAATCCACCCTTTATTCTGGCAGATGAGCCAACAGCTTCAATAGACCCAGCAACCTCTCAGTTGATTATGGAGATTTTGCTATCTCTTCGAGATGATAATAGGCTAATCATTATCGCAACACATAATCCGGCAATTTGGGAGATGGCTGATGAAGTGTTCACGATGGATCGTCTGAAATAAAAATCCTTGTTTTTATTACACGATGAGTTACTGAAATATTATCATGAATCAATAATTGGAGTTAATTTAGAATTGTACTTTATTAATATTGAGGTAACTTTTTCTTGATAAAGGAAGAAATAGTGGAGAGGAAGTTAGAATGAAAAAATTCGACAATTATATTATTGAGATGCCTTGCGATTCTAATTCAGATAAACTGCAAAAAATCTTAATAATTGAAAGTTTGGTAGATGATATTTTGCAATTTTCTCTCAGAATCAATAATAGTGTAGGAGAGATTTTCCTCCTACAACCGTTTCAAAAGAAATATTTACCCATTGGGAGAAGATGTTGCAGTGGATAATGTGTTACTCACTGAAAAATATAATTTTCAACGAAAAGATTTTGAAGGATTCATTTCAAAATAAACAATAATTAAAGAATAAGAAAAATCCTCCGTTTCAAAGAGTAGGGAACTCTTTGTGACAGAGGATTTTTTCTATAGGACTTTAGCAGCTGCAATTGCGGCTTCGAAGTTTGGTTCAGAGTTGATATTATCCACGTATTCAACGTAGCGAATCGTATTGTCAGTATCGAGGACAAAGACTGCGCGTGCCAGGAGGTGCCACTCATTGATTAAGAGGGCATAATCACGTCCAAAGGAATGGTCGAAATAGTCTGAGAGCATGATGGCATTTTCAATACCTTCAGCACCGCACCAACGTTTTTGGGCAAAAGGTAGGTCCTTTGAAACAGTCAAGACAACTGTATTATCCAGTCCAGCCAGTTCTTCATTAAAACGACGCGTTTGAGTTGAGCAGATACCTGTATCGATAGAAGGCACGACACTTAAGACTTTTTCTTGCCATCAAAATCAGCCAGAGATTTTTTAGAAAGGTCTGTTGTAGTGAGTGAAAAATCAAGAGCCTTGTCGCCGACTTGTAGTTGTTTACCTGTAAAGCTCACAGGATTTCCGAGAAAAGTTACCATAGGATACTCCAATCTTTTTTCTTCCATTTTAGCTGAAACAGTCGGAATTTTCCAATGATTTGACCGGAAATGTGGGCATAGAAAAAACGCCAGCTCATGTGAGAATGACGTTTTTCAGATTTTTTATCTATTTGATATTTCTCGAAGGTAGTGCGGACGGGAGCAACTTCCTTCGGAATTTCATCCCTAATTTTTGAGCCTTAGGTCTCAAAAATTCCGTCCTAGATAAGATCAAAGTTCTTATCTAGGATACCACTACAGTGAGAAATATCTGGTAAAAACTCACTTCGTTCGTACTGATTTAAGAAATCTTTATTCTTATAAACGCTTTTTTTAGCTAGAGATAGAACTAACAAAGCTAATATTAGAAGTAATGTAAAGAGAGACAAGAACCTAGTAATAGATAAACTAACATCTAGATTATTTTGCTAATCCTTCAGCAATCTTGTCAAGGTTGTATTTCATCATGTTGTAGTAGCTGTCGCCTTCTTTACCTTGTTCTGCGATAGAGTCAGTAAAGATTTGAGCGTAGATTGGGATGTTTGTGTCTTGTGAAACAGTCTTCATTGGACGGTCATCCACACTTGATTCTACAAAGAGTGAAGGAGTTTTTGTTTGGCGAAGTTTTTCAACCAAGGTCTTGATTTGGTCAGGAGTTCCTTCTTCTTCAGTGTTAATTTCCCAGATGTAGGCACTTGGGACACCGTAGGCTTTAGAGAAGTATTTGAAGCATCCTTCACTGGTTACGATCAATTTTTTCTCAGCAGGGATGTTGTTAAATTTCTCCTTAGCTTCCTTGTCAAGTTTGTCTAGTTTTTCAGTATATTCTTTGAGATTTTTTTCGTAGAATTCCTTGTTGCTAGGGTCTTTAGCGCTCAATTGTTTTGCGATATTCTTAGCAAAAATCATCCCATTTTCAAGGTTGAGCCACGCGTGTGGGTCTTCTTTACCTTTTTCGTTTTGGCCTTCAAGGTAGATAACATCAACGCCTTCGCTGACTGCAAAGTAGTCTTTGTTTTCAGTTTTCTTGGCATTTTCTACCAATTTTGTAAACCAAGCATTGCCACCAGTTTCAAGGTTGATCCCGTTATAGAAAATCAAATCAGCTTGAGAAGTTTTCTTAACGTCTTCAGGGAGTGGTTCGTATTCGTGTGGGTCTTGACCAACAGGAACGATACTGTGAAGATCAATCTTATCACCAGCAATATTTTTAGTAATATCAGCGATGATTGAGTTTGTAGCAACAACTTTTAGTTTTTGACCAGAAGCTGCATCTTTTTTTCCGCTAGCACATGCTACAAGAGCGATGACGGAAAGAAAGAGAACGAGTAATGTACCTAATTTTTTCATTAGATCCTCCAATTTATTGGGGTTTTGCCCCTTATTTTAACAAATGTTTATTTTTCAGTTTCAAATATCGTTGTTTTGGAGCGATAAAGAAGCTAATGAGAAAGAAACTAGCGGCTGTAAGCACGATACTAGAACCTGCCGCAACGTTAAAGCTATAGCCGATAAAGAGTCCCAAAACTGAAGCTGTAGCTCCAAAGGTTGAGGAAAGGAAAATCATGCTTTTTAGGCTATTAGCATACAGATAAGCAGTTGCAGCTGGGGTAATCAGCATGGCTACAATCAGGATAGTTCCGACACTTTGCATGGCTGTCACAGACACGAGAGTCAAGAGTACCATGAGAAGGTAGTGATAGAAATTGACAGGCATTCCCATGGCTTTGGCCAAGAGTTCATCAAAGGAAGTTATCAAGAGTTGCTTGAAGAAAATCCAGATTAACAAGAGAATGGCTGCCCCCACACCCATAGTAATAAACATATCCGTATCTTGGACGGCCAGGATATTACCAAAAAGGATATGGAACAGGTCAGTTGAACTTTTAGCGACACTAATCAAGATGATACCGAGGGCTAAGAAAGAAGAAAAGGTAATGCCGATGGCGGTATCGCTTTTGATAATCGAGTTCCCCTTGATGTAGGTAATGATGATGGCAGCTAGCAATCCAAAGACAATGGCTCCGATAAAGAAGTCAAGGCCCAAGATAAAGGAGAGGGCTACACCTGGCAAGACAGCATGTGAAATGGCATCTCCCATGAGTGACATCCCGCGTAGGATGATGAAACATCCCACAGCTCCAGCTACGACCCCGATGACAATGGCTGTTATCAAGGCATTTTGTAAGAAATGGAATTTTTGCAATCCATCGATAAATTCTGCAATCATAGGTCACCTCCATTGAAAAATAGTCGATTACCGTAAGCTTCTTTGAGATTGGCTTCGGTAAAGGTTTCTTTGGTTGGACCAAAGGCAATCACTTCTCGATTGACAAGCAAGACTTGATCGAAGTAGTGGGCAACCTTGCTGAGGTCGTGGTGGACGATGAGAACCGTCTTCCCAGCTTTTTTCAGATCTCTCAGCGTATTCATGATGATTTCCTCACTAACAGAGTCAATCCCAACAAAGGGTTCATCCAAGAGGATATAGTCGGCTTCCTGCACCAAACATCTGGCAATCAAGACCCGCTGGAACTGACCTCCAGACAGTTGACTGATTTGACGTTCAGCGTAGTCAGCTAGACCGACAATTTCAAGGGCCTCTTGCACTTTCTTCCAATGTTTAGCCTTTAAACTTCGAAAGAGAGGGATAGAGGGAAAGAGTCCTAGCGAGACACATTCCTTGACCTTGATGGGAAAGTTGTAGTCGATATTGATTTTTTGTTCGACATAGGCGATTCGATGTAAGGATTTTTTAACTTCCTTGTCATCGAGAAATGCCTGACCTTGATGTGGGATAATTCCCAGCATCCCTTTTAATAATGTTGATTTCCCAGCACCGTTTGGACCAATAATACCGGTAATTGTTGGTCCGTGGAGCACTAGTGAAATATCCTTAAGTGCCAACGTTTCTTTGTAGGAGACACTGAGGTTTTCAATACGTATCATAAACTTGTATTCCTCCTGCCTCTTAATATACATTAAAAAAAAATTAAGTCAAGTTAATTTTTAAAAAATTAAAATAATAACTGAGAAATGATGGCAAGAGAAAGTTCATTTTTAATTGCATTCCCAGTTAATTTTTGTTAAGCTAAAAACAAGTACAAATGAAAGCGAGAACAAGATGACACGTTATCAAGATGATTTTTATGATGCAATCAATGGAGAATGGCAACAGACAGCTGAAATTCCAGCAGATAAGTCTCAAACAGGTGGTTTTATCGATTTAGATGAGGAAATCGAAGAACTTATGCTGGCGACTACAGATAAGTGGTTGGCAGGGCAAGATGTTCCAGAGGATGCTATCTTGGCGAACTTTGTCAAATACCACCGCCTAGTTCGTGACTTTGATAAGAGAGAAGCTGACGGTATTAAACCTGTCTTACCACTCCTTAAAGAACTCCAAGAATTGGAGACTTTTGCGGATTTTACAGCTAGACTAGCAGAGTTTGAACTTGCAGGAAAACCTAACTTCCTACCTTTTGGTGTATCGCCAGACTTTATGGATGCCAGAATCAACGTTTTATGGGCTAGCGCTCCAAGCACGATCCTGCCAGATACGACCTACTATGCTGAAGATCATCCTCAGCGCGAAGAGCTCTTGACTCTTTGGAAAGAAACTAGCACAAATCTCCTCAAAGCTTATGATTTCTCTGATGAAGAAATTGAAGACTTGCTAGAGAAAAGACTAGAATTGGACCGCCGAGTTGCGTTAGTAGTGCTCTCTAATGAAGAAAGTTCAGAGTATGCTAAACTCTATCATCCATATTCATATGAAGACTTCAAGAAATTTGCGCCTGCCCTACCTTTGGATGACTTCTTCCAAGCTGTTCTTGGACAAGTGCCAGACAAGGTTATTGTAGACGAGGAACGTTTCTGGCAAGCAGCAGATCAATTCTATAGTGAAGAAGCTTGGCCTCTCCTCAAGGCAACCTTGATTTTGAGTGTTGTGAATCTCTCAACCAGCTATTTAACAGAAGAAATCCGTGTCTTGTCAGGTGCCTATAGCCGTGCGCTTTCAGGAGTTCCAGAAGCCAAAGACAAGGTCAAGGCAGCCTACCAGCTAGCACAAGGTCCTTTCAAACAAGTCTTGGGGCTCTGGTATGCCCATGAAAAATTCTCTCCAGAGGCTAAGGCGGACGTGGAGAAAAAAGTGGCAACTATGATTGATGTCTATAAGGAACGCTTGGCTAAGAATGACTGGCTGACTCCTGAAACTCGTGACAAGGCAATCGTAAAACTCAATGTCATCAAGCCTTATATTGGTTATCCAGAAGAATTACCAGAACGCTATAAGGACAAGGTAGTGGATGAAAATGTCAGTCTTTTTGACAATGCTCTAGCCTTTGCGCGTGTGGAAATCAAGCACAGTTGGAGCAAGTGGAACCAGCCTGTAGACTACAAGGAATGGGGCATGCCTGCTCATATGGTCAATGCTTACTACAATCCACAGAAGAACCTGATTGTCTTTCCAGCGGCTATTTTACAAGCACCTTTCTATGACTTGCATCAGTCATCTTCTGCTAACTACGGTGGTATTGGGGCAGTTATTGCCCATGAAATTTCCCACGCCTTTGATACCAACGGAGCTTCCTTTGATGAAAATGGTAGCCTCAAGGATTGGTGGACAGAGAGCGACTATGCTGCCTTCAAGGAGAAAACACAAAAAGTCATTGACCAATTTGATGGACAGGATTCTTATGGAGCAACCATCAACGGTAAATTGACTGTATCAGAAAACGTGGCTGACTTGGGAGGAATCGCTGCAGCGCTTGAAGCTGCCAAGAGAGAAGCAGACTTCTCAGCAGAAGAATTCTTCTACAACTTCGGTCGTATCTGGCGCATGAAAGGTCGTCCAGAATTTATGAAACTTTTGGCTAGTGTCGATGTGCACGCGCCAGCCAAACTCCGTGTCAATGTACAAGTACCAAACTTCGATGATTTCTTTACAACCTATGATGTCAAAGAAGGAGACGGTATGTGGCGTTCACCAGAAGAGCGCGTGATTATTTGGTAATGCAAAAAGGTAAGTAATTAGAAAAAGGCATCCAATCAGGTCTGAAAACTTGATTGGATGCCTTTTATAATGGAAAGACTTGCTGGATAGTTTACTTAATTGTCATCATCTTTCTAGAAAAAGGGATTGAAAGTTTTTTCGTGAGCGATGGTTGTAGCTGGACCATGTCCTGGATAGACATCATAGTTTGGTAGGGTGAAGAGTTGGGTCTGGATACTGTGAAGAAGTTGCTCCATGCTACCAGTCGGAAGATCTGTTCGTCCGATGGTTTCACGGAAAAGGGCATCACCAGTTAATACCAAATGAGCTTGAGGAAAGACGATAGAAACACCGCCGATAGAGTGACCTGGTGTTGGCAAGACAGTGAAACGAAATTCCTCTAGTTGGTATTTTTTGTGAAAGATAAAAGTGTGTTCTGCAGGTTTTGCGACCACATCTGCCATATCATCGTGGCGAGGAAGCCCAGAGAGATTATCAACAGGAGTATAGAGCCAGCTGGCTTCACTCTCTGCGATATAGACAGGAGGATTGCCAAAAATCTCGCGAACCCAGTCCAGACTCATGATATGGTCATAATGGGCGTGGGTCAATAGAATGGCACAGATCGGTTTGTTGAGGTTCTCTATTGTCTGACGAATGGCTTCCCAATGGCTACCAGGATCTACCACGATAAGGTGCTTTTCACCTTCTAGGTAATAGGTGTTTTCATAGGCAACAGGATTCACGGTTTTATGGATTTTCATATTGGCTCCAATCTCAAAGAATGTACTAAATTAAGTATAGCACAGTTGGGGCGAATAGGTAAGGATTTAGAATGAACTTAAAAACCAGCATGACTAGATGAAGACAGGCTGGTTATCAATTTATCAATATTGGAGAGGTGTCAATTGCCCTTCATAGGTCGCATAAACTCCGTCATTAGCTTGTTTGATAGATGTGATGTTTAGAGTGCCACCGTAGTTGGCTTCTCGTTTATCGCTATATTCACTATAAGTTATCCTATTGGGCAGGTTCTGGTCGTTAGCATAGTATTGAACGACTGTTTTTTTATAGCTTTGCTGGCTGAATAGAAACAGGCAGCTAACTCCTAACACTAGGAGAGCAAAGATGGAAATAGCAGTTTTTTTCATAGGTGTTCTCCTTATAAACTAAAGGATAAAAGAAAGTATCTTGAGGATTTTAATTCCAAAATCCAGTCAAGGTACCAGTGTATGTGACACGAGTTCCACCGTTTATCTTTCGTATCTTCAATGGAATTGGGGAAGTCAGAAAGTCTTTCGGTTACAATATGGTTTCCGTTCTTCTATCTCTCCTTCTATCACCTAAGTTTAAAATCTAACTTCGTAATATATTATAGACCAATAATTCAGAATTATCAAGCAATTCTGAATTATTTTTTTCTTATTCTGTTCCAATCTAGTTTTCATATTCTTAAAAAAGTGATAAAATGGTAGGAAGAATTGGAGAGTAGAGATGCCAAAAGAAGTGAATTTAACAGGCGAAGAAGTTGTCGCCTTAACCAAAGAATATTTAACAGAAGAGGATGTCCATTTTGTCCATAAGGCCTTGATCTATGCGGTGGAATGCCATAGTGGTCAATATCGCAAATCAGGTGAGCCTTACATTATTCACCCTATCCAAGTGGCAGGTATTTTAGCCAAACTCAAACTAGATGCCGTAACGGTTGCCTGTGGTTTCTTGCATGATGTGGTAGAAGATACAGATGCGACCTTGGACGATTTGGAAAGAGAGTTTGGTCCCGATGTGAGGGTAATCGTAGATGGGGTTACCAAGCTTGGTAAGGTCAAATACAAGTCTCACGAAGAGCAGTTGGCTGAAAATCATCGCAAGATGCTCATGGCCATGTCTGAGGACATTCGTGTTATCTTGGTCAAACTGTCTGACCGCTTGCACAATATGCGGACCCTGAAACATCTTCGAAAAGATAAGCAGGAGCGGATTTCCAAAGAAACCATGGAAATTTATGCCCCACTTGCCCACCGTTTGGGGATTTCTAGCGTTAAATGGGAATTGGAAGATCTATCTTTCCGTTATCTCAATCCAACGGAGTTTTACAAGATTACCCATATGATGAAGGAAAAACGCAGAGAGCGTGAAGCCTTGGTGGATGAGGTAGTTACGAAACTAGAAGACTATACGACGGATCGTCACTTAAAAGGGAAGATTTACGGTCGTCCCAAGCACATTTACTCGATTTTCCGCAAAATGCAGGACAAGAGAAAACGGTTTGAGGAGATCTATGACCTGATTGCCATTCGTTGCATTTTGGATACCCAAAGTGATGTCTATGCCATGCTTGGTTATGTACATGAACTTTGGAAACCCATGCCTGGTCGTTTCAAAGACTATATCGCTAACCGCAAGGCCAATGGTTATCAGTCCATCCATACGACTGTTTATGGACCAAAAGGGCCGATTGAATTCCAGATTCGGACCAAGGCTATGCACGAGGTGGCTGAGTACGGGGTTGCGGCTCACTGGGCTTATAAGAAAGGCGTTAAGGGCCAGGTCAACAGCAAGGAATCAGCTATTGGGATGAACTGGATTAAGGAGATGATGGAGCTCCAAGACCAGGCCGATGATGCCAAGGAATTTGTGGATTCAGTTAAGGAAAACTATCTGGCTGAGGAGATTTACGTCTTTACCCCAGATGGAGCTGTCCGTTCTCTTCCAAAAGATTCAGGACCGATTGACTTTGCCTACGAAATCCATACCAAAGTCGGGGAAAAAGCAACTGGTGCCAAGGTCAATGGTCGCATGGTTCCACTGACAACCAAGCTCAAGACAGGGGATCAGGTTGAAATTGTCACCAACCCGAACTCCTTTGGGCCAAGCCGTGACTGGCTCAATATGGTCAAGACCAGCAAGGCGCGTAACAAGATTCGTCAGTTCTTTAAAAACCAAGATAAGGAATTGTCTGTCAACAAGGGTCGTGAAATGTTGATGGCCCAGTTCCAAGAAAATGGCTATGTAGCCAATAAATTCATGGACAAGCGCCACATGGATCAAGTTCTGCAAAAGACCAGCTACAAGACAGAAGAATCCCTCTTTGCGGCCATTGGTTTTGGAGAAATTGGAGCTATTACTGTCTTTAATCGTCTGACTGAAAAGGAACGCCGTGAGGAAGAACGTGCCAAGGCCAAGGCGGAGGCAGAAGAGCTTGTCAAAGGTGGCGAGATCAAGGTTGAAAACAAAGAAACCCTCAAGGTCAAGCATGAGGGTGGTGTGGTCATTGAAGGTGCCTCAGGTCTCCTCGTACGGATTGCCAAGTGTTGTAATCCTGTTCCTGGTGACGATATTGTTGGTTACATTACCAAGGGTCGTGGTGTGGCTATTCACCGTGTGGACTGTATGAACCTGCGCGCCCAAGAAAACTACGAGCAACGTCTCCTTGATGTAGAGTGGGAAGATCAGTACTCTAGCTCAAATAAGGAATATATGGCCCATATCGATATCTACGGCCTCAACCGTACAGGACTGTTGAACGATGTACTGCAAGTTCTTTCAAACACAACCAAGAATATCTCAACAGTCAACGCCCAACCAACCAAGGATATGAAGTTTGCTAATATCCATGTGTCTTTCGGCATTGCCAACCTCTCGACGCTAACCACAGTTGTGGACAAGATTAAGAGTGTGCCAGAAGTTTACTCTGTTAAACGTACCAATGGCTAATTGTCCTAGCTCTTACTAGAAAGGCTATTATGAAAATCATTATCCAACGGGTTACAAAAGCCCAAGTGAGTATCGAAGGTCAGGTTCAGGGAAAAATCAATCAGGGGCTCCTATTACTGGTTGGTGTTGGACCAGAGGACCAAGAGGAAGATTTGGACTATGCCGTGAGAAAGCTTGTCAATATGCGGATTTTTTCAGACGCAGAAGGCAAGATGAACCTGTCTGTCAAAGATATTGAAGGAGAAATCCTCTCTATTTCTCAGTTTACCCTATTTGCGGATACCAAGAAAGGCAATCGTCCAGCCTTTATAGGTGCAGCCAAGCCTGATATGGCATCAGACTTTTATGATGCTTTCAATCAAAAATTAGCACAAGAAGTACCCGTTCAGACAGGCATCTTTGGAGCGGATATGCAGGTTGAACTGGTCAATGACGGACCGGTTACCATTATCCTAGATACTAAAAATAGATAAGAAAGACCAAGCCCAACCGGCTTGGTTTTTCTCATCTATCATAAAATACTCCAAAATGGAATCGGTTCCTGATAGGCTTGGGGGAAGTCTCTTTGCAGGCTTTGGCTTATGCGATAGGAAGGGATGATGTGTCCTAGGATGAGGAGAGTTCCCTGAAGGAAAAGTGGCACACCACTCAAACATATCAAGGAGAGAATCATCAGGCTATCCCATAGGAGGATTTGTAAGGCAAAACGCCAGAATCGCGGTCTAATCTGGGAATAGAGTTGACTAAAGTGGTCACAAAGCTGATTAGACAGATAGGTCAATAGCACAGGATGAAAGAAAATGAGCCAACCGCTATAAATTAAAATCCAATCCCAAGTAAGTCCCTCTTTAAATGTCAAAAATGCCAGCATGATTCCATCAATGACAAGGAGCTCAATGGTTTTGATGAAGATGATGTTTTTCATGATAAGCCCTCCTTTTTTCATCTGTTAGTGACGTAATATTTTATGTAATTATTATACAATATTTAGTTGGAGCACGAAAGCGTTTACTATCGTTTTTGATATAAAAAATAGATAAGAAAACCCTGAAAATCAAACTTTCAGGGTTGGTAGGGGACTTGAGAAATTAGTTGATTTTTTCGACATAGAGTTGTTTGGCAATGTCCATACTTACTTGTAAGTCCTCGTCTTTACTAAGGATAGTGAAGGTATTGCTGAAGCCATCAAACTGCTTGACTTGGAGCGGATCACCGATGTGAAGTGAGTGCTTGTCCAGATAACTGAGAATGTCAAAACTATCGTGCACCCGAGTCAGGCGGTAGGCGCCAGCCTCCTTGATGTCAGCTAGTGGGAGGTTATTGATTTCAACCAAGAGTTCTCCCTTAGCAGGAATAGTTCCTCCGTGAGGGCAGGTCTTGGGGAATCCTAGTAGTTTATCTAGTCTTTCCACGAACAGGTCAGAGACAGTATGTTCCAAGACCTCAGCTTCCTCGTGAATCTGGTCACTTGTATAGTCTAAATGATGGACTAGAAAAACTTCAATCAAGCGGTGCTTACGATAGAGCTCAGAGACCAATTTGAGGCCGAGGTCAGTCAGTAGATAGCCACATTCCTTGTCCTTAAGGATGAGATTTTCACTTTTCATCCGTTTAATCATTTCAGTTACGGCAGGGGGAGAGACTTGCATACGAGCCGCAATTTCCTTGTTGGTAATTTTATGCAGGTCTATGCCAATTTCATAAATACATTTTAGATAATCTTCTTTATTCGGGGTCATTCGTTTCCTCTTGTCTAATATCTTTATCTAGTATATCAAAAAAAGCTAGATTTCTCTAGCTGTGACTTTTTATGTTATACTTATTGCAAGAGAAAAAACGAGGAGATGTATATGACGAAAATAGCTCTTCTTTCAGATATTCATGGAAATACCACCGCCTTGGAGGCTGTTTTGGCAGATGCTCGGCAGCTAGGAGTGGATGAATACTGGCTTTTGGGAGACATTCTCATGCCAGGAACAGGGCGTAGAAGGATTTTGGACTTGTTGGCTCAACTACCGATTACAGCTAGAGTTTTGGGAAACTGGGAAGACAGTCTTTGGCATGGTGTCCGCAAGGAATTGGATAGTACTCGCCCCAGTCAACGCTATCTCTTGCGCCAGTGCCAGTATGTTTTAGAGGAAATATCCCTAGAAGAAATTGAATTGCTCCACAATCACCCTCTCCAGATTCATCGTCAGTTTGGGGATTTGACGGTGGGAATTAGCCACCATCTTCCTGATAAGAACTGGGGGAGAGAGTTGATTCATACTGGGGCGCAAGAGGATTTTGACCGCTTGGTGACCAATCCGTCTTGTGATATTGCTGTTTATGGTCATATTCACCAGCAGTTGCTTCGTTACGGGACTGGTGGGCAATTGATTGTCAATCCGGGTTCGATTGGCCAGCCTTTCTTTCTAGATGCCCAGTTGCGGAAGGACTTGAGGGCCCAGTATATGATTTTAGAGTTTGATGGCAAGGGCTTGGTAGATATGGACTTCCGACGGGTAGACTACGATGTGGCAGCTGAATTGCAACTGGCTAAAGACCTCAAACTTCCCTATTTTGAGGTTTATTATGAAAGTCTGATCAATGGGATCCACCATACTCATCATCAGGAATTTCTGAGAGAATTGGCCCAGAAAGAGGATTATGATAGGGAGTTAGATGCCTGGTTGAAAGGTGGTAACGATTGACATTACAACTAAAAAGGGTATAATAAAAGAAAAAGAAGAGTAGAGGCAGGGATGTCTCGTAAAAAGGAGAAGAGGATGCAAATTCCAAGTAGATTTACCATTGCGACTCATATGCTGATAATCATTGCCCTAGAGGGGAAGGAAAGCAAGGTGACCAGTGATTTTTTGGCTGCTAGTGTCGGGGTCAATCCTGTCATTATCAGAAAAACCTTGTCCCAGTTGAAGAAGGCAGAGCTGATTTCAGTCGCGCGCGGAACAGGGGGAACAGAGATTGTTAAGGATCTCAAAGACATTAGTCTATTAGATGTTTATCAGGCGGTTGAGTGTCTTGGTAAGACTGGTCAACTCTTCAGTTTCCATGACAATCCGAATCCAAATTGTCCAGTTGGAGCTCATATTCATGATGTTTTGGATCAAAAATTGGAGAGAATCCAACTGGCTATGGAGGCTGAACTTGGTCAGACCAGTCTAGAGCAAGTCGTGGCCGATGCAGAGAGTCAGATGAAGGATTGAATTCTTCTTTAAAACAAGAAAAGCTTATGAGAAGGTTTTTATACTCAATGAAAATCAAAAAGCAAACTAGGAAGCTAGCCGCAAGCTGTACTTGAGTACGGTAAGGCGACGCTGACGTGGTTTGAAGAGATTTGCGAAGAGTATTACCTTTTCATAAGCTTTTTATCTATTCTTCCAAGCTTGGTAACGAGTATCAATCAATAATTGGGTAAGGCGACCCATAGTTTCCCTTTCTTCTTGGGTGAGGGATTGCGCTTGGACGAAGAGATGACGAATGTGTTCGATAGCTTTTAAGGAAGACAGGTCATTGATGGAGCTAATCCCAGCATCTAGAATGGTGCCAAAGAAGAGATCGAAGTAGAGCTGAAGTTCTTCGTCAGGGACTGTCGCCACCCACTCCTTGAAAGTTGTGTCTACTTGTTGACTATCACTGTTGGTCTTATCCAGTTGGACGAAGTGCTTGTCCTCAATCTGCCAACTAAAGGTATCGTGCTGGGCGATACCACCTAAGGCAGTACTGTGCACGATGATTTGCTGGTTAGGGATTTCCATCATCATACCGATAATGGAGCCTTGTGGGATGAAGACCTTGGTTCTATCCATTATCCTTTTATAGCCCTCGGTTTGTGTCAGTTCTTTGTGGAGGCCAGGCGCATCAAAGGTATAAACTGCTGTGATTTGATTTTGCAAGTTTTGCTCAATTTGGCTAGCACCATAGATGGCTAAATTTCCTCCCTTGGAATGCCCAGCCAGAATGACCTTTTGCTTAGGATGTTGGGCAAAAAAGTTCTTTAAATAGCGGAGGGCGTGCTTTTGAGCAGGAATTTCCTTCATATAGGTCAGGTGAAAATCTTCCTTCCAGCCAATGATACTGTCATCAGTCCCACGAAAGACAATCAGATAGGTATCGAGAGTGAGACGGTAGGTCATAGCCGCAAATTGTTTTTGCAGCTCAGGGTCGATGTCATTAATAAAATGGGAGAGTTTGCAATTTTTGAAGCGTTTGTGTTGAGCTAGTTCATCTAATAGATGGAGGCGATTTTTACTGGTTAACATGTTAGACTCTCTTGGAACCTGAGGAGCCAGGTCTAAAAGTCGCTGAGGACTTGTGGAGACCAGATTATCAAAGGAGAGGTAGGTGATTTCTGTTAAGGCTAGAATGTCTAATTCATTTAAAGGAAGGTCGTAAAAGGAATCGTGTGCGACATCTTTCAGATAATCAAAAATATTGGCCATAAGAACTCCTTTCTTTTTATTTATCTTATCACAATCACATAGAATTTACTAGTTGGTTTGTACGAGCTCTCTACATACCGACCTATAATGGTATGATTCAGACACATAGAAGACAGTTTGCTTTTATTTCAAACCTCTAAACATACTTGTTTGTATCTGTTTGTCGTCAATCCCATTCTCTTTTAAGAAATTTTTCATCTCATTTATATCATCAGGTTGGCCGGTTAAGAGATAAATAGCTTGGTTACCGTATTTCACAACCGCATTTTTTAAAAATGCTTGGCTTTGAGAAAAGGTTTCGCTAGCTTTATAAGTTAGATTCGGATTATTCTTACTAAGCTCTTTTAACTCATTATCAAAAATGTTTACTCCTTTGTCTAAATGATTAAGAATGATAGAGCGCTTACCAGCCCACTCTTTCACAACTGGACGTAGAGTAGAAATACCGACATCAGAGGCAAAACAAACCAGTGCTTGGTCATTGTCTTTAACAGATAAAGATAACTCCAGCCAACTCATCTCAATTTTACTACCAGCTGGTAAATGTGTTAAGGTTTCCTTAAACACGCTACCACTATTATGGGTTACAATAAGAATTTCATCCTCATCAGGAGTGGAAGCAAGGGTTAGCCATCGGCTAACCTGATCCTCCTTTACTGGACTTTTGTCTGGACCAAACGAGCTGTCAGGAAGCTTAAACTGAGCATAGGAGCCAGCTTTCCATATTTGATTTTTTGGTTTTGTGATGTGAACTAAATACAAATCTCCGCTGGGATTTTCAATGGATTTTATCGATAAAGTTTGACTTCGTCCAAGATAGGTAATGATTCCCCAAGATATAAAGCCGAGCACTCCAAGTGTAGTTATAATAATTATGAACATTTTTTTCCCTCGTTTCATTTTTAACTCCTATAGTGTAGTAATTTTCTATGAATGAATAATATTTTTTTTCATTCAATAATTTCCAAAAAATAAAGAAAAGATTTCTTTATTTCAGTATTCCTTTAATGAAGTTGGTTGCTAGTATTTCTACAGTTTTGCTAATATCTGGAAAATCATTTTCTGTGATATGCATATCCATGTAGTAAAATAGGTTGTAAACTTGTAAAATATCTTGAATTTTTTCTGGAGAATGGCCTTCAGCCTGCAAACGATGAGTAAAGGTTTTCACGAGAAATTGATGAAATGGATTCGTGACTTTTCCTTCTTCTGAGGAATAGTAGCTATGCAATTCATCTGCTATGGCAGGATTGTACCATTCTGCAAGGATTTTATTGGAGGAAACGAGTGCTCTGGATTGAGCAAAGAGTTGACTAATAAGATCAATCATATCAATTTCCCAATCCAGTTCTTCGATCATAGTTTGGCGAACACGGTTGTTTTCATCAATATAGATATCTAAAAAAATAGCTTCTTTACTTTCGTAATAGTTATAAAAAGATCCGACTGCCATATGAGCTTGTCTAGCAATTTCTGAAATTCCTGTCGCCTTGTATCCTTTTTTTGAAAAAACTTCATAAGCTGCGGATTTCAAAGTCTGTTTTTTGTCCAATTTGATTCACCTCTTTTCTGAATGAATATTAAATATTGTTCATTCATATCTTAACAAATCTTTTTCAGATTGTCAATCTGAAAGCTAGAACTTTTTACGGATACCACTCGATAAGGAGCTTTTCAATGTTAGAAGAGTATAGAGTGTCGTTTTAACTACACTCAAGGTTTGGAAGAATAGATATAAATTTTGGTTAAGGGGATGTATAAAAGAACTGAAATGAAGGTTGAAAAAATTAAAAATAAAAGGGTAGTGCTGGCACTATGTCTGAAAATAAGGTATGATATCAATGGGGTTATTCACTATCTGTTTTTGAGCTGTTGTGACAAGGAAATGTCAAAAAAGTATTAGATACTAAGCCCTCTATTTATACTAAAGGATTTAAGACTCCTAAAATTAGCAAAGGAGAATCAGATGCACAAGATTTTATTAGTAGAAGATGATCAGGTTATTCGTCAACAAGTCGGAAAAATGCTCTCTGAATGGGGATTTGAAGTGGTTCTGGTAGAAGACTTTATGGAAGTTTTGAGTCTTTTTGTCCAGTCGGAGCCTCATCTGGTCCTCATGGATATTGGACTGCCCTTGTTTAATGGTTATCACTGGTGTCAGGAGATTCGCAAGATTTCCAAGGTTCCCATCATGTTTCTGTCTTCGAGAGACCAGGCTATGGATATCGTCATGGCAATCAACATGGGGGCGGATGACTTTGTGACCAAGTCGTTTGATCAGCAGGTTCTTTTAGCCAAGGTTCAGGGCTTGTTGCGCCGTTCCTATGAGTTTGGGCGTGACGAGAGTTTACTGGAATATGCTGGTGTTATCCTCAATACCAAATCCATGGATTTACATTATCAAGGTCAAATCTTGAATTTGACCAAGAACGAATTCCAGATTTTACGCGTGCTGTTTGAGCATGCGGGCAATATTGTAGCGCGTGACGACCTCATGCGGGAACTTTGGAATAGTGACTTTTTCATTGATGACAATACCCTATCTGTTAATGTGGCTCGATTGCGTAAAAAGTTGGAAGAGCAGGGCTTGGTAGGATTTATCGAGACCAAGAAAGGGATAGGGTACGGACTGAAGCATGCTTGATTGGAAACAATTTTTTCTAGCCTATCTGCGCTCCCGTAGTCGTCTTTTTGTCTATCTGCTTTCTTTGGCATTTCTGGTTTTGCTCTTTCAGTTTTTATTTGCCAGTTTGGGAATTTACTTTCTCTACTTTTTTCTCTTGTGTTGCTTTGTAACCATCTTATTTTTCACTTGGGACATATTGGTGGAAATGCAGGGCTATCGCCAGGAAATTCTCTATGGGGAGAGGGAAGCCAAATCTCCTTTGGAAATAGCTTTAGCAGAAAAATTAGAAGCGCGTGAGATGGAACTCTATCAGCAGAGGTCAGATTCAGAAAGAAAACTGACGGATTTGCTGGATTACTATACCTTGTGGGTCCATCAGATAAAGACCCCCATTGCAGCCAGTCAACTCTTAGTTGCAGAAGTAGCCGACCGCCAACTGAAGCAGCAATTAGAACAGGAAATTTTCAAGATTGACTCCTATACCAATCTAGTCTTACAGTACCTACGTTTAGAAAGTTTCCATGATGATTTGGTCTTGAAGCAGGTGCAAATTGAGGACTTGGTCAAGGAAATAATTCGTAAATATGCTCTTTTCTTTATTCAAAAAGGCCTAAATGTCAATTTACATGACCTTGATAAAGAAATCGTGACGGATAAGAAGTGGTTACTAGTTGTCATTGAGCAAATCATCTCAAACAGTCTCAAGTACACCAAGGAAGGTGGTCTGGAGATTTATATGGAAGGCCAGGAACTCTGTATCAAGGATACAGGAATCGGGATAAAAAACAGTGATGTCCTCCGAGTCTTTGAACGTGGTTTCTCAGGATATAATGGACGCCTAACCCAGCAGTCATCTGGACTTGGCCTCTACCTATCTAAGAAAATTTCTGAAGAACTAGGTCACCAGATTCGCATCGAGTCTGAGATCGGAAAAGGAACGACAGTGCGGATTCAGTTTGCTCAAGTGAACCTAGTCCTTGAGTGAGCAGAGACAATGAGTTTTTACCCAATCTCTTTTTGCTATATTTCAGGATATTTGAAGACTGTTTTTTACAAAACCAATAATAGAATTTTTAATACGGAATATAGTATAAATACTGGTTCAAAGTGAAGTTTTGTATGCTTTATACTTTTGTTGAGTATAAAATCTATAAACTAAGGGTGAATTACAAAAATTAATTTGAGATGAAGTGAATTGTAGACTTGGGAAATGTCTCCTATTCGATTTCAGAATGAATCGTTGATACAGGATTAAAAGAACTGCAACTTTCTTTTTATTTTGAATGAGATAGGTGTATATAGATTTGTGTAACTGGTGTAGAACTGTTTCCAAGAATTTATTGAATGTATCGAATACACACATTCTATTGATTTTGAACCAGTTTTTAATTTCTAAATGTTATAATAGTTTTATCAAGTAAAAGGAGACTGCCATGATTGGAGACAATATAAAATTCTTACGAAAATCACATAATCTGATATAACCAGAATTTTCACGGATTGTGGGTGTGTCACGAAATAGCCTAAATCGTTAGAAAAACTGAAAAAGCTTACTTTCAATAGAAGTATTGGAAATATTCATTTTACATCTATCAAAGAAACATGGGATAGACCTATATTTTACAAAATAGCAAATTATATTTTGAATGATAGTAAAAACTGCAGTACTTGTGTGATTTACAATTATTGCACTCAATGTCCGAGTATCGCACTATCTGAAATAAGGAATAGTAGAGATTGTTCTGCGATATGTAAAAAAAACGCATTAGCAAGGAGTATCGTATATGCTACCATATCTTAAAACTATTAGATGGTATCTCTTCTTTAATTTTCTTTTTGGTGTAGTATCGAATATCTGCACAGCTTTGTTACCGTATTTCACGCAGGCATTAATCAAAGGGGATTATCAAGTAGCTCTATATGGTTACTCTATGTCAGTGGCAGGCTATTTGAGTTGTAACTATATTCAAATGATACTTGATTGGAAGCAGGGGATTATCTTTTCGACTACTTTGAAAAATGAGTGGTTTCGTTCACTTCTGGGACTCAGCCACCACGATTTCAAGCAGAAAACAGTAGCAGAGTATATTTCCTATCAATCTAATGACCTAGATTCGTTGGAAAAGGATTACCTTCCTCCATTGATGAGTTTTATCAAACAAATTTTACGTATCATCATTTACGCTTTCATTATTAGCAGAACAATTAATCCTATTGTATCATTGATTTTAATCTTTTCCACTGGAATTAGTATTCAAATTCCTAAAATCGTTGGGAAGTTGACCGCTAATCGTAGACAGGTTTACTTGAAAAAACAAGGAGATTACTATCGAACTTTGGAGGATTTGCTCATGGGACATCATTTGGTAAATAAACTAACTATGTCGCATTTTTTGAATCAACAAAAGAGTTCCCTAAAGAATTTGCAGGATAAGTATTTTAAGTATGGTTTGACAAAAATTACAGGCATCTTATTGACAGGTGTTTCTTTTGAATTCATTAGTCTTGTTCTGTTTATTTATTTAGCCTACTCTCTATCTCACCAGCAACTCGGTATTCCTGAGGTGGTGGCGAGTTTCGGATATATTAATGCTTTTTCTGAACCAATACAGGAAATCCTTTATGATTTACAAATGTTAGAGTCCGTAAAGCCTGTAATCAAGAGTTTTCAAAACATTGTTGGGAGACCCGTTTCAGTTCAAGCACCTCAACATTCTTTTGATACGATTACTTTGAAAAACATTTCCAAACAACTGGGAGAATCAAAATTGATAATTACTTCCGCTACGATTCAAAAAGGGGATAAAATTGCGCTTATTGGTAAGAATGGGTCTGGAAAAAGTAGTCTTCTCAACATTTTAAATGGAACAGATGAAGATTTTGAAGGACAAATTGTGCTAGATGGGCTTGTTTTGGACCATCTTTGGGGAAGATTCGGTATGATTCTGCAACAAGAACATACATTTATTTCGAGTTATGAAAATAATGTAACGCTATTCAATAGTTTCAATGAAAAATTCAGAGAAGAAGATTTTGAAAAAATTCCACCACAATCCCTGTCAGGTGGTCAGCAACAACGAATGTATTTAAATCGTGAGAAAAATCGTAAAAATCCATTGCTTATCCTAGACGAACCTTTCTCTGCCTTGGATACTAATCAGTTTAAAATGGAATTGGAAAGAGTTCTGGAACTACCAAGTGCCGTCATTGTTACTTTACATCGCCAAAACGAATTATTAAGTAAGTTTGACCAAGTTTGGGAAATTAAGAATGGAGAACTTGTAATTTTGAAATAGCTAAATTATAAAGAATAAAACGCATATTATCAGGAGTTCAGAGGAGATACCGGTTTTTCTTTTTATAATAAGGAATCTAAAATTTCTTGCTTTCTCTATCTGTTCAATTGATAGATTTCGTCAGAGAAAGACTGTAAAATTTTTGATATAATGTTAAGGATGGACTGACGGATATTTAAAAGATAATGTTCAAAAGAATTACAGGTGAGAAGAAAAATATGTCAGTTTGGACAGAAGTCTCTCTCCCATCATCCATGCAGAAATAAGATTATATGAAATAAAAGGAGTAACCAATGTCCGGAAACTATTCAACACGTGAATTCCGCGAGAAACTATATGATGATCTTCATGTTCGATTAAGAGATACAGTGATTTTGATGTGTGCGATTTTTATTGCCTCTATCGGTCTAAATATGAATTCAACAGCTGTCATTATTGGAGCTATGCTGATTTCCCCTCTTATGACACCGATTGTTGGACTGGGGTTTGGTTTAGCTATTTTTGATACGCGTTTAATCAAGCAATCTCTAGAGGTTTTATTTACCCAAGTATTGGTCAGCTTGCTTGTCTCGGCTCTGTATTTCTGGATTTCTCCCTTATCTTATGAAAGTAGTGAATTGATTGCACGAACCTCTCCAACCATTTGGGATGTTCTCATTGCTATTGCTGGTGGGATAGCAGGTTTCATTGGTTCAAGGAAAAAAGAAGCAAACAATATCGTACCAGGAGTAGCCATCGCAACAGCTCTGATGCCACCTATCTGCACTGCAGGTTACGGTTTAGCTAATGGAAATGTACGATTTTTATTTGGAGCTCTTTATCTTTTCTTGATCAACTGTGTCTTTATCATGCTAATCAATATTGTTGGAACAAGAATTTTGATGAGAAAATCTCCCTTAAGTTCATTTAAAGAGCTAAATATTAAAATGAGAATTGGGTTGATATCTTTGATTGTATTATTGATTCTTCCAGCTAGTTATTCAGCAGTCACTCTGACGATAGATCAAGCGCGAAAAGAAGGAATCAAACAGTTTGTAGGAAAAGAGTTCGCCAATCATACGGTCATCAATCAAGTCTACAAGTCAAGGAACAATGAATTAGTCTTGACGGTTGTTGGAGATCCGATTTCAGAAGAAGAATTAGAAACGCTCCACCAAAAACAAGCCTCTTACGGTATTCAATCTGTTCAATTGAAAGTCAATCAAGTTCATAATTCGACAAAATTAGACGGTGAGACGACCAAGGAATTTTATGAAACCATTAACAAGTATATCGATCAAAAACTCTCTGAAAAAGATTCACAAAAAGATCTCGTAAAAGAAAATGAAGCAGACAAGGATTGAGGATATTGACCTTATGCAACTCATGAAAGCAAATTTTGTGTGGTGGTTTGGTCAATCACTACTAGCTCGGATTAAATAATACTCTTCGAAAATCAAATTCAAACCACATCAGCGTCGCCTTACCGTACTCAAGTACAGCTTGCGGCTAGCTTCCTAGTTTGCTTTTTGATTTTCATTGAGTAAAAATATAAAAAGCAACAGCTGAAATAGTTGTTGCTTTTTAGGTAGCTAGGATTTTATCCCAGGTTTTATCTCTTATTTCTCAACGCGTGATTTGTTGGCGATATCAGCTAGGATAGCTTGAATAAAATCATCTACTGAGACAGTTTGTGTTTCTTTTTGTCCGTAGCGACGAACGTTGACTGTTCCGTCTTCCATTTCCTTGTCTCCAACGATCAATTGGTAAGGAATCTTGCTAGTTTGTGAAGCACGGATCTTGAACTGCATTTTTTCATTGCGCTCATCGACATCTGCACGGACACCACGGTCACGGAGTTTTTTAGCTACTTCCCATGCGTAGTCCACGTGTTTTTCGTTAGATACTGGGATGAGGGTTACTTGGTGTGGTGCAAGCCATGTTGGGAAGGCACCCTTGTAGTTCTCAATCAAGATAGCTGTGAAGCGTTCCATAGTTGAGATAACTCCACGGTGGATCATAACTGGACGGTGCTCTTCGCCATCAGCTCCGATGTATTTAAGGTCGAAACGTTCTGGAAGCAAGAAGTCAAGTTGGATAGTAGAAAGAGTTTCTTCTTTTCCAAGAGCGGTCTTAACTTGAATATCCAATTTTGGTCCGTAGAAGGCTGCTTCACCTTCGGCTTCAAAGTAGTCCACGCCCATTTCATCAAGAGCTGCACGAAGCATGGTTTGAGCATTTTCCCACATTTCATCGTTATCAAAGTACTTGTGAGTATCTTGAGGGTCACGAAGAGAGAGGCGGAAGCGGTATTCAGTCAAGTTGAAGTCTTCATAAACATCGATAATCAACTGAAGAGCACGTTGGAATTCTTCTTGGATTTGTTCTGGAGTCACAAAGAGGTGACCGTCGTTGAGAGACATTTCACGTACACGTTGAAGACCAGTAAGGGAACCAGATTTTTCATAACGGTGCATCATACCGATTTCAGCGATACGGATTGGCAACTCACGGTAAGAGTGAACATGATGTTTGAAGACTTGGATGTGGTGTGGGCAGTTCATTGGACGAAGGACAAATTCTTCCCCGTCACCCATGTCCATAGTTGGGAACATGTCTTCTTGGTAATGATCCCAGTGACCAGAAGTCTTGTAAAGCTCAACTGAAGCAAGTGGTGGAGTGTAGACGTGTTGGTAGCCAGAAGCCAACTCTTTGTCTACGATGTAGCGTTCCAACTCACGACGAATAGTCGCACCATTTGGCAACCAGAATGGAAGCCCTTGACCAACCTCTTGAGAAATCATGAAGAGGTCAAGCTCTTTACCAAGTTTACGGTGGTCACGTTCCTTAGCTTCTTCACGCATTTGAAGGTAGTTTTTCAAGTCTTTCTTGTCAAACCAAGCTGTACCATAGATACGTTGCATCATAGCGTTGTCGCTATTTCCACGCCAGTAAGCACCTGCTACATGGAGAAGGTGGAAGATTTGGATGCGGCCTGTTGATGGAACGTGAGGGCCACGGCAAAGGTCTACATATTCACCCTGACGATAGATAGTCAAACCGCCTTCGTCTTCTGAGTGTTCTTCAATCAATTCCAACTTGTAAGGATCATTTTTGAAGATTTCACGTGCTTCGTCTTTAGTCACTTCTTCACGAATTGATGGGAAGTTTTCTTTGACGATTTTTTGCATTTCTTCTTCGATACGAGGAAGATCTTCGTTAGAGATTTGACCAGCAGTGTTGTCAGTATCGTAGTAGAAGCCGCCTTCGATGGCTGGACCAACTCCCAAGTGAATGTCTGGGAACAGACGACGAGCTGCTTGGGCGAACAAGTGAGCAGCTGAGTGACGCAAGATTGGAAGGGCATCTTCGTGATCAGGTGTTACAATTTCGATGCTTCCATCTTCAGTGATAGCACGAGTAGTGTCTATGAGTTTGCCGTTGAATTTACCAGCCAAGGCCTTTTTAGCTAGGGAATTGCTGATAGATTGGGCAATTTCAAAAGTTGTAACGCCAGATTCGAATTCACGAACAGCGCCATCTGGGAAAGTAATGTTAATCATGATGTTCTCCTTACTTATATTATTTACGAATGTGTTAACCCTATTCTGAAAACAGGGACAGAGGATAGTGAAAGCTAGAAAAACAAAAAGCGACATCCTCAAAAGGACGTCGCAACGTGGTTCCACCTTCATTTATGTACCTCAAAAGAGAGGGACACCTCTGATTGGCTCTAACGTGGCCACCGTTTTATGTTTTCATAAAAAACTCAAGAGTAGTGTCAGTTTAGGCTTTCTATGCGTTTCCAGCAACCACGCACTCTCTAGTAGAAAGGGACTAAGTGACTTGTCTCTATGGATTATTATAGCATGATTGTGAGATTTTTCAAGGATTTTGTGAAAGTTTTTTGTTTTTCATTTTTGTAGAATATGCTTGATGCCAATACCGGAAGCCATGCCCACCAGAGCCAAGGTTTCATAGATTAGCAAGTAAATTAGTATAAACTCACCAAAAGTTATGATAGTAAAGCAAAAGAGCAGTCCGTTACCAATTAACCACCAAAGTGAGAAACGGAAACGGTAGCTATAGAGTAACGATACAATCAAGATTACCAGAGGTGTAAAGAAGAGAAGATTGTTTATATAGAGTCCCTTGAGTGTAAGAGGGTCAGAAATGATTAGTGATAACAACTGATAAAGTGGCCAATAAAAGAAAAATATGACCAGATAGTATGGGAGATGGGAATAGAATCTAGGCATGATAATCACCTCGTTTTAAAAAACAGACAACTTAGATTTCTTGCTATGATTATTATAGCATATTTAAAACAAGAAAGTAAATCTGTTGACAAAGAAGTTAGTTATTGGTAGAATAGGGATTGTCGTAAAGACAAATAACTTCTTCTTGGTTACAGGCATGCCAACCTGTCACTCGGATGAAGCCAAATAAAAAGGAGAAACATCATGGCAATCTCAAAAGAGAAAAAAAATGAAATCATCGCACAATATGCACGTCACGAAGGTGATACAGGTTCAGTAGAGGTTCAAGTTGCTGTCCTTACTTGGGAAATCAACCACCTTAACGAACACATCAAACAACACAAAAAAGACCACGCTACTTACCGTGGATTGATGAAAAAAATCGGTCGCCGTCGTAACTTGCTTGCATACTTGCGTAAAAACGACGTTAACCGTTACCGTGAGTTGATCAACTCTCTAGGACTTCGTCGCTAATTCAAGATACAAAGGCCGTCAAAAGCACAAAGCAAAAATAGGAAAATTGACGAAGAAACTTCAGTTTCTAGGAAATTTTATCTTTTTTGCCAAGTGCTTAGGCCGTGTTCAATTGAGCATATCTTGATAATGAAGCTACTCTAAATTGGGTAGCTTTTTACTTTTGTAACCTTACCTCGATGTACTCAAGTATAATCTTCGGTTACGGTTCCTAGCACTGTAAGGTAAAATAAACCAGATATTCTCCCTTCGGGGAGATTTTTTTTGTTTCACTGAACGTTTCGTACGATCTTCGCCTCGTCGCCTAGTCTATAAACGATTTATCCAGCAAGAATTATGATGCTAAGGGCGTCAAAAATCCGTATGAAAATAGGGAAAGGACACCGTGTTCGATGAACACAAGGAGTTTCATCTTTTTCACTAGGATTTTAGCCCGGGCTCAAATCAGCTCTCTGATTTTCAGAGGGCTTTTTTATTGAGGTTTTATCGGTCACAATTTTGGAGACTACAAAAACCTCAAATGGTATCAGCTAATTACACCATAAGGGTGCGTAGCTACTCGGCTTGAAAAGCCGAGTAGCTGTCTGCAAGCCCCCTCGGAGAGCCCACACTTTACGAAGTAAAGTATAGTATGTTATACTTTACATGGAAGTAGTCACCGAATTCCAGTTAGAAATTACTTTGTAACTACGTTTTGAGGAGTAGTAAAATGCTTTCCTATGTTCGACATTACCCACTAGCGATAGCTAAATTAATGTGTCTGTGCTCTCCTAAAATCTGCTGATTTATTACTGACCAATACAGGAGGTTTTTTATGGGACAGACAATCATATCTGCTATTGGTGTTTATATTTCCACCAGTATCGATTATTTAATTATTTTATTTATTTTATTTGCACAGCTATCACAGAATAAACAAAAATGGCATATTTATGCGGGGCAATATCTAGGCACAGGCTTACTTGTAGGGGCGAGTTTAGTTGCTGCTTATGTCGTTAATTTCGTGCCTGAAGAATGGATGGTTGGATTGCTTGGTTTAATCCCTATCTATTTAGGGATTCGCTTTGCAATTGTTGGAGAAGGTGAGGAAGAAGAGGAAGAAATTATTGAAAGATTAGAACAAAGCAAGGCAAATCAACTGTTTTGGACAGTTACATTGCTAACAATTGCGTCTGGCGGAGATAATTTAGGTATCTATATACCTTATTTTGCTTCGTTAGATTGGTCACAGACCCTCGTGGCGTTGCTTGTGTTTGTAATCGGCATAATTATCTTATGCGAGATTAGTCGGGTGTTATCCTCTATTCCGTTACTATTCGAGACAATTGAAAAATACGAGCGAATCATTGTGCCCTTAGTATTCATTCTACTTGGACTATACATCATGTATGAAAATGGCACGATAGAGACTTTTCTGACCGTGTAGATTTTTTTGTTTCACTAGGATTTTATCCCGAGCTCAAATCAGCTCTCTGATTTTCAGAGGGCTTTTTATGTTATCAACTTACCTCGATATACTCAAGTATAATCTTCGGTTACGGTTCCTAGCACAATAAAACCAACTATATTCATTTGTTCTCATCTTGTTCCATTGTTGAAAATATGGTATACTTTTCATGAGAATTTTCTAAATTTTTAAGATTCTATCAAAGGAGGTTTGCATGCTTTCCAAATTTTCTGGAAGCCGACAAGACCAGCAATTTGTGTTACTTTTAGTTATTTTGCTAGGTATTTTAGGGATTTCTCTCTTTCTAGCAGTTTCAATGGGATCTGTTGCGATTGATCTAGGAGATACCTATCGGATTATTTTGAGCAGGTTGGGATTTCCTCTTGAGATAGGAGAGGTTTCCAAGTCTACTCTTGCCATTGTATGGAACATGAGATTCCCTCGAGTATTGTTAGGTCTGATAGTAGGAGCAGGCCTTTCTATGTGTGGTAGCGTGATGCAGTCCACAGTGAACAATCCCATCGCAGAGCCTTATGTCTTAGGAATATCTGCTGGTGCAACTCTAGGAGCAACCTTGAGCATCATTCTTGGTTTAAAAGTGATGATTAGCCTTGGAGCTTTTCTTGGAGCTATTTTGGCAACAATTGCTGTCCTCATCATTGCCTCTATGCAGGGAAGGATGACGACTTCTAGTCTGATTTTATCAGGAACGGTGGTCAACGCTCTCTTTCTGGCTTTTTCAAACTTTATTATCTCAGTTGGCGCTAATGCGGATAGTGTGATGACCATTAAGTTTTGGACCATGGGCTCGCTCGCTGGGACTTCCTGGGCAGACTTGGTCCTGCCAACTATAGTAGTAGGAATAGCCTTTCTATTTTTCTCTACTCAGTATCGTGTTTTCAATGCGATGATGATGGGAGATGAGGCTGCTTTAACTTTGGGGATTCCCTTACGCTTTTATTGGTATCTTTATGTGACCATGGTGGCTGTGCTGACAGCAGTCTTAGTGGCAACCTGTGGGATTATTGGATTTGTCGGTCTGATTACTCCACATTTAGCTCGAGGGTTAGTAGGAACGAATTACAAGAGGCTTTTTCCTGTTGCAACCTTGCTAGGTGCCCTCTTTGTCATCTGGGCAGACGTACTCTCTCGTATCATCATTCCAAACGCAGAGCTTCCTATTGGTATTTTCACAGCCTTAGTAGGTGCTCCCTTCTTTATCTACATTGTTGGAGGTAGGCGAAGGGAGGTGAGGGTCTGATATGGACTTGATTTGTCAGGATATCCATTTTGGACTAGGAGAGAAAAAAATCCTCAAAGGAGTCTCTCTTAAGGTTGAAGGGCATCAATTTCACACGATATTAGGGCCAAATGGAAGTGGAAAAACCAGCCTACTTAAACTCCTCTATCGTCAGGAAAAGGCGGACAAAGGCTTGATAAGCCTAGATGGAAAGCCACTGGAACATTGGTCACTCAAAGAAACAGCCAAGCAAATGGCAGTTGTCACTCAGTTTAATCAATTGCAGTTTGATTGTACAGTTGAGGAAATCGTCTTGCTGGGAAGAACTCCCCACCTCTCTTTTTTACAGAAGGAAAGGGAAAGGGATTATGCGCTTGTTCAAGATGCCCTCGTTAAGGTGGATATGCTCGAGAAGAAAACTCGTCTCTATTCTTCTCTGTCAGGGGGAGAGAAACAGCGAGTCTTACTAGCCCGCGCCTTGGTGCAAGAACCGACTCTCTTGCTCCTTGACGAACCAACCAATCACCTGGATATCAAGTATCAGTTAGACTTGTTGGCCATTGTGAAGGAGCTCAAGGTCAATGTTCTAGCTGTCCTACATGATATTCAACTTGCTTGTCGCTATTCGGATTATCTCTATCTGATGAAAGAGGGAGAAATCCTTTACCAAGGGACTCCAAAGGAGACCATCACCCCTGAGTCATTGCAAACTGTATACGGAGTTCAAAGTCAGGTGACTTGGACCAAGGATCAGCAAGCCATGATTCACTATTTATAAGAATGAAAAGGAAAACAAGATGAAAAAAACACTAAGCATTTTACTCGTAACAGTAGCTACTCTAACCATGGCAGCTTGTGGTAACACTACTACAGAAAAAGCTACCACACAATCTAGCACAGAGACAAGTCAAAAGGCTAAAGCAGAGACGACTTATCCGTTAACGGTTAAGACCTATGATGCTAAAGGAAATGAAGTCGAACAAGTCTTTGACAAGGCACCTGAAAAAGTTATCACCAACAATCTTTCAACCACTGAAATCTTATTGGAGTTGGGGTTGAAGGATAAAATTGTTGGCATGCTCAATCCAGACAATGCTGTGACGGACAAATACAAGGACGCGATTGCGACTATTCCTCAAATTGGGGATAAAAAAACAGTCTCACAAGAGACAGTCCTTTCTTATGAACCAGACGCTGTGATGGGTCGAAACATGATGTTTTCTGAAAAATCCTTGGGGACAGTTAGCACTTGGAATGAAAACAAAATCCCAGTCTATACGCAAAAAGCTTCTCTCTCAACAATTCAGCAAGATTTGGGGAATATCGTAGAAGATGTCAAAAATCTTGGAATGATTTTTAATGTTCAGGACAAGGCCAATGAATACGCGGCTCAATTACAAACTAAAATTGACGCTGTTAAGAAAGCAAACCCAGCAAGCCAAGGTGAAAAGAAAAAGGCTTTGATTATGGTTGCATATAATGATGAAACCTTCGGTGCCTACAAGTCTGCTTTGCAAGAGAGCTTGCTGAACCAACTTGGTTATACAAACGTTGCTACGGGGACATCAGGCTTGACCTTGGAAAATCTCGTGTCAATGGATCCTGAATTGATTATCTATGTAACCAGCGATCGCAATAAAAAATTAGATGAAAAAGCAGTAGAGTTGATGAAGGCAAATGCTGTTTTGGAAAGCGTTCCTGCTATTAAGAATCAAAAAATCATGACCATCTCTTACGATGAATTGATGGACTATGGTCCAGCAGTGATTGATTCCCTTGAGAAAATCAATGACTTTATCAATAAATAATGAGTTTGATTGGGAAGGAATTCAAGTTGAAATCAGCCTTCCTTCTAACTACGACCCCAATCAACCCTATCCGGCTATTTTATTGAATGATGGAAACTTGGACTTCCTATCGTCCTTTTCCGAATCTGTGATTTTAGTGGGTTTGACCTCTAAAAATCGCCTAGACGACTACACTCCATGGAAGGCATCTGCTCTGAGAGATGGGGTTCCAGATTTTGGAGGTCAGGCCAACGCCTATCATGATCATTTATTTGGAGGTCTTTTAGACAAGCTGCGGTCGCTTTATCGACTGGATGAAGCACGCCTTGCCTACGGAGGTTACTCACTAGGTGGTTTGGCGGCAGTCTACAGTCTTTTCAGCTTTGACAAGGTTTCCTGTGTCTTTTCGATCTGCGGTTCCTTTTGGTATCCTGATTTTGTGACTTACTGCAAGAAAGAAAATGTGAAAAATTTGGACTGTTTGCTGTATTTACAGAACGGTCAAACAGAAGGAGTCAATCATACTAATCGCTTGGCTCAAGCACCAGTCTATGCTGAGCAGATCCATACCAGTCTTCAAAAATGCTATCCGAACGGCCAGTTTGTCTTTGATCCTTATGGACACCATGAACAAGTAGCTGAACGATTCCTAGCTTTTTCCAGCTGGTTGGTCCAAAAATGGAAAATTGAATAAAAGATTTATCCCTTGGCTTTTGCCAAGGGATTGTTGTATTTATTTAACCAAGTTTTTCTCTCTTTTTATCTGGATTCCATACGAAGCTTGCGATAAAGCTAAAGATGATGGTTAGGATAGCGAGGACAATGGCCAGGATGAGGGCAGGAATGCGGATAAGCCACCAGAGTGGGTTTGGTTTTTTATCATTGTGCCATTGTTTCGTTTCGTCGTCCAGACGTTGAAATTCTGCTTGGATGCGATTGGCGACTGTTTCAATGCCTTCATCATTCATTTTCTTGATATCTGAGATATCGATTGGATTTCCGAAGTTCATATCAACACGCTCACGGCTAACCAAGCCCTTCAAAGTCATGGGACCTGTGTAGGTAACCGGCATGATACGGACCTTGGCCATTTTGGCAATCAGAGCTACGCCCCCCTTGACATCGTTTGAGTGACGGCTCCCACTTGGAAACATGATGAGAGAGCGATCACTTTTTTTAAGAACATTGATAGGGTATTTGATGGCAGAAGCGCTAGGATTTTCACGGTCAATAGGAAAAGCACCACACATACGAATCCACCAGCCAAAGATACGGTTGGTAAAGAGCTCTTTTTTGGCCATAAAGATAAACTGTTTTGGCTTGGTCGCAAAAGCCATGTAAACTGGATCCCACCAAGTGCGGTGAGGCGCAACCAAAATATAATTTTCATCTTGATTAGGAATTTTATCAGTATTATGATAATGGGCATTGCCATTGATGGACCATAGGAGCAATACAACCAATCCACGTAAATAAGTATAAAACATGCGATCTCCTTCGATTCTTTTCTTGTTATTATTATACCTTATCAAAGGAGGGCTGGCAAACTTTTCCCTTGACTAGGTGCATATTTGGGGTGAGATTAGAATTCTGTTAAAAAAAATGATATGATAGAATTTATGGATAAAAATAAGATTATGGGATTAACCCAAAGAGAAGTCAAGGAAAGACAGACTAAGGGCTTGGTCAATGATTTTACTGCATCGGCCAGTACCAGCACTTGGCAAATCGTTAAACGAAATGTCTTTACCCTTTTTAACGCTTTGAACTTTGCCATTGCTTTGGCTCTAGCCTTTGTGCAGGCTTGGAGCAATCTGGTCTTCTTTGCTGTTATCTGCTTTAACGCTTTTTCTGGAATTGTGACCGAGCTGCGGGCTAAACACATGGTGGACAAGCTCAATCTCATGACCAAGGAAAAGGTCAAGACTATTCGTGATGGTCAGGAAGTTGCTCTGAATCCTGAAGAATTGGTGCTAGGAGACGTCATTCGTTTGTCTGCTGGAGAGCAGATTCCCAGTGATGGTTTGGTTTTGGCAGGCTTTGCGGAAGTCAATGAAGCCATGTTGACGGGGGAAAGTGATTTGGTGCAAAAGGAAGTGGATGCCTTGCTTTTGTCAGGGAGTTTCTTGGCTAGTGGGTCAGTTTTAGCTCGTGTCCATCATGTAGGTGCAGACAACTATGCTGCCAAGCTCATGCTGGAAGCCAAGACAGTGAAACCCATCAACTCCCGAATTATGAAATCACTGGACAAGCTAGCAGGTTTTACTGGGAAAATTATCATTCCTTTTGGTCTGGCTCTCTTGCTAGAAGCCTTGATGTTGAAAGGCTTGCCCCTTAAGTCATCCGTTGTAAACTCGTCGACAGCCCTTTTGGGAATGTTGCCCAAGGGAATTGCCCTTTTGACCATTACTTCGCTCTTGACTGCGGTGATCAAGTTGGGCTTGAAAAAGGTCTTGGTGCAGGAGATGTATTCTGTTGAGACCTTGGCGCGCGTGGGTATGCTCTGTCTGGACAAGACGGGTACCATCACCCAAGGAAAGATGCAGGTAGAGGCTGTCCTTCCACTGACGGAAACTTATGGTGAAGAGGCTATTGCTAGCATCATGACCAGCTACATAGCTCATAGTGAGGATAAAAATCCAACAGCTCAAGCTATTCGCCAGCGTTTTGTGGGAGAGGTTACTTATCCTATGATTTCCAATATCCCCTTCTCAAGCGACCGCAAGTGGGGAGCCATGGAGTTAGAAGGTTTGGGGACAGTTTTCTTAGGGGCACCTGAGATGTTACTGGCTTCTGAGGTCCCAGAAGCCAGAGAGGCCTTGGAGAGAGGTTCACGTGTCTTGGTCCTAGCTCTCAGTCAGGAGAAATTAGACCATCATAAACCACAAAAACCATCTGATATTCAGGCTCTAGCCTTGCTGGAAATCTTGGACCCTATTCGAGAAGGAGCAGCTGAGACGCTGGACTATCTCCGTTCTCAGGAAGTGGGGCTCAAGATTATCTCTGGGGACAATCCAGTCACTGTATCCAGCATTGCCCAGAAGGCTGGTTTTGCGGACTATCACAGCTATGTCGATTGTTCAAAAATCACGGATGAGGAATTGATTGCTATAGCTGAAGAGACAGCTATTTTCGGACGGGTTTCCCCTCATCAAAAGAAACTCATCATCCAAACTCTGAAAAAAGCAGGGCATACAACGGCTATGACAGGGGACGGGGTCAATGATATTCTCGCCCTTCGTGAGGCGGATTGCTCTATCGTAATGGCAGAGGGAGACCCGGCAACACGTCAGATTGCTAATCTGGTTCTCTTGAACTCTGACTTTAATGATGTTCCTGAGATTCTCTTTGAAGGTCGTCGTGTGGTCAATAACATTGCTCATATTGCACCGATTTTCTTGATAAAGACCATCTATTCTTTCTTGCTCGCAGTTATCTGTATCGCCAGTGCTTTATTAGGTCGGTCTGAGTGGATCTTGATTTTCCCCTTCATTCCAATCCAGATTACCATGATTGACCAGTTTGTGGAAGGTTTCCCACCATTCGTTCTGACTTTTGAGCGAAATATCAAACCTGTCGAGCCAAACTTCCTCAGAAGATCCATGCTTCGTGCCCTACCAAGCGCTCTCATGGTCGTCTTCAGCGTTCTGTTTGTGAAAATATTTGGAAGTAGCCAAGGTTGGTCTGAGTTAGAAATCTCAACTCTCCTATATTATCTTTTGGGGTCAATTGGTTTCTTATCTGTATTTAGAGCCTGCATGCCATTTACCCTCTGGCGTGTCCTCTTGATTGTTTGGTCAGTAGGAGGCTTCCTAGCCACAGCTCTCTTCCCAAGAATCCAAAAACTGCTTGAAATTTCAACCTTGACAGGACAAACATTACCTGTTTATGGTGTCATGATGTTGGTCTTTACCGTGATTTTCATCCTGACTAGTCACTATCAAGCCAGAAAATAAAGAAAGGCTGCAATCTGTGGATTGCGGTCTTTTTAGGTACAAGATTGCCAGCTGAAATGTGGTATAATAAGAGGTAATAGAGTTTTGGAAAGTGAGAGAAGATGATTTCAAAGAGATTAGAATTAGTGGCTTCCTTTGTGCCACAGGGAGCCATTTTACTAGATGTGGGGAGTGACCATGCTTATCTGCCTATCGAGTTGGTCGAAAGAGGACAAATCAAAAGTGCCATTGCAGGTGAGGTGGTGGAAGGTCCCTATCAGTCTGCGGTCAAAAATGTTGAGGCTCACGGCCTAAAGGAAAAAATCCAGGTTCGTTTAGCCAATGGCTTGGCAGCTTTTGAAGAGACTGACCAAGTGTCTGTCATTACCATTGCTGGTATGGGTGGTCGTTTGATTGCTAGGATATTGGAAGAAGGCTTGGACAAGTTAGCTAATGTAGAGCGTTTGATCCTCCAGCCTAATAATCGTGAAGACGATTTGCGTATCTGGTTACAAGAGAACGGATTTCAGATTGTAGCTGAAAACATCTTAGAAGAAGCTGGCAAGTTTTACGAGATTTTGGTTGTGGAAGCAGGACAAATGAAGCTATCAGCCAGTGATGTTCGCTTTGGTCCTTTCTTGTCCAAAGAGGTCAGTCCAGTCTTTGTCCAAAAATGGCAAAAAGAAGCTGTTAAGCTAGAGTTTGCCCTTGGACAAATTCCAGAAAAAAATCTGGAGGAACGTCAAGTTTTAGTAGATAAAATTCAAGCCATTAAGGAGATTCTCCATGCTAGCAAGTGAAGTCATTAACCGATATGAAGCCTTTTGCCCTCAAGAATTTTCTATGGAAGGAGACAGTCGTGGTCTGCAAATTGGCACTTTGGACAAGGATATCCAAAGGGTCATGGTTGTTCTCGACATTCGTGAAGAAACGGTGGCTGAAGCTATTGAAAAGGGTGTGGACTTGATTATTGTCAAGCACGCGCCGATTTTCCGTCCGATCAAGGATTTGGTAGCTAGCCGTCCACAAAATCAGATTTACATCGACCTCATCAAGCATGACATCGCAGTTTATGTCAGCCATACCAATATTGACATCGTTGAAAATGGCCTAAATGACTGGTTCTGTCAGATGCTAGGTATCGAGGAAACGACTTATCTGCAGGAGACAGGTCCTGAACGTGGGATTGGACGTATTGGGAATGTTCAGCCTCAGACCTTTGGAGAATTGGCCCAACATGTCAAGCAAGTCTTTGGTCTAGATAGTCTTCGAATGGTGCATTATCAAGAGAATGACTTGCAGAAGCCTATTTCAAGAGTGGCCATCTGTGGTGGAAGTGGGCAGTCTTTCTATAAGGATGCTTTAGCCAAAGGAGCGGATGTCTATATCACTGGTGACATTTACTACCACACTGCCCAGGATATGCTGTCTGATGGCTTGTTGGCACTGGATCCAGGTCACTATATCGAAGTGCTTTTTGTGGAAAAAATTGCAGAGCTTCTTAATCAATGGAAAGAGGAAAAAGGCTGGACAATCGATCTTGTACCTAGTCAAGCATCGACCAATCCTTTCCACCATATCTAGTTAGAAAGTGAAAACAATGAAAAAAGTTGCCATTATCGGAGCAGGAATTGTGGGAGCAACAGCTGCCTACTACCTTTCGCAAGAAAGTGACCTAGAGGTGACCGTTTTTGACCATGGACAAGGTCAGGCTACCAAGGCGGCAGCAGGAATTATCAGTCCTTGGTTTTCCAAACGCCGCAATAAAGCCTGGTACAAGATGGCGCGCTTGGGGGCAGACTTTTATGTGGATTTGTTGGCTGATTTAGAGAATTCAGGGCAAGAAATCGACTTTTACCAACGTTCGGGAGTTTTTCTCTTGAAAAAGGACGAATCCAAGCTAGAAGAACTCTATGAACTAGCCCTCCAGCGTAGAAAAGAGTCTCCCTTGATAGGGAAATTAGCCATTTTAGACCAAGCATCAGCAAATGAATTATTTCCTGGTTTGCAGGGATTTGATCGCTTGCTCTACGCTTCTGGTGGAGCGAGAGTAGATGGCCAACTCTTGGTGACTCGTTTGCTAGAAGCCAGTCAGGTCAAGCTGGTAAAAGAAAAAGTGACTCTGACACCTTTAGCATCAGGCTACCAGATTGACAAAGAGGTGTTTGATCAGGTTATTTTGGCGACGGGAGCTTGGTTGGGGGACTTGTTAGAACCCTTGGGTTATGCTGTGGATGTCCGTCCTCAGAAAGGACAGCTCCGAGATTATCAGCTTGCCCAAGACATGGAAGCTTACCCTGTTGTTATGCCAGAAGGGGAGTGGGATTTGATTCCTTTTGCAGGTGGGAAATTGTCCTTAGGTGCTACCCATGAAAATGATATGGGATTTGATTTGACGGTAGATGAAACCTTACTCCAACAAATGGAGGAGGCAGCCTTGCCTCACTATCCAATCTTGGCAGTAGCGACTTCAAGAGCTGAGCGTGTGGGAATCCGTGCCTATACCAGTGATTTCTCACCTTTCTTTGGGCAAGTACCTGGCTTAGCAGGTGTCTATGCTGCTAGTGGACTAGGTTCATCAGGCCTCACAACGGGTCCTATCATTGGTTACCATCTAGCTCAACTGATCCAAGACAAGGAGTTGACCTTAGACCCTCTAAACTACCCAATTGAAAACTATGTCAAACGAGCAAAAAGCGAATAAGAATTTTACTGAAATTTTAGCCTCCCCTCTAGGATGGCAAATGACATTCCCTATCAAAAATGGTAAAATAAGAAAAAATAATCCGAGAATCGAGGAAAAAAGATGCAAGAAAAGATTTTGGTAACGGGTGGGGCAGGTTTTATCGGGACCCACACTGTTATTGAGTTAATCCAAGCAGGTCATCATGTTGTTGTGGTGGATAACCTTGTTAATAGTAACAGAAAAAGTTTAGAAGTTGTTGAGAGAATTACAGGAGTTGAAGTGCCTTTCTATGAGGCAGATATCCGTGATACAGATACTCTCAGAGATATTTTCAAGCAAGAAGAACCAACAGGTGTTATTCACTTTGCTGGTTTGAAGGCTGTCGGTGAATCTACCCGTATTCCTCTTGCCTACTATGACAACAATATCGCTGGAACTGTTAGTCTTTTGAAGGTCATGGAAGAAAACAACTGTAAAAACATCATTTTCAGTTCTTCTGCGACAGTTTACGGAGATCCTCATACAGTGCCCATCTTGGAAGATTTCCCACTTTCAGTGACCAATCCATATGGCCGCACTAAGCTTATGCTAGAGGAAATTTTGACGGATATCTACAAGGCAGACTCAGAGTGGAATGTAGTCTTGCTTCGTTACTTTAACCCAATCGGAGCCCATGAGAGTGGTGATTTGGGAGAAAATCCAAATGGTATTCCAAACAACCTCTTGCCATATGTGACTCAAGTAGCAGTTGGGAAATTAGAGCAAGTGCAAGTGTTTGGAGACGATTACGATACGGAAGATGGAACCGGTGTTCGTGACTATATCCACGTTGTTGACTTGGCTAAAGGTCACGTTGCAGCTCTGAAAAAAATCCAAAAAGGCTCAGGTCTAAACGTTTATAACCTTGGAACAGGTAAAGGCTACTCAGTTCTTGAAATTATCCAAAACATGGAAAAAGCAGTGGGATGTCCAATTCCTTACCGCATTGTAGACCGTCGCCCAGGGGATATCGCAGCCTGTTATTCAGATCCTGCAAAAGCCAAAGCAGAACTAGGCTGGGAAGCAGAATTAGGCATCACCCAAATGTGTGAAGACGCATGGCGTTGGCAAAGCAAGCATCCAAATGGATTTGAAGACTAAGATGGTGATTTCAATCATTGTCCCCTGTTTAAACGAAGAGGAAGTACTTCCTCTTTTTTATCAGGCTTTGGAAGCTTTGATTCCTGACTTGGGAGCAGAAATCGAGTATATCTTTGTCGATGATGGATCAAGTGATGGAACCTTGGAACTCTTAAAGGCCTATCGGGAGCAAAATCTGGCAGTGCATTATCTTTCTTTCTCTCGAAATTTTGGCAAAGAAGCAGCCCTCTATGCAGGCTTGCAATATGCGACAGGAGATTTGGTGGTGGTAATGGATGCAGACCTCCAAGATCCCCCTAGTATGTTACTTGAGATGAAAGATTTACTAGACCAAAATGCAGATTTGGACTACGTAGGAACACGGAGAACTAGTCGGGCGGGAGAACCCTTCTTTCGCAGTTTTTGTGCTAATCTTTTTTATCGCCTCATGCAAAAAATCAGTCCAGTAGCCCTGCCGTCAGGTGTCCGTGATTTTCGCATGATGAGAAGGTCTGTGGTCGATGCCATTTTAGCTTTGACCGAGTCCAATCGTTTTTCTAAGGGACTCTTTGCCTGGGTCGGTTTTAAAACCCACTATCTGGACTATCCCAATGTCGAAAGGCAGGCTGGCAATACCAGTTGGAGTTTTAGGCAACTCTTTTTTTACTCCATTGAAGGGATTGTTAATTTTTCAGATTTTCCCTTGATTATAGCCTTTATGGCTGGTCTCCTATCTTGTTTCATTTCTCTACTGATGACCTTTTTTGTTGTGGTTCGGACCCTCATTTTGGGCAATCCGACATCTGGCTGGACCTCTCTGATGGCTGTCATTCTCTTTCTTGGAGGCATTCAACTCTTGACCATTGGGATTCTTGGCAAGTATGTTAGTAAGATTTATCTAGAGACTAAAAAAAGACCACTTTATCTTATCAAAGAAAAAAGTGACCTTCCTGATTTTACAGAAAAAATAAAGTGAAAAGACTATAATTTTACATGGAAATGTGCTAAACTAGAAAGAGTGAAACGTTCTTGTCAATTTACTACGAAAGATTAGAGTTAATCTTTAATCAAGGCACGTGTCGGACAGTTTCTAACAGCTTCTACGACGTCTTGGCTAGGAGAAATTTCTTTTTCTAGTTGATCAGGGTCATCGTAAAAACGCACGATTCCATTATCGTGGTAATCAAATAATTCAGAATAAGTTTGGCAAAGCCCACAGGCAATGCAACGTTCAGGTATAAGTGTGATTTTCATATTTATATTGTAATAAGAAAAGTCAAAAAAAACAAGGAGTAAGGTATGGCAAAAGAACCGTGGCAAGAAGATATTTATGATCAAGAAGAATCAAGAGCAGAGCGTCGTAAGAGAACTCAAGGCAGAGATGTAGTGGCCAATCGTGTCTTGACGATCTTAGCTAGTATTTTCTTTGTAATTGTGGTGGTGATGATTATTGTTCTTATCTATCTATCAACGGGGGGGAGTAATCGCACGGCAGCCTTGAAAGATTTTCACGATTCTGATGCAAGTGTAGTACAAGTCTCATCTTCAAGCAGTTCTCAGCCTGAACAAAGTTCAGAGCCAGAATCTACTTCTAGTAGTTCAGAAGAAGCTACTAATCCTGAAGGAACGATTAAAGTTCTAGCAGGAGAAGGGGAAGCAGCTATTGCCGCTCGTGCAGGAATCTCCATTGCTCAGTTAGAGGCCTTGAATCCTGGGCATATGGCTACAGGGTCTTGGTTTGCTAATCCAGGTGATGTTGTTAAAATCAAATAGGAGTTGATATGAAAACCATTCAAATTGCTATCGACGGTCCTGCTTCAAGTGGTAAGAGTACGGTCGCAAAAATTATTGCCAAGGATTTTGGATACACCTATCTAGATACAGGTGCCATGTATCGTGCAGCGACCTACATGGCTCTCAAGAACCAATTAGGAGTTGAACAAGTTGAAGAACTCTTAGACTTATTGGACCAGCATCCAATCAGTTTTGGACGCTCAGAAATTGGAGAGCAGCTTGTCTTTGTAGGAGATGTGGATATTACCCATCCTATTCGTGAAAATGAAGTGACCAATCATGTTTCTGCTGTTGCGGCAATTCCTCAAGTACGTGAGAAATTAGTTTTTCTCCAGCAAAAAATCGCCCAGCAAGGCGGGATTGTCATGGACGGTCGCGATATTGGAACTGTTGTATTGCCACAAGCAGAATTGAAAATTTTCCTAGTAGCTTCGGTAGATGAACGAGCAGAGCGTCGTTACAAGGAAAATGTTGCCAAGGGAATTGAAACAGACCTTGAAACTCTAAAAGAGGAAATTGCTGCGCGTGACTACAAGGATAGTCATCGTGAGACTTCGCCTCTCAAACAAGCAAAGGATGCTGTCTACCTTGATACAACTGGTTTGAACATTCAAGAAGTAGTTGAAAAAATTAAAGCAGAAGCTGAAAAAAGAATGTAAATGTAGAAAAGCCGATAGATGGATATCGGTTTTTTCTAAATTTGTCAAAATGCTGATTTTAGGGTATAATAGTTGCTGTTCGAGAAATTTTGATTTTCAAAGAATAGTGAATGATGATAAGGAGAAACCATGAACAACCTACCAAATTGCCCACAATGTAACTCAGAGTATGTCTACGAAGACGGTGCCCTACTGGTTTGCCCAGAGTGTGCTTATGAGTGGAATCCTGCTGAGGTTACAGATGTAGAAGAGGGTCTTGTTGCTATCGATGCCAACGGAAATAAATTGGCTGACGGTGATACAGTAACTCTCATCAAGGACTTGAAAGTAAAAGGTGCGCCAAAAGATTTGAAACAAGGGACGCGCGTGAAAAATATCCGCATCGTAGAAGGCGACCACAATATCGACTGTAAAATTGATGGCTTTGGGGCCATGAAACTTAAATCAGAGTTTGTGAAGAAAATTTAAGCATGTCAAAACACTATAAACTTGTATTTTATAGCCGTATCTTCTTGTTTCTAGCGGCTTTTACGGGAGTTTATCTTGAAATCGCCAAGCATGGTGGATTTGGGATGTTGCTCTATTATACGGTTCTGTCCAACCTCTTAGTAGCGATTTTTACGCTCTACCTCCTAAAGGTTATGAGCCGTTTAGGTGAAAACTGGCAAAGGTCAAGTCTCTTGCGTTTAAAAGGTGGGGTCACCATGAGTATCATGATTACCTGTGTGATTTACCATTTCCTATTAGCGCCTATTGCGACTAATTTCTATACCCTAGAAAATTTCCTTTGCCACTATATCGTTCCCCTCTGGTTTTTAGCAGATACCCTCTTTTTTGACAAACAGGGTCAATACAAGATTTGGGATCCAGTTGTGTGGACGATTTTACCCTTGCTGTATATGATTTTTGCTCTTTTTAATGGCTTGGTACTGAAACTTGATGTTCCTAATTCTAAGGTCAGTCCCTTCCCTTACTTCTTTTTGAATGTAAACAAGGGTTGGGATGTCGTGTTCAAGTGGTGTCTGATTATCTTTGTTGCCTATATGGTGGCGGGATTTATCTTCTACTTGATCAAGCAAATCAAGAGAAAATCATCCTAAGACACAAGGGATTCATTTTCGAGTTTAAGAAGGAGTCTATACACTAAAGAGGCTTCTTCTTTTCTTGCTTGTTTGATAACTATCAAAAAATTAGAAGATTAAGAGAAATATAGAAAGAGATTTCATGAAACAATTTTTAGAACGGGCCAGTATTTTGGCTCTCTCCCTCGTTTTGATTACCTCCTTTTCCATCTCGAGTGCCCTGCCAGCTATGTTCGACTATTATCAAGGCTATCCTAAGGAACAAATTGAGCTCTTGGCGAGCTTGCCTTCCTTTGGAATCATGATTATGTTATTACTGAATGGTTTTTTAGAAAAAATATTCCCTGAGCGCTTACAGATTAGTTTGGGCTTGCTGATTTTATCACTGAGTGGAACAGCACCCTTTTGGTATCAAGCCTATCCCTTTGTTTTTGGAACAAGGATTCTTTTTGGTTTGGGTGTTGGGATGATCAATGCCAAGGCCATTTCCATTATCAGTGAACGTTATCAAGGAAAAACGCGAATTCAGATGTTAGGGCTACGCGGTTCTGCAGAGGTCGTTGGGGCTTCTCTCATTACCTTGGCAGTCGGCCAGTTATTGGCCTTTGGTTGGACAGCTACTTTCTTAGCCTATAGTGCTGGATTTTTGGTACTGACTCTCTATCTGCTCTTTGTCCCTTATGGAAAAGAAAAGAAAGAAGTCAAGAAAAAAGCGAAGGAAGCAAGTCGTTTAACTCGAGAAATGAAAGGCTTGATTTTTATCCTAGCTATAGAAGCAGCAGTGGTAGTTTGTACCAATACGGCTATTACTATCCGTATTCCAAGTTTGATGGTGGAAAGAGGACTTGGAGATGCCCAGTTATCTAGTTTTGTCCTTAGTGTCATGCAGTTAATTGGGATTGTGGCTGGTGTGAGTTTTTCTTTTTTGATTTCTATTTTTAAAGAGAAACTGCTCCTCTGGTCTGGTATTACCTTCGGCTTAGGGCAAATCGTGATTGCCCTGTCTCCATCCTTGTGGGTGGTAGTGGCAGGAAGCATTCTGGCTGGTTTTGCCTACAGTGTAGCCTTGACGACAGTCTTTCAACTTGTCTCTGAAAGAATTCCAGCTAAACTCCTCAATCAAGCCACTTCATTTGCTGTATTAGGCTGTAGTTTCGGAGCCTTTACGACTCCATTCGTTCTAGGTGCGATTGGCTTGATGACTCACAATGGGATGTTGGTCTTTGCTATCTTAGGATCTTGGTTAATTGTAACCTCTATCTTTGTCATGTACCTACTCCAAAAGAGAGCTTAGGATTGGTTTCCTAGGTTTTTCTTTTGAGTTTTTTGTACCCAGACAATATTTATTTTAGAACCTTGTCTACAGATTAATTTCTTGATAAAATAGAAGTTATGACGAGATATAAAGCAACTATTTCCTATGATGGTTACGCCTTTGCTGGATTTCAGCGCCAGCCTCATGCGCGTAGCGTTCAGGAAGAAATTGAAAAAACCTTGACTAGATTGAATAAGGGGAAAGCCATCACTGTTCACGGTGCTGGTAGGACTGATAGTGGGGTTCATGCTTTGGGACAGGTTATTCATTTTGACCTACCTTATCAGATGGATGAGGAGAAGCTCCGTTTTGTTTTGGACACTCAGTCTCCTGAAGATATTGATGTGATTTCAATTGAGCTTGTGGCGGATGATTTTCATTGTCGTTATGCCAAGCATAGCAAGACCTATGAGTTTATCGTGGATAGAGGACGTCCCAAAAATCCGATGCGCCGTCACTATGCCACCCACTTCCCTTACCCACTTGATGTGGAGAGGATGCAGGAGGCCGTCAAAAAGCTAGAAGGAACCCATGATTTCACTGGCTTTACAGCCTCTGGGACTAGTGTAGAGGATAAGGTTCGCACTATTACAGAAGCCAGTCTTAGGGTTGATGAGACAGGCCAGTTTTTGACTTTTACCTTTTCAGGAAATGGTTTCTTGTATAAACAGATTCGCAATATGGTGGGGACACTGCTCAAAATCGGCAATAACCGCATGCCAGTAGAGCAGATTGACCTCATCTTGGAGAAGAAGGACAGGCAGCTTGCAGGTCCCACTGCAGCACCAAATGGTTTGTATTTAAAGGAGATTCGTTATGAAGAATAATCGTATTTTAGCACTTTCTGGAAATGATATTTTTAGTGGTGGTGGTTTGTCAGCTGATTTGGCTACCTATACTTTGAACGGCTTGCATGGTTTTGTAGCAGTGACTTGTTTGACAGCCTTGACAGAAAAAGGATTTGAAGTCTTTCCAACTGACGATACCATTTTTCAACATGAATTAGATAGCTTGCGTGATGTGGAGTTTGGGGGGATTAAGATTGGTCTTTTACCAACTGTCAGCGTAGCTGAGAAGGCTCTGGACTTTATCAAGCAACGCCCAGGAGTGCCTGTGGTTCTGGACCCTGTCTTGGTCTGCAAGGAAACACACGACGTAGCAGTTAGTGAACTCTGCCAAGAGTTGATTCGCTTTTTCCCTCATGTTAGTGTAATTACGCCTAATCTTCCTGAAGCAGAATTATTGGTAGGTCAGGAAATTAAAACTTTGGAAGACATGAAGGCTGCAGCGCAAAAATTGCATGCCTTAGGAGCGCCAGCAGTCATTATCAAGGGAGGCAATCGCCTTAGTCAGGACAAGGCTGTGGATGTCTTTTATGATGGACAAAACTTTACAGTCCTAGAAAATCCTGTTATCCAAGGGCAAAATGCTGGTGCAGGTTGTACCTTTGCCTCAAGCATTGCAAGTCACTTGGTTAAAGGTGATGAACTTTTGCCAGCAGTAGAAAGCTCTAAGGCTTTCGTTTACCGTGCCATTGCACAAGCAGATCAGTATGGAGTAAGACAATATGAAGCAAACCAAAACAACTAAAATCGCCCTTGTATCCCTATTAACCGCCCTCTCTGTGGTTCTAGGTTATTTCTTAAAAATTCCAACACCGACAGGCATTCTAACACTCTTAGATGCAGGTGTCTTCTTTGCGGCCTTCTACTTTGGTAGTCGTGAAGGGGCTGTAGTCGGAGGACTAGCAGGTTTCTTGATTGACCTCTTATCAGGCTATCCCCAGTGGATGTTCTTTAGTTTGGTCAACCATGGCTTGCAGGGATTTTTCGCAGGATTTAAAGGCAAAACTCGGTGGCTAGGCCTTATCTTAGCAACGATTGCCATGGTAGGGGGTTACGCCTTGGGTTCTACTTTGATGAATGGCTGGGCAGCAGCCCTACCAGAAATTCTACCAAATTTCATGCAAAATATGGTAGGGATGATTGTAGGATTTATTCTTAGTCAAAGTATCAAGAAGATTAAGTAAAGAGGATGAGTCAAAAGTCCTAAAATTAGAAAAACGCATAATATCAAGTGCTGAAACCTTGATAGTATGCGTTTTATTGTGGGAAGATTTTCGAAGAATTTTAATCAAAATAAAGCAAATCTTTGCTGGTGCTTGTAAAGAGGTCAAATCCATTCTTAGTGACAACACCGCAGTCTTCGATACGGACACCGACTTTACCCGGGATATAGATACCTGGTTCAACAGAGAAGCACATGCCTTCTTCGATAACCATGTCGTTTCCTTCCATAATAGATGGGAATTCATGGACATCCATACCGATACCGTGACCGAGACGGTGGTTGAAGTATTCACCGTAACCAGCTTTTTCGATGACTTCGCGAGCAGCGCGGTCCACTTCATGGGCAGTCACACCTGGTTTGATAAAGTCAAGAGCAGCTTGTTGGGCTTCAAGAGTCAAGTTATAAATGTCTTTCTTGAATTGGTCTGGTTTGCCGACTGCGACTGTACGAGTCATATCTGACGCATAGCCGTTGACCAGAACACCGAGGTCAAAGAGGAGAAGAGCATCATTTTCAACTTTGTTAGCTGCTGGAATGCCGTGTGGATTTGCAGCGTTATCACCAGTCAAGACCATAGTATCAAAGCTCATTTCATAACCTTCACGTTTCATAGCAAAGTCAATTTGGGCGATGATATCTGTTTCTGTCTTATCAAGAGAAATATTGTCAAAACCAACATGGACAGCCTTGTCCGCATAGAGACCTGCAACCATCATTTTTTGCACTTCATCAGCTGATTTGATGAGGCGCATGCGTTGGATACGAGGAGTGAGGTTGTCAAACTCAGCAGTTTCAAAGACTATTTTCAAGCCATGGTATTTGGTCAAGATAAGATTGTCAAACTCGACAGCAACACGTTTGAAATCAAGCTGTGGAAGAGCATGTTTCATTTTTTGCCATGGATTTTCAGAATCCACATAGCCTACAACTGGGAAAGAGACAGTGCTAGTAGCACGCTCAACCTCAAGGGCTGGGACAAAGAGGAGGGGTTCTTGATCCGCTAGGACAAAAAGGAACATTTGGCGTTCATGGGGATCACTGTAAAAGCCAGTGAGGTAATTGATTGTGACGGGGTCAGATACGACAGCGACGTCTAGTTTTTCTGATTCAAGATATGTTACGATTTGTTGTAATTTAGACATATGCTACCTTCTTTCTACCCCTCTATTTTGGCAAAAAAAGAGAGAAAATGCAAGGGAGAAGGGTAAAAGAACAGACAAAAAGAACTTCGACAAGATAACGGAGTTCTTTGATATAGTTTCACTTTGTTTAAGAAAAGTCAGCTTTGCTTTTGACGTCGCTGTATTCTTCAGCGATTTCTTGGCTGAGAATATCCTCATAAGCAGGGAGTTGAATTTCCTGACCATATTTCTTTTTGAGGGCAGTAGTGACTAGGCGATAAGCTAGATTGGCATTACGAGAGAGGATAGGTCCGTGGAAGTAGGAACCAAAGACATTCTTATAATGAACCCCTTCGCCGACCTTTTCTTCGTTATTTCCATTTCCATAGACAACCTGTCCCAGTGGTTTTTGGTCATCAGAGAGGAAGGTACGTCCTTGGTGGTTTTCAAAACCATAGTAGGTTTCATCGAAATCTTCATTGTGAATCTTGATGTCACCGATAAAACGGTTATTGGTCTGGTTGAGCGTGTAGTGGCCCATGACACCGAGCCCTTCGATACGTCTCCCTGAAGCTTCAATATAATACTGACCCAATAGTTGGAAACCACCGCAGATAGCCAGAACCACACCGTCATTTTGGATGTAGTTGTCAATGCTCTCTTTTTTAGCAGGTAGGTCGTCTGCAATGATACTCTGTTCAAAGTCTTGACCACCACCAAAAAAGGCAATGTCGTAATGATTTTCGTCAAAGTCATCATGGAGTGAAACGATGTCAACCGTCACATGAGCTCCCAGTTTTTCAGCCACATACTTGAGCATGAGAATATTTCCATTGTCCCCGTAGGTATTCATGAGATTTCCGTAGAGGTGGGCAATGTTGAGCTGATAGGGGTAATTGCCAGCTTTTGAGGAAAGTGAAGTATAAACCATTAGTTCATCTCCTTTCTAACAATCTGACGACTAGCCAGCAGTTCGCGGAACTCAAGCATAGCAGTATAGGTAGCCAGAATATAAGCATGCTTGCAGTCTTGGTTCTCAATGGTCTTAAGAACTTGCTCCAGACTACTTGTTTCAGTGATTTTATCGGCTGGATAGCCTGTCACTCGGAGACGACGTGCAATTTCAGAATGGCGAACACCTCCAGCGTTGATTTCGGGAATGTCCATGTCAGTGATTTGTTCAAAATCAGCATCCCAAATCCAGCTAGTATCAATACCGTCTGCATAGTTGGCATTGAGGAGGACAGATAGGCTAAATGGATAAGGAGCTAGTTTAATCATTTCGATAGCTTGAGTTGCACCGACTGGATTTTTAATTAAGACAAGGGTACATTCCTTGTCACCTATATGGAAGGTTTCTTGGCGTCCAAAGACAGCACGACTCTTATCAAATCCCTGCTTGATGAGTTGGGAATCTGCGCCGAGGAAACGGGCGATAGCAACCGCAGCTAGGGCGTTGTAGATATTGTAGAGACCACCGATTTGGATGCCGTATTCTTGACCGTCAATGACAAATCGTGAGCGATTGTTGGTCAACTCAACCAAGTCTGTCAAGCGATAGTCGAGATCAGGACGTTTACATCCACAGCCTTCACAGATATAGGCACCCAAGTTTGCATAGGTATTGTGTTCGTACTTAAGGATGCTGTGGCAGTCAGGACAGAGAATTCCTTCGGTATTATAGTGAGCCAGCTGGGCTGGACCTTTCTCCAAGTCAAAACCAAAATATTTTACAGGATTTGGAATAGCTGGCTTGTAGAAAAGTGGACTGTCTCCATTAAGGAGAACAGTGGCAGTAGGTACCTTACGAATAGCATCCAAAATCATCTTGTAAGTTGTGTAAATCTCACCATAGCGGTCCATCTGATCACGGAAGATATTGGTGATGACAAAAAGGCTTGGCTGGATATAGTCACAGATACGAGATAGACTGGCTTCATCGATTTCTAGAACGGCAATATTTTTCCCATTTTTAGAAGATTTGGCTGTTAAGAAGGTTGTCGCAATTCCTGTAATCATGTTGGCACCGCTTGGGTTGGTCAGAACTTGACCATAAACCTCTTTTAAAATGCCGACAGTGAGGGCAGTTGTCAGGGTTTTTCCATTTGTTCCAGTGACCACGACAATCTCGTAGTTCTTAGCTAGGTTTTGTAAAATATCTTTATCAAATTGAAGGGCGACTTTCCCTGGGAGCGTACTTCCACGTCCAAGACGGCTTAAAACGAAGTGGGAAGAACGCCCAGCAAGAAGGCCCAAAGTAGTTTTTAAGTTCATGTTTCTATTATATCACAAAAGAGGGAAAAGACAGATTTGGTGTTTCGCAGAAGCAAAAACAGCCCGAAGAGGGCTGTCAGTTAAGATGAGATTTCAACTTAAATTGCAAACAAGTCATTCAAGTTCTCAGCCAAGGTTGGGTGAGTGAAGATTTGTTTTGTGAAGTAAGTATAAGGAATCTTGTTGTCCATAGCAACAGTGATGATGTTGATGATTTCTTGAGAACCTTCTGAGAAGATGCTTGCTCCAAGAATTTCTTTTGTTTCAGTATTAACAACAGCTTTGAAAGCTCCGCGAAGGTCTCCGTTTACGTGACCACGAGGCATTGCTGCAACAGGAATTTCCTTAACGGCGTATGGAAGTTTCAAATCAGCCGCTTGGCTTTCAGTCAAACCAACTTGTGAAAGTGCAGGTGTGATGAACATAGTATTTGGCACATTGAGACGGTCTTCAAGTGTGTAGCTGCCATCTCCAGCAAGGTAGCTGTAGACAACACGGAAGTCATCAAGTGAAATGTAAGTAAATTGAAGACCACCGTTGACATCCCCAACTGCAAAGACACCAGGAACGTTTGTTTGACAATGTTTGTCTACTTTAATAGCACCACGTTCAGTTAGTTCAATATCTGTATTTTCAAGTTGAAGTGGTTCTACATTTGGTTTGCGTCCAGTTGCATAGAGAAGGGCGTCGAAACGGTAAGTTTCGTTTTCAGTCACGACAAGGACTTGGTCACCATCGTTTTTGATTTCAGTAGTATGGATATTTTGAAGCAATTCAATGCCATCTTCTTCCATGTATTGTTTAGCAAGAGCTGCGATGGAAGGTTCTGCACGAGGAAGGAAAGTATCCAAGGCATCTAGGACTGTGACCTTGCTTCCAAGTTTGTTGTAAAGACCAGCAAATTCAAGACCGATATTTCCGCCACCAAGGATTCCAAGTTTTTCAGGCAACTTGTCCAAGTTTTGGATACCTGTTGAGTCAAAGACGTTTTTGCTTGTAGCAAGTCCAGGGATTGGCAAGACGTTTGAAACAGCACCAGTGTTGATGACGATTGTTTCAGCAGTCAGTTCTTTCTTTTCATCACCAGCTTGGATTTCGATGACTTTATTTGAAAGGAAGTGAGCTTCCGCATCAAAGATATCTACGCCTGTACCAGCAACAGTAGCATAGTTTTTACCGTTGAGGCGACCAGTGATCGTGTTTTTGGTAGCAATCACTTCTTCAAAAGACAAGTCTTTCTCAGCAGCAACTAGCAAAGTTTTAGTTGGGATACAACCAATGTTGATACAAGTTCCACCGTACATAGCTTTGCTACGTTCAACGAGGGCAACTTTTTTACCAGCTGAAGCCAATTTACCTGCTAGTGTTTTACCAGCTTTACCAAATCCGATAACGATTAAATCATAAGTTAACATTTAGAGTTCCTCCTATTCGCATTTCATTCTAGCACAAGAAAAAAACTTTTGCACAATTCTGCTACGCTTTAAAAAAGTTTATGAAAAAGTGGAAATTTTGCCCTTGTTTTCTTAAAAAATCGTTTACATGATTTTATCGACGGATTTAGCTATCTTTTGCTCTAGTCTTGTGTTATACTAGATAGGTTACAAAGAAAACAGTACTTTTCTTTTGTGGAAAAGAAGCAACACGATTTTGTATCCAGTATATGAAAATACGTCATAAAAAGAAAAGTATACACTAAGCCCTATAGGGTGGCTTCGCACCACCTTTAGAAAGAAGAAAAACGTGAAATTTAATGAATTAAACTTGTCTGCTGATTTGCTAGCAGAGATTGAAAAAGCTGGTTTTGTAGAAGCCAGTCCAATCCAAGAACAAACCATTCCCTTGGCTCTTGAAGGTAAGGACGTTATCGGTCAAGCTCAGACTGGTACAGGAAAAACTGCAGCCTTTGGCTTGCCTACCCTTGAAAAAATCCGTACAGAAGAAGCGACTATCCAAGCCTTGGTCATCGCTCCAACTCGTGAATTAGCTGTCCAAAGTCAAGAGGAATTGTTCCGCTTTGGTCGCAGTAAGGGTGTAAAAGTTCGCTCAGTTTATGGCGGATCAAGCATTGAAAAACAAATTAAGGCTCTTAAATCTGGTGCCCATATCGTGGTGGGAACTCCTGGTCGCCTCTTGGACTTGATTAAACGCAAGGCCTTGAAATTACAAGACATTGAAACTCTTATCCTTGATGAAGCGGATGAAATGCTCAACATGGGCTTCCTTGAAGATATCGAAGCTATCATCTCCCGTGTCCCTGAAAACCGTCAAACTCTACTCTTCTCAGCAACTATGCCAGATGCCATCAAACGTATTGGTGTTCAGTTTATGAAAGAACCTGAGCATGTCAAGATTGCTGCCAAGGAATTGACCACAGAATTGGTTGACCAGTACTATATCCGTGTTAAGGAACAAGAAAAATTTGACACCATGACTCGTCTCATGGATGTGGAACAGCCTGAGCTTGCTATCGTATTTGGTCGTACCAAGCGCCGTGTGGATGAATTGACTCGTGGTTTGAAAATTCGTGGCTTCCGTGCAGAAGGAATTCATGGCGACCTAGACCAAAACAAACGTCTTCGTGTCCTTCGTGACTTTAAAAATGGCAATCTTGATGTTTTGGTTGCGACAGACGTTGCAGCGCGTGGCTTGGATATTTCAGGTGTGACCCATGTCTATAACTACGATATTCCACAAGATCCTGAAAGTTATGTTCACCGTATCGGTCGTACAGGTCGTGCTGGTAAGTCAGGTCAGTCTATTACTTTCGTATCACCAAATGAAATGGGCTACCTTCAAATCATTGAAAACTTGACTAAGAAACGTATGAAAGGTCTTAAACCTGCAAGTGCAGAAGAAGCCTTCCAAGCAAAAAAACACGTAGCTCTCAAGAAAATCGAACGTGATTTTGCAGATGAAACCATTCGTGCCAACTTTGAGAAATTTGGTAAGGACGCTCGTAAGCTAGCTGCCGAATTTACTCCAGAAGAATTGGCAATGTATATCTTGAGTCTGACTGTCCAAGATCCTGATAGCCTTCCTGAAGTGGAGATTGCGCGTGAAAAACCACTACCATTTAAACCATCAGGTAATGGCTTCGGTGGTAAAGCTAAGGGAGGTCGTGGAGGCCGTCGTGGGGATGACCGTCGAGACCGTGATCGCCGTGGCAATGGTCGTCGTGATGATTTCAAAAAAGGAAGTCGTGGCAATGATCGTTTTGATAAGGAAAAACGTTACCGTAAGGATAATAAAAAACCACGCACTACTTCAAGCGAAAAGCAAACAGGCTTTGTTATTCGTAACAAGGGCGATAAATAAGAAAAAGCGGTTCAAAATGAATCGCTTTTTTTATATAAGGAGACCGAATGTGAAAAAAGATAAATAAAATTGTTGTATTATCTTTTTATAATGTTATGATACACAAAAACAGGCAACTTGTCAATAGAAAAGGAACAATTTAATTAAAAATATTCTGGTTTTTAAAAATTGCAAGTCAATAAGGAATTTTCAGATAATTATTGAAAAAGAGACGTTTTTATGTTATAATGATAGCGATTAAATTCGAGGTGAAAAATGGCACATTTATTAGAAAAAACAAGAAAGATTACATCAATTTTGAAGCGCTCAGAGGAGCAGTTGCAGGATGAGCTGCCTTACAACGCTATTACGCGTCAGTTAGCGGATATTATTCATTGCAATGCCTGCATTATCAATAGTAAGGGACGTCTGCTTGGCTATTTTATGCGTTATAAAACAAATACAGATCGCGTAGAGCAATTCTTCCAAACTAAGATTTTCCCAGATGACTACGTTCAAGGGGCTAATATGATTTACGAAACAGAAGCAAACTTGCCTGTTGAGCATGATATGAGTATTTTCCCTGTTGAGAGTAGAGATGATTTTCCAGATGGCTTGACGACTATTGCACCGATTCATGTATCGGGGATTCGCCTTGGTTCTTTGATTATTTGGCGCAATGATAAAAAATTCGAAGATGAGGACTTGATTCTTGTTGAGATTGCCAGTACCGTGGTTGGGATTCAACTCCTCAACTTCCAGCGTGAAGAAGATGAGAAAAATATCCGTCGCCGTACTGCTGTTACCATGGCGGTTAATACCCTTTCTTACTCCGAACTCCGTGCTGTTTCAGCAATTTTAGGAGAATTAAATGGAAATGAAGGGCAGTTGACTGCGTCTGTGATTGCAGACCGTATCGGAATTACCCGCTCTGTGATTGTCAATGCCCTTCGTAAACTTGAGTCCGCTGGAATTATTGAAAGTCGCTCGCTTGGAATGAAGGGAACCTATCTTAAGGTCTTGATTTCAGATATTTTTGAAGAAGTGAAGAAAAGAGATTACTAATGACTAAGGCTTTGATTTCGATTGACTATACGGAAGATTTTGTTGCTGATAGTGGTAAATTGACAGCAGGGGCTCCAGCTCAAGCTATTTCAGAAGCCATTAGCAAGGTGACTCGATTAGCTTTTGAAAGAGGAGATTACATCTTCTTTACCATCGATGCTCATGAAGAAAACGATTGTTTCCATCCAGAAAGTAAACTATTCCCGCCTCATAATCTGATTGGGACTAGTGGACGGAATTTATACGGAGATTTGGGGATCTTTTATCAAGAGCATGCTTCAGACAGTCGTGTCTTTTGGATGGATAAACGCCATTACTCAGCTTTCTCAGGGACTGACCTAGATATTCGTTTGAGAGAGCGTCGAATTTCTACAGTTATTTTAACAGGAGTCTTGACGGATATCTGTGTCCTGCATACAGCTATCGATGCCTATAATCTAGGTTATGATATCGAGATTGTTAAACCAGCTGTTGCTTCCATCTGGCCTGAAAATCACCAATTTGCCCTAGGTCATTTCAAAAATACACTTGGAGCTAAGTTAGTAGATGAAAATCTAAATGAACTTTCTGAGTAATTTGGTTGATGAAATGAAAAATTTTGAAAAAAAGTGTTGACAAGGATCCCAAAAGTTGATATACTAGTAAAGTAATCGACGCGGGGATGGCGGAATTGGCAGACGCGCAGGACTAAGGATCCTGTGACCGCTTTAGGTCGTGAGGGTTCAAGTCCCTCTCTCCGCATAGGATAAGAGTTAGCTTAGGCTAGCTCTTTTGTTTTTATCAGGCTTATAATATCCGTGGTGGGCAGCCCTCGCTTTCAGATAAATAATATAGTTTAAAATTTCTCCTAATTTTCTCTACTCTTTCTATTTTTTCCGAATAAATAGATAGAACCATAGAATCTAGCAAAATTAGATTTTAAAATATGCTATAATAGAAGGAGGGAATGGATGATTCTCAGACATCCGGGCATCAGCCCAACCAATGATTTGATTGCTAAGAAAATCTTTAGCAATCCGGAAATTACTTGTCAATTTATTCGCGATATGCTGGACTTGCCAGCAAAAAATGTAACCATTTTGGAGGGTAGCAATATTCACGTCTTGCCTTCCCTGCCTTACTCGGCGCAGGACTTCTATACAAGTATAGATGTTTTGGCTGAACTAGATAATGGAACCCAAGTTATCATCGAAATACAAGTCCATCATCAGAATTTTTTCATCAATCGCCTGTGGGCTTATTTATGTAGTCAGGTCAATCAAAATCTCGAAAAAATTCGCCAACGAGAAGGTGATACCCACCAGAGTTACAAACACATCGCACCAGTATATGCTATCGCTATTGTGGATAGCAATTACTTCTCAGATGATTTGGCTTTTCATAGTTTTAGCATGCGAGAGGACACGACAGGTGAGGTCTTAACAATTACAAACAACGGTCAAGAAAACCATCTGGTCAAAATGGCGTTCTTGGAATTAAAAAAGTACAGAGAAACCAGCAAAGACAAGGTTCGCAAGCCCTGGTTGGAGTTTTTTGGGAATAAACCCTTTACCCAACAACCTGAGCGAGCCATCAGCCAAGCAGACCAACTGCTGGACTACAAGAGCTGGTCCGAGGAGGACAGGAAGATGTTTAGTCAACTACGTATGCGAGAAGAACAGGCATTGTTGGCACAGGACTATGCTTTGGAAACTGCTAGGGCGGAAGGCATTGAACAAGGTTTAGAACGAGGTCTTGAACGTGGGCGAGCTGAGGGTATTGAAAAAGGTTTAGAACAGGGACTGGAACGAGGTAAAGTTGAAGGAAGGGAAGAAGGAAAACTCTTTGCTTTCCTAGACATGGTTTGCCAAGATCTTCTGACTTCGGAGATTGCAAGTCAGCAGTTAGGTATGACTGCCTCTGAGTTTGAAGAACTATTGAAAGAGCATCACAAATAAGGACTAAAAAATACAGAGAAACCAGCAAAGACAAGGTTCGCAAGCCCTGGTTGGAGTTTTTCGGTAATAAACCCTTTACCCAGCAACCCGAGCGAACCATCAGCCAAGCAGACCAACTGCTAGACTACAAGAGCTGGTCCGAGGAGGATAGGAAGATGTTTAGTGAACAACGCAGACGCGAAGAACAAGCATTATTAGCACACGACTATGCCTTGGAACGAGCCGAAGAAAAAGGATTGGAGCGTGGACTTGAACGTGGGAAAGTTGAAGGAAGGGAAGAAGGGAAACTTTTTGCCTTCTTAGACATGGTTCGCCAACATGTCTTAACTTCCGAATTTGCAAGTCAACAATTAGATATGTCCGTAGCTGAGTTTGAGGCGCTATTGAAAGACCATCATAAATAAGACCTAAAAATACAGAGAAACCAGAAAAGACAAGGTTCGTAAACCGTGGTTGGAGTTTTTCGGTAATAAACCCTTTACCCAGCACCCCGAGCGAGCCATCAGCCAAGCAGATCAACTGCTGGACTACAAGAGCTGGTCCGAGGAGGACAGGAAAATGTTTAGTCAATTACGTATGCGCGAAGAACAGGCCTTGTTGGCACAGGACTATGCCTTGGAACAAGCTGAAGAAAGAGGATTAGAACGTGGTATTGAACAGGGACTGGAGCGTGGGAAAGTTGAAGGAAGTTTGTCTATGTTAGTAAATCTAGTCCGCCAAGGTCTTCTAACACCTGAGGTTGCCAGTCAGCAATTAGGTATGTCAGTCGCTGAATTTGAGGCGCTATTGAAAGACCATCATAAATAAGACCTAAGAATACAGAGAAACCAGCAAAGACGAGGTTCGTAAACCGTGGTTGGAGTTTTTCGGTAACAAGCTCTTTACTCAGCAATAAGCTTTCATCAATGCGCTATCTATAAAATGTGAGGATAGGCAGTCTACTATCTTAAAATAAAATAATGACAGATTTTTCCTAAGTAAAAGGTGAAATCTGTTTTTTTATTTATATTAAATTTTATAGTTTATCTATTCGGAATATAAGTATGTTAACACTTGCATATATATATATATAATCCTTTTAAAATGTCCATAAATACGATTGCTGTAGTATTTTTGTTTTAAATAAACTTTATATAAATGCTTGATTTCGCATTGTAAAAGTATTAATATAGTGTTGAGATATTATGTTTCAAAGCTTTTTAGCTAATCAGTTGAAACAAGGAAAGGATATGCTTATGTTTGGTAAAAAGCGTAACGACAATGGTGAAAAAGTTTACCGTTATTCTATAAGAAAGTACCATTTTGGGGCTGCGAGTGTAGCGATTGCAGCGCTCGTCTTTTTTGCGAATGGAGTAGCTAAGGCAGATATGGCCGTCTCTCCTGCAACAGCCAATACTGAAAAAGTGGGGGTTGCTGTTACTGGTCTGACAGAGGGAGTTCCACCTACAGAGGGACATTCAGAAAAATCACAGGAAGTAGGATCTGAGAAAGAGGCAATTGCTAAGAAATCAGTTGATAAGTCTGTTCTTAATCAGGCTCTCAGTGATCTTCAAGCAGAGATTGCTAAGATAGATAATGGGAAGTTGTCAAGTATAGCTAGTCAGATTTCTCAATTAACCGACGAAAGCAAACGTTTGCTTGGAGACGAAAATACATCTGAAGAAGCAGTTGCAACCTTAGTGGCTCGAGTTCAAACTATGGTAGAGCAAGTACGTCAGCTCCAGTCTAAGGACGATAATAAGCCTGCTAACGAAGCTAGTGCTGTTTCTAAGGAAAATAAAGAAGTCTTGAATGCTACACGGACTAACGAAGCGAAATTAGATGGTAATCTCACTTTAGATAAGCCTGCAAAAGTAATAGAAGGTTCCACAGTTAGTTCTAACGTTCAAGATGAAAAAGAACTTGAAAAGACTGATAAAAGTACTCTTTCTGTTGAAGGAAATGAAGATGGCAGAAAGTCTGAAAAAGCTGGTAAAGAGGAGGAAACTGTAAGCAAAAAAGATAAACTAGAAGTACTATCTGGTTATTTGGTTCGCTACTTAAATGTCGCTAGAAAAATTGAACGCCCTGAGACCAAGAAATTTTTGGAAGGTGTGGAAGAAGTTGTTCGCTCTGTTGAAGATGGATTGAAAAATCCAAAATTAACAGCTCCAGAAATCGAAGAATTAATGAAACGTGGGAAAGAAGCAGAGAAAAAACTAGCACTTGCTGTTACACGAGAACATTCAGGGAAACGTGATTTAGATAATGGCAAGAAGATGACGCCTGATTCATATTTTAGAGCAGCAGTCAATAGAGCTGCAAACGGAGTAGTCTACGATGCTAAAGGTAATGAAAATTTAACGGATGCATTAGTAGGCTATGTTACCAAAGAAGGAGATAATTCAGGTTATCCACCAGGAACTATCTTATACATTTCTCATAATGATAACGGAAGTAGTGCAGGAAATAATAATAATAACTTAGGTCCTCAGCCTGTAAAATATTTAAAAAATAAAGTTCTTGCGAAAGTAACAAAAAATTCTAATGGATATCACTGGGTGATTTCGTACAATAACGGGAAAGAATCAAGACAAAATCCAATTTATTACTTTACTATTCCTAGTGGTCATTCTGTACAAAATATGACTTTGAAAGAGAATGGTTCTGTTGTAAAACACGGTGGGGTTGCTCAAGTATTTAATGGTGAAGCGGATAAATATTTAACGGCTGTTGGTTCACCTAATGATGGGGTAAACGGTGGTTCTTACTATGAAAATGTTGCGAATGTCAATAATGGAATTGTTGGTGACCGTGGCGGGATTTATACTTTAGATGACTTCGTAAAAAATAATACTAGCGTGTATTATAATCGTGATGGTATGTCAAATGAAGACATAAGAATCATGGATAAGTTGTACGATAAGATTAAAAGTTCAACTCAAAATGTTTTTGCGTTTAGACCAAGAGATTTTGATGCCGGTAATACTTATGAAGTAGAATTTGATACAAAAGCTGATACTGAAGTTCCACTATATTATATTGTAGGTATGAAATCATATGAAAAAATACCTAGTGGACGTTTTATGCACAAGAGTTATCAACAATGGTATGGCGTGCAAGAACGATATAATGTAACGGTTAATACGAATGTGTTGAAAACAACTTTCTTAAAAGGTACAGGGATTGGTACTTTGGACACAGAAAGTGGTCTAATGAGTAATGCCGTTACTATAGAAGATACATTTGATCATAATAGACAAACTAATCCTGGACGTGGAGATGTTACCGATTACCATACGTATAAATCGACAGGTAATTTTAGTGCTGATTACTTCAAGAATTACCATAATCGCTTTAGTAGACAAAGTTCAGAAGATGGCGTAAACACAACTGCTGATAGAGCAAAAGGAAACCATACCCTTTATATTGAAGCTAGAATTAAGGGACAACCAATTAATTTTCGTTTGCCATATAAAATTGTGACTCAGTCTGATATTTATCAACCAGTAGCTAAAGAAGTGACGGATACAAAGAACTATAAAGCTGATTTAGGCAATGCCGATAC
>NZ_AFQV01000028.1 GCF_000220085.1 Streptococcus mitis SK1080 | reverse complement strand
ATTTCCGATTTCAGAATCCCAAAGAAGGACTCCATCATACCATTGTCTGAGCTGTTACCCTTACGTGACATGGATGCTTGAATTCCCTTACCTTCAAGAAATTGATGATAAGAATCGTGTTGATATTGCCAACCTTGGTCACTATGGAGAATCGTATTCTCGTAGCATTTCTCTGTGAATGCCTGTTCCAACATTGTTTTTACTTGTTCTAAGTTGGGTGAAGTTGAAAGATTATAGGCGATAATTTCGCTATTAAAGCCATCTAAAACTGGTGATAAGTAAAGCTTTTGAGTACTTGCTGGAATGGCAAATTCTGTCACATCTGTGTAGCACTTTTCCATTGTTTTAGAGCCTTCAAATTGACGTTGAATGAGATTCTCTGCCTTCTTACCCACATCTCCTTTATGAGAAGAATATTTTCGTTTCTGTCGCATTTTAGCTTGTAAATTGAGTACTTCCATCAAGCGTTGAACTCTTTTATGATTTACCAGATAACCACGATTTCTTAATTCTAAATGAACCCGACGATAACCATAATTTCCCTTGTGTTCGATAAAAATGGATTGAATTTCAGCTTTAAGCTCTTGGTCCTTATCTGGTTTATCTAGCTGTTTCAAGTGATAGTAGTAGGTCGAACGAGCTAGTTTAATGACTCTTAGAAGAATATCTAACGAAAACTCAGTCATTAATTCTTGAACAATTTCTGTCTTTCTTCTTTCTCTTTTTCCTCCTTCAATCGGAGTTCTCTTAACTTTTTTAGGATGGCATTCTCCGCTCTCAGGTACTCATTTTCTGCTTGAAGACGTTCTAATTCTGTCCTCTCTTCAGGTCTCTTTTTTGGCTTACGTCCCATTTTAGGTACTCTCCCTCTTGTTTTCTCAACAATAGTATACCCGTTTTTCTTGTATTGTGCTAGCCAATTAAGAAGTATCGTACGACTTGGGAGACCGTATTCAAGAGAAACTCTATCTCTAGTCCAGCCTTCATGTATGACTTTATCAATCATTTCTTGTTTTAAATCAGGAGAATAGTAACGATTTTTTCCTTTTTTTGACGAACTCTATTCCGTAACGATCAATCAATTTAATCATGTACCTAATATTAGAGTTGTTTATCCCAAATGTATTTGAAAGCTTCTCTAAGCTATATCCTTGTTTTCTAAGTTCATAGATCTGAACTTTATCATCATATGTTAATTTCATAATAAAAATACCCCAAAAGTTAGATTTTTTCTGTCTAACTTTTGGGGTGCAGTTCATTCACTAAATTACCGTTTTTATTTGAATTCTATTACTATTAACTACCTAATACTACTACTACCAATATTGCTAATATTAGTAGCAATTACCCTGAGGCCATCGTTTGTAAATTGACCCAAAACGTCAAATCCGTCATAAATTCCTTTATAAATAAAGAGTCCTAAAATTATAGATGAAATAATAATACTTGCACAAATAAAATATGTATGTTTTTTTCATTCATAATATCAATCCTCCTTTTTATTTGTATTCGCTTACATTTTATCATATAATGTTATTGTAGTCAAGAAAAATGTGCTATTATGTTAAAAAATATTTTTCAAAATATAAATGGACTGATTTATTTTGGATACTATTTATCATTTTGACCTGCCTCTATATAGGTAACCATGATTTATTTCCTCTCAATCATCAAGAATTCTCTTTTCGTGGTAGCGTTTGGGGTCTGGTACTTGCCTTATTTCACTTGCTATTTATTGATAAGTTTGTTATCTCGAATCGAAAATAAAGATTAGAACTATGCTTGACTGCCTACTTTTATGATTGATTTTGGAGGGAAGATTTTGTCTCTGTTATTTATTATTTTAAATTTGTTTATCTTGTACAAGATCTATTCTTTAAGGCGGGAAAAATCGAAATACTTGATTTATACGGCCTATATCATATTTGGGGCAAATGTACTATATGGTGTTCAATGGTTATTAAGAGAACTGATTTCAACTATTTCCACTTAATATGTATGGAAGCTCCAGTGATTTTTGCATAACAAAACGCATAAGATTAAGGTTTTGACCACCTGTTCTTATGCGTTTTCGTAATATTGAAGATTTTCGGTAAGTTTTATACCTTTGGGAAGTATAGTTTAGAGTACTTTCCCAACCAGAATCTCTGCCTCAATGGTAATCTCTGTCAGTTGGCTCCAGTCAATCTTGCTCTGGTCGATGTGAAAGAGGAGAGGAGTCATACTGAGTAGGGCTTGGAGCTGCTCTGCTGTGATAGGCTTGGTTAGTGAGGCAGTTTTACTGGATAAGATAGTGAAGTTGTTTTGGAAATGATTTTTGATATCTTGGTTGGAATAGTCCTTGTTTGTCAGCTGGTCTTGTACCTTCTGACGGATTTCCTTGAGGTGATTTTTAGTTGGGATAACCTTTATCAAGATACCGTCTTTGGATAAAACGCGACGAAATTCTCCATAGTTGGCAGGTGAAAAGATATCAAGCAGGATATCCATGCTAGTGTCTTTTATAGGGAGACGTGCCAAGTCGCCAACGAACCAATTGACTGCCCAGTTTGGTTCAATCTTGGCAGCGATTTGGACGGAATCTTTGGAGATATCAAAGGCATAGAAGGTTTTGTCAGGATGCCTTTCTTGAAGCTTGCGAGAATAGAAACCTTCGCCACAACCGATATCTAAAATTGTTTTGGTAGTTTTTGAGCTTGCAAGTAAGTCAGATACAGCATCTAAAATAGCTTGGTAAAAGCCGGCTTCTAGGATTTGTTGACGGTTTTGAAAATTTTCCTTGTCGTAGTTAGCAGATTGCTTGATTTGAGGAGATAGATTGACATAGCCGAATTTTGCTAGGTCAAAAGAATGCCGATTCTCACATTTAAGACTAGACTCTACCAAGGCCAGATTTTCTTGGCAGATAGGACAGGCAAAGGCGGTCGCAGAAGCGAAGCGTTGAAGTTTGGGTTTTAGGTTTGTATTCATAGTTTAAGTGTATCAAAAGAGGCTAATGAAAGCAACTTTAGGATGATTTGTAATAGAATTAAATAGTAGTATAATTACTTTTCAAACTACCAAAATTAAATTGCTTTTATATAAAAATTAATATATAATAATAGCTAGGAGGAAATAAGTATGTTAAAAGAAGTATTGAGCGTCGCAAAAGTTGCGAAAAAATCATCACTCTTTTTAGGTGGTGTTGCATTTGGTACCCTTGGTTTGAAAATCTTGGCAAGTAAGGAAGCTAAAAAAGGTTATTCTAAAGCTTTGGCTAAGGCTTACAAGTTGAAAGACGGACTAGATGCATCTGTTTCTGTTGTGAAACAACATGGAGACGATGTCTTGCAAGATGCCAAATATTTGTACGAGCAAGAGAAAAAAGAAGAGCAATTAGATAGCCTTATAGGGGAATAACATGTCTTTTAAAGTGCTACATAGAGGATACCAACATATCCGACTATCATCATCTTTCTCGCTCACCTTGGATATTCAAGACTATCTTCGTTCCTTGGCGAGAGATGAAAAGGGAATTGAGTCTATCCAGTTTTACATGGATCAACAGCACTTTACTCTACGTATAAAAGAAGGCTTTTCTGTATTAGATAATGCAGAAGCCTTTTTAAAAAGAATTGATAAAGGGAAAGTTTCGGAGTTGATGACTCTTCCCATTCGTAGAGAAGAGAGTGCTTATTCTATTGTTTCAGGTGCAGCGATTAAGCGTGTGCTTTTTCGTAGTCTTGTGCCGTATCCTATTCGCTATATATGGACTTGTTATCAGGCTTTTGGCTATATTAGAGAAGCCTATCAAACACTAGCGCGTAAGGAACTAACGATGGAAGTCTTGGACTGTTCGGCGATTTTATTGTCCTTGTTTATGAACCAATCCAAGACAGCTAGCAATATCATGTTTATGCTTGATTTGGGGAATCATTTAGATCAGTGGTCCTTGAAAAAAACTGCAACAGATTTAGAACAAAGCCTTCTTGCAAAAGAGAGCGATGTATTCCTAGTACAGGGTGATACGGTTGTTAGTATCAAGAGTTCCGATGTTCAAATAGGAGATGTCTTGATCTTATCTCAAGGAAATGAAATTCTGTTTGATGGACAAGTAGTTTCAGGTTTAGGTATGGTCAACGAAAGTTCCTTGACGGGAGAGAGTTTTCCAGTTGAAAAAAGAGAGTCTGATTCGGTTTGTGCAAATACAGTATTAGAAACTGGAGAGTTACGCATTCGTGTAACCGATAATCAGATGAACAGCCGGGTTTTACAACTGATTGAGTTGATGAAGAAATCTGAAGAAAACAAGAAAACGAAACAACGCTATTTCATCAAGATGGCGGACAAGGTCGTCAAATATAATTTCTTGGGGGCTGGGCTGACTTACCTATTAACAGGTTCTTTTTCTAAGGCTATCTCTTTCCTATTGGTCGATTTCTCCTGCGCTTTAAAAATTTCTACTCCTGTAGCTTATTTGACAGCTATCAAGGAGGGGTTGAACCGTGAAATGGTGATTAAGGATGGAGATGTTCTGGAGAAATACCTGGAAGTTGATACTTTCTTGTTTGATAAGACGGGAACAATCACAACTAGCTATCCTATAGTTGAAAAGGTGTTACCTTTTGGGGACTATAGTGAGGAAGATATTCTCAGAATCAGTGCCTGTCTTGAGGAGCACATTTATCATCCTATTGCTAATGCCATCGTCAAGCAAGCTGAGATAGAGGGAATTGAACATGAGGAAATGCATGGGAAACTCCAATATATCGCAAGCAAGGGGATTAAATCTCATATAGATGGGCAACCAGTTCTTATTGGGAATTATGTCTTGATGCAGGATGAACAGATTCATATCAGTTCAGAACAAAATGCTTTAATTGAAGAGTACAAGAGTCACTACAATCTCTTATTCTTGGCTTATCAGAATGAATTGATTGGAATGTTCTGCATTCATACTCCTTTGAGAAAAGAAGCAAAAGCAGCCTTGGAGAAACTTAAGGCACAAGGGAAAAAATTGATTCTGGCAACAGGGGACACCTTGGTTAGGACAGAGGAATTAGTCAAAGATTTGCCCTTTGATCAGGTTTATACAGATTTGAAACCTGATGGGAAATTTGAGTTAGTAGAGGAACTGCAGAAAGCAGGTCACACTATTTTGATGGTTGGGGATGGGTTGAATGACTCAGCTGCTCTAACCCTATCAGATATCGGTGTGGTGATGAATGAGAGTGCAGATATTTCTAAGCAGATGAGTGATATCTTATTGTTAGATAATCGTTTGGATTTCTTCCAAGAGTTGGATTGGCTATCATCATCTTTGCAAACACTCATCAAGAAGAATATTCAAGATACCGTTGTCGTAAATAGTAGTTTGATTGGCTTTGGCTTGTTTAATTGGCTCAGTCCTTCAAATCTTTCTATCTTACATAATCTAACAACCTTACGCATTGTACTGCGTAGCCTGTCTATTAAAAATAGATAGATGAGAGTTATTAACAGCAAAAAGGAGTTACCTTTCTCGAGGGTAACTCCTTTGTTTATAGATAAATGTTGAATAGTTTAGTAAGTCAATACAAAGTATTTTTTCTTACCACGACGGATAACAGTCAGTTCATTCTCTAACTTATCTGCGTCACTCAAGACATAGTCAAGGTCTTGGATACGGTCGCCATTTACGTAAATGGCTCCGTTTTGGACATCTTCACGGGCTTGGCGTTTTGAGTTAACTACACCAGCTGATACGAGCAGTTCTACGATATTGTGGTTTTCGTCTGCTTGAACGTGATAGTTTGGTACACCACGAAGTCCTTGTTTGAGCTCTTTGACAGAAAGATTTTTGATGTTTCCTGCAAAGAGTTGCTCAGTGATGTTGAGGGCTTCTTTGTAAGCTTCTTCTCCGTGAACAAGTGTAACGACTTCACGAGCCAAGACTTTTTGAGCCAAGCGTTCATGTGGCGCTGCTTCAAATTGTTTACGGATTTCTTCAATCTCATCAAGTGACAAGAAAGTAAAGATTTTCAAGAAGCGAACAGCGTCTGCGTCCATAACGTTCATCCAGAATTGGTACATTTCGTATGCAGAAGTCTTTTCAGGATTGAGCCAGACTGCGTTTCCTTCTGATTTACCAAATTTCTTACCAGTTGCATCTGTGATCAATGGAACAGTGATAACATGGCCAGTCTTGTCAGCCTTACGACGAAGCAATTCGGTACCAGCTGTCATATTTCCCCACTGGTCAGAACCACCGATTTGAAGAGTGACATTATGGTCTTGGTTAAGGACGAAGAAGTCGTAACCTTGCATGATTTGGTAAGCAAACTCAGTGTAAGAAATCCCTGTTTCAATTCGTTTTTTAACAGATTCCTTGCTCATCATGTAGTTGACAGTGAAGTATTTTCCGATATCACGGAGGAAGTCAATGAAGCTGATGCTGCCAAACCAGTCGTAGTTGTTGACCATGACAGCTTTATTTTCACCATTTTCAAAGTCAAGAAAACGAGAAAGTTGTCCTTGGATAGACTTGACCCAGCCATCTACTGTGTCTTTTGTTTGGAGACTACGCTCAGCATCTTTGAAGGACGGATCTCCGATGAGACCTGTAGCACCGCCAACGAGCGCATAAGGTTTGTGACCTGCTAGCTGCAAGCGACGACTTGTCAAGATTGCGACAAGGTGGCCTAGGTGAAGGCTGTCAGCAGTTGGATCGTAGCCAGTATAATAAGAAACTTGACCTTCTTCTAGGGCTTTACGCAAAGCTTCTTCATCAGTCGTTTGAAATATCAAACCACGCTCTTTTAGCTCATCAAAAATGTGCATGTGTCTTTTCTCCTTTTTAAAATTATTGTTTCTAACTATTGTATCACAAACTTGGGCAATAGCCTAGCAGAATAGGGAAGAAAGTGGCTATTTTATTGAAAGTTTCCCTTTTGTGGTATAATAGATAGAGTGAGGAAATCCATGCAAAATCAATTAAATGAATTAAAACGAAAAATGCTGGAATTTTTCCAGCAAAAACAAAAAAATAAAAAATCAGCTAGACCTGTCAAGAAAGGCTCAAGTGTCCAAAAATCTAAATCCTTAGAGAAGCCAGCCATTTTTCCAGCTATTTTACTGAGTATAAAAGCTCTATTTAACTTACTCTTTGTGCTCGGTTTTCTAGGAGGAATGTTGGGTGCTGGGATTGCTTTGGGGTACGGAGTGGACTTATTTGACAAGGTTCGGGTGCCTCAGACAGAAGAATTGGTACATCAGGTCAAGGACATTTCTTCTATTTCAGAGATTACCTATGCGGATGGGACGGTGATTGCTTCCATAGAGAGTGATTTGTTGCGCACTTCTATCTCATCTGAGCAAATTTCGGAACATCTGAAAAAGGCTATCATTGCGACGGAAGACGAACACTTTAAAGAACATAAAGGTGTAGTGCCCAAGGCGGTGATTCGTGCGACCTTGGGGAAATTTGTAGGTTTGGGTTCCTCTAGTGGGGGTTCAACTTTGACCCAGCAACTGATTAAACAGCAGGTGGTTGGGGATGCGCCGACCTTGGCTCGTAAGGCGACAGAGATTGTGGATGCTCTTGCCTTGGAACGCGCCATGAATAAGGATGAGATTTTAACGACCTATCTCAATGTGGCTCCGTTTGGCCGAAATAATAAGGGGCAGAATATTGCAGGAGCTCAGCAGGCAGCTGAGGGGATTTTCGGTGTAGATGCAAGTCAGTTGACTGTTCCTCAAGCAGCATTTTTAGCAGGACTTCCACAGAGTCCCATTACCTATTCTCCTTATGAAAATACTGGAGAGTTGAAGAGTGATGAAGACTTAGAAATAGGCTTGAGACGGGCTAAGGCAGTTCTTTACAGTATGTATCGTACAGGTGCCTTAAGCAAAGACGAGTATTCTCAATATAAGGATTACAATCTTAAACAGGACTTTCTCCCTTCAGCTACAGTCACAGGTGTGTCACGAGGCTATTTATACTTTACAGCCTTGGTAGAAGCTCAGGAACGTATATATGATTATCTAGTTCAGAGAGACAATGTCTCCGCTAAGGAGTTGAAAAATGAGGCAACTCAGAAGTTTTATCGCGATTTGGCATCCAAGGAAATTGAAAATGGTGGTTATAAAATTACTACTACCATAGACCAAAAAATTCATTCTGCCATGCAAAATGCGGTTGCTGACTATGGCTATCTTTTAGACGATGGAACAGGTCGTGTAGAAGTAGGGAATGTCCTGATGGACAACCAAACAGGTGCTATTCTAGGTTTTGTAGGTGGTCGTAATTATCAAGAAAATCAAAATAATCATGCCTTTGATACCAAGCGCTCACCAGCTTCTACTACCAAGCCTTTGCTGGCCTACGGTATTGCTATTGACCAGGGCTTGATGGGAAGCGAAACGATTCTATCTAACTATCCAACAAATTTTGCTAATGGCAATCCGATTATGTATGCTAATAGCAAGGGAACAGGAATGATGACCTTGGGAGAAGCTCTGAACTATTCATGGAATATCCCTGCTTACTGGACCTATCGCATGCTTCGTGAAAAGGGTGTTGATGTCAAGGGTTATATGGAAAAGATGGGTTACGAGATTCCTGAGTACGGTATTGAGAGCCTGCCAATGGGTGGTGGTATTGAAGTCACAGTTGCCCAGCATACCAATGGCTATCAGACCCTAGCAAATAATGGTCTATATCATAAAAAACACGTGATTTCTAAAATTGAAGCAGCAGATGGTAGAGTGGTGTATGAGTATCAGGATAAACCAGTTCAAGTCTATTCAAAAGCTACTGCGACGATTATGCAGGGATTGCTGCGAGAAGTTCTATCCTCTCGTGTGACAACAACCTTCAAGACGAATCTGACTTCTTTAAATCCTACTCTGGCTAATGCAGATTGGATTGGGAAGACTGGTACAACCAACCAAGATGAAAATATGTGGCTCATGCTTTCGACACCTAGATTAACCCTAGGTGGCTGGATTGGGCATGATGATAATCATTCATTATCACGTAGAGCAGGTTATTCCAATAACTCTAATTACATGGCTCATCTGGTAAATGCGATTCAGCAAGCCTCCCCAAGTATTTGGGGGAACGAGCGCTTCGCTTTAGATCCTAGTGTAGTAAAATCTGAAGTCTTGAAATCAACAGGTCAAAAACCAGGGAAGGTTTCTGTTGAAGGAAAAGAGGTAGATGTTACAGGTTCGACTGTTACCAGCTATTGGGCTAATAAGGCAGGAGCTCCAGCGACCAGTTATCGATTTGCTATTGGTGGAAGTGATGCGGATTATCAGAATGCTTGGTCTAGCATCGTGGGGAGTCTACCAACTCCATCAAGCTCCGGCAGTTCAAGTAGTAGCTCTAGCGACAGTAGCAACTCAAGTGCTACACGACCTTCTTCTTCAAGGACGAGACGATAAGTTCTATGAACTGTGCTAAATGAAGTGGCCAATCAATGGATTGCCACTTTTTTCTTTTTTCCTTTCGTGTTACAATAAAGGTATGAATCAGTATCAGAAAAAGATTGTTAAAGGAACCATTTATTCGCTCTTATCTGGCTTAATCTGGGGAATTTGTGGGATTTTAGGAGAGTATTTCTTTACTCATTATCAGGTGTCCTCTGGCTGGATTACCTCTATGCGTTTGACACTGGCAGGAAGTCTTGTGCTCATTTGGTCTGCAATGCAATTAAAGTTACAAGTGCTAGATATCTGGCGAGACAAGAAAAATTACCTGCCCTTTTTGGCCTATGCTATTTTGGGAATTTTCTCAGTTCAGTATTTTTTCTATCTCTGCGTAGAATACTCAAATGCGGCGACAGCAACTATTTTACAGTTTATTAGCCCTGTCTTTATCCTCTTTTACAATCGCTTGGTTTATCAAAAACGAGCGTCAAAAAGTGCTATTTTCTATGTTTTGATTGCTATGCTGGGCGTGTGCTTGATGGCGACAAAAGGCGATCTCTCTCAGTTATCCATGACGCCACTAGCCCTTATAACAGGTCTGTTGAGTGCCATGGGTGTTATGTTTAATGTTATCTTGCCCCAACCTTTCGCGAAGCGCTATGGTTTTGTACCCACGGTTGGGTGGGGGATGATTTTGGCAGGTTTATTTAGCAATGTCCTTTCGCCAGTGTATCAGCTTTCATTTACTCTTGATATTTGGAGTATCTTGATTTGCCTCATTATCGCTTTCTTTGGAACGGCTTTTGCTTTTTTCATTTCCATGAAGGCTGTGTCCTTGGTTTCTCCCTTGGTGGTTTCCGTTATCAGTGCCAGTGAACCTCTCTCTTCTGCTCTCTTGAGTGTTTTGTTTTTAGGCTTGGTAGTGGATTGGTCCCTTCTTCTAGCTATGGGCCTGATTATTTTGCCTATGATTTTCCTATCGGTAGAAGAAGCGAAAGAAAGTAAATAAAAAGTCTTTTCTTAATTCTAAAAGTGTGCTATACTAGAATAGTCAATAAAACACGGGGAGATAGTTGTGAAGAGTGTTTTTAGGTTGTATCGGTAGGGGCTTGCTTTTACCGACAGCACGTTTTATCTCACATCCCTAAAAAATCATACCTAAAAACAGACAAAAAGGCTTCAAATTTGAGGCCTTTTTTGGTAGAATAGTTATCATTATAAAGAATGAGAGGCCTTTTATGACTGCTACAAAAATGAATGCTCAAGAAATTATCCAATTTATCGCCAATGCTGAAAAGAAAACCAGTGTTAAAGTAACTTTTGAGGGGAAACTTGCAACTGCTGTACCTGAATCTGTTGTTAAACTAGGAAATGTCCTATTTGGAGACTGGAAGGACGTAGCTCCTCTTCTCGATGGCTTGGTAGAAAATCAAGACTATGTTGTTGAGCAAGATGCCCGTAATTCTGCAGTTCCTTTGCTAGATAAACGTGCTATCAACGCTCGTATCGAGCCAGGTGCTATTATCCGTGATCAGGTTGAAATTGGTGACAATGCTGTTATCATGATGGGAGCGGTTATCAATATCGGTGCTGAAATTGGTGCAGGAACTATGATTGACATGGGTGCTATCCTTGGTGGCCGTGCTATCGTTGGGAAAAACAGCCACGTTGGTGCAGGTGCCGTTTTGGCGGGTGTGATTGAACCAGCTAGCGCAGAACCAGTCCGTGTTGGAGATAATGTTCTTATCGGTGCCAACGCAGTGGTTATCGAAGGGGTCCAAATCGGTAGTGGTTCAGTTGTCGCAGCGGGAGCTATTGTTACCCAAGATGTCCCAGAAAACGTGGTGGTAGCAGGTGTTCCAGCTCGTATTATCAAAGAGATTGATGCCCAAACCCAACAAAAAACAGCGCTAGAGGATGCGCTTCGTACCTTGTGATTTGTAAAAGAAAAATAGAGGCGGGACCCTTTTTCCAGCCTCTTTCTGCTATATAGGAGGATAGATAGATGTTAGATTTGATTCAGACTAGACGAGATTTGCACCAGATTCCAGAGATTGGTTTGGAGGAGTTCAAGACTCATGCTTATTTGCTAGATGTGATTGAGAAATTGACTGTGGGCAAGGACTTTGTTCAAGTTCGTACTTGGCGGACAGGGATTTTGGTTTATTTGCAGGGAAGTCAACCAGAGCGTACCATTGGTTGGCGGACAGATATTGATGGTCTGCCTATCGTTGAACAAACAGGCCTTCCTTTTGCTTCCCAGCACCAAGGTCGCATGCACGCCTGTGGACATGATTTCCACATGACCATTGCCTTGGGCTGTCTTGAGCGAGCCCTTGAGGAGCAACCTAAAAATAATTTGCTCTTTCTGTTTCAGCCTGCTGAAGAAAATGAAGCTGGTGGTATGCTCATGTATGAGGATGGTGCTTTTGGAGACTGGTTGCCAGACCAGTTTTATGGTCTCCATGTTCGTCCAGATCTAAAGGTTGGACAGATTGCGACCAATACCCATACACTCTTTGCAGGGACTTGTGAGGTGAAGATTCGTTTCAAAGGGAAAGGTGGGCATGCAGCCTTCCCACATGAAGCCAATGACGCCTTGGTTGCTGCTAGTTACTTTGTAACCCAAGTACAGTCAGTTGTCAGCCGCAATGTCAATCCAATAGAGGGAGCAGTGGTGACCTTTGGCCTTTTCCAAGCTGGAACAACCAACAATGTCATTACAGACACAGCCTTTTTACATGGAACTATTCGGGCCTTGACTCAGGACATGAGTCTCTTGGTACAAAAGCGGGTCAAAACAGTTGCAGAAGGGGTTGCAGCATCCTTTGGTATGGAAGTTGAAGTGGAACTCAAACAAGGTGGTTACCTGCCTGTTGAGAACAATCCAGCCTTGGCGCGTGAACTGATGGATTTCTTTGCCGAAAAAGAGGGAATCGAGTTGATTGATATCGATCCTGCTATGACAGGTGAAGACTTTGGTTATCTCCTTTCAAAGGTTGATGGTGTTATGTTTTGGCTAGGTATCGATAGTCCCTACGCTCTTCATCACCCTCAAATGAGTCCTAAGGAAGAGGCATTAGCTATTGGGGTGGATGCGGTCTCTAGTTTCCTGAAAAAGAAGGCAGCAGAGTAGAGGGTTTGTCTATGAAAGCAGAACTACGCAAGAAAATTTTGCAAGAAATGAAGGCTATCCCTCGAGAGCAAAAACAGTTTATAGACCAAGCTTTAACCGAGCGATTGTTACAACACCCCTTCTACCAAGAAGCAAAGGTCATCGCAACCTATCTCTCTTTTTCTCATGAGTTTCAAACGCAGGGATTGATTGAGCAGGCGCTGAAAAACGGCAAGAAGGTTCTGATACCAAAAACCTATCCCAAGGGGCGCATGGACTTTGTGGTCTATGATCCGCAGCAGTTGGTAAAAACTTCCTTTGGATTACTGGAACCACAGGGAGATTTGGAAGTAGTGGATGCCTCTCAGATTGATTTGATTCATGTTCCGGGGCTGGCTTTTACGACAAAGGGTTATCGGATTGGCTATGGCGGAGGCTATTATGACCGCTATCTGGAACAGTTTACTGGTCATACTTTGAGTACAGTTTATCCTTGTCAAATCCGAGACTTTAGCCCTGAAAATCATGATATTCCTGTTCAGGAGGTACTGATTGATGAAAGAAATCTTTGATAGGCGTTACCCTGTGACGAGTTTCTTCCTCTTAGTGACGGCCTTGGTATTTCTACTAATGTTGGTGACCACAGGTGGAAACTTTTACAGGGCAGATACCCTATTTCGATTTGGAGCCATATATGGGCCAGCTATTCGCCTCTTTCCTGAGCAAGTTTGGCGTTTCTTTTCAGCCATTTTTGTTCATATTGGGTGGGAGCATTTCATTGTTAATATGCTTTCGCTCTATTATCTTGGTAGGCAAGTAGAGGAGATTTTCGGTTCTAAGCAGTTTTTCTTTCTCTATCTTTTATCTGGAATGATGGGCAATCTCTTTGTTTTTGTATTTAGTCCCAAATCCTTAGCAGCAGGAGCCTCGACTTCTCTCTATGGGCTATTTGCTGCGATTATTGTTCTTCGCTATGCTACGCGTAATCCTTATATCCAGCAGTTGGGCCAATCCTATCTGACACTTTTTGTGGTTAACATTATTGGAAGTGTTCTGATTCCTGGAATCAGTCTAGCAGGTCATATCGGAGGTGCAGTTGGTGGAGCATTTCTAGCAGTTATCTTTCCAGTTAGAGGAGAAAGACGGATATATAGTGCTAGTCAGAGATTAGGAGCGGTAGTCTTGTTCGTAGGACTCGCAGTCTTACTTCTCTACAAGGGAATGGGATGAAAATTTGTGTAATGAAAAAAGATAAGGCAATTTTTGAACCTTATCTTTTTATGTTTTATACTCAATGAAAATCAAAAAGCAAACTAGGAAACTAGCAGCAGGTTGCTCAAAGCACTGCTTTGAGGTTGTAGATAGAACTGACGAAGTCAGCTCAAAACACTGTTTTGAGGTTGCAGATAAGACTGACGAAGTCAGTAACCATATATACGGCAAGGTGAAGCTAACGTGGTTTGAAGAGATTTTCGAAGAGTATTATTCCTTCTCAGCCAATTCTTTTCCCAGTTGGATGAGGTAATCTTTTAAGTCATCTTTGACTTGTGGATGTTTGAGGGCGTAGTCAATAGATGTTTTCATAAAGCCAAACTTATCCCCAACGTCGTAACGAGCTCCTGTAAATTCACGGGCAAAAACACGCTGTGTTTTATTAAGCGTATCAATAGCGTCGGTAAGCTGGATTTCATTTCCAGCACCAGGAGCCTGCTTTTCGAGGATATCAAAAATTTCCGGTGTCAGAAGATAGCGACCGATAATAGCTAGATCACTTGGTGCATCTTCGGGAGCTGGTTTTTCAACGAAAGTTTCAACGCTATAGAGACCATTAATCCCTTCACCTTGAGGAGCGATAACTCCATATGATGAAACGTCTTCGTGTGGTACGGGCATGACAGCAATGGTTGATGCGTGTGTCTTTTCGTAATCATTCATCAGTTGTTTTGTCAAAGGAACGGCATTCTCGTCTGTGATGTCCATAAGGTCATCACCCAGCATAACAACGAAGGGCTCATTCCCTACAAAAGCTTTGGCTTGTAGGACAGCGTCTCCAAGACCACGAGGGTGAGTTTGGCGGATGAAATGGAGGCGCATACCAGTTGCTTCATCTACCAATTTTAACAAATCCGTTTTGCCTTTTTCCTTAAGATTGTATTCAAGCTCAAAGTTTGAGTCAAAGTGGTCCTCAATAGAACGTTTTGATTTACCAGTGACAACCAGAATATCTTCAATACCTGATTTGAGAGCCTCTTCCACGATAAACTGGATAGTTGGTTTGTCTACAATTGGTAACATTTCTTTGGCAAGAGCCTTGGTTGCTGGTAAAAATCGAGTTCCAAGCCCAGCGGCAGGGATGACTGCCTTTCTAACTTTTGATGTCATAAGAATCCTTTCTTTAGAGGGTTAAGACCACTCATTTTCTGCTTTAAATTCATTGTTCATGATGTCATAAATGGCATCTTTGATATTGGTTCCGTGGTAAATAACTTGGTAAATGGCTTGTGTAATGGGCATATAGACTCCAAGTTCTTGCGCTAGTTCATAGGCTGCTCGAGTCGTTGAGATTCCTTCGATTACCATGCCCATATTGGCTTCGATATCAGCTAGAGATTCTCCACGACCAAGAGCATCTCCGGCTCTCCAGTTACGAGAGTGGATGGAGGTTCCCGTTACAATCAAATCTCCCACACCAGATAAGCCGCTATAGGTCAATGGACTGGCACCGAGTGCTACCCCTAAGCGGGTAATTTCTGCCAAGCCTCGAGCGATGATGGCTGCCTTGGCATTGTCACCAAATCCCAGACCATGTAAAGCTCCGGCACCGACAGCAATAATATTTTTAAGAGCACCAGCAGTTTCAACTCCAATAACATCCGTATTGGTATAAAGTCGGAAGTAGTGATTACTAAAGAGTTCTTGAACGTATTGAGCTGTTTGTAAATCTTTAGAAGCAGCAGTGATTAAAGTCAGGTCACGTACAATGGTCTCTTCTGCATGGCTAGGCCCTGAGACAACGACGATATCACTGCGGAGCTGCTCAGGAATCTCTTCTTCAAGGATGGTTGATAATCGTTTATGACTATCAGGCTCTAATCCCTTTGATGCGTGCATGATGATAGCCTTATGATCTAAGGTTTGTGCAACTTGTTGGGCAACAAGTCGTGTCACTTTTGTTGGGACAACAAACAAAATCGCATCTACATCTTTCAGTGCCTCTGATAAGTCGGTGTAGGCAATGATATTTTCATCTAGAACGACATCTTTAAAGTATTGTTTATTAGTATGGTGTGTATTAATTTCATTGATTTGCTCGGGAAGATTTCCCCAAATACGTACCTCGTGTCCATTGTCATTTAAGACTTGTGAAAGGGCAGTTCCCCAAGAACCAGGCCCCAAGACGGCGACGGTTTGTTTTTCCATGTTTTCCTCCTTAATAGAGTTCTCTTTTTATTTTATCACATTCTAGGGGATTTTGCACTTTCATTGCTGGGGAGTGGTGGCTTTGTGACTTCAAAAATATATAAAAACCGAGACGAAGTATTAAGCTCTTAGTCTCGGTTTTGATATTTCTTAAAGAATGGCTAGATTTATTTCAATTGATCTGTAATGTCTTTTGATAGCAACATTCCCAGATGATAAGTTTTATTGATGTAAGCAATGACATCATTGATATTTTCAGTCGTGTGAATTTTATCCTTGATGTCAGTCCTAAATGTTTCATCCTTCAAAAGTTGTTCTTGGTAGAGCCTTTGCAGTCTCTCCTTCTCGTACTTATTGAGCAGAAAAAGGAAAACCAAGCTAATTACAACGAGGATATAAGCATATTGGCTCATAGGAAATCTCCCTGTATGATAAAGAAGTAGTAGTGAGTAAATCGAATTAGTGGACCTAAAATAGCAGAACAAGCCAGCAAAACTTGATAAGGTTTTTGATAGACTGTCAGTGAAGCGATTAGGTAAATCGCCATAGTTACGACGTCATGGTCTCTAAATCGATTATATTTAGAGACCATGACTAGTGAAGCAGTTAGCTAGTCCGCATATAAGCGGCTAGCGTCTAACAATTAGGAACTTTAGTTCCAATTGTTAGTACTGAATCACATCTTCTCAGGTGCTTCTACTCCAAGCAAGCGAAGGGCCTCTTTGAGAACGACTGCGGTTGCGTAGCTAAGGGCTAGACGGCTGTCGCGTTCTGGGCTTTCATCCAAGATACGCGTGTGTGCATAATATTTGTTGAAGGCTTGAGCCAGGCTAATTGCAAATTTAGCAATGATAGAAGGTTCAAAGTTATCCGCCGCACGGTTGATAATACGTGGGAAGTCTTGGATGAGTTTAATGATTTCCCAACTTTCAGCATCATTCAAGCTATAGTTGCCAGCTGTTTCTGGTTTGAAATCCGCTTTCCGTAAGATAGATTGGATACGAGCGTAGGCGTATTGAACATAAGGTCCAGTTTCCCCTTCGAAGGATACCATAGCCTCTAGGTCGAAGTCGTATCCATTTGTACGGTCAGTCTTGAGGTCATAGAATTTAATGGCTCCAACTCCAACAGCATGCGCTACTTGATCTTTGTTTTCCAATTCAGGATTTTTAGCTTCGATTTGGGCTTTGGCACGGCTAACAGCCTCTGCAACAGTAGGCTCTAGCAAGATGACATTCCCTTTACGCGTAGAGAGTTTTTTCCCTTCTTTTGTAACCAAACCAAAAGGAACATGAGTAATGTCTTCACTCCAGTCGTAGCCCATTTCTTGCAAGACAGCTTTGAGTTGTTTAAAGTGGGCAGATTGCTCTTGACCAACAACGTAGATAGATTTAGCAAATTGGTATTCATTTTTACGGTAAAGGGCTGCAGCCAAGTCACGTGTGATATAGAGAGTTGCACCATCAGATTTCTTGATAAGGGCTGGATGTTCAATTCCATATTTCTCAAGATTGACAACTTGGGCACCTTCTGACTCAACAAGAAGGCCCTTTTCAGAAAGAATATCTACAACTGCATCCATTTTATCGTTGTAGAAGGCTTCTCCGTTGTAGCTGTCAAATTCAACTTTCAATTCATTGTAAAGGCGGTTAAATTCCACCAAACTTTCATCACGGAACCATTGCCAAAGAGCGAGAGCTTCCTCGTCTCCATTTTCAAGTTTACGGAACCATTCGCGTGCTTCTTCATCCAAGCTAGGGTCATTTTCAGCTTCAGCATTGATGCGGACATAGAGTTTAAGAAGTTCATCAATTGGATGAGCTTTTACGGCTTCTTCGTCGCCCCATTTTTTGTAGGCAACAATCAACATCCCAAACTGTTTACCCCAGTCTCCCAAGTGGTTGACCTTGACTGTTTGATAACCGATTTTTTGGAAAATATGTGACAAGCTATCTCCGATAACAGTTGAGCGTAGGTGGCCAATAGAGAATGGCTTAGCGATATTGGGACTAGACATATCGATAACAACATTTTCTTGTTTGCCAATAGTTTGGTCAGCATAGTGTTCTTTTTCAGTGATAACAGCTTGTAATACTTGAGCAGAAATGGCAGATTTATCAAGGAAAAAGTTGACGTAAGGTCCTGTTGCAACAACCTTTTCAAAGGCTTGGCTGTTAATTTTTTCAGCCAGTTCAGCAGCAATCATTTGAGGTGCCTTACGTTCGACTTTTGCAAGTGAAAAAGCAGGGAAAGCAATGTCTCCCATTTCTGAGTTTTTAGGGGTTTCCAGTAAATTTAAAATAGCCTCTTGGTCCAGGCTATCAATGACGCTAGCCAATTCGCTAGCAATCAATTCTTTTGTATTCATTAAGAGCTCCTTTTTGGACTTTTCTACTATTTTATCACAATTTTAAAGAAAGAAGAAAAAATTTTTGAAATCTCCTATTTTTTTGGTATAATATAGTTATAAAAATAGTTATAAATATTCACATAAGAGGATTTTATGAGAAAAAGAGATCGTCATCAGTTAATAAAAAAATGATTACTGAGGAGAAATTAAGTACACAAAAAGAAATTCAAGATCGGTTGGAGGCACACAATGTCTTTGTGACGCAGACAACCCTGTCTCGTGATTTGCGCGAAATCGGCTTGACCAAGGTCAAGAAAAATGATATGGTGTATTATGTACTAGCAAATGAGACAGAAAAGATTGATTTGGTGGAATTTTTGTCTCATCATTTAGAAGGTGTTGCAAGAGCAGAGTTTACCTTGGTGCTTCATACCAAACTGGGAGAAGCCTCTGTTTTGGCAAATATTGTAGATGCAAACAAGGATGAATGGATTTTAGGAACAGTTGCTGGTGCCAATACCTTATTGGTTATTTGTCGAGACCAGCACGTTGCCAAACTCATGGAAGATCGTTTGCTAGATTTGATGAAAGATAAGTAAGGTCTTGGGAGTTGCTCTCAAGACTTATTTTTGACAAGGAGAGACGGAAAATGGCGACAGAAAAGCTATCACCCGGCATGCAACAGTATGTGGATATTAAAAAGCAATATCCAGATGCTTTTTTGCTCTTTCGGATGGGTGATTTTTATGAATTATTTTATGAGGATGCGGTCAATGCTGCGCAGATTCTGGAAATTTCCTTAACGAGTCGCAACAAGAATGCCGACAATCCGATTCCTATGGCGGGTGTTCCCTATCATTCTGCCCAACAGTACATTGATGTCCTGATTGAGCAGGGTTATAAGGTGGCTATCGCAGAGCAGATGGAAGATCCTAAACAAGCAGTTGGGGTTGTGAAACGAGAGGTTGTTCAGGTCATTACGCCAGGGACAGTGGTCGATAGCAGTAAGCCAGACAGTCAGAATAATTTTTTGGTTGCCATAGACCGTGCTGGCAATCAATTTGGCCTAGCTTATATGGACCTAGTGACGGGTGATTTTTATGTGACAGGTCTTTTGGATTTTACGCTGGTTTGTGGGGAAATCCGTAATCTCAAGGCGCGTGAAGTTGTGCTGGGCTATGACTTGTCTGAGGAAGAGGAACAAATCCTTAGTCGTCAGATGAATCTGGTACTTTCCTATGAAAAAGAAGGCTTTGAAGACCTTCATTTACTGGATTCACGATTGGCAGCTGTGGAGCAAGCGGCATCTAGTAAATTGCTCCAGTATGTTCATCGGACTCAGATGAGGGAATTGAACCACCTCAAACCTGTTATCCGCTATGAAATCAAGGATTTCTTGCAGATGGATTATGCGACCAAGGCTAGTCTGGATTTGGTTGAGAATGCTCGTTCAGGTAAGAAGCAGGGCAGCCTTTTCTGGCTTTTGGATGAAACCAAAACAGCTATGGGAATGCGTCTCTTGCGTTCTTGGATTCATCGCCCTTTGATTGATAAGGAACGAATCATCCAACGTCAGGAAGTGGTGCAGGTCTTTCTTGACCATTTCTTTGAGCGCAGTGATTTGACAGACAGTCTCAAGGGTGTTTATGACATTGAGCGCTTGGCTAGTCGGGTTTCTTTTGGTAAAACCAATCCCAAGGATCTCTTGCAGTTGGCGACCACCTTGTCCAGTGTGCCACGGATTCGTGCGATTTTAGAAGGGATGAAGCAACCTGCTCTAACTTATCTTATCGAACAATTGGATGGAATCCCTGAGTTGGAGAGTTTGATTAGCGCAGCGATTGCTCCTGAAGCTCCTCATGTGATTACAGATGGGGGAATTATCCGAACTGGATTTGATGAGACTTTAGACAAGTACCGTCGCGTTCTCAGAGAAGGGACTGGTTGGATTGCTGAGATTGAGGCTAAGGAACGCGAAAACTCTGGTATCAGCACGCTTAAGATTGACTACAATAAAAAGGATGGCTACTATTTCCATGTGACCAATTCACAACTGGGAAATGTGCCTGCTCACTTTTTCCGCAAGGCGACGCTGAAAAACTCAGAACGCTTCGGTACCGAGGAATTAGCTCGTATCGAAGGCGACATGTTGGAGGCACGTGAGAAGTCAGCCAATCTAGAGTACGAAATTTTTATGCGTATTCGTGAAGAGGTCAGCAAGTACATCCAACGTTTACAAGCTCTAGCCCAAGGAATTGCGACAGTTGATGTCCTGCAAAGTCTCGCAGTTGTTGCTGAAACCCAGCATTTGATTCGACCTGAATTCGGAGATGATTCGCGAATTGATATCCAGAAAGGGCGCCATGCTGTCGTTGAAAAGGTCATGGGGGCTCAGACCTATATTCCCAATACGATTCAGATGGCAGAAGATACCAGTATTCAATTGATTACAGGGCCAAACATGAGTGGTAAGTCAACCTATATGCGTCAGTTAGCCATGACGGCGATAATGGCCCAGATGGGTTCCTATGTACCGGCAGAAAGCGCCCGTTTACCGATTTTTTATGCGATTTTTACCCGTATCGGAGCAGCAGATGACTTGGTTTCAGGTCAGTCAACCTTTATGGTGGAGATGATGGAGGCCAACAATGCCATTTCGCATGCGACCAAGAATTCTCTCATTCTCTTTGATGAGTTAGGTCGTGGAACTGCGACTTATGATGGTATGGCTCTTGCTCAGTCCATCATCGAATACATCCACGAGCACATCGGAGCCAAGACCCTCTTTGCGACCCACTACCATGAGTTGACTAGTCTGGAGTCTAGTTTACAACACTTGGTCAATGTCCACGTGGCAACTTTGGAGCAGGATGGGCAGGTGACCTTCCTTCACAAGATTGAACCAGGACCAGCTGATAAATCCTACGGTATCCATGTTGCCAAGATTGCTGGCTTGCCAGCAGACCTTTTAGCAAGGGCGGATAAGATTTTGACTCAGCTAGAGAGTCAAGGAACAGAAAGTCCTGCCCCCATGAGACAAACAAGTGCTGTCACAGAACAGATTTCACTCTTTGATACGACTGAAGAGCATCCTATCCTAGCAGAATTAGCTAAACTGGATGTGTACAATATGACACCTATGCAGGCTATGAATGTCTTGGTCGAGTTAAAACAAAAATTATAAAGAATGAATTACTTGTCATTCTAGCTGTATCAAGGAGACTTCTTTGACAATCCTCCGCTTTTTTGCTAGAATAACATCACACAAACAGAATGAAAAGGAGCTGACACATTGTCGCTCCCTTTTGTCTATTTTTTAAGGAGAAAGTATGCTAATTCAGAAAATAAAAACCTACAAGTGGCAGGCCTTGGCTTCGCTCCTGATGACAGGCTTGATGGTTGCTAGTTCACTTTTGCAACCGCGTTATCTGCAGGAAGTGTTAGACGCCCTCCTTGCTGGGAAATATGAAGCTATTTATAGTATCGGGGCTTGGTTGATTGGTGTGGCCTTGGTCGGTTTGGTTGCTGGTGGGCTCAATGTTATCCTTGCAGCCTATATTGCTCAAGGAGTTTCATCTGACCTTCGGGAGGATGCCTTCCGTAAAATCCAAACCTTTTCTTATGCCAATATTGAACAATTTAATGCGGGAAATCTAGTCGTTCGCATGACAAATGATATCAACCAGATTCAGAACGTGGTCATGATGACCTTCCAAATTCTTTTCAGACTCCCCCTCTTGTTCATCGGTTCGTTTATCCTGGCGGTTCAAACCTTACCTTCTCTGTGGTGGGTGATTGTTCTCATGGTCATCTTGATTTTTGCCTTGACTGCTGTCATGATGGGGATGATGGGTCCTCGTTTTGCCAAGTTTCAAACCCTGCTTGAACGCATCAATGCCATTGCCAAGGAAAATTTGCGTGGCGTTCGTGTGGTCAAGTCCTTTGTCCAAGAAAAAGAGCAGTTTGCTAAGTTTACGGAGGTTTCAGACGAGCTTCTTGGTCAAAACCTTTACATTGGTTATGCCTTTTCAGTAGTGGAACCCTTTATGATGTTGGTCGGCTACGGGGCGGTTTTCCTCTCTATTTGGCTAGTTGCCGGGATGATTCAGTCGGATCCGTCAGTTGTTGGTTCCATTGCTTCCTTTGTCAATTACCTGAGCCAGATTATCTTTACCATTGTTATGGTTGGATTTTTGGGAAACTCTGTCAGTCGTGCTATGATTTCCATGCGTCGTATTCGAGAAATTCTGGACGCAGAGCCAGCCATGACCTTCAAGGATGTGCCAGATGAAGAGTTGGTCGGAAGTCTTAGCTTTGAAAATGTAACCTTTACCTATCCCATGGACAAGGAACCGATGCTGAAAGATGTGAGCTTTACTATTGAACCTGGTCAGATGGTTGGTGTCGTTGGAGCGACTGGTGCAGGAAAATCAACCTTGGCTCAATTGATTCCACGTCTCTTTGACCCACAGGAAGGGGCCATCAAAATTGGAGGCAAGGATATTCGAGAAGTGAGTGAAGGAACCCTGCGTAAAACAGTTTCTATCGTTCTTCAACGTGCCATTCTCTTCAGTGGAACGATTGCAGATAACTTGAGACAGGGTAAAGGAGATGCTACTCTATTTGAAATGGAACGCGCAGCCAATATTGCCCAAGCCAGCGAATTCATTCATCGTATGGAGAAAACCTTTGAAAGTCCAGTTGAGGAACGGGGAACCAATTTCTCAGGTGGACAAAAGCAAAGGATGTCGATTGCGCGTGGGATTGTCAGCAATCCACGTATTCTGATTTTTGACGATTCGACCTCGGCCTTGGATGCTAAGTCAGAGCGCCTAGTGCAAGAAGCCTTGAATAAGGACTTGAAGGGAACAACAACCATTATCATCGCGCAAAAGATTAGCTCGGTTGTTCATGCAGATAAAATCTTGGTTCTAGATCAAGGGCGATTGATTGGTCAAGGGACGCATGCAGACTTGGTTGCCAACAATGCCGTTTACCGTGAAATCTATGAAACACAGAAAGGAAAGGAGGAGTAAAATGAAGACAGTTCAATTTTTTTGGAATTATTTTAAAGTCTATAAGCTATCATTTGTGGTTGTTATCTTGATGATTGTTCTGGCAACTCTTGCCCAAGCCCTCTTTCCAGTCTTTTCTGGACAAGCGGTAACAGAGTTAGCTAATTTAGTTCAAGCTTATCAAGATGGTAATCCAGAACTTGTTTGGCAAAGTCTATCAGGAATCATGGTCAATCTTGGCCTGCTGGTTTTGATTCTATTTATCTCTAGTGTCATATACATGTGTCTCATGACGCGCGTGATTGCAGAGTCGACCAATGAGATGCGTAAAGGCCTCTTTGGTAAGCTTGCCCGCTTGACGGTTTCTTTCTTTGACCGCCGACAAGATGGCGATATCCTGTCTCGTTTTACCAGTGATTTGGATAATATCCTCCAAGCCTTTAACGAAAGCTTGATTCAGGTCATGAGCAATATTGTTTTATACATTGGTCTGATTCTTGTCATGTTTTCGAGAAATGTGACGCTGGCCCTCATCACCATTGCCAGCACACCAGTAGCCTTCCTCATGCTAATTTTCATCGTGAAAATGGCACGCAAATACACCAACCTCCAGCAGAAAGAGGTAGGGAAGCTCAACGCCTATATGGATGAGAGTATCTCAGGCCAAAAAGCCGTGATTGTGCAAGGAATTCAAGAGGATATGATGGCAGGATTTCTTGAACAAAATGATCGCGTGCGCAAGGCAACCTTTAAAGGAAGAATGTTCTCAGGAATTCTTTTCCCTGTCATGAATGGGATGAGCCTGGTCAACACAGCCATCGTTATCTTTGCTGGTTCAGCTGTTCTATTAAATGATAAGACTATTGAAACAAGTACAGCCCTAGGTTTGATTGTTATGTTCGCCCAATTTTCTCAGCAATACTACCAGCCTATTATTCAAGTTGCAGCTAGTTGGGGAAGTCTCCAGTTGGCCTTTACAGGTGCTGAACGGATTCAGGAAATGTTTGACGCAGAGGAAGAAATCCGACCTGAAAAGGCTCCAATCTTCACTAAGTTGCAAGAAGGTGTTGAAATTAGTCATATTGATTTTTCATACTTGCCTGATAAACCTATTTTGAAAGATGTCAGCATTTCCGCTCCGAAAGGCCAGATGATAGCGGTTGTTGGGCCGACAGGGTCAGGGAAAACGACTATTATGAACCTCATCAATCGCTTTTATGATGTTGATGCTGGTGGTATTTATTTTGACGGCAAAGACATTCGTGACTATGATTTAGATAGTCTAAGAAGCAAGGTGGGGATTGTCTTGCAAGATTCGGTCTTGTTTAGCGGAACCATTCGAGACAATATTCGTTTCGGTGTGCCAGATGCTAGTCAAGAAATGGTTGAGGTAGCAGCCAAGGCAACCCACATTCACGACTATATCGACAGCTTGCCTGATAAGTACGATACTCTTATAGATGATGACCAGAGCATCTTCTCGACAGGGCAGAAGCAATTGATTTCCATTGCTCGAACCCTGATGACAGATCCAGAAGTTCTCATTCTCGATGAAGCCACTTCAAATGTAGATACGGTGACAGAAAGTAAGATTCAGCATGCCATGGAGGCAGTTGTAGCAGGCAGAACCAGTTTCGTCATTGCCCACCGCTTGAAAACCATCCTCAATGCAGACCAGATTATTGTCCTCAAAGATGGAGAAGTCATTGAACGCGGTAACCACCATGAACTTTTGAAACTAGGTGGCTTCTATTCAGAACTCTATCACAATCAATTTGTTTTTGAATAAGAAAGAAGTTGTCCTATGCGGGCAGCTTTTTCTTGTCCATAAAAAATATTTATCACAGCCTTAAAAAAAACATATTAGACGAAAGGCATTTTGAGTGATATGATAAGACTATCGTTAATATTCGAAAGGAGAGACATCATGCCTAGAACGGTTGTAGGAGTTGCTGCAAATCTATGTCCCGTAGACGCAGAAGGAAAAAACATTCATTCATCTGTATCTTGTAGATTCGCAGAGAGCATTCGTCAAGTCGGTGGTCTCCCTTTAGTCATTCCTGTTGGTGATGAGTCAGTCGTGCGCGATTATGTAGAAATGATTGACAAGCTCATCTTGACAGGTGGGCAAAATGTCCATCCTCAATTTTACGGAGAGAAAAAGACCATCGAGAGCGACGATTACAATCTAGTGCGTGATGAGTTTGAACTGGCCCTTTTGAAAGAAGCGCTCCGTCAGAATAAACCAATTATGGCAATCTGCCGTGGTGTTCAACTTGTCAATGTTGCCTTTGGTGGAACCCTCAATCAAGAAATCGAAGGTCACTGGCAAGGCCTACCTTTCGGAACATCTCACTCTATTGAGACAGTAGAAGGAAGCGTGGTGGCTAAGCTATTTGGAAAAGAAAGTCAAGTCAATTCCGTCCATCGTCAGAGTATTAAAGATTTGGCACCTAATTTCCGTGTAACTGCTATTGATCCAAGAGACCAAACCATCGAAGCGATTGAGTCTATCGATGAGCACCGCATTATCGGGTTGCAGTGGCATCCAGAGTTTCTGGTTAATGAAGAAGATGGTAATTTAGAATTATTTGAGTATTTATTGAATGAACTGTAACGACTGGGACATCTAGTCGTTCTTTCTTTTTTTTCAAAATTTTTGGAATATGACATTTTTACGCAAACGTTTGAATTCTGATAAAAATTGGAGAAATTTGACAAAAAACTTGAAAAAAACGAAGGTAAGCGTTATGATAGAAAAGAAGAAATATTGGAGGAATAACATGTCACATATTAAATTTGATTATTCAAAAGTTTTAGACAAATTTGTTGCACCACATGAAGTGGAATACATGCAATCACAAGTAACAGCAGCAGATGAATTGATCCGTAAAGGAACGGGTGCTGGTAGCGACTTCTTGGGATGGTTGGACCTTCCTGAAAACTACGACCGCGAAGAATTTGACCGCATCTTGAAAGCTGCTGAGCAAATCAAGTCAGACAGCGATGTTTTGGTTGTGATCGGTATCGGTGGATCTTACCTTGGTGCTAAAGCAGCAATCGATTTCTTGAACCACCACTTCGCAAACTTGCAAACAAAAGAAGAGCGCAAGGCTCCACAAATCCTTTACGCAGGAAACTCAATCTCATCTACTTACCTTGCTGACTTGGTAGAGTATGTTGCAGACAAAGACTTTTCAGTAAACGTGATTTCTAAATCAGGTACAACAACTGAACCAGCGATTGCTTTCCGTGTCTTCAAAGAACTTTTGGTTAAGAAATACGGTCAAGAAGAAGCCAACAAACGTATCTATGCAACAACTGACCGCCAAAAAGGTGCTGTTAAGGTTGAAGCAGACGCTAACGGTTGGGAAACATTTGTTGTTCCAGATGATATCGGTGGACGCTTCTCAGTATTGACAGCCGTTGGTTTGCTTCCAATCGCAGCATCAGGAGCTGACATCAAAGCCCTTATGGAAGGTGCGAATGCAGCTCGCAAAGACTACACTTCAGATAAAATCTCTGAAAACGAAGCTTACCAATATGCAGCAGTTCGTAACATCCTTTACCGTAAAGGCTATGCAACTGAGATCTTGGTAAACTACGAGCCATCACTTCAATACTTCTCAGAATGGTGGAAACAATTGGCTGGTGAATCAGAAGGAAAAGACCAAAAAGGTATCTACCCAACTTCAGCCAACTTCTCAACTGACTTGCACTCCCTTGGTCAATTTATCCAAGAAGGAACTCGTATCATGTTTGAAACAGTTGTCCGTGTTGACAAACCTCGCAAGAACGTGATTATCCCTAGCTTGGAAGAAGACCTTGATGGACTTGGTTACCTTCAAGGAAAAGACGTTGACTTTGTAAACAAAAAAGCGACTGATGGTGTTCTTCTTGCCCACACAGATGGTGATGTACCAAACATGTATGTGACTCTTCCAGAGCAAGACGCCTTCACTCTTGGTTACACTATCTACTTCTTCGAATTGGCTATCGCCCTTTCTGGTTACTTGAATGCCATCAACCCATTTGACCAACCAGGTGTTGAAGCTTACAAACGTAACATGTTTGCCCTTCTTGGAAAACCAGGATTTGAAGAATTGAGCAAAGAACTTAACGCACGTCTATAATAGAAGAAAAGAGTGGTTTGTCCACTCTTTTTACTCTCTTTATTCATAGAAATTGGACTCAGCCAAGACTTGTGATATAATATAGAGAGCAAAAAGGCAGACGCCTAGAGACTTTATAGGAGAAACTATGTCAAAAGATATCCGCGTACGTTACGCACCAAGTCCAACAGGACTACTACACATCGGAAATGCCCGTACAGCATTGTTTAACTACTTGTATGCACGCCATCATGGTGGAACATTTATCATTCGTATCGAAGATACTGATCGTAAACGCCATGTCGAAGATGGTGAACGTTCACAGCTTGAAAACCTTCGTTGGTTGGGCATGGATTGGGATGAAAGTCCAGAAACACATGAAAACTACCGCCAGTCTGAACGTTTGGACTTGTATCAAAAATACATCGATCAATTGCTAGTTGAAGGAAAAGCCTACAAATCTTACGTTACAGAAGAAGAGTTAGCCGCTGAACGCGAACGCCAAGAAGCAGCTGGCGAAACACCACGCTACATCAACGAATACCTTGGTATGAGTGAAGAGGAAAAAGCGGCTTATATCGCAGAACGTGAAGCAGCAGGAATCATCCCAACAGTTCGCTTGGCGGTCAATGAGTCAGGTATCTACAAGTGGCATGATATGGTCAAAGGTGATATCGAATTTGAAGGTGGCAATATCGGTGGTGACTGGGTTATCCAAAAGAAAGACGGTTACCCAACTTACAACTTTGCCGTTGTCATCGATGACCATGATATGCAAATTTCTCACGTAATCCGTGGAGACGACCACATTGCTAATACACCAAAACAGCTCATGGTTTATGAAGCACTTGGTTGGGAAGCTCCAGAGTTTGGTCACATGACTTTGATTATCAACTCTGAAACTGGGAAAAAATTGTCTAAACGCGATACTAATACACTTCAATTTATCGAAGATTACCGAAAGAAAGGTTACCTTCCAGAAGCAGTCTTTAACTTTATTGCTCTTCTTGGTTGGAACCCAGGTGGCGAAGATGAGATTTTCTCTCGTGAAGAACTCATTAAACTTTTCGATGAAAACCGCCTCAGCAAGTCTCCAGCAGCCTTTGACCAGAAAAAACTAGACTGGATGAGCAATGATTATATCAAGAATGCAGACCTAGAAACTATCTTTGAAATGGCAAAACCATTCTTAGAGGAAGCAGGCCGTTTAACTGACAAGGCTGAAAAACTAGTTGAGCTCTATAAACCACAAATGAAATCAGTAGATGAAATTATTCCATTGACAGATCTCTTCTTCTCAGATTTCCCAGAATTGACAGAAGCAGAGCGCGAAGTCATGGCGGGGGAAACAGTCCCAACAGTTCTTGAAGCCTTCAAAGCAAAGCTTGAAGCGATGACAGATGATGAATTTGTGACAGAGAATATCTTCCCACAAATTAAAGCAGTCCAAAAAGAAACAGGTATTAAAGGGAAAAATCTTTTCATGCCTATTCGTATCGCTGTTTCAGGTGAAATGCATGGACCAGAATTGCCAGATACGATCTTCTTGTTAGGCCGCGAAAAATCAATCCAACATATCGAAAATATGTTAAAGGAAATCTCTAAGTAAGAAGGGTACAATAATGGACATTTGGGAAAAGATGTACGAAGAAGCACAGAAGCTATACGATCCACATGAAGTATCTGATTTTGTTTACGCTAACCATGTTGTGGCCGCAGTAGAAGCAGAAGATGGACAAATATTTACAGGATTCTGCATGGAGGGAACCTGTGGTGTTTTCCATCTCTGCGCAGAGCGGGCAGCACTCTTCAATATGTACCAATTTTCGGGACAAACTAAGGTTAAAAAAGTCTTAGCCTTTCGAGAGCAACCACCTTATGGTGGAAGTTCGGGTATGCCTTGTGGCGCTTGCAGAGAGTTCCTCTTAGAGTTGAACGCTGAAAATAAGGACGCAGAATTCATGATGGACTACAATACAAGAAAGACAGTGAAAGTCGCAGGACTAATCCCATATTGGTGGGGAGAAGAACGTGCTTCTAAGTTTAATAATCAATAGAAGAGTCAGTATAATTCTGGCTCTTTTTACTATAAGTTGAAAAAGTTGATTTGAAAAAAAGGTAAATTCCCAAACTAAGTTCTACTGCTAATCCAAGTGGAAGTTAGTCTGATAAAAATCGTAAAAACCAGTGAACATCCGTGTCAGGGTAACTTCCACTGGTTTTAATCATGCTTGATTTCTTGACCGAACGCTTCCGATTATTTTCATAAGACTGTTGAGCATAGTCGGCAGAATAAACCGCTTTGAAGCGCCCTTTTCCAAGACATTGTCGGACTGTCCCACGCTTGATTTCAGTATGGATAGTTTGAGGAACTTTTCCAAGTAGAGAAGCAATTTCTCTATTTGATTTTCCTTCTTTTTTCCATCGTTCAATTAAGCGACGGTATCGATTGTCAAATGTTTGCCTTTTGTAGTATAATTGTCATGCATCTCTGTGCCTTTCTTGTGTTTGTAGTGGAACAACAGGTATAACACAGAGGTGTTTTCTTATGCCTAGAAGAGCTTTCATTTGACAAGAGGAACCCTTGAAGCGGTTTTGTTAGCTAAACCAAGGCTAATTTTAGCCTTGGTTCGCCAGCCTAACAGCATCAAGCCTCTTATCAAATGAAATCGAGGACTAGCTATCAGCTAGTTGAACCATCTAATTTTTAGGAGAGCTGGGTGGCTAACTTCATTATAGAACTTTTAGAGAAGTTACCGAATTGAAAAATTTGTAAAAAGTTTAAAAAAGTAGTTGACAAAGTTTGAAAAGCCTGTATAATAGTAAGAGTTGAAAATAACAACTCTGGTCCGTTGGTCAAGGGGTTAAGACACCGCCTTTTCACGGCGGTAACACGGGTTCGAATCCCGTACGGACTATAGTATGTTGCAGTTGGAACACTTGATGAAAAAAGATTAAAAAAGTTTCAAAAAAGTGTTGACAAGCGAAAGCGTCTGTGATATACTAATATAGTTGTCGCTTGAGAGAAGCAAGTGACAAAGACCTTTGAAAACTGAACAAGACGAACCAATGTGCAGGGCACTACAACAACTGTTGTAGTACTGAACAATGAAAAAAACAATAAATCTGTCAGTGACAGAAATGAGTGAGAACTCAAACTTTTAATGAGAGTTTGATCCTGGCTCAGGACGAACGCTGGCGGCGTGCCTAATACATGCAAGTAGAACGCTGAAGGAGGAGCTTGCTTCTCTGGATGAGTTGCGAACGGGTGAGTAACGCGTAGGTAACCTGCCTGGTAGCGGGGGATAACTATTGGAAACGATAGCTAATACCGCATAATAGTAGATGTTGCATGACATTTGCTTAAAAGGTGCAATTGCATCACTACCAGATGGACCTGCGTTGTATTAGCTAGTTGGTGGGGTAACGGCTCACCAAGGCGACGATACATAGCCGACCTGAGAGGGTGATCGGCCACACTGGGACTGAGACACGGCCCAGACTCCTACGGGAGGCAGCAGTAGGGAATCTTCGGCAATGGACGGAAGTCTGACCGAGCAACGCCGCGTGAGTGAAGAAGGTTTTCGGATCGTAAAGCTCTGTTGTAAGAGAAGAACGAGTGTGAGAGTGGAAAGTTCACACTGTGACGGTATCTTACCAGAAAGGGACGGCTAACTACGTGCCAGCAGCCGCGGTAATACGTAGGTCCCGAGCGTTGTCCGGATTTATTGGGCGTAAAGCGAGCGCAGGCGGTTAGATAAGTCTGAAGTTAAAGGCTGTGGCTTAACCATAGTACGCTTTGGAAACTGTTTAACTTGAGTGCAAGAGGGGAGAGTGGAATTCCATGTGTAGCGGTGAAATGCGTAGATATATGGAGGAACACCGGTGGCGAAAGCGGCTCTCTGGCTTGTAACTGACGCTGAGGCTCGAAAGCGTGGGGAGCAAACAGGATTAGATACCCTGGTAGTCCACGCCGTAAACGATGAGTGCTAGGTGTTAGACCCTTTCCGGGGTTTAGTGCCGTAGCTAACGCATTAAGCACTCCGCCTGGGGAGTACGACCGCAAGGTTGAAACTCAAAGGAATTGACGGGGGCCCGCACAAGCGGTGGAGCATGTGGTTTAATTCGAAGCAACGCGAAGAACCTTACCAGGTCTTGACATCCCTCTGACCGCTCTAGAGATAGAGTTTTCCTTCGGGACAGAGGTGACAGGTGGTGCATGGTTGTCGTCAGCTCGTGTCGTGAGATGTTGGGTTAAGTCCCGCAACGAGCGCAACCCCTATTGTTAGTTGCCATCATTCAGTTGGGCACTCTAGCGAGACTGCCGGTAATAAACCGGAGGAAGGTGGGGATGACGTCAAATCATCATGCCCCTTATGACCTGGGCTACACACGTGCTACAATGGCTGGTACAACGAGTCGCAAGCCGGTGACGGCAAGCTAATCTCTTAAAGCCAGTCTCAGTTCGGATTGTAGGCTGCAACTCGCCTACATGAAGTCGGAATCGCTAGTAATCGCGGATCAGCACGCCGCGGTGAATACGTTCCCGGGCCTTGTACACACCGCCCGTCACACCACGAGAGTTTGTAACACCCGAAGTCGGTGAGGTAACCGTAAGGAGCCAGCCGCCTAAGGTGGGATAGATGATTGGGGTGAAGTCGTAACAAGGTAGCCGTATCGGAAGGTGCGGCTGGATCACCTCCTTTCTAAGGATAAGGAACTGCGCATTGGTCTTGTTTAGTCTTGAGAGGTCTTGTGGGGCCTTAGCTCAGCTGGGAGAGCGCCTGCTTTGCACGCAGGAGGTCAGCGGTTCGATCCCGCTAGGCTCCATTGGTGAGAGATCACCAAGTAATGCACATTGAAAATTGAATATCTATATCAAATAGTAACAAGAAAATAAACCGAAAACGCTGTAGTATTAATAAGAGTTTATGACTGAAAGGTCAGAAAAATAAGGTTAAGTTAATAAGGGCGCACGGTGGATGCCTTGGCACTAGGAGCCGAAGAAGGACGTGACAAACGACGATATGCCTTGGGTAGCTGTAAGTAAGCGATGATCCAGGGATTTCCGAATGGGGGAACCCAACAGGTACTACCTGTTACCCGCATCTGTTAAGGATGTGAGGAGGAAGACGCAGTGAACTGAAACATCTAAGTAGCTGCAGGAAGAGAAAGCAAAAGCGATTGCCTTAGTAGCGGCGAGCGAAACGGCAGGAGGGCAAACCGAAGAGTTTACTCTTCGGGGTTGTAGGACTGCAATGTGGACTCAAAGATTATAGAAGAATGATTTGGGAAGATCAGCCAAAGAGAGTAACAGCCTCGTATTTAAAATAGTCTTTGTACCTAGCAGTATCCTGAGTACGGCGGGACACGTGAAATCCCGTCGGAATCTGGGAGGACCATCTCCCAACCCTAAATACTCCCTAGTGACCGATAGTGAACCAGTACCGTGAGGGAAAGGTGAAAAGCACCCCGGGAGGGAAGTGAAATAGAACCTGAAACCGTGTGCCTACAACAAGTTCGAGCCCGTTAATGGGTGAGAGCGTGCCTTTTGTAGAATGAACCGGCGAGTTACGTTATGATGCGAGGTTAAGTTGAAGAGACGGAGCCGTAGGGAAACCGAGTCTGAATAGGGCGAATTAGTATCATGACGTAGACCCGAAACCATGTGACCTACCCATGAGCAGGTTGAAGGTGCGGTAAGACGCACTGGAGGACCGAACCAGGGCACGTTGAAAAGTGCTTGGATGACTTGTGGGTAGCGGAGAAATTCCAAACGAACTTGGAGATAGCTGGTTCTCTCCGAAATAGCTTTAGGGCTAGCGTCGACATTAGAGATTCTTGGAGGTAGAGCACTGTTTGGGTGAGGGGTCCATCCCGGATTACCAATCTCAGATAAACTCCGAATGCCAATGAATTATGGTCGGCAGTCAGACTGCGAGTGCTAAGATCCGTAGTCGAAAGGGAAACAGCCCAGACCACCAGCTAAGGTCCCAAAATAATTGTTAAGTGGAAAAGGATGTGGGGTTGCACAGACAACTAGGATGTTAGCTTAGAAGCAGCTATTCATTCAAAGAGTGCGTAATAGCTCACTAGTCGAGTGACCCTGCGCCGAAAATGTACCGGGGCTAAAACAATTTACCGAAGCTGTGGATACCTTTATAGGTATGGTAGGAGAGCGTTCTATGTGTGATGAAGGTGTACCGTGAGGAGTGCTGGAACGCATAGAAGTGAGAATGCCGGTATGAGTAGCGAAAGACAGGTGAGAATCCTGTCCACCGTAAGACTAAGGTTTCCAGGGGAAGGCTCGTCCGCCCTGGGTTAGTCGGGACCTAAGGAGAGACCGAAAGGTGTATCCGATGGACAACAGGTTGATATTCCTGTACTAGAGTATGTAGTGATGGAGGGACGCAGTAGGCTAACTAAAGCAGACGATTGGAAGTGTCTGTCTAAGCAGTGAGGTGTGAATTGAGTTAAATGCTTAGTTCTATAACATTGAGCTGTGATGGGGAGCGAAGTTTAGTAGCGAAGTTAGTGACGTCACACTGCCAAGAAAAGCTTCTAGCGTTTAAACATACTCTACCCGTACCGCAAACCGACACAGGTAGTCGAGGCGAGTAGCCTCAGGTGAGCGAGAGAACTCTCGTTAAGGAACTCGGCAAAATGACCCCGTAACTTCGGGAGAAGGGGTGCTGACTTTAAGTCAGCCGCAGTGAATAGGCCCAAGCAACTGTTTATCAAAAACACAGCTCTCTGCTAAATCGTAAGATGATGTATAGGGGGTGACGCCTGCCCGGTGCTGGAAGGTTAAGAGGAGTGCTTAGCGCAAGCGAAGGTATGAATTGAAGCCCCAGTAAACGGCGGCCGTAACTATAACGGTCCTAAGGTAGCGAAATTCCTTGTCGGGTAAGTTCCGACCCGCACGAAAGGCGTAATGATTTGGGCACTGTCTCAACGAGAGACTCGGTGAAATTTTAGTACCTGTGAAGATGCAGGTTACCCGCGACAGGACGGAAAGACCCCATGGAGCTTTACTGCAGTTTGATATTGAGTGTCTGTACCACATGTACAGGATAGGTAGGAGTCTACGAGATCGGGACGCCAGTTTCGAAGGAGACGTTGTTGGGATACTACCCTTGTGTTATGGCCACTCTAACCCAGATAGGTGATCCCTATCGGAGACAGTGTCTGACGGGCAGTTTGACTGGGGCGGTCGCCTCCTAAAAGGTAACGGAGGCGCCCAAAGGTTCCCTCAGAATGGTTGGAAATCATTCGCAGAGTGTAAAGGTATAAGGGAGCTTGACTGCGAGAGCTACAACTCGAGCAGGGACGAAAGTCGGGCTTAGTGATCCGGTGGTTCCGTATGGAAGGGCCATCGCTCAACGGATAAAAGCTACCCTGGGGATAACAGGCTTATCTCCCCCAAGAGTTCACATCGACGGGGAGGTTTGGCACCTCGATGTCGGCTCGTCGCATCCTGGGGCTGTAGTCGGTCCCAAGGGTTGGGCTGTTCGCCCATTAAAGCGGCACGCGAGCTGGGTTCAGAACGTCGTGAGACAGTTCGGTCCCTATCCGTCGCGGGCGTAGGAAATTTGAGAGGATCTGCTCCTAGTACGAGAGGACCAGAGTGGACTTACCGCTGGTGTACCAGTTGTCTTGCCAAAGGCATCGCTGGGTAGCTATGTAGGGAAGGGATAAACGCTGAAAGCATCTAAGTGTGAAACCCACCTCAAGATGAGATTTCCCATGATTATATATCAGTAAGAGCCCTGAGAGATGATCAGGTAGATAGGTTAGAAGTGGAAGTGTGGCGACACATGTAGCGGACTAATACTAATAGCTCGAGGACTTATCCAAAGTAACTGAGAATATGAAAGCGAGAGGTTTTCTGGTTTGAATA
>NZ_AFQV01000029.1 GCF_000220085.1 Streptococcus mitis SK1080 | reverse complement strand
TATTTTTAGTATTAGAAGGATAATAGTAATAATAGAGTCTGTGTAATCTGTGGAAAACAACCTTTAAACAAGTTATATCAAGTTTTTTAGCTTGTTTAAAAAATGTGGATAAAAAGATAAAAAAGCGAAAGTTATCCACAAGTTATTTTATTTTCTTTTTGATTGATTCAATTTCTAAACGTAAATTATCGTCTTCATCAATCAAAGATTTAATTTTTGCATGGGCATGAATGACTGTTGTATGATCTTTTCCTCCAAATTCCTTCCCAATTTTTGGCAGACTATTATCTGTCAGTTCTCTAGATAAATACATGGCTACTTGACGGGCTAAAACAATATTTTGAAGGCGTCTGCTTCCCTTCATTTCTTTGACACTGACACCATAAAAATTACCAACTTCATTTTGGATTTTATCAATTGGGATGACGAGCATTTGGCTAACATCTTGTTTGCGAGCTCTAATAGCTTCTGCAGCAATATCAATAGTGATATCCTTGATGTTTTTTACTCTGGCAATTAAAGTGATGTCGTTGATGGCTCCCTCAAGATCTCGAACATTTGAATCAAATTGCCCAGCTAGGTATTCTAGAGTATCACTTTGGAAATTGTAGCCTAAATGTTCCGTTTTACTTTGTAAAATGGCAATACGTGTTTCAAAGTCAGGGGGTGTGATAGTTTGTGTCAATCCCCAACTAAAGCGCGTGACAAGCCTCTCCTCGAGCCCTTCTAGATGTTTTGGACTACGATCACTCGTTAGGACAATCTGTTTTTGCTTGTCATGAAGGGCGTTAAAGGTATTGAAAAATTCTTCCTGAGTTGCGACTTTTTTTCCGCTGAGTGACTGGATATCATCGATTAACAAAAGATCAAGACTACGATAGGTTTTTTAAACTTTTCCATTTCCCCAAGTCTTAGGTGATCAAGAAAGTCATTAATAAAGCTTTCAGCAGGAATGTATTTAACACGCGCATTTGGAATATTTTTTAGAATTTCATTTCCAATAGCGTTCAACAGGTGAGTCTTACCAAGCCCAGGTCCTCCATAGATAAAAAGAGGGTTATAGGTCAAAGCCAAATCTTCAGAGACAGCCAAAGCGGCTGATACTGCCCAAACATTTCCATCCCCTTGAATAAAATTATCAAAGGTATACTTTTCTTTTAACCCAGTATCCGAATAAGGAATAGATGCTAACTTTGGACTATAGTCATAAAGAGTTGAATTTGTAGCTTCTTCAACTTGTGAGATAGCCGTATCTTGAGGTTTAGTGAAAATATAGTGGGGAGTTATCTCAGCATCATAAATTTCAAATCCGGCAACTACAATAATATCTTTTAGTTGTTTTTCCCAGACCATTTCCATTTCAGATCGTGGTAAAAATATAGTGGCAACATTTTCCTCTACCTTGATGAGTTCAGCTTGAATAGCATAGAAATCATACATGGATCGAGTCAGTCTTTCTTGAGCAAATTCTAATATACGATTCCAAAATTGTTTTTCTTTCAATCCTTTCTCCTCCTTTACTATTTAAAAGTTTAATACTAGACCTATTTTACCATAGAAAACAAGAATTTTCCACAAGCTGTGAAAAATAATCCACAATGTTACCGAGTTTTACCCACAGGTTGGGGATAAAAGCAGAAACTATTGATTTATTAAGCTTTTTATTGAAAAAAATAGTGGATAACCTTGTGAGATAAAAAATAAAAGAACAGCCTTATTTCAGGCTGTTGATAATTCTACTGTATTCTTCTTGATTTGAAAAAGAAATAATGATTTTTCCACTATCTTTTTTAAACATTTTGATTTCTACATCTAATCCGAGTAGTTTTTTTAACTGCTCTTCTTCTTTTTTTATGAAGTAATTAGTTTTTTGCTGTTTCTTTTGTTTTTTCTCTGTCAGAAGAGTTTCTAACTTCCTTACAGAAATATCTTCTTCTATAATCCGTTGAAAGAAATAGTCTTGTTGTTCCTTATTCAACCCAACTAGCGAACGAGCATGTGCTTGTGATAGTTTGCCATTTTCTACTTCTGAGAGAATCTGTTCTGGCAAGGAAAGCAAACGAATGGAGTTGCTGATATATGGACGAGACTTGCCCATTTTATCTGCAATTTCAGCATGGGTGAATCCTTTCTCTACGAGAGATTCATAGGCGCGTGCTTCTTCTATAGGATTTAAATTTTCTCTCTGCAAATTTTCAATAATGGACTGGACCATCATCTCTTGGTCTGAAAGCTGTTTAACAACAGCTGGGATAGACCTTAGACCAGCTAAAAGTGAAGCACGATAGCGTCTCTCTCCTGCAAGGATTTCATAACCAATAACAGGAGATTGACGAACAATAATCGGTTGAATGAGCCCATTTTCTTTGATAGACTGTGCTAGTTCATCTAGTTTTTCTCTATCAAATTCTTTTCGAGGTTGATAGGGATTTTTTTGTATATCCGTGATAGAAATCATTTCAAATTTTTCCATGATTCTACACTAACACATCTTTTCTCTTATGTAAAGCTTTCTTTACATAGATGTCAATTAAGATTCTAAATCACCTGAACTCTTGTCAAGTTTAATAGATGTAGTTTCTTCTTTACCGTTACGATAGTAAGTTATCTTAATGGTGTCTCCGATAGAATGATTGTAAAGAGCACTTTGTAAGTCTGTTGATGAAGCAATGTCTTTGTCATCTACTTTTGTAATAACATCGTATTTTTCAAGGTGACCATTGGCAGGCATATTACTTTGTACAGAACGAACAACGACACCAGATGTTACGTTACTTGGAATATTCAGTCTTCTAATGTCACTTGTATTAATATTTGAGAGATTGACCATTTGGATGCCCAAAGCTGGACGAGTCACTTTTCCGTTCTTTTCTAACTGTTCAATAATATTGATAGCATCATTTGCAGGGATTGCAAAACCAAGACCTTCTACAGATGTTCCTCCATTTGTGGCAATTTTACTTGAGGTAATTCCGATAACCTGTCCTTGAATATTGATTAGTGGGCCACCAGAGTTACCTGGGTTAATAGCAGTATCAGTTTGGATGGCTTTTGTAGAAATGGCTTGTCCATCTTCAGATTTTAAAGATACATTTCGATTAAGACTAGATACGATACCTTGAGTGACAGTATTTGCATATTCAGAACCCAATGGGCTACCAATAGCAATAGCAGTTTCTCCTACGGTTAACTTGCTAGAATCACCAAACTCAGCTACTGTTGTCACTTTTTCTGAAGAGATTTTGACGACAGCAATATCAGAGAAAGTATCCGCTCCGACAATTTCTCCAGGTACTTTAGTTCCATCTGACAAACGAATATCTACTTTACTGGCGCCATTTATAACGTGATTATTGGTGACGATGTAAGCTTCTTTATCATTCTTTTTATAAATAACTCCAGATCCTTCACTAGAGATTTGCTGAGAATCTGTATCAGTCTCATCATTGCCAAATACGCTATTTTGTCTATTTGCTGAATAAGTAATAACGGATACAACGGCATCTTTTACTTTATTAACAGCCTGTGTTGTTGAATTTTCGTTCTTATAGGCAGTTTGTGTAATAGTACTATTGTTGTTAGAGTTGCTTACACTACTTTTTTGAGTTAGTTGAGCTATTGAAAAACTACCCAAGGCTCCACTAAAAAAGCTAATGACGATAACGACTAATAATTGAAACCCTTTTTTGTAAAATGTTTTTAAATGTTTCATATTTGCCTCCATATTTTTGAATTACTGAAAGTATAAACTGACTAGCTTAATTATAACTTAAACACAAAAAGTTTTACACAAACTGTGGATAACTCTTTTAAAACTGTGATTTTCTCAATTGAAATCTATTTTTTATTTTGTGAATAAGATGTGAAAAAATAGAGAATATGTTAGAATAGAGTCATGAAAATTAAAGTTGTAACAGTTGGGAAACTGAAAGAAAAGTATTTAAAAGATGGTATTTCAGAGTATTCAAAACGAATTTCTCGATTTGCTAAGCTTGAAATGATTGAGCTGGCAGATGAAAAAACACCAGATAGGGCTAGTGAGTCAGAAAATCAAAAGATTTTAGAAATAGAAGGCCAGAGAATTTTATCAAAAGTTGGTGATCGTGATTTTGTTATTGTGTTGGCTATAGAAGGGAAAACTTTCTCCTCGGAAGAATTTAGTAAGCAGTTAGAAGAAGCTTCTATAAAAGGGTTTTCTATTCTTACCTTTATTATTGGGGGGAGTTTAGGATTAGCACAGGATGTAAAAAAGAGAGCTAATATTTCTGTTAGTTTTGGCCGTCTAACTTTACCACATCAGTTAATGAGACTAGTCCTTGTTGAACAAATCTATCGCGCTTTTACGATTCAGCAGGGATCCCCCTATCATAAATAGAAAATTGACTTTTAATTGAATTTTTGGTAGAATAGCTGTGTTAGGTCTCATAGCTCAGCTGGATAGAGCATTCGCCTTCTAAGCGAACGGTCGCAGGTTCGAATCCTGCTGGGATCAATATAGTAGCAAAGCTGGGAATTTTCCCGGCTTTTTTCTTAAAAAAAGTACACTTGGGGAGAAAAAAATGACAGTTGAGAGAATTTTATCTAAAATGAAATTCCATTTTGTATAATGGTTTTTGTAAGTTAGCTTACAAGAAAAAACATTTTAGGAGATTTTATTATGAAAAACACAGTTAAATTGGAACAGTTTGTAGCCTTGAAGGAAAAAGACTTGCAAAAGATTCAAGGTGGGGAAATGAGAAGAATAGATAAAATATTTAATTTTCTTAAAAGAAGATAAGGGAGTGTCAGAATGAATTTTTTCTTAGTAGTAGATTTGATATTATATTTTTTTATTATTAGTCACAGTTACAGTTTAATTTGCAAAGGTCAAATAAAAGCAAAGGAACTATATTTTTTGGTATCTATACATTACTAGTAGAAGCAGTATTTGAACTTCCCTTTTATCTCCTATATTTAGATGGGTTAGGGCTTGCAACATTTTTATTTCCTTTGGGATTATATTCCTATTTTCGATGGATTAAACAGTATGAGAGGGATAGAGGACTATTCCTAAGTTTACTACTGTCTCTTTTATATGAGAGTACTCACAACTTTCTGTCCGTAACTTTCTCCTCCATAACAGGAGACAATTTTGTTTTACAATATTATGGCCTGTTCTTTTTCGTTGTAACGGTGTTGACCTATTTTATTATCTTAAAAATCATTCATTATTTCCACTTGGAACTAACCTATTTTGACAAGGACTACCTATATCCTTTCTTGAAAAAAGTATTTTTTGCTTTACTACTGCTACATATTGCATCTTTCGTTTCAGATATGGTAAGTACGGTTAAACATTTGAATAGTTTTGGAAGTATTTTATCATCTATTGTCTTTATTTCTCTCCTTTTGACCTTCTTTGCAATGAATTCGCATAAAGAACAAATAGAAAAAGAGATTGCTTTGAAGCAGAAGAAATTTGAACAGAAACATTTACAGAATTATACAGACGAAATTGTTGGACTGTATAATGAAATCCGTGGATTTCGACATGATTATGCTGGGATGCTTGTCAGTATGCAGATGGCAATTGACAGTGGTAATTTACAGGAAATTGACAGAGTTTACAATGAAGTTTTGGTCAAAGCAAATCATAAATTGCGTTCAGATAAGTACACTTACTTTGATTTGAACAACATAGAAGATTCAGCTTTACGAAGTTTGGTTGCTCAGTCTATTGTCTATGCTCGAAATAATGGTGTAGAGTTTACACTGGAAGTAAAAGATACGATTACCAAGCTCCCAATTGAACTATTGGATTTGGTTCGTATCATGAGCGTTTTATTGAACAATGCTGTCGAAGGATCGGCTGATAGCTATAAAAAGCAGATGGAAGTAGCAGTTATTAAGATGGAAACTGAAACAGTCATTGTGATTCAGAATTCATGTAAAATGACGATGACTCCTTCAGGAGATCTATTTGCCTTAGGATTCTCTACTAAGGGAAGAAATCGAGGAGTCGGATTAAATAATGTGAAAGAACTGCTAGATAAGTACAACAATATTATTTTAGAAACAGAGATGGAAGGCAGTACATTTAGACAAATTATTAGATTTAAGAGGGAATTTGAATGAAAGTTTTAATTTTAGAAGATGTTATTGAACATCAAGTGAGACTAGAGAGAATATTGGATGAAATTTCGAAAGAATCGAATATTCCAATATCATACAAGACAACGGGAAAAGTCCGTGAATTTGAAGAATACATTGAAAACGATGAAGTAAATCAGCTTTATTTCCTAGATATTGATATTCATGGAATTGAGAAAAAGGGATTTGAAGTGGCTCAGCTCATTCGTCATTACAATCCTTACGCTATTATCGTCTTTATCACCAGTCGATCAGAGTTTGCGACTCTAACCTATAAATACCAGGTATCAGCCCTAGATTTTGTTGATAAGGATATCAATGATGAGATGTTTAAGAAGAGAATTGAACAAAACATCTTCTACACGAAGAGTATGTTACTTGAAAATGAAGATGTTGTAGATTATTTTGACTACAATTACAAGGGAAATGATTTAAAAATTCCTTACCATGATATTTTGTATATTGAAACGACAGGTGTCTCTCATAAATTACGCATTATTGGTAAGAATTTTGCAAAAGAGTTTTATGGTACCATGACAGATATTCAGGAAAAGGACAAACATACTCAGCGATTTTATTCTCCTCATAAGTCATTTTTGGTAAATATAGGCAATATCAGAGAAATTGACCGAAAGAATCTAGAAGTTGTTTTCTATGAAGATCATCGCTGTCCTATTTCAAGATTAAAAATTAGAAAGTTAAAAGATATTTTAGAGAAAAAATCTCAAAAGTAATTGACAATTAGTAAGAAATTGATATAATGGTTATATCTGCTACAGATAGAAGGTCCGTTGGTCAAGGGGTTAAGACACCGCCTTTTCACGGCGGTAACACGGGTTCGAATCCCGTACGGACTATTTTATCCGCCATAGCTCAGTTGGTAGTAGCGCATGACTGTTAATCATGATGTCGTAGGTTCGAGTCCTACTGGCGGAGTATAGATAAAAGGGAACACAGCTGTGTTCCTCTTTTTGTATCAATTTGTATCACCAAGCATCTTCATAAGGAAGTCTGTTATTTCTTGAGGACTTTCTTTTTTTCCATGTGCAATCCAAGTTTGGCAAACACCAAAAAGTGCGTGAGTTAGATAGATGCTACTATATTCTAATTCAGTGGTATTGAGATTCAGTTGCATAAATCGCTTTTGTAAATCTGTACTGAGCATGATATGAAGTTTATTTCGTAAGAAATTTTGGATTTCTTTAGTCCCATTTTCAGAAAGAAGGGCAGCCAGAAGTGGTTCTGACTCCAGATATTCAAAGACTTCTAAAATAGCGTCTCTTTTGTGATGAGCATGTTTTTGAAAAATATATTCAAATGTATGAAATAGCTTGCTTTGATAGTGCTCAATCATATCATACTTATCCTTATAGTGAGTATAGAAGCTGGAACGACTAATTCCGGCTTTTTCTGCTAACTTGACAGTAGAAATTTGATCAAATGGCTGTTCCATAAGTAATTGTACCATAGCATTTTCAATAGTTCGCTTTGTTTTTAAGCGTTTGTTACTTTCTTTCATATTTCCTCCTTATAAACAAATTAGACTATATGTCTAAAAATGGATTTTTTATCTTGTAATTTAGATTTTTTAATGTATAATCTATTATATCAAAATTTTAGACAATATGTGTAAAAAGGAGAAGCTATGTTTAAAGAATGGAAAGCAATTTTTAAAAAACCAACCTTTATTATTGTCATGATAGGAATTTCTCTTATTCCAGCTCTGTACAATATCATATTTTTATCCTCAATGTGGGATCCATATGGGCAATTGTCTGACTTACCTGTGGCAGTTGTCAATAATGATAAAGAGGCTTCCTATAATGGTAATACTATGGCAATAGGAAAAGACATTGTGTCCAATTTAAAAGAAAATAAAACCTTGGATTCTCATTTTGTAGATGAAGAGGAAGGAAAGAATGGATTGGAAGATGGCGATTACTATATGGTAGTGACTTTACCCAGTGATTTATCTGAAAAAGCAGCTTCTATTTTAACGGATCATCCAGAGCAAATGCAGATCGATTATCAGACTTCAAGTGGTCATAGCTTTATTGCCAGCAAGATGAGTGATTCTGCTATGACACAATTAAAGCAGAGTGTTTCTACCAATGTAACCGAGACCTATACTAAAGCCTTATTTAACAAAATGATTGATTTAAAGGATGGTATGAGTCAAGCAGCTTCTGGTAGTGAAAAATTAACTGATGGAGCGAATCAGTTAGTGGCAGGAAGTCAAACATTAACTACCAACCTACACTCTTTAGCAGCTTCAAGTTTAACATTTTCAAATGGAACGGAGCAGTTTACTAAAGGATTATCTGCTTATGTTTCTGGTGTCGAACAACTTCATCTTGGCTTAGGGAATTTTAATAGTGGTTTAGTTACATATACTGGTGCAGTGAGTCAATTAGATAGCGGATTAGGTCAATTAGCTTCTAAAAGTCCTGAATTAGCAAGGGGAATCAATCAGTTATATACTGGTGTAGAATCCTATACTGGCGGTGTTTCTCAGCTTAATGCTGGTCTTAATCAATTTTCATCTGGTGTTAGTGCCTACACCAAGGGAGTGGGAAGTCTTACAACAGGTGCTAGTCAGTTATCTAATCAATCAGCTACACTTCGAATGGGGGTGGAGCAATTAAGTGAAGGGATTCAACAACTTTCTAGCAAGTTAGATGCTTCGTCTGGGAAAAAAGATCAAATTAATCAATTATCTTCTGGTCTAAATCGGTTAAATCAAGCTATTCAAAATATTGATGTTGGAGATACAAAACAATTAGATTCTGTTTTATCAAGTATAGCATCTCTTTCTAATCAAATGTTAGCAAGTGCTCAGTCTGAAAAAGCAACTACATTAGCAAATATTCAATCGACAGCAGCTTATCAATCTTTGACAAGTGAGCAACAAGCTGAAATAAGTGCTTCTGTATCTCAAAATTCGACTGATAGTATTCAATCGGCTCAGTCAATTGTAGCTTTAGTACAAGGTTTACAGGGAAGTTTAGAAAAATTACAAAATCAATCTTCTAATCTTTCGATTTTAAAAAATCAAGCTAATCAAGTATTACCGCTTGCTTCTACTTCTTTGACAGGATTGTCAAGTGGATTAACAGAAATACAGGGAGCAGTGACGAGGAAATTAGTTCCTGATAGTCAGTCGATTACATCAGGTGTAAATGAATATACTGCAGGTGTTGATAAAGTTTCTCAAGGCGCAAGTCAACTAAGTGAAAAGAATTCCACCTTGACAGGTAGTCTGGATCAACTAGTTTCAGGCTCAACTACCTTGACACAAAAATCTTCTAACTTGACAGCAGGAGTTGGTCAATTAGCTGAAAAAACTCCAGAATTAGTGTCTGGTATTGAAAAATTATCAACTGGCTCTAACCAATTGAATCAAAAGAGTCAAGAATTGATGGCAGGAGTTGATAAATTGCAGTCAGGATCTAGCCAACTAGCTGACAAATCCAGTCAGTTAATTTCAGGTGCTTCTCAATTAGAAAGTGGAGCTAATAAATTGGCAGATGGAGCTGGGAAGCTAGCAGAAGGTGGAACAAAGTTAACTTCTGGATTGGAAGGTTTACAGACAGGAGTTGCTTCTTTGGGACAAGGATTAGGTAATGCTAGTGATCAACTCAAGTCAGCATCAACGGAATCTAAAAATGCAGAGATTTTGTCAAATCCACTCAATCTTTCCAAAACTGACAATGACCAAGTTCCTGTAAATGGAATTGCAATGGCTCCTTATATGATATCAGTTGCTCTCTTTGTTGCAGCAATATCAACGAATATGATCTTTGCGAAGCTACCTTCAGGACGTCATCCAGAGAGCCGTTGGGCTTGGTTGAAATCTCGAGCTGAAATAAATGGTATTATAGCTGTTTTAGCAGGGATTTTGGTATATGGAGGAGTTCATCTTATTGGTTTAACTGCTAATCATGAAATGAGAACATTTATTCTTATTATCCTAACAAGTTTAGTATTCATGTCTATGGTGACCACTTTAACAACATGGAATAGCCGTATAGGAGCTTTCTTTTCTCTTATCTTGCTTTTATTACAGTTAGCATCAAGTGCAGGTACTTACCCACTTGCTTTGACAAATGATTTCTTTAGAGCTATTAATCCCTGGTTACCAATGAGTTATTCAGTTTCGGGATTACGACAAACAATCTCTATGACAGGAAATATTCATCATCAAGTCATCTTACTTGTAGTGATACTAGCTCTATTTACTGGTTTAGGTATGCTAGCCTATCAACCTAAGAAAATGGAAGAAGATTAAAAAAATCGACCAATTGGTCAATTTTTTTAGGCCTTAGATGACTTTCGTCTGTGATTATAGATTCCAAATAGTAAAAGAGAAGTAAAGGAACAGATTGCTCCAGTAATAAAACCATTGGGAGTGAAGGAAAGTGTAATAGTTCCTTTCCCCTTAGGAATATCAACTTTCATAAAACCAGTTTGAGCTTGTTTAATTTCTATTTTCTTACCATCTTGGTAGGCAGACCAACCTTTGTCATAAGGAATGGTGAAGAAAATGGACGTATCTTGTTTAACATCATATGTAGCAAAGACCTTGTTTTTAGAAGTTGATACTGTTACAGGTTGTTCTTTAATTTTTTGAATTGCCTCGGTGAAAGTTTTGGTATCTAAACGATAGAAGGTAGGAGATTCAAATGATACTTGTGAATTTTCAGGGAAACTAACATGAATATTGAAAGTTTTTGTATCTTTTGTATAGCCTAGATTAAAGAAGGAGAAGACATTATCAGTTGTAAAAGTTTTCTTTTCTCCATTTACAAGGATGTCAACCTTTTTTTGTTTGTCATTAGAAAAGTGAAGGTTTGTGAAAGAAAGATAAACTTGGCTGTTTTCTGGCACTTCAATTTGATACTGGATTGCTGCATCCTCATTTGAAGAGCTTGTAACACTAATCAAATCATCAGTACTCTCTGTTTTTTCATAGGGTATTGGATAAAAATAATCAAAATCGACGTTAGCAAGTTGATTTAAAAACGAGGATTGATTATCCAAAGTGTGTTCATTGAACTTGACATCATTGTAAACAGATTGACTAGCAAAGGCAATCGGAAGAGAGAATTGATTTTCATATAGGGTAAGATTATCTTTTTGATATACATCTTGGAAACCATACTTATCAATAGGGTTTTCTGAGATATTGTACTGGATGCCAAATAAACTATCAGCCAAAATACTATTATTGGCATAGCGGAGATTGAGATTAGTCCCAGAGGATTTAAACCCAAGTTTATCCAAAGTAGAGCTTGCTGAACGATTTCGAACAGATGAAAATTGAGAGATTCCATTGTAGTTGAATTTCATACTGTCATTTCCTGTCTGAGTTTGTAGTTTCTCAGTACGAGTAAATTGATTTCCAATATATGTTGAGAAAGATTCCATAGCTGGGATATCTCGATTATATGCACTTCGAGAAGCAAATCCCCATTCTTTAGCAATTCCATCTATTTGAGATGAAGCATTTAAACTTATTTCAATCATTATAAATAAAGAGATTAGAATGGCAAATAGATTTACAGAGACAAACTTTTTGATAACTGCAAGGAGTAAAAGCGAATAGACAACCAAAAATTCAAGAGTAAGCAGAATATTCAAATCTGTTAAAAAAGAATAATGTGATTTTAGATAGATGGTAGCTAAAAATCCTGTTACTATAAGAAAAAGCGAAACTAAAAAATTCCAGATTTTAATTTCTTTCAGACGATTTAAGACTTCCGCTGCTGTGTAAATTAACAAGGTAGAGAAAATCCAAGCATAGCGATGTAAAAACATGTTTGGAGTATGCATGCCTTGCCAAAATAAATCAAGAGCTTCTATATAAAAGCTTGCAATTAGAAATGCAAAGAAGATTGCATAGATAAGTTTCACGTGAAACTTAATGGATTTCAGTGTAAAAAATAAAATGGTCAAAATAAAGGGAAGTAGTCCTACAAAAATCATTGGAATAGCCCCATACTTTGTTGTATCAAAGGAACCAATGAATTGCTTAGCAAAAAGATCAAGACACCAGCTACTTTCAGTTTGAAACTTTGTAACTTCAGTCAATTTTTCCCCATGTGTCTGTAAATCAAACAGAGTGGGAAGAGTCATAATCAAACTAGCCGTACCAGCTAAAAAGGAGATAACTATGAAATCAAGAAAAGATGATTTTCGAGTTTTAAAGTTCCAAGAAATTTGACAGAGATACCAGAAAATAAGAAACAATGCTGTCATGTAGCCAAAATAATAGTTTTGGATAAATAAGATTGACAGACTTGTAAAGTATAATAAGAATTTCTTTTCAGTTATAAGTAGGTGTAAACCAGTGATAATTAAAGGAATCAAGATAAAAACATCTAGCCAGGTTTTTATCTCTAATTGACTGACAGAGAAACTCATCAGAGCATATGAAGTAGATAAAGCTAGTTTTAAAGGCTTAGGAATCAATTGAAATAAATTATTTAAACTAAAGTAAGTTGACAGTCCAATCAATCCAAATTTTAAGAGAGTTGTCAGATAGACAGCATCTGGCATATTCGTTAGATCAAAAAAGTAAACTAGTGGTGAAAAGAAACTACCCAAGTAATAACTAGATAGGGCATAGAAATTTAATCCGAGGCCACTTGTAAAGGTGTAAAACAGACTACCATTTCCATGTAGGATATTTCGTAAGGCTACATCAAAAATAATGTATTGATGAAAGCCATCTCCTAATAGAGGAGAGTTGTCACTATTCCAGTAGATACCTTGAGATAGATATACTCCTATCATAATGATTATGGGAATGATGAAAGAAACAAAATAGATCCAATATGTTTTAAAAAATAATTTCATGTTACCTCATAAAATGTTAGAAAACTCAGCTGGTTACCCCAACTGAGTTTTGAAGTTTTATTTAGTCTTTCCAAAGTTCTTTAACTTTTGCTTGTACTTCTGCATTTTCTAGGAATTCATCGTAGGTTTCATCAATACGATCGATGACGCCATTTTTAGACAAGACAATGATATGGTTAGCTAGAGTTTGAATAAACTCGTGGTCATGGCTGGCAAAGATGATTGATTCTTTAAAGTTTTTCAATCCATCATTCAAGCTTGAGATAGATTCCAAGTCTAAGTGATTGGTTGGATCATCAAGTACAAGGACATTTGATTTCAAGAGCATGAGTTTTGAAAGCATGACGCGGACTTTTTCTCCCCCTGATAAGACGTTGACAGGTTTGTTAACCTCATCTCCAGAGAAGAGCATACGACCGAGGAAACCACGTAGGAAAGTATTGTCATCTTCTTCTTTACTTGCGAATTGACGCAACCAGTCAAGGATTGATTCTCCCCCTGCAAAATCAGCTGAGTTATCTTTTGGAAGGTAAGATTGACTAGTAGTAACTCCCCACTTGACAGTTCCTTCATAGTCAATATCTCCCATGATTGCACGAATCAATGCAGTCGTTTGGATATCATTTTGTCCAATAAGAGCTGTCTTATCACCTGGACGTAAGATAAAGCTGATATTATCTAAAATAGTCTCACCATCAATCTTTACAGTTAGATTTTCTACTGTCAAGAGATCATTACCAATCTCACGTTCCGCTTTAAAGTTGATAAATGGATATTTACGACTAGATGGTACAATTTCTTCAAGTTCAATCTTATCAAGCATTTTCTTACGTGATGTTGCTTGTCTTGATTTAGAAGCATTGGCAGAGAAACGAGCTACGAATTCTTGCAATTGCTTAATTTTTTCCTCTGCTTTTGCATTACGGTCTGCTAGCAATTTAGCAGCAAGCTCAGAAGATTCCTTCCAGAAGTCGTAGTTTCCGACATAGAGTTTGATTTTTCCAAAGTCAAGGTCGGCCATGTGAGTACATACTTTGTTTAAGAAGTGACGGTCGTGGGATACTACGATAACTGTGTTATCAAAGTCAATCAAGAAGTCTTCTAACCAAGTAATCGATTGGATATCCAAACCGTTGGTAGGCTCGTCCAAAAGAAGAACATCAGGTTTACCAAAAAGTGCTTTGGCAAGGAGAACCTTTACTTTCTCACCGTTGGCCAATTCGCTCATGTTTTGGTAGTGTAATTCTTCTGGGATATTTAGGTTTTGAAGGAGTTGAGAGGCTTCACTCTCTGCTTCCCAACCTCCAAGTTCGGCAAACTCTCCTTCGAGTTCGGCAGCACGAACCCCGTCCTCGTCTGAGAAATCTTCCTTCATGTAGATGGCATCTTTCTCTTTCATGATGCTATAAAGTTTTTCATTTCCCATGATAACAACATCAATGGCACGTTCATCTTCATAGTCAAAGTGATTTTGACGGAGAACAGAGAGACGTTCATCTGGACCAAGAGAGATGTGACCAGTAGTAGGTTCGATATCTCCAGCTAAAATTTTTAAAAAGGTTGATTTTCCGGCACCATTAGCACCGATTAATCCATAAGTATTTCCTTCTGTAAATTTGATATTGACATCATCAAAAAGTTTGCGATCACTAAAACGTAGTGAAACATCAGATACTGTAAGCAATGTTTTTCTCCTATATGTGTAATATATTTATTCTACTAGAAAATACGGAAATATTCAAATTTTTATCTGTCAATTTTGTGTAAATTATATTTACATTATACTTTACACAAATCCGTGAATAGTAAGGTTGATTTATTTTGATAAATTGCGGTTATTTCATTAAAAAAATGCTATAATTGAAGGGACTATATCGAAGGAGAACAAAATGACTAAACCCATTATTTTAACAGGAGACCGTCCAACAGGAAAATTGCATATTGGACATTATGTTGGAAGTCTCAAAAATCGAGTATTATTACAGGAAGAGGATAAGTATGATATGTTTGTGTTCTTGGCTGACCAACAAGCCTTGACAGATCATGCCAAAGATCCTCAAACCATTGTAGAGTCTATCGGAAATGTGGCTTTGGATTACCTTGCAGTTGGATTGGATCCAAGTAAGTCAACTATTTTTATTCAAAGTCAGATTCCAGAGTTGGCTGAGTTGTCTATGTATTATATGAATCTGGTTTCATTAGCACGTCTGGAGCGTAATCCAACTGTCAAGACAGAAATTGCTCAGAAAGGATTTGGAGAAAGCATTCCGACAGGATTCTTGGTCTATCCAATAGCTCAAGCAGCTGACATCACAGCTTTCAAAGCTGATTATGTTCCTGTTGGGACAGATCAGAAACCAATGATTGAGCAAACTCGTGAAATTGTTCGTTCTTTTAACAATGCATATAACTGTGATGTCTTGGTAGAACCGGAAGGTATTTATCCAGAAAATGAGAGAGCAGGGCGTTTACCTGGTTTAGATGGAAATGCTAAAATGTCTAAATCACTCAATAATGGTATTTATTTAGCTGATGATGCGGATACTTTGCGTAAAAAAGTAATGAGTATGTATACAGATCCAGATCATATCCGCGTTGAGGATCCAGGTAAAATTGAAGGAAATATGGTTTTCCATTATCTAGATGTTTTTGGTCGTCCAGAAGATGCTCAAGAAATTGCTGACATGAAAGAACATTATCAACGAGGTGGTCTTGGTGATGTGAAGACCAAGCGTTATCTACTTGAAATATTAGAACGTGAACTGGGTCCTATTCGTGAGCGCCGTATTGAATTTGCTAAGGATATGGGAGAAGTTTATAATATGCTTCAAAAAGGTAGTGAAAGAGCGCGTGAAGTTGCAGGTCAAACCCTATCTGAGGTTAAAGGAGCAATGGGACTTCATTACTTTAACTAAGTTTATTTTACAAGAAACTATCATTTCTATCTCAAAGAAAAGATAGTTTTTTATTTACCCCTGTAACATTTGACAAATTTTTATAGAATGGTATGATAGATACAATATAAAAAGAGTCAAGCTCAAAAAGAAAGAAAAGAGGAAACTTCGAATGTCTAATTGGGACACTAAATTTTTGAAAAAAGGTTTTACCTTTGATGATGTATTGCTTATTCCAGCTGAAAGTCATGTGTTGCCTAACGATGCTGATTTAACAACTAAATTGGCAGATAATTTGACTTTAAATATCCCAATTATTACCGCTGCCATGGACACAGTTACAGAGAGTCAAATGGCCATTGCTATTGCTCGTGCAGGCGGTCTCGGAGTTATCCATAAAAACATGTCAATTGCTCAACAAGCAGACGAGGTTCGTAAGGTAAAACGTTCTGAAAATGGAGTTATTATTGATCCCTTCTTCTTGACGCCTGAACATACAATTGCTGAAGCAGATGAGCTTATGGGTCGTTACCGCATCAGTGGTGTTCCAGTTGTTGAAACACTTGAAAATCGTAAATTGGTTGGTATTTTGACAAACCGAGATCTTCGTTTTATTTCAGATTATAATCAACCAATTTCAAACCATATGACTAGTGAAAATCTTGTGACTGCTCCTGTGGGTACAGATCTTGCAATAGCTGAGAGCATTCTTCAAGAACACCGTATTGAAAAGCTTCCGTTGGTAGATGAAGAAGGTCGTCTTTCTGGTTTGATTACTATCAAAGATATTGAAAAAGTTATTGAGTTTCCAAATGCTGCTAAAGATGAGTTTGGTCGTCTACTAGTTGCAGGTGCAGTAGGTGTTACTTCAGATACATTTGAACGTGCAGAGGCTCTTTTTGAAGCAGGAGCGGATGCGATTGTTATTGATACTGCACATGGTCATTCTGCAGGTGTCTTGCGTAAAATTGCTGAGATTCGTGCTCACTTCCCAGATCGTACTTTGATTGCTGGAAATATTGCTACTGCTGAAGGTGCACGTGCCCTTTATGAAGCAGGTGTAGACGTTGTTAAGGTTGGGATTGGTCCAGGTTCTATCTGTACAACTCGTGTGATTGCTGGTGTTGGTGTTCCGCAAGTAACAGCTATCTACGATGCTGCAGCTGTTGCGCGTGAATACGGTAAAACGATCATTGCTGACGGTGGAATCAAGTATTCTGGAGATATTGTAAAAGCCCTTGCTGCAGGTGGAAACGCTGTTATGCTTGGATCAATGTTTGCTGGAACAGACGAAGCACCAGGTGAAACTGAAATCTTCCAAGGACGTAAATTCAAGACTTACCGTGGTATGGGATCAATCGCAGCAATGAAGAAAGGTTCAAGCGATCGTTATTTCCAAGGTTCTGTCAATGAAGCAAACAAACTTGTTCCAGAAGGAATTGAAGGCCGTGTTGCTTATAAAGGAGCGGCAGCTGATATCGTCTTCCAAATGATTGGTGGTATTCGCTCTGGTATGGGTTACTGTGGTGCAGCTAACCTTAAAGAACTACACGATAATGCTCAATTTATTGAAATGTCTGGTGCTGGTTTGAAAGAAAGCCATCCTCATGATGTACAAATTACGAATGAGGCACCAAATTATTCTATGTAAAAAAATGAAAAGAACTCCCGTGAAAACAGGAGTTCTTTTACAATATTGTCAAGTTTTATTTACAGCAACTTTACCGTCCTGAATAGTGAAAATACTTAGATTTTCTGGTAGATTTTGAAGATGATCTAAGCTTGTTGTTGTAATAAAGGTTTGGATTGAATGAGAAATCGTTTCTAATAATTTTAACTGTCTAGTGTTGTCGAGTTCACTCATGACATCGTCAAGTAATAATATCGGAGATTCTGTAGTAATACTTTCCATTAATTCGATTTCTGCTAATTTTATAGAAAGGACGAGACTACGATGTTGGCCTTGACTTCCGAAACTAGCATCCATCCCATTTATATAAAAAGAAATGTCATCTCGATGAGGACCAACACCGGTGTTCTTTTTAAATAAATCTCTGGACCTACTTTTTTCTAAAGCAATTTTGAAAGATTCTGATAAGTCTTCTTTGTCAGTTGGCTTTACAGAAGATTGATAGGCTATTGACAACTCTTCAATCTGATTAGAGAGTTCAAAATGTTTCTTACGGCCAAAATGCTCTAGTTTTTTTATGAAATCTAAGCGGTGATTCATTACACGACATCCATAATCAATTAGCTGATCATCTAGTACTGAAAGGAAGGTTTCATCTATTTTTTGAGCTGATTTTAGATAGGTATTTCTTTGCTTAAGAATATGGTTATAATTGGTTAAATCTGATAAATAGATTGGCTTAATTTGTCCAAGCTCCATATCAATGAATTTTCGTCGAACTGAAGGTGCTCCTTTAATTAGTTGTAAATCTTCAGGAGCAAATAAGACAACATTCATGTGTCCTACATAATCTGAAAGTCGTGCCTGTTTTAAGTAATTAACTTTTGTTACACGGCCTTTTTGTGTTAGTTCTATTTCTAGAGGAATGGATCCCGTTTTTTTCTGAATAAGACCTGAAAGATGAAGTTGTTCCTCATCAAAATGAATGAGATTTTTATCGGTTCGAGTTCGATGACTACGTGTTAAGGCTAAAAAATAGATAGCCTCTAACATATTTGTTTTACCTTGTGCATTGCGTCCTAAAAAGATATTTAATTTAGGATTAAAGTCTATTTTCGTCTCTTTGTAGTTACGAAAAGTTTTAAGAGATAGGTGTTGTAGCCACATGATTATCTACCAGGGAATCGCGGAGCTTGTTTGCTTTTGGGTGATGAAGAAAGTTTCGATTTGTCTTTTTTTATTCCTTTATTCATCTCCTTAACAAGTTTAGCGATTCGTTCTTTTTCAACTTTATCAGCTTGGTATTCATCTTGCTCCTCAGAAGTAGGTTGTGTCAACAAAATGTCAATATTCATGTCAGGGATGTCAATTTTATCGCCAATACGAAGTTTTTTACCGCGACGACTCTCTAATTCCCCATTAAAGTAAACAGAATGTTCAGAGAGAAAGGATTTGATAGCTCCTCCGCTATGTGTGATTCCAAGTTCTTTGAGTAGTGCTTGGAGGGTAATAAATTCTTCAAATAATTTGTATTCCATAATTCACCTCAATCTTTGGTATTATACCATATTTTCCTAAAAATAGTGAGAGAAACAGGGAGAAATGTAAGCGATTTTTATTTCAAAAGTGTTACAGAGAACAAGAAAATTTCAGGTTTTCGTGATATAATAGAAGTCTGTATATAAGGAGGTAAATCATGGAGTTAGTGCATGGAATTTCAACACATTTTATCCAATCAAAAAAGTTTAAAACGAACAAAATCACCGTGCGTTTTACAGCTCCATTATCTCTTGATACGATTGCAGGTCGCATGTTGAGTGCGAGTATGCTAGAGACTGCTAATTTGATGTACCCTACTTCTCAAGCTTTGAGAAGACATTTGGCCAGTCTATACGGTACAGATATGTCAACCAATTGTTTCAGAAGAGGGCAAAGCCACATTATAGAATTGACATTTACCTATGTTCGTGATGAGTTTTTAAGTAGGAAAAATGTGTTAACTTCACAGGTTTTGGAACTAGTAAAAGAAACTCTTTTCTCACCTGTAGTAGTTGATAATGGGTTTGATCCGGCCTTATTTGAAATTGAGAAAAAACAATTGCTAGCAAGTTTAGCAGCTGATATGGATGATTCTTTTTATTTTACACATAAAGAATTGGATAAATTATTTTTTCATGACGAACGTCTCCAATTGGAATATAGTGATTTACGAAATCGTATTTTAGCTGAAATTCCACAAAGTTCTTATTCTTGTTTCCAAGAATTTTTGGCCAATGATCGAATCGATTTCTTTTTCCTAGGTGATTTTAATGAGGTTGAAATTCAAAATGTATTAGAATCATTTGCCTTTAAAGGTCGAGAAGGAGATGTGAAGGTCCAGTATTGTCAACCTTATTCCAATATCCTTCAGGAAGGTGTGGTTCGGAAAAATGTGGGACAATCCATTTTGGAATTAGGCTATCATTGCTCTGCTGAATATGGTAATGAGCAACATTTACCCATGATTGTAATGAATGGTTTACTTGGTGGATTTGCTCATTCTAAGCTCTTTACAAATGTCCGTGAAAATGCTGGATTGGCTTATACCATTTCAAGTCAGCTTGATTTGTTTAGTGGATTCTTGAGGATGTATGCTGGTATCAATCGAGAAAATCGGAACCAGACTCGTAAAATGATGAATAATCAACTGATTGATTTAAAAAAAGGATATTTTACAGAACTTGAATTAGAGCAGACCAAGGAAATGATTCATCGGTCGTTGTTACTTTCTCAAGATAATCAATCTTCATTGATTGAACGTGCTTATCAAAATGCCTTACTTGGAAAATCTTCAGCAGACTTTAAAAGTTGGATTGCAAAACTCGAGCAAGTTGACAAAGATGATATTTGTAGAGCAGCTAATAATGTGAAACTACAGGCGATTTACTTTATGGAAGGAATAGAATGACAAAGGTTGTTTTTGAAGAAAAATACTATCCAGCTGTAAAAGAAATGGTTTATCGAACTCGTTTGGCAAACGGATTGACAGTAGCTCTTTTGCCTAAAAAGGAATTTAAAGAGGTTTACGGGAGTGTAACTGTACAGTTTGGATCGGTAGATATGCTTGTCACAGAAGTTGACGGAGATGTAAAACAACATCCTGCAGGAATTGCTCATTTTCTTGAACATAAATTATTTGAGAGGGAAGATTCTAGCGATTTGATGTCGGCTTTTACGAGTATAGGTGCAGATAGTAATGCCTTTACAAGCTTTACAAAAACAAACTATCTTTTTTCATCGACGGATTATCTCTTAGAGAATTTAGATTTACTTGATGAATTGGTAACATCAGCACACTTTACTGAAGCTTCCATTTTGAGAGAGCAGGATATTATCCAGCAAGAACGAGAAATGTATCAAGATGATCCAGATTCGTGTTTATTCTTTTCAACCTTAGCGAATTTATATCCTGGTACTCCTTTAGCAACTGATATAGTTGGAAGTAAGGAGTCCATTTCCCAAATCAATCTAACTAATTTGCAAGAAAATTTTACAAGGTTTTACAAATCTGTAAACATGTCTCTGTTTTTAGTTGGTAATTTTGATGTAGAGCTAGTTCAGGGTTACTTTGAAAGAAAAGAACTGAAAGATTTAGATGTTCAGGAAGTAACAAGAGAGAAGTTTGTTTTACAAGATGTAAAGCAAACAGACAGTATGAGAATGGAAGTGTCTTCTCCTAAATTAGCGATTGGGATTAGAGGTAAGCGAGAAGTGGCTGAAGCGGATTGCTATCGACATCATATTTTATTAAAATTATTGTTTGCAATGATGTTTGGTTGGACTTCGGATCGTTTTCAAAAGTTATATGAATCAGGTAAAATAGATGCGTCCCTATCTCTTGAAATTGAAGTAACAAGTCGCTTTCATTTTATTATGTTGACAATGGATACAAAAGAGCCAGTTGCTTTATCTCATCAATTTAGGAAGGCCATTCGTAATTTTACAAAGGATTTAGATATTACAGAGGATCATTTAGATATTATCAAAAGAGAGATGTTTGGAGAATTTTTCAGTAGCATGAACTCTCTTGAATTTATTGCAACGCAATATGATGCTTTTGAACATGGTGAGACAATTTTTGATTTACCAAAGATTTTACAGGAAATTACTTTAGAGGATGTCCTTGAAGCAGGGCATCACTTAATAGATGAAGGGGATATAGTTGATTTTACAATATTCCCATCGTAGTAACCTATCATAATAGACACTAGAAAGAAGGGATGACAAGTATGAGGAAAAAAACAATTGGTGAGGTTTTACGATTAGCTAGAATCAATCAGGGATTGAGTTTAGATGAATTGCAGAAAAAAACAGAAATCCAGTTAGATATGTTGGAAGCAATGGAAGCAGACGATTTCGATCAACTTCCAAGTCCTTTTTACACGCGTTCTTTCTTGAGAAAATATGCATGGGCTGTTGAGTTAGATGACCAAATTGTTTTGGATGCTTATGATTCTGGGAGTATGATTACTTATGAGGAAGTAGATGTTGATGAAGATGAGTTGACAGGTCGTAGACGTTCAAGTAAGAAAAAGAAGAAAAAAACATCCTTTTTACCTTTATTTTATTTTATCCTTTTCGCCTTATCGATTTTAATTTTTGTGACCTATTATGTTTGGAACTATATTCAAACTCAACCAGAGGGGTCTTCTCTTTCTAATTACAGTGTGGTTCAATCAACAAGTTCAATAAGTTCAACTAGCTCTGTTCCCCACTCCTCAAGTAGTAGTTCATCTAGCAGTTCTTCTAGTGTAGAATCAGCTATAAGTGTATCAGGTGAAGGAAATCATGTAGAAATCGCTTATAAGACAAGTAAGGAAACAGTTAAATTGCAATTGGCAGTTTCAGATGTTACAAGTTGGATCAGCGTTTCAGAAAGCGAACTTGAGGGCGGTGTAACCTTATCACCGGATAATAAAAGTGCAGAAGCAACAGTTGCAACAAAAAATCCTGTAACAATTACGTTAGGTGTTGTAAAAGGTGTTACTTTGACAGTAGATAATCAGACTGTTGATTTATCGAAATTAACAGCGCAGACTGGACAAATCACTGTAACCTTTACTAAAAATTAAGGAAAAACGAATGAAAAAAGAAAAAATTCCCAATCTCTTAACAATAGGTCGAATTCTCTTTATACCTATTTTTATCTTTATTTTAACGATAGGAAATTCGATAGAGAGTCATATGGTAGCGGCTATTATCTTTGCTATTGCCAGTATTACAGATTATTTAGACGGATATTTAGCTCGTAAATGGAATGTGGTCAGTAATTTTGGTAAATTTGCAGATCCCATGGCGGATAAATTACTAGTTATGTCGGCTTTTATTATGCTGATTGAGTTAGGTATGGCTCCTGCTTGGATTGTTGCAGTGATTATCTGTCGTGAGTTGGCTGTGACAGGTTTAAGGCTTTTATTGGTTGAAACTGGTGGAACGGTTTTAGCAGCAGCAATGCCTGGGAAAATTAAAACTTTCAGTCAGATGTTTGCGATTATTTTCTTGCTATTACATTGGACTTTGCTTGGTCAAGTTCTACTTTATGTAGCCTTGTTTTTCACTATCTACTCTGGCTATGATTATTTCAAGGGTAGTGCCTATGTATTTAAAGGGACATTTGGTTCGAAATGAAATCAATAATTGATGTAAAAAATCTTTCTTTTCGCTATAAAGAAAATCAGAAATACTACGATGTGAAGGATATTACGTTTCACGTGAAACGTGGAGAATGGCTTTCGATTGTAGGGCATAATGGTAGTGGTAAATCAACGACGGTTCGATTAATTGATGGCTTACTGGAAGCAGAATCCGGAGAGATTGTAATTGATGGCCAACGACTGACTGAGGAAAATGTTTGGGATATACGCCGTCAAATCGGTATGGTTTTTCAAAATCCAGATAATCAATTTGTTGGAGCGACTGTTGAAGATGATGTTGCCTTTGGTTTGGAAAATCAAGGACTTTCTCGTCAAGAAATGAAAAAGAGAGTGGAAGAAGCTCTGGATTTGGTTGGTATGTTGGACTTTAAAAAGAGAGAGCCGGCGCGTCTATCGGGTGGTCAAAAGCAACGTGTGGCTATTGCAGGTGTTGTAGCCCTAAGACCAGCTATTCTAATCCTAGATGAAGCAACGAGTATGTTGGATCCTGAGGGTCGTAGAGAACTGATTGATACAGTAAAAGGAATTCGAAAAGACTATGATATGACGGTCATTTCCATTACCCATGATTTGGAAGAAGTCGCCATGAGTGATCGTGTATTGGTCATGAAAAAAGGGGAAATTGAATCAACCAGCAGTCCAAGAGAACTTTTCTCTCGAAATGATTTAGATCAAATTGGATTAGACGATCCTTTTGCCAATCAATTAAAACATTCTTTGAGCCAGAATGGCTATGATTTACCTGAAAATTATTTGACAGAAAGTGAGCTAGAGGATAAGCTATGGGAATTGCTCTAGAAAATGTGAATTTTATATATCAAGAAGGGACTCCCTTAGCTTCAACAGCTTTGTCGAATGTTTCTTTGACGATTGAAGATGGTTCTTATACGGCTTTAATTGGGCATACAGGTAGTGGCAAATCAACTATTTTACAACTCTTAAATGGTTTATTGGTGCCAAGTCAAGGAACTGTGCGAGTTTTTGATACCTTAATCACTTCGACTTCTAAAAACAAAGATATTCGTCAAATTAGAAAACAGGTTGGCTTGGTATTTCAGTTTGCTGAAAATCAGATTTTTGAAGAAACGGTTTTGAAAGACGTTGCTTTTGGACCGCAAAATTTTGGAGTTTCTGAAGAAGATGCGGAGCAGATTGCGCGTGAGAAACTGACTTTGGTTGGAATTGATGAATCACTTTTTAATCGCAGTCCGTTTGAGCTATCAGGTGGACAAATGAGACGTGTGGCCATTGCAGGTATACTTGCCATGGAACCAGCCATATTAGTCTTAGATGAACCCACAGCAGGCCTGGATCCTCTGGGAAGAAAAGAGTTGATGAACTTGTTCAAAAAACTCCATCAGTCAGGGATGACCATTGTCTTGGTAACGCATTTGATGGATGATGTTGCTGAATATGCAAATCAAGTCTATGTGATGGAAAAGGGACGTTTAGTTAAGGGTGGTAAACCAAGTGATGTCTTTCAAGATGTTGTCTTTATGGAAGAAGTGCAGTTGGGAGTGCCTAAAATTACATCCTTTTGTAAACGATTGGCGGATAGAGGCGTGTCATTTAAACGATTACCGATTAAGATAGAGGAGTTCAAGGAGTCGCTAAATGGATAGTATGATTTTGGGGCGTTATATCCCAGGGGATTCGATTGTTCACCGATTGGATCCGCGTAGTAAATTACTTGCTATGATGCTACTGATTTTAATTGTTTTCTGGGCTAATAATCCCTTGACGAATCTAATTCTTTTTATAGCGACAGGGATATTTATTGCTTTGTCAGGAGTATCTCTTTCATTCTTTATTCAGGGCTTGAAATCTATGTTTTTCTTGATTGCCTTCACAACTATTTTTCAACTGTTTTTCATTTCTAATGGGAATGTTTTATTTGAGTTTTCGTTTGTGAGAATCACAGATTATGCTTTGCAACAAGTTGGAATTATCTTTTGTCGCTTTGTATTGATTATTTTCTTTTCAACTTTGTTAACCTTAACGACCATGCCCTTAAGTTTGGCCTCAGCTGTCGAAGCTTTATTAGCGCCTTTAAAGCGTGTGAAAGTTCCAGTTCATGAAATTGGCTTAATGCTATCTATGAGTTTGCGTTTTGTTCCGACCTTAATGGATGATACGACGCGGATTATGAATGCACAGAAAGCGCGTGGAGTGGATTTTGGTGAAGGAAGCATTGTTCAAAAGGTGAAGGCTATGATTCCCATTTTGATTCCTCTTTTTGCAACAAGTTTAAAACGTGCAGATTCCTTGGCTATCGCTATGGAAGCGCGTGGGTATCAGGGTGGAAAAGGCAGAAGTCAATATCGACAACTGAAATGGACTCTAAAGGATACGCTGACCATTCTTGTTATTCTCGTACTGGGTTGTTGTTTATTTTTCTTAAAATCTTAGTAGCTTTCAGGAATTGATAAAAGTTACTGTAACAGTTTTTGATATAAAGGTAGGGATATGAACCGTTTTAAAAAATCAAAATATGTCATTATTGTTTTTGTCACTGTTTTGCTTGTGTCAGCTCTCTTAGCGACGACTTATTCAAGTACAATTGTGACAAAATTAGGAGATGGAATCTCATTGGTTGATAGAGTTGTTCAAAAACCTTTTCAGTGGTTTGATTCTGTCAAATCAGATTTGGCTCATTTAACACGAACTTATAATGAAAATGAAAGTTTGAAGAAACAGATTTACCAATTAGAAGTTAAATCAAATGAGGCGGAAAGTTTAAAGACAGAAAATGAACAACTGCGCCAATTGCTTGATATGAAGTCCAAATTGCAAGCTACAAAGACTTTAGCAGCAGATGTTATTACGCGTTCTCCAGTATCTTGGAAGCAGGAATTGACCCTGGATGCAGGTAAATCAAAAGGGGTTTCTGAAAATATGTTAGCCATTGCAAATGGTGGCTTGATTGGGAGTGTCTCAAAAGTAGAGGACAACTCTACCATGGTTAACCTTCTGACAAATACGGAAAATGCTGATAAGATTTCTGTTAAAATTCAACATGGTTCTACTACAATTTATGGGATTATTGTTGGCTATGACAAGGAAAATGAAGTTCTTAAAATTAGTCAATTAAATAGCAATAGCGATATTAGTACAGGCGATAAGGTGACAACGGGGGGATTAGGAAACTTTAACGTTGCGGATATTCCTGTTGGTGAAGTGGTTGCCACAACGCATAGTACGGACTACTTGACACGAGAAGTAACTGTTAAATTAAGTGCAGATACTCATAATGTGAATGTGATAGAATTAGTGGGGAATTCATAATGAGACAGTTGAAGCGGGTTGGAGTATTTTTATTGCTTCCTTTCTTTGTTCTAATTGATGCCCATATTAGTCAGCTTCTGGGCTCATTTTTTCCCCACGTGCAGTTGGCTAGTCATTTTCTATTTTTGTTTCTCTTATTTGAGACGATTGAAGTATCAGAGTATTTCTACCTAGTCTATTGTTTTGTGATAGGCTTGGTTTACGATGTTTACTTTTTCCATCTAATAGGGATCGCAACTCTCTTATTTATCTTATTGGGAGCCCTTCTTCATAAATTGAATAGTGTTATTTTGTTGAATCGTTGGACAAGAATGCTAGCCATGATTGTCCTGACCTTCCTGTTTGAAATGGGTAGTTATCTTTTGGCTCTTATGGTAGGGCTGACAGTGGATAACATGTCGATTTTTATAGTCTATAGCTTGGTACCGACGATGATTTTAAATTTTTTATGGATTACTGTTTTTCAATTTATTTTTGAAAGATATTATCTATAAGAAAGAAACAAAAATGTAACAAAGGCGTAATATTCATTAGGCCTTTTTTGGTATACTAGTATTGTCTTTAAAAGAAGGAGTATCTACGTAATATGAAGAAAAAAATCTTAGCGTCACTTTTATTAAGTACAGTAATGGTTTCTCAAGTAGCTGTTTTAACAACTGCGCATGCAGAAACGACTGATGACAAAATTGCTGCTCAAGATAATAAAATTAGTAACTTAACAGCACAACAAGAAGAAGCCCAAAAACAAGTTGATCAAATTCAGGAGCAAGTATCTGCTATTCAAGCAGAGCAATCAAACTTGCAAGCTGAAAATGATAGATTACAAGCAGAATCTAAGAAACTCGAGGGTGAGATTACAGAACTTTCTAAAAACATTGTTTCTCGTAACCAATCTTTGGAAAAACAAGCTCGTAGTGCTCAAACAAATGGAGCCGCAACTAGCTACATCAATACAATCGTAAACTCAAAATCAATTACAGAAGCTATTTCACGTGTTGCTGCAATGAGTGAAATCGTATCTGCAAACAACAAAATGTTAGAACAACAAAAGGCAGATAAAAAAGCTATTTCTGAGAAGCAAGTGGCAAACAATGACGCAATTAATACAGTTATTGCAAATCAACAGAAGTTGTCTGATGATGCACAAGCTCTAACAACGAAACAAGCTGAGTTGAAGGCTGCAGAATTAAATCTTGCTGCTGAGAAAGCGACAGCTGAAGGGGAAAAAGCAAGTCTATTAGAACAAAAAGCAGCTGCTGAGGCAGAGGCTCGTGCAGCAGCAGCAGCAGAAGCGGCTTATAAAGAAAAACAAGCTAGCCAACAACAATCAGTACTTGCTTCAGGTAATACAAACCTAGCAGCACAGGTACAAGCAGTATCTGAATCTGCAGTAGCACCTGTTCAGGCTAAAGTACGTCCAACATATAACACAAATGCCTCAACTTATCCAATTGGTGAATGTACATGGGGAGTAAAAACCTTGGCACCTTGGGCTGGAGACTACTGGGGTAATGGAGCACAGTGGGCTACAAGTGCAGCAGCAGCAGGCTTCCGTACAGGTTCAACACCTCAAGTTGGTGCGATTGCATGTTGGAATGATGGTGGATATGGACACGTAGCAGTAGTTACAGCTGTTTCATCATCAACAAGTATTCAAGTATCAGAATCAAACTATGCAGGTAATCGCACACTTGGAAACCACCGTGGATGGTTTAATCCAACAACGACTTCTGAAGGTTTTGTGACATATATTTATGCAGACTAATTAGAGAGAGGGACTCGAATAGAGCCCTCTTTTTTAGGTTTTACCAGAGACAATAACGATTAAAAATCCCATCAAAATAGCTTGAAAATATCGAAAAAGTATGGTAGAATAAAAATTGTCGTGTGAACGATAATACTCATTCTTGATGAATTGTGAAGCAGTTGCCCTTGGGTCGTTTTGCGAGTTGAAGTCAAGAAGAGGAAAAAAACAAAAAGGAGAAATACTCATGGCAGTAATTTCAATGAAACAACTTCTTGAGGCTGGTGTACACTTTGGTCACCAAACTCGTCGCTGGAACCCTAAGATGGCTAAATACATCTTTACAGAACGTAACGGAATCCACGTTATCGACTTGCAACAAACTGTAAAATACGCTGACCAAGCATACGACTTCATGCGTGATGCGGCAGCTAACGATGCAGTTGTATTGTTCGTTGGTACTAAGAAACAAGCAGCTGATGCAGTTGCTGAAGAAGCAGTACGTTCAGGTCAATACTTCATCAACCACCGTTGGTTGGGTGGAACTCTTACAAACTGGGGAACAATCCAAAAACGTATCGCTCGTTTGAAAGAAATCAAACGTATGGAAGAAGATGGAACTTTCGAAGTTCTTCCTAAGAAAGAAGTTGCACTTCTTAACAAACAACGTGCACGTCTTGAAAAATTCTTGGGTGGTATCGAAGATATGCCTCGTATTCCAGATGTGATGTACGTAGTTGACCCACATAAAGAGCAAATCGCTGTTAAAGAAGCTAAGAAATTGGGAATCCCAGTTGTAGCGATGGTTGACACAAACACTGATCCAGATGATATCGATGTAATCATCCCAGCTAACGATGATGCTATCCGCGCTGTTAAATTGATCACAGCTAAATTGGCTGACGCTATCATTGAAGGACGTCAAGGTGAAGATGCAGTAGCGGTTGAAGCAGCATTTGCAGCTTCAGAAACTCAAGCAGATTCAATTGAAGAGATCGTTGAAGTTGTAGAAGGCGACAACGCTTAATTCATATAAATAGTAATTACCTAGGAGGGCGGGGCTTAGCCCGGCTCTCCTATTTTTAAAAAATATAGGAGAATAAAAATGGCAGAAATTACAGCTAAACTTGTAAAAGAGTTGCGTGAAAAATCTGGTGCCGGTGTTATGGACGCTAAAAAAGCGCTTGTAGAAACAGACGGTGACATCGAAAAAGCGATTGAATTGCTTCGTGAAAAAGGTATGGCTAAGGCAGCTAAGAAAGCTGACCGTGTTGCTGCAGAAGGTTTGACTGGTGTTTATGTTAACGGTAATGTTGCAGCAGTTATTGAAGTAAACGCTGAAACTGACTTCGTTGCGAAAAATGCTCAATTTGTTGAATTGGTAAATACCACAGCTAAAGTTATTGCTGAAGGAAAACCTGCTAACAATGAAGAAGCTCTTGCTTTGACAATGCCTTCAGGTGAAACTCTTGAAGCTGCATACGTATCTGCAACAGCAACTATCGGAGAAAAAATCTCATTCCGTCGCTTTGCATTGATTGAAAAAACAGACGCACAACACTTTGGAGCTTACCAACATAACGGTGGACGTATCGGTGTTATTTCAGTTGTTGAAGGTGGAGACGAAGCACTTGCTAAACAATTGTCAATGCATATCGCAGCGATGAAACCAACAGTTCTTTCTTACAAAGAATTGGATGAGCAATTCGTTAAAGATGAGTTGGCACAATTGAACCACGTTATCGACCAAGACAACGAAAGCCGTGCAATGGTTAACAAACCAGCTCTACCACACTTGAAGTATGGATCAAAATCTCAATTGACTGATGAAGTGATTGCTCAAGCTGAAGCTGACATTAAAGCTGAGTTGGCTTCAGAAGGCAAACCAGAAAAAATCTGGGACAAAATTATCCCAGGTAAAATGGATCGCTTCATGCTTGACAACACTAAAGTTGACCAAGCTTACACACTTCTTGCACAAGTATACATCATGGATGATAGCAAGACAGTTGAAGCATATCTTGAATCAGTTAACGCTTCAGTAGTTGAGTTCGCTCGCTTTGAAGTTGGTGAAGGTATTGAGAAAGCTGCAAACGACTTTGAAGCTGAAGTTGCAGCTACAATGGCAGCAGCCTTGAATAACTAATTATAGAAAGGAAGTAAATTTGCTTCCTTTTTTCTATGCAGTCGATCCCTATAGGGAGAGCTTCCTATTTTCAAGGTAAAAATAAAAAGCCCTATAATAAGGGCCAATTGTATTTAGGAGACTAAACTTCAAATTCATAGAGTGCTGTAGAGAGATAACGTTCACCGTTATCTGGTGCTAGAGCAAGGACTTTTTTACCTGTACCTAATTTTTTGGCAATCTCGATGGCTCCGTAGATAGCTGCAGCTGAAGAAATCCCTACAAGGAAACCTTCTTTTCCACCAATTTCACGTCCGAGTGCAAGAGCATCATCTGATGTTACACGAACGATACCATCATAGGCTTTAGTATCAAGTGTATCAGGAATAAATCCAGCTGAGATACCTTGAATTTTGTGAGGACCAGGTTTTTCACCAGATAGAATGGCGGATTCATCAGCTTCCACTGCATAAACTTGAATGTTTGAATTTGCTGATTTGAGTGCATGAGAAACACCAGAAATCGTTCCACCGGTACCCACTCCAGCAACAAAGGCATCTAGTCCATTTTTACCGAAAGCAGCTAGTATCTCAGCTCCTGTTGTTCTTTCGTGTACTTCTGGATTAGCTGGATTGTCAAATTGAAGAGGAAGGAAACCATCACGTTCAGCAGCGATTTCTTGAGCCTTAGCAATAGCACCTTTCATTCCCTCGCTACCAGGAGTTAGGACGAGTTCAGCACCATAAGCTTGGATAATTTTACGTCGTTCTACACTCATAGTTTCAGGCATAACGATGACGACTTTATACCCTTTAGCAGCACCTACCCATGAAAGTCCAATACCAGTGTTTCCACTTGTTGCTTCAACAATAGTAGAACCAGGTTTTAGAATACCGTCTTGTTCAGCTTTTTCAATCATGCTAAGAGCAATACGGTCTTTTACAGAAGAACCAGGGTTAAATGCTTCAAGTTTTACATAGACATCTGCAGCACCTTCTGGCACAATGTTGTTGAGTTTAACAATCGGAGTTTGACCGATTAGTTCAGTAATGTTGTTATAAATAGACATATGAATACCTCTTTGTATAAGATATCTCTAGTATAACGCTATCTATAACATTTGTAAAATATAGAAATCCTATCGAAGTGATAGGATTTTTTTATATCACAGGTCTAAGCCATTAATTTTTAAGCGATTGTGATAGGCTAATTCTAGTAAATAGGTGTAAAGGAGAACGCTATCCGTTTTCTTTTTGAATTGCTTCATTCAAGCATCTTTTTATTTTGCTCGCTAAAGTAGTTGTGAGAATGTCAACGAAACGCTGTATTATCCATTGTTTACAATAAGTTTACAGGAACTTCAACTTCTCGTAAACCTTGGTCAGTTAACGTGATTTTTCCATTAAAAAACTCTACAAGTGCAGCTTTAATAGTTTCTTTTTCTTCTTTATCAACATAAATCATCGTATCGACTTGATCTGTAAAGTTTGTATCCAGCTCCATGAGATCATGTTCTTTAAGAAAGTTACTATACTCTTGGTATTGAGCATAAGACATTTGAATAGCAATGCCAGCCTGTTCTTTTATTTCAATAATACCAATTTTTTTGACAGCTAAGGCGACACTGCCGGCGTAAGCACGAATTAGTCCTCCAGCCCCTAGTTTAATACCACCAAAGTAGCGTGTCACGACCACACAGACATTAGTGAGATTATGATTTTCTAGTACCCCAAGCATGGGAACGCCAGCAGTACCACTAGGCTCACCATCATCACTTGTATGTTTAATTTCACTACGTTCCCCAATAATAAAGGCAGAGCAGTTATGTGTCGCTTTGTAGTGTTCTTTTTTGATAGCAGTAATGAAGTCACGAGCCTCTTCTTCGCTATAAACACGCTTGGCATGACAGATAAAGCGGGATTTTTTGATTTCTTCTTGGACTTGTCCGTCCTCTTTAATTGTTCTAAATTCCATGATTTAATTGTACTAAAAAATCATCTAAAGCGCTAGGTTTTTACGAATAAAGAAGTATGAAAGTAAATCCAAACTATCTCGGTCGTTTGTTTACTGAGAATGAATTAACAGAAGAAGACCGTCAGTTGGCGGAGAAACTTCCAGCAATGAGAAAGGAGAAGGGGAAACTTGTCTGTCAACGTTGTAATAGTACTATTCTAGAAGAATGGTATTTGCCCATTGGTGCTTACTATTGTCGGGAGTGCTTAATTATGAAGCGAGTCAGGAGTGATCAAGATTTATACTATTTCCCACAGGAGGATTTTCCGAAGCAAGATGTTCTTAAATGGCGTGGTCAATTAACTCCTTTTCAAGAGAAGGTGTCAGAGGGACTGATTCAAGCAGTAGACAAGCAAGAGCCAACCTTGGTACATGCGGTGACAGGGGCTGGAAAGACAGAAATGATTTATCAAGTTGTGGCTAAGGTGATTAATAGGGGTGGTGCAGTGTGTTTGGCCAGTCCTCGCATAGATGTTTGTTTGGAGCTGTATAAGCGCCTGCAAAATGATTTTTCTTGCGAGATAGCCCTCCTACATGGAGAATCAAAGCCGTATTTTCGAACACCACTAGTTGTTGCGACGACCCATCAGTTATTGAAATTTTATCAAGCTTTTGATTTGCTGATAGTGGATGAAGTAGATGCTTTTCCTTATGTTGATAATCCTACGCTTTACCACGCTGTCAAGAATAGTGTAAAGGAGAATGGGCTGAGAATCTTTTTAACAGCGACTTCGACCGATGAGTTAGATAGAAAGATCCGTTTAGGAGAGTTGAAACGATTGAGTTTGCCTAGACGGTTTCATGGAAATCCGTTGATTATTCCAAAACCAGTTTGGTTATCTGATTTTAATCACTGTTTAGAGAAAAGTCGGTTGTCACCAAAGTTAAAGTATTATATTGAAAAGCAGAGAAAGACAGCTTATCCTTTACTCATTTTTGCTTCAGAAATTAAGAAAGGGGAGCAGTTAAAAGAAATCTTACAGGAGCAATTTCCAAATGAGAAAATTGGATTTGTCTCTTCTATCACAGAAGATCGATTAGAGCAGGTACAAGCTTTTCGAGATGGAGAACTGACAATACTTATCAGTACGACAATCTTGGAGCGTGGGGTTACCTTCCCTTGTGTGGACGTTTTCGTAGTAGAGGCTAATCATCGTCTGTTTACCAAGTCTAGTTTGATTCAGATTGGTGGACGAGTTGGACGAAGCATGGATAGACCGACAGGGGATTTGCTTTTCTTCCATGACGGGTTAAATACTTCAATCAAAAAGGCAATTAAGGAAATTCAACAGATGAATAAGGAGGCGGGTCTATGAAGTGTTTGTTATGTGGGCAGACTATGAAGGCTGTTTTAACTTTCAGTAGTCTCTTACTTCTGAAGAATGATGCCTCCTGTCTTTGTTCGGACTGTAACTCTACTTTTGAGAGGATTGGAGAGAAACATTGTCCAAACTGTATGAAAACAGGTTCGTCAACAAAGTGTCAAGATTGTCAATTTTGGTGTAAAGAAGGAGTTGAGGTCAGTCATAGAGCGATTTTTACTTACAATCAAGCTATGAAGGATTTTTTTAGTCGATATAAATTTGATGGAGACTTCCTTTTAAGAAAAGTTTTTTCTTCATTTTTAAGTGAGGAGTTGAAAAAGTACAAAGAGTACCAATTTGTAGTCATTCCATTAAGTAAGGGGAGATATGCTGATAGAGGATTTAATCAGGTTGAGGGCTTGGTCAATGCAGCAGGATTTAAGTACCTGGATTTGTTAGAGAAAAGAGAAGAACGAGCCAGTTCTTCTAAAAGTCGCTCAGAGCGCTTGGCGACAGAACTTCCTTTCTTTATTAAAAGTGGAGTCCGCCTTCCTAAGAAAATCCTAATTATAGATGATATTTATACTACAGGAACAACTATAAATCGTGTGAAGAAACTGCTGGAAGAAGCTGGTGCTGAGGATGTAAAAACATTTTCCCTTGTAAGATGAGGAAAAAATTTGCAAAAATAGAATGAAAGCGTTATAATAAAATCATAAAAACAAAAATGTTTAGAAAGAAGGTACTCATATGATTAAATATAGTATCCGTGGTGAAAACCTAGAAGTAACAGAAGCAATTCGTGATTATGTAGTTTCTAAACTCGAAAAGATCGAAAAGTATTTTCAAGCTGAACAAGAGTTGGATGCTCGAGTTAACTTGAAGGTGTATCGTGAAAAAACTGCTAAAGTGGAAGTAACGATTCCGCTTGGCTCTATTACTCTTCGTGCAGAAGATGTGTCTCAAGATATGTATGGTTCAATTGACCTTGTAACCGATAAAATTGAACGTCAGATTCGTAAAAATAAAACAAAAATTGAGCGTAAAAATAAAAATAAGGTAGCAACTAGTCAATTATTTACAGATGCTTTGGTGGAAGATCCAAATGTTGTCCAATCTAGAGTTGTTCGTTCAAAACAAATTGATTTAAAACCAATGGATTTGGAAGAAGCTATTCTACAGATGGATTTGTTGGGACATGATTTCTTTATCTATGTGGATGTTGAAGATCAAACAACCAATGTGATTTATCGTCGTGAAGATGGAGAAATTGGTTTGTTAGAAGTTAAAGAATCTTAATTTCAATATGTGTAAAGTGAGGTTTACTGAATTGTAAACCTCCTTTTTCTTATAATTGATAGAATTACTGATTACACTTTTAAAAAGTCGCTTTTTGGTGGTTATTATGGTATAATGGGTGCCAAGAGGTTTGGAATGAAAAAATTTTATGTAAGTCCTATTTTCCCCTTAATATTAGGAATAGTGGCGTTCGGAGTGCTATCTGTGCAACTTGTTTTTGTAACGAATACACTGGTAACGCTATTTCTTTTACTACTTATTTTGGGTTCATATAGTTTATTATTCATCCATCAGAGAGACTACTACTCAAGGAGTGAAGTAGAACAAATCCAGTATGTAAACCACCAAGCTGAAGAAAGTTTGACAACCTTGTTAGAACAGATGCCTGTCGGAGTTATTAAACTAGACTTATCGTCAGGTGAAGTTGAATGGTTCAATCCTTACGCTGAATTGATTTTAACTAATGAAGTGGGCGAGATTGATGTGGCATTAATTCAAACAATTATCAGGGCATCGGTAGGGAATCCAGGTTCTTATGCTACCTTGGGTGAGACCCGCTATTCGGTTCATATGGACAAGGTGTCTGGAGTTCTTTATTTCTTTGATGTGTCTGGAGAATACGAAGCGACTGTTGAGTTAGTGACAAGTCGACCTGTGATTGGGATTATTTCTGTTGACAACTATGATGATTTAGAAGATGAAACATCGGAGTCTGATATCAGTCATATTAATAGTTTTGTAGCCAATTTTGTTTCAGAATTTGCTGGGAAGTATGCCATGTTCTCTCGTCGAGTGAGTATGGACCGTTTTTATCTATTTACGGACTACACGGTGCTTGAGGGATTGATGAACGATAAATTTTCTGTTATTGATGCTTTCAGAGAAGAGTCGAAACAGAGACAGTTGCCCTTGACCTTAAGTATGGGATTTTCTTATGGTGATGGAAATCATGATGAGGTAGGGAAAGTTGCTTTGCTCAATTTGAACTTGGCTGAAGTGCGTGGTGGCGACCAAGTGGTTGTCAAGGAGAATGACGAAACGAAAAATCCCGTTTATTTTGGTGGTGGATCTGCGGCGTCAATCAAGCGTACAAGGACACGTACGCGCGCTATGATGACAGCTATTTCAGATAAAATTCGAAGTGTGGATCAGGTTTTTGTAGTTGGTCACAAAAATCTAGATATGGATGCCTTGGGCTCTGCTGTAGGTATGCAGTTGTTCTCCAGCAATGTGATTGAAAATAGCTATGCTCTTTATGATGAAAATCAAATGTCTCCAGATATTGAACGAGCTGTTTCATTCTTAGAAAAAGAAGGAGTTACGAAGTTGTTGTCTGTTAAGGATGCAATGGGGATGGTGACCAATCGTTCTTTGTTGATTCTTGTAGACCATTCAAAGACAGCCTTAACATTATCAAAAGAATTTTATGATTTATTTACCCAAACTATTGTTATTGACCACCATAGAAGGGATCAGGATTTCCCAGACAATGCAGTTATCACTTATATCGAAAGTGGTGCAAGCAGTGCTAGTGAGTTGGTAACGGAATTGATTCAGTTCCAGAATTCTAAGAAAAATCGTTTGAGTCGTATGCAAGCAAGTGTTTTAATGGCTGGTATGATGTTGGATACTAAAAATTTCACCTCACGAGTGACTAGTCGGACATTTGATGTTGCTAGCTATCTCAGAACGCGCGGAAGCGATAGTATTGCTATCCAAGAAATCGCTGCGACAGATTTTGAAGAATATCGTGAGGTCAATGAACTGATTTTACAGGGGCGTAAATTAGGTTCAGATGTACTAATAGCAGAGGCTACGGACTCGAAATGTTACGATACAGTTGTTATTAGTAAGGCAGCAGATGCCATGTTAGCTATGTCAGGTATTGAAGCGAGTTTTGTTCTTGCGAAAAATACACAAGGCTTTATATCCATCTCAGCTCGGAGTCGTAGTAAACTGAATGTGCAACGGATTATGGAAGAACTGGGAGGTGGAGGTCACTTTAATTTGGCAGCAGCTCAAATTAAGGATTTAACCTTGTCAGAAGCAGGTGAAAAACTGACAGAAATTGTATTAAATGAAATAAAGGAAAAGGAGAAAGAAGAATGAAAGTAATCTTTTTAGCAGATGTTAAAGGAAAAGGTAAAAAAGGCGAAATTAAGGAAGTACCAACAGGGTATGCACAAAACTTTCTTATCAAAAAGAATCTAGCCAAAGAAGCAACTGCTCAAGCGGTAGGTGAACTTCGTGGTAAACAAAAATCCGAAGAGAAAGCTCACGCTGAGATGATTGCAGAAGCAAAAGCAATTAAAGCCCAACTTGAAGCAGAAGAAACTGTTGTAGAATTTGTTGAAAAAGTTGGTCCAGATGGTCGTACCTTTGGTTCTATTACCAATAAGAAGATTGCAGAAGAATTGCAAAAGCAATTTGGAATTAAGATTGATAAACGTCATATTCAAGTACAAGCTCCGATTCGAGCAGTTGGTTTGATCGATGTGCCAGTGAAAATCTATCAAGATATCACAAGTGTAATCAATCTTCGTGTGAAAGAAGGATAAATTTACACCTTCTTGACAAGATTGTAAAAGGAAGGGAAGTCTGATGGCAGAAGTAGAAGAGTTACGAGTACAACCTCAAGATATCTTAGCTGAGCAATCCGTTTTGGGGGCTATCTTTATTGATGAGAGTAAACTTGTTTTTGTGCGAGAATATATTGAGTCTCGGGACTTTTTTAAGTATGCCCATCGTTTGATTTTCCAAGCTATGGTTGATTTATCCGATCGTGGCGATGCTATAGATGCAATAACGGTTCGTACCATTCTTGATAATCAAGGTGATTTACAGAATATTGGTGGCTTGTCTTACTTGGTTGAGATTGTCAATTCTGTGCCAACTTCTGCTAATGCGGAGTACTATGCTAAGATTGTTGCAGAAAAAGCAATGCTACGGCGATTAATCTCCAAGTTGACAGAGTCTGTCAATCAAGCTTACGAGGCTTCGCAACCAGCTGATGAAATCATTGCTCAGGCAGAAAAAGGCTTGATTGATGTCAGTGAAAATGCTAATCGAAGTGGATTTAAGAACATTCGAGATGTGTTGAATATCAACTTTGGAAATCTGGAAGCTCGCTCGCAACAAACGACCGATATTACAGGTATTGCGACAGGCTATCGTGACTTGGATCATATGACGACTGGACTTCATGAGGAGGAGTTGATTATCCTAGCAGCCCGTCCAGCGGTTGGTAAGACAGCCTTTGCCTTGAATATTGCTCAGAATATTGGGACTAAGTTGGACAAAACGGTTGCTATTTTTTCACTGGAAATGGGTGCGGAAAGTCTAGTGGATCGTATGTTGGCGGCAGAAGGTTTGGTGGAATCCCATTCTATCCGTACGGGGCAATTGACCGATGAGGAATGGCAAAAGTATACCATTGCTCAAGGGAATCTAGCCAACGCGAGTATTTATATCGATGATACGCCAGGAATTCGGATTACAGAGATTCGTTCTCGTTCACGTAAATTAGCTCAAGAAACTGGAAATCTTGGTTTGATTTTGATAGACTATTTGCAACTTATCACGGGAACTGGTCGAGAAAATCGTCAGCAAGAGGTTTCAGAAATTTCACGTCAGTTGAAAATCCTAGCAAAAGAACTGAAGGTACCAGTAATCGCTCTTAGTCAGCTTTCTCGTGGGGTAGAACAACGTCAGGATAAGAGACCGGTCTTATCTGATATTCGTGAATCGGGATCTATCGAGCAGGATGCTGATATCGTAGCTTTTCTCTATCGTGACGATTACTATGAGCGTGGTGGTGAAGAAGAGGACGGCATACCAAATAATAAGGTAGAAGTTATTATCGAGAAAAACCGTAGTGGAGCTCGTGGAACGGTGGAATTGATTTTCCAAAAAGAATACAATAAATTTTCAAGTATCTCAAAGAGGGAGGCATAAGATGTCAGATGCATTTACAGATGTAGCCAAGATGAAAAAAATCAAAGAAGAAATCAAGGCACATGAGGGACAAGTCGTAGAAATGACTTTGGAGAATGGTCGTAAGCGCCAAAAAAATAGATTGGGTAAGCTAATTGAGGTTTATCCATCCCTATTTATCGTTGAATTTGGGAACGTTGAAGGAGATAAACAAGCTAATGTTTACGTTGAATCCTTTACTTACTCAGATATCCTTACTGAAAAGAATTTGATTCATTATCTGGACTAAAGTGAGAAATTTTCTCACTTTTTCTTTTTTCTCCGAATAGTTTAAGTGAAGGTAATCTTCGATTTATATTATTTTCAAGGAGGAAGAATGAAAATTTTACCGTTTAAAGTAACAGAGACAAGGTTTTCTTTCAGAAAATCAGCTAAAAAGGTTGTTCCTTTTTTAGTAGTAGGATTGATGCTAGCAGCGAGTGATAGTGTATATGCCTATTCTGGAGGAAATGGATCGATTGCGCGTGGAGATGATTATCCTGTTTATTATAAAAATGGGAGCCAGGAGATTGATCAGTGGCGCATGTATTCTCGTCAGTGTACTTCTTTTGCAGCCTTTCGTTTGAGTAATGTCAATGGTTTTGAGATTCCAAGGGCTTATGGAAATGCGAATGAATGGGGCTATCGTGCTCGTCGTGAAGGTTATCGTGTCGATAATAGACCAGCGATTGGCTCTATTGCTTGGTCTACTGCAGGAACTTATGGGCATGTTGCCTGGGTGTCAAATGTAATGGGAGATCAGATTGAGATCGAGGAATATAACTATGGTTATACAGAAGCCTATAATAAACGAATTATAAAAGCAAATACCATGACTGGTTTTATTCATTTTAAAGATTTGGCTGGTGGCAGTGTTGGGAATAGTCAAACCTCAGTTTCAATAGGAGGAACACATTATTTTAAGAGCAAGTCTGCTATTAAAAATCAGCCATTAGCTAGCGCAACTGCGATTGATTACTATTATCCTGGGGAGAAGGTTCATTATGATCAAATTCTTGAAAAAGATGGATACAAGTGGTTGAGTTATACAGCTTATAACGGAAGTCGTCGTTATATTCAGCTAGAAGGAGTGGCTTCTTCACAGAATTATCAGTACCAATCAGGAAACATCTCTAGCTATGGATCCAATAGTAGTTCAACTGTCGGTTGGAAGAAAATAAATGGTAGTTGGTATCATTTCAAATCAAATGGGTCTAAATCAACGGGATGGCTGAAAGATGGTTCCAGCTGGTATTATTTGAAATCATCTGGTGAAATGCAGACAGGCTGGTTAAAGGAAAATGGCTCGTGGTATTATCTGGATAGTTCAGGGGCAATGAAAACAGGCTGGTATCAAGTTTCTGGTAAGTGGTATTATTCTTACTCTTCAGGTGTCTTAGCTGTTAATACGACGGTGGATGGCTACAGAGTAAACAGTGATGGAGAACGAGTATAGAAAATTGGAGTAGGAAATTTTTCCTGCTCTTTTCTGTAAGCAGTTTCCTTGACATTTTTCTTATTTTGCGCTATCATATATCTATATAATATATGGGAGTCTGTGTACAGTCTGAGAGGAAGTGTTAAACTTCGACCGCACCTGATCTGGGTAATGCCAGCGTAGGGAACGATACTTAGTCTATTCTTGACCTTTTCCATATATGGCAAAGGTTTTTCTTTTTGTCAAAGGAAAACGAGAAGAGGAGGTTTTTATGAAAGCAAGCATTGCCTTGCAAGTTTTACCCCTAGCGCAGGGGATTGATCGGATAGCTGTTATCGATCAGGTCATTGCTTATCTGCAAGCTCAAGAAGTGACCATGGTGGTGACACCATTTGAAACGGTCTTGGAAGGGGAGTTTGATGAGCTCATGCGTATTCTCAAAGAAGCGCTGGAAGTGGCAGGGCAGGAGGCAGATAATGTCTTTGCCAATGTCAAAATAAATGTAGGAGAGATTTTAAGTATTGATGAGAAACTTGAAAAGTATACTGAGACGACACATTAGTCTATTGGGCTTTCTGGGAGTCTTGTCAATCTGGCAGTTAGCAGGTTTTCTTAAACTTCTCCCCAAGTTTATCCTGCCGACACCTCTTGAAATTCTCCAGTCCTTTGTTCGTGACAGAGAATTTCTCTGGCACCATAGCTGGGCGACCTTGAGAGTGGCTTTATTGGGACTGATTTTGGGAGTCTTGATTGCCTGTCTCATGGCTGTACTTATGGATAGTTTAACTTGGCTCAATGACCTGATTTACCCTATGATGGTGGTTGTTCAGACCATTCCGACCATTGCCATAGCTCCTATCTTGGTCTTGTGGCTAGGTTATGGGATTCTGCCCAAGATTGTCTTGATTATTTTGACGACAACTTTTCCTATCATCGTCAGTATTTTGGACGGTTTTAGGCATTGTGACAAGGATATGCTGACCTTGTTTAGTTTGATGCGGGCCAAGCCTTGGCAAATCCTGTGGCATTTTAAAATCCCAGTCAGTCTGCCTTACTTTTATGCAGGTCTGAGAGTCAGTGTCTCCTACGCCTTTATCACAACAGTGGTATCTGAGTGGTTGGGAGGCTTTGAAGGACTAGGTGTCTACATGATTCAGTCCAAGAAACTGTTTCAGTATGATACCATGTTCGCGATTATTATTCTGGTATCGATTATCAGTCTTCTGGGTATGAAGTTGGTCGATATCAGTGAAAAATATGTTATTAAATGGAAACGTTCGTAGAATTAGAATGTTTCAAAAAGAAAAGAGGAAATCAAAATGAAAAAAACATGGAAAGTGTTTTTAACGCTTGTAACAGCTCTTGTAGCTGTTGTGCTTGTGGCCTGTGGCCAAGGAACTGCTTCTAAGGATAATAAGGAAGCAGAACTTAAGAAGATTGACTTTATCCTAGACTGGACACCAAATACCAACCACACAGGGCTTTATGTTGCCAAGGAAAAAGGTTATTTCAAAGAAGCTGGAGTCGATGTTGATTTGAAATTGCCACCAGAAGAAAGCTCATCTGACTTGGTTATCAATGGTAAGGCACCATTTGCAGTGTATTTCCAAGACTACATGGCTAAAAAATTGGAAAAAGGAGCAGGAATCACTGCCGTTGCAGCTATCGTAGAGCACAATACATCAGGAATCATCTCTCGTAAATCTGACAATGTAAGCAGTCCAAAAGACTTGGTTGGTAAGAAATACGGGACATGGAATGACCCAACTGAACTTGCTATGTTGAAAACTTTGGTAGAATCACAAGGTGGGGACTTTGAGAAGGTAGAAAAAGTACCAAACAACGACTCAAACTCAATCACACCGATTGCCAATGGCGTCTTTGACACTGCTTGGATCTACTATGGATGGGATGGTATCCTTGCTAAATCTCAAGGTGTAGAGGCTAACTTCATGTATTTGAAAGACTACGTTAAAGAATTTGACTACTACTCACCAGTTATCATCGCAAACAACGACTACCTTAAAGACAACAAAGAAGAAGCTCGCAAAGTTATCCAAGCTATCAAAAAAGGTTACCAATATGCTATGGAGCATCCAGAGGAAGCGGCAGATATCCTCATCAAGAATGCACCTGAACTCAAGGAAAAACGTGACTTTGTTATCGAATCTCAAAAATATTTGTCAAAAGAATACGCAAGCGACAAGGAAAAATGGGGACAATTTGATGCGGCTCGCTGGAATGCCTTCTACAAATGGGATAAAGAAAATGGTATCCTTAAAGAAGACTTGACAGACAAAGGCTTCACTAACGAATTTGTGAAATAATGACAGAAATTAGACTAGAACACGTCAGTTATGCCTATGGTCAGGAGAGGATTTTAGAGGACATCAATCTGAAAGTCACTTCAGGTGAAGTGGTTTCCATCCTAGGCCCAAGTGGTGTTGGAAAGACCACCCTCTTTAATCTAATCGCTGGGATTTTAGAAGTTCAGTCAGGGAGGATTGTCCTTGATGGTGAAGAAAATCCCAAGGGGCGCGTGAGTTATATGTTGCAAAAGGATCTGCTCTTGGAACACAAGACGGTGCTTGGTAATATCATTTTGCCCCTCTTGATTCAAAAGGTGGATAAGGCGGAAGCCATTGCCCGCGCGGATGAAATTCTTGCGACCTTCCAGTTGACAGCTGTACGAGACAAGTATCCCCATGAACTTAGCGGAGGGATGCGTCAGCGTGTGGCCTTGCTTCGAACTTACCTTTTCGGGCACAAGCTCTTTCTCTTAGATGAGGCCTTTAGCGCCTTGGATGAGATGACCAAGATGGAACTCCACGCTTGGTACCTTGAGATTCACAAACAGTTGCAGCTGACAACATTGATTATTACTCATAGTATAGAGGAGGCCCTTAATCTCAGCGACCGCATCTATATCTTGAAAAATCGCCCTGGGCAGATTGTTTCAGAAGTTGATCTAGATTGGTCTGAAGATGAGGACAAGGAAGTCCAAAAGATTACCTACAAACGTCAAATCTTAGCAGAATTAGGCTTAGAATAAGTAGAAAAATAGGGAGTTGGTGAAGATTATCCTTTACTAGCGCCCTTTTTCTTTTAAAAATGAGAAAATTTCGGTATAATAGTCAATTATACCGAAATCATTCTATAATCGTTGATACATAAGGGTTTTATGTATCGCTTTTTTGATTTTGTGGACTTTTTTAAGAACTTTTTATTTTTTCGAGGGCAGTTTCAAAGAATGAGACTGCTCTTTTTTGGTTCTCTTTTGATAAATGGCTGTAAGTGTCCATAGTTACAGATATTTTTGCATGGCCAAGCCGTGTCTGTATTTCCTTGTAGGGTAGACCGGCATTAAGCAAGATACTAGCGTGAGTGTGTCGGAAAGCATGAAAGCCTAAATCAGTACAGTTAGCGTTTTTTAAGTGCTTATGTAGGCGGTAATCAACTTTTCGAGTATTGACATAGTTGTCAAAGCTATCAGAGAATACTTTCTCATAGGTTAAGCCAATGTTTCTACCGTTTTCTGCTTGTCTTGCTCGGTAGAGACGAAGCATGAGCACTGTTTTATGATCAATATCTAAAACTCTATAGCTTGATTTTGTCTTAGGAGTGTTTACCTGGTTTAAAATGTTGAGTGTTTTGTTAATATCGATCGTTCCGTTCTGCAGGTCAATATCAGACCATTCCAGGGCCAGACATTCACGGATGCGCAGTCCAGTAGCTAGGAGTGTCTTATAAAGCACGGTATCATAAAAATTGATAAAGGTATTTTCTAGGCTATCGAGATAAGAGAGGAAGTTTTTAAGTTCCTGATCTTGAAAGTATTTAATTTCTTGTTTATCTCTGGTTATCTTTCTGGGAATGACAACATCACGAGCAGGGTTATTGTCTAATGCCTGGATAGAAACTCCATACTGTAGAATACGTTTATTTAAGGCATGAAGATGATTGTATTCTTTATACCCCGTTCCGTCCTGATTGTACTCATCCGCCCATTTATTTACCTGAGTTTGGATAATGACAGGTGTAAGTTTATCTAGTTTGTAAGTACCAAATGAGGGCAAGAGGTAGTTATTTAAGCAACCTTTTATCTTAATCTGCGTATTAGTCTTTACGGTATACTGGTAGGTTTGCCAAAATAAGTCCACAAGTTCGCTATAGGTTGTTATATGTGAGCGTTGTTTCCGTGTCGAGCCGTTTTTCTCAAATTCTACCTTAACCTGGGTGGCCTTGTTTTTGAGTTCTTTCTTTGTTCGTGCTGATATGGTAGTCTTGACCTTCTTACCAGTCACAGAATCAATGCCAAGATAGATACTGGAGCGGTAGACTGCTGATCCGTCTTTTTTCGTGTGTTGTGTAATCTTCATGGTTTACTCCTTTTCCATCAGCAGGCAAGCAATTAGAAAAGGTTTTGAGTTTAGACCATGCGAGGAGCTACGAGAACCCCTTTATTTTCGATTTTAAGCAGTCAGACGGCAAATAATACCAGAGTATGAAACAAGGCGGATATGGGGCTTATATCTATTTGGTAGATGGTTCTATTCAGAATACTCAGCTATTTTGTCATTTATATACTCTAATGGCATACCTGATTCTATCGTAAACATAACATCGTCATCAGGGAACTTTTTAAGATGTTCCTTGAGAGAATAGAATAAAGCAAATTCGGCATGAAATGTTGCATCCTCATTCTTAAACCATGTAAGAGAGTTGAAAAGGGTGTATAAATCGTTTTTTCCAGCACCTCTTCTATAGCCAGCTTCAGATATATCCATTCGTTTGTGGAAAAATTCCCTATAGCTGATTGAATATTTCTCAGAATGATAATTAAACAGTCTCCCACTATGGGCGGCACGGTTTCTAAATGCCAAAACTAGGTATAGAATTTCTGAAAAGGTTGCTTTTACTTCCTCGGTTATAAATTCTTTAGGAATTGTTAGGCAGGTTGCAATGACTTGCTCTTTTTGAGCAGGTTTTAGCAACTTACACATTGTTACCAGGTTTCCTAGAGTAGTACCTTTTAAAAGAATCCATGGCGGAATGTGTCCGTGAGTTTCTCTGTAGTGTTTATAAGGTTCAGAGTTATCATCGTAAATTTTATTTAATTTAAGAATGAGCTGATCAATCTCATAACCTCTTTTATTCTTCTTCCCTTGATTATAATTTTTTCTATCCAGGTAATTCTCTTTTTCAACTCCGATATCTTTTGCGACAACGTAACCGATTGCTGTCCGTAGTGACAATTCAATCTCCATAGTCGCCTCTAAAATTCCTTTTCGGATATCTTTATCAAGTTCATAGAGGGCGAGCATATGTTCAAACGTTTCACCATCTTTATAGATTTCCTCTTCCGAGTCTAATTCAATAGTGAAATACTTATACCCGTTGACTATTTCATAGTATCCATAATTAGTTAGAGCTTGTCTTGCTAAGCTTTCATTTAGAAATGTTAGATTTCTTGATTTTAGTAGTTCAATTTGTTCATTGATGTCTGTAAAAGGTTTCATTGATTGTACCTCAAAATAATGCACAAAAGGAGCCTCGTTAGAAGCTCCTTTCGGTAGGTCGCTACTGCAACCATTCATTAAGATTAAATAAATTATAATCCATTTGGAGCCATATGTCAACAAATTAGCGAATAAGTTTGCTTTTTTTCGTCCTAAAACTGTCCCTTCCGTGTTGTTTCGTAGTCTAGTGATTCTTTGAAGAGGTCAGCTAGTCCAGTTACGTCTTGATTCGCGAGGAGTTCCATATAATGCGCCCTTGAGTCTTTTGAGACGATGATAGGAGCGTTTAGATACTTCATAGCTAGGTACATGAGTAAAAGGCGCCCTGTACGGCCGTTGCCGTCGCTAAATGGGTGAATCCGTTCAATCTGGATATGGGTATCTGCTAAAATCTCTAAGATTTCTTTTTCATTCTGAGCATGATCTAAGCGATAAGCAGTATTATCCGCCCATTGCATCATCAGGTAGGGCGTTTCTGCTGGGCTAGCCGTTTGAAATTCCGCCCCGATAATAGCATTTTGAACTTGCTTAAATTGTCCGCGATCATGTTGCAGTCTATCCACTAATAAGGCGTGAAAATCTTGAACCAGCCCCACAGTAAGGGCTTGATGGTTTGCCAATGAGTCTAAGAGATAAGAAAAGGCCTGTTTATGGTTTTCAATCTCATAAAACTCACGAATACTTTTGCCATTGCGTGGCAAGGTGCTTTCTAAGATAATACTGACGGTTTCGGGTAGAGAAATAGTGTTTCCTTCGATACCGCTAGAATGGTAGGCCATGCGTACCAGTATATCGTCCAGATAGTCTTGAGCGTAGTCCATGATTCTCCTTTCTATTTGTCAATTTTGCCGTTTTTTGCGCTTTAGTCTGTAAAATCGGCTTTCTATTTTTCAATTTCCCCTGTTTTTGCACAATAGACCATGAAAAGATGGTTGCTATTGGCGGATATGGGGGAGTTTTTAATTTACAATGATTTCGCCAACAGGGATAAAATCTTTTTGTTTTGAAGATTTTGCGATTAAGTCGTATTGATCAGCGGATTTTTCATATCCAAGGGAAAGAGTAGTATTGTCGTCTGGTAATTTTTTAGCAAACTCAGATATAGACATCCGAAATACGGTAATTGCATTTTGCTGATTAGTTGTAGCAGAATTTGAATTGATTGCGTCCATAGTCTCTTTTGCGCTATCTTTAGCCGTTCCAGTTAGCAAAATTATGATTGTATCATGCGGTTCGGATGAATCTGAATCGATTACGTTATTTTGAATTTTTACGCTTATTGCGCCAGTTGATTCAGGATCTAATTTTGATTTGATTTCAGAAATTAGATTGTCGTATTTACTGTTATCTACTTTGGTTTTAACGTTTGTTGAAGTAGTGTTTTTTTGCTCAGTTTTTGGTTGCTCCGAGCTATCTTTGGTAGCTGATTGATTGTTAGAGCAAGCTACTAGAACGGTAGCAGAAAGTAAAATAGCTGATGTGCTTAGTAATTTTTTCATAAGTAGTCTCCTATATGCTGATGTTTTAAAAGATGGGGAATTTTTATAGAATCTTCTCAAAAACCATTGTGGCTTGAATACGGTCGCCACCGCCTAAACCTTTACTTCCCCCATTGGCGGTTGTGATTGTATGCAGGCGATAACCTTTTGAAGCTTGTTTATTGATAACATCTTCTAATTCTGTAAGGTTTCCTGATCCAGTGCCGAAAAACTTTTCTTTCAAAGTTACCTGAAGGACAACGTAGTGTAGTCCATTTACTCCAGATGCAGTAGAAAAGCTTCCTTCTTGTTTTACAGTGTCAAAAAATCCCATGTGAGTTACTCCTTTTTGTCGTCTCTTTCAGATAGTTTTTTTACTAAATCAAAAGCTATTTTTTTATCATAGTCATTTAAAGAAATATAGTTGATTAAAATATCTGCAAAATTTGTATTTTTCTCTTTATCAGCATTTATTAGTTCTTCAATTGTAAACATATACAATGGGCTATGATTAAGCAATCCTTTTCCAAAATTGTCATACTTTACAGGATTATTTATATGTTCTTCAACGTTTTTATACGCTGAACCAAGTTCATTTATTTTTTTAATATCTATGTTATTGACTATTTTTTTAAATTCGTTACTTTGGATTATTTTTAAAATATTTTGTTCATCTTCATGTCCCAATAAGTGGCCAACGCTTACCCCAAAGTGGTTAGCGAGTAGCTGGGCTTTATCTGGTTTGATAGTATGTTTATTATTTTCCCAATTAGATATCACCATTTTGGATATTGGTTTTTCGTTTTCTTTTAGTTCTTTATTTATTATTTGAGCTAATTCATCTTGAGTTATTCCCTCTTTGGTTCTTAGAATCTTTAGCCTATTTTTTATTGTTGACATTTTATCACCTCAGTTAAATTATAACCGCTAAAAAAACTTTTGTAAAGTTTTTATTTATTTTCTCTTGACAAGTAAAGAAAAACATTATATACTTGGTCTAAGTAAAGATAAACTTTACAAATAAGAAAGGAGGGAACTGTATTGCTTATCACCTCAACACAAGCAAAAGCAATTCGCCGAAAGCAAGCGGACAAGAATTTGACTGCTAAAAGAGCCAGCGAGGAAATTGGAGTGAATCCAATTACTTACAGGAAAATCCGAGACGGAGGCGAAGTAAAGCCTAGCATTTACCAAAAAGCCATGCAGTGGCTTGCTGAAGATTATTAGAAAGGAGCGAACCAATCGTAATACTACTCTACATTTATAGATTTCTCATGTGGTGCTTTACCACTGGAGATTGATAAACGGATCTAGCTAAATATTTGCTTGCTACCTATAGCAGTATCAAGGGTTTGTAGGGGTTCATATTCTCCGATTTTACCCTACTTTAATGCTTTACCTTGGTACTGTTTTAGGTGGCAAGCACTGACAAAAGAAGAAAGGAGTGAACCAATGGAACTGGTTTACATGGACGGCAAGAAAGAGCCGTATACTACGAGCGAAATCATCTCCGAATGTGCTGAAGTAAAGCACGATACAGTACAAAGTTTAATAAGAAATCATCAAGAGGATTTTGAAAGTTACGGAATAATCGGATTTGAAATCCGTAAATTAGATAGACGAGGGCGACCGATGAAAATCTATCGTTTGAATGAACAACAGGCTACATTGCTGATTACTTATCTAAAGAATACCGAACCAGTACGGCAATTCAAAATGAACCTAGTCAAAGCATTCTTTGAAATGCGTGATGAACTTTCTAAACGCTATCTTCAAAGAGAACTGGAAAAGCCAAAGCGCAAGACCTTAACCGAAGCTATCAAATCATGGGAGAAAGCGCCCAAGCATGCCTATAGTACACTTACAAATTTACTGCTAAAGGGAGCTACAGGGAAAAACAAGTCTCAACTCATGCAAGAGCGAGAAAGTGGAAATGGTATTGACAGTTTAACCAGTGATGAACTGACAAACTATCAGCGTTTGGAAGATATGGCAATAGCGATGATTAACTTGAATAGGGGATATTCAGAAATTAAGGAATTAATTTTTAAAGTATAGGAGTATAGAAAATGGAAAATGAATTTAAGACAGTTATAAATGCCAAAGGGTTAGAAATTCCTAAGTATTCCAAGGATTTTAAAAAGCTAGTTGAGAAAGACAGACAACTAGCCGAATATCTTTGTATGAACTACGAGGATTTGGACAGTGAAGACCTTGGCGCATTTCTTGAAACGGTGGAGCAGGGGTTCAGCTGGATTCTGGATCTTATCGAAAGTAAAGACTTGCTTTATAAACCACAGTCAGGTAGTAGTCATGCAAAAAGAAAATAAAAAAATCACTTGCTCAAATTTTAGACGAGGCGAGCAAGCGACAAGATTAATGATATAGAAATTTTTTCTATGATCTGATTATAGCAAAAAATATCTATTCTATCAAATATCTAAAGAAAAACCGAAGAGCAGGCAAGCAATTAGAAAAGGTTTTGAAATCAAGCGCTGACAGGGTGATTCTAAGGCCTTGTTTAGCTGAAAGATGGGTAATTACTCACGAAACACCACTACAAGCGTTCGCCAACTTGGGGCAATCGCCCAGCGTTTGGAGTGGTGAAGCATACCATATAGAAAACAGGCAAGAAAAAGGACAAGGAAAGGCTAATGGAGAAAAATATGACTCTAGACCTAGACAACATGACACGATCAGAATTTGACAAGCTAATGACTAAAATCAAGGATAGACATCCGTACCTCTTTCAGTTCATCATTGACTTTTTAGATGATAAAGTAACTTCTGAAGAGGTGTACGACTTTCTGAAGATGAAGCGAAGCTATCAAGTAAATTATATCAAGAATTACAAAGCGAGGGCATGACATGAATGAATTAGAATTAAGCAATACGCAGTCTATTGTCTTTACTTTGCTACTGCTTGGCCTACTACTTTATCTAAACCGCCGAGACCGCAAAAAAAGCGCCCAAATCGAGCGAGAGAGTATACAGACGATAGAAACACCTAGCGAGGATTTAAACCCTGATTATGGGCGATATATTCAGCTTGGAATGGTTAGTAAAGGGGACTAAGTATGTTTAGTTTGAGTAAAGAAAGCGAACACGATTTAACCAATAGAATAAGCACAGTAGTAGAAAACTATCTAGCAGTCCGAGAAAGACCTAAACCACGACTAACTGGTTTAATATCAGCACAAGAAGCTATGGACGAGTTAGATATAAAATACAAAACCTTGCAAAAGTGGGAAGGTGCAGGACTAAGACGCTACCAACCACCACTAGAAGATACTAGAAAAGTCTATTACAAAGTTACGGATATTTTGAAGTTCCTGGGGGTAGATGATGGCAAAGACTAAAATATATTTTTGGTTAAAAGTTGATAAGAAATTTTTTGATAATCTTTTTATTAAACGACTTAAAAATATGCCTGGTGGCTACACTATGACAGTGATTTATATCCGTCTTATGTTGGAAAGTTTAGAAGATGATTGTATTTTGTACTATGAAGGATATTTTGATAGTTTGGTACAGGAATTAGCTTTAAAACTAGATGTTTCTGAAGATGATATAAATATGACAGTTGCATATTTTACAAAATGCGGACTAATTCAGATCGATGATGATGGCCATGCTACATTATCGCAAGCAAAAGCCATGGTTGAGAGTGAAACAAACTGGGCGAAATATAAGCGAGACCAAAGAAGAAATAGTCAAGATATACCAAAATTGGAGAATGTCCAAAGTAAAGAGACTTTTTCCAACTCATGTCCAACAGAGATAGAGAAAGAGAATAGAGTTAATAGTAAGAGTAATAATTTATATTTAGATAATATATTGTCGGGAAATCCCGACTTCACTTTTCCTACTTGGCTTGAAGAAACAGCTATAAAAGATTTAGAGAAAACAAAATATAAAGAACTTTGGATTCCTATTATTTATCTGAATCAAGTAGCTAATAAGAGGTATAAGTTTGTTGATAAGACAAAAAGGCTTTTACTAGCACGATTCAAAGAAGGCTATACACTTGAAGATTTTAAACAGGTGATAGATATTAAAACGGCAGAATGGAAGGATAGTCCTGAATTTTCTAAATATCTGAGACCTGAAACACTTTTCGGGTCTAAGTTTGATGGTTATTTGAATCAAAAGCCCAAAACAATAAAAGGGAAGTCTGAAGATAACTTCCCAGACCTACCATTTTAGGAGTTGCAAAGATGAAGGAACAATTTAAAGAGTTCAATAACAAAAAAATATCAGATAAAGTTTGTGATATTCATCAGGTAAATTACTGGGAGATTTCTATACCTGTAGTAGGGAGTTCAGAAAGGAAAATACAACCATTTTGCCCGGAGTGTGTGAAGGGGGAGATTAAACAAAAAGAGGAAGACCTATTACAGAGGTTTGATGCTAGACAAACATATTTTAAAACTTATGATGTATTAATGCGTGATAGTACAATTCTTAAAGAGTTAAAGGGAGCGACATTTGATAATTTCTTTGTTAAGACTACAGAGGAAGGTCAGATGTTAGAGTTTGTAAAAGGGCAAGCCCAGAAGTACCTTGCAGGTATGACGGGAAATACTTTAATTAGCGGTAGCACAGGAATAGGAAAAAGTCATTTATCGCTTGCCCTGGCCAAAGAAATCAATGAGAGTTTCAGAGAGAAGAACGAGCCTAAGAGTGTATTGTTTGTCAGCTTAACCGAGATTATCAAGCAGATAAAAGAAGGGTGGGCTTATGGAAGAAATGCAAACTTAACAGAGTATGAGGCAGTTAAAAAGCTAGTCGATGTTGATTTTCTAATCATCGATGACCTTGGGGCAAAAAATGGAACAATCACTCCTAAGAGTGACTGGGAACAGGATTTCTTGTTTGATATTATCAATAATCGAGAAACTACGATTTTCAACACGAATCTAGATAGCAGTGAATTGCGAATGGTTTACAACGCTAGAAACTCAAGTAGAATTTTGAAAGGTTTAGAAGGGAACACTTTTAAGGCTTTCACAATCAAAGATAAGCGATACACGATTAACACAGTGAGAGGAGAGAAAGGTTAATAGATATGGATGAAATGAAATTTTCAACAGAAAAAGGCTTTATTGTCTACGAAAAATGTGGTATAATAGAGATAGAAAAAGTTCCAAGATTTGGAGAGATAACTTTAGTCTACTCAGATGGTAAATTTACTCATCTAGTCAAAAAAGAAACTAAAAAATAAGTCTATTGAGAACAACTCAGGGGCATACCGTAAGCATATGATGCTAGTGGTATGCCCTTTTTGCTTGAGAAGAAAGGAGGTGAAGAAGATGACGGTAGATACTTCATTAGGGTATGTGGTAGCTAGTAAGTTTTCTATTGATCCAGAAAAAAGACAGAAAATATTTTCAAAATGTAAAAATGAAGATAGCAGTTTAGAAAGTGGGAAACACGAAATACTAGAGAAATATGCTGACGAAAACACAAAATCAACAGTTAGAAAAAATGATTTTAAAAGCTCGTAGAGTTCTAAAAGAAAAGCTAAGAGCTAAGAATTTTAGAAAAAATTATAAACAACGAGGAGCAATAAAGAGATAAAGGAGTATAAAATGGCTAAAAAATTTAGTTTGGTAGAAAAGTATGTAAGAAGTAGAGGAATGAGTATTGATGATGAAAAATCAAAAACAGGTTTAATATTATCACAAGATATAACAAGTATCTATGACGTTCCTGAAGAAGGAAAAGAATTAGTGGATCTTGTTAATGTGATTGAGTATACGGGTACTGGTGGGACATATGAAACTGTAGGTTTTGATGATGAACATCTATCAGAACTTGAATCAGAAGAGTTTAGAGATAGTAAAAGTGTAGAACTTAGAAAAAAACAGATTAGAACCAAGTTTGAACACAAGACATTTTCAGGCCGTATTTCCTTATCGTCTGAACAAGTTGATGATGGAGAATATAATATATCAGACTTCTTAAGTAACAAAATTACCCGTCTTTGTCGTAAAACTCGTAATATTGAAATTGGAAAAATTCTAAAAGAAGCACCTGAAAAAAATGTTTCTAATTTTGACGAATTGAAAGATACAATAAACGATTTGAATCCCGAACGTCATAATACTCTTGTATTAAGTCAGTCACTATTTAAGTTTTTAGATAAAGAGAAATCTAGCGATGGAAATTATATTTTAAAAATTAACAAGAAGGAACAATACTCAGAAAACTTATACGTTGATGATGTTATTGTTGTATCTGATGAAGTACTAGGAGTAAAAGGCGATAAAGTTGCTTTCGTTGGGGATTTGTACAATTTCGCTACTTTATTTGAAAGAAATAAAAATAGCTTACGTTGGGTAAGTGAATCCGTTATTTATGGAATGAGTTTAATGCTTTATACTCGTTTCGTTGTGAAGAAAATTGAAACGGATTGCGCTTTCTTTATAAAATGGAATTAGGAGATAGGGGATGGATATTAGAGAAGTATTATCAACATTAGAAAATCTTGATGATAAAAAAGATAAGATTGCAAAAGCAAGAACAAAGTTGGAAGAAAAAAGAAAAACAATTACTGGAGAGAAGAAGATTTCATTTGATAATATTGATTCTTTTCTTGAGGATAATGCTACTTCTTTAGAACAAATTACTAAAATGAGTGAATCAATCAATCTTTTAGAGAAAGAATATGATACTTATTTTTGGGAGGCAAAGGCAGCGATATTTGAATATATCTTTAAAGAGACTAAGCGAAGAGCTGAAGAAAAGAAAATATATAAACGTTACCAGAAGAAACTTAGGATAATTTTAGATGCCTACGATGAAATTCAAGCACTAAAGAAAGATGTAGAAGAAATACATAAAGGCGTAGTTGGAGAAATAACTCAGGAGCATTCTCTTGCAGTATATCGGACAGAAGTAAATCCAACAAGTATCCTTCCGTTCTTAAATCCTGATGTCAGTGGGCATATGAATTTTTCTAAGGAATATCGTGAGATTAAAGAGTATTTAGGTAAAGAGTAATTCATTAGAAACAAGGCTGATTTGAATATCAAGAAATTGATAGCTATATCAAAAATGGCCTTGTTTTTAATTTCAGTAAATTAGTTTCACAAAATGAAGAAAGCATAAACTAAAACAGAGTATAGGCTTGGAAGCTATGTATATCAGTAAGTTACAGAATGGGGTGAGTTTCACAGAATGTAAGATATGAGAAACTGGGGGGATAAATTAAAGAAATTTCCCTTGAACTTGTCATACTGAAGAGTTGTCCAACTTAAAACAATGATACCTGGTAAGTGGAGTGTTGAAAGGCTTTTAAGCTTTTGTCAGTTTGACAGAATGCAAGATAAGAAAATTTTAAAATTGAAGTGGAGGTACTTGACTATGTATGAACTGAGTAACAGAGACCTAGACGGGATAGATATTGAGTTAGGGCGATATAGAACGATTGCTAATAAAATTTATTTGAGAAGACAGGAACTGATACATAATAAGAAACATAGTGCTGAAGATTATACAGGTGGTAAAGGAAAGAAAGTGTCAAGTCCTACTGAAGCAACCATCATTAGAATTGAAGAAGACGAAACACTAAGATATTTAGAAGGCTTCAAACTAGTTGTAGATACCTTGATGGAAAACTTAATTGAAAGTGATCTAGTCATTTTTAAAATGAGATTTTTAGAAGCTGGTATGACCTGGGAAGACGTGGCAGAGAAACTAAATAAAACTACTCGTTATATAAATAGTCGAAGAAAAGTAATCGCTAAAAGATTTATAGAACTGAAAGGATATTGACTCCCCCCCACGTTGAAAAAAATTTTTTGAATACTTTGGGAACCGGTGAAGGGAACTTTTTCCAAGTCGGAGGCCTCCAAATAAAAAGGGGGTAAAAACTAATAGATTTAGGATGAAAGGCTTATTTTTAAGAAAAATTATAGAAAGCTTCAAATAAATTGTTACAAGGGATATATTTTAATTGGCAACCCTGAAAATAAAAAAGATTGACATCTAATTTTTAATGTTTTATAATGCATATGAAGCTATTATTAATAAATACAAAATTCTTAACTACTCATAATAAAACATATTGCTTAAAACAAAACATATTGCTTAAAACAAAACATATTGCCTAGAATAAAACATATTGCTTAGAATAAATCATATTACTAATTAAGAAACGTATTGCATATAATCAATTAAATTGTAGAGTTTTGACTAGATTAATAATAAAGGTAGCTTCGTTAGACGTATTTAATACGTGAATTTTATTCTAAGAGGTTTTAAAAATGGTCTATAATTTTTTAAAAGTAATTTCAATAGTTGGAATATTTTTTATGATATTTCTCGTCAGCATAGGAGTACCAACATCGTTAGTCTTAATATTGCTGACTTTGTACGTGCTTGCTCTTTTAGTAATTATTATAGTGATAACTATTATAGACAGTGACGATAATGACAAGTAATCATTACTGTTTATCCCTCAGAAAATTATCTGAGGGTTTTTCTTTGTGTCTTATGGCTATGCTGTGGAAGATATGCTATAATATTACCAGGTAATAAAAAAGCACGTTTGACCGTGCTAGTTTCTTGCCTGCTGAACTCATCAATATTACGCCCTTTTTAGGGCTTTTTTTGTGGACTTTTTTAGGAACTTTCAAGAAAAACTAAGGCGAATTAATGCCAAAGTGTTTTTTAAAAAAAGTCAGTATTTCCAATGGTTGAGCCTTAAAAATTTGACTTATAGAGTCTTAAATGATAGTATAGTCAAAGATAGTCAAGGTTTAAAGAGAGAGGTGGGTTTGTAATGAGATTTAAAAATACATCGGATCATATTGAGGCCTACATCAAGGCGATTTTAGATCAATCTGGTATCGTGGAGTTGCAACGTAGTCAGTTGGCAGATACCTTTCAGGTTGTTCCTAGTCAGATTAACTACGTGATCAAGACACGCTTTACGGAAAGTAGAGGCTACTTGGTTGAAAGTAAGCGTGGTGGCGGAGGTTACATTCGTATAGGGCGGATTGAGTTTTCTAGTCATCATGAAATGCTCAGGGAGCTACTTTACTCAATTGGTGAGCGGGTCAGTCAAGAAATTTATGAGGATATTCTGCAGCTTTTGGTTGAGCAGGAATTGATGACCAAGCAGGAGATGAATTTGCTAGTATCAGTAGCTTTGGATCGTGTTCTAGTAGAAGAAGCTCCAGTTGTTCGTGCAAACATGCTACGACAGATCATACAAGAGGTAGATAGAAAAGGGAAGTAAGATGAACTATTCAAAAGCATTGAATGAATGTATCGAAAGTGCCTACATGGTTGCTGGCCATTTTGGAGCTCGTTACCTAGAGTCTTGGCACTTGTTGATTGCCATGTCTAATCACAGTTATAGTGTGGCAGGGGCAACTTTAAATGATTATCCATATGAGATGGACCGTTTAGAAGAGGTGGCTTTGGAACTGACTGAAACGGACTATAGCCAGGATGAAACCTTTACGGAATTGCCGTTCTCCCATCGTTTGCAGGTCCTTTTTGACGAAGCAGAGTATGTAGCGTCAGTGGTCCATGCTAAGGTGCTAGGGACAGAGCACCTCCTTTATGCGATTTTGCATGATGGCAATGCCTTGGCGACTCGTATCTTAGAGAGAGCAGGTTTTTCTTATGAAGATAAGAAAGATCAGGTTAAGATTGCTGCTCTTCGTCGAAATCTAGAAGAACGTGCAGGCTGGACTCGTGAAGACCTCAAGGCTCTACGCCAACGCCATCGTACAGTAGCTGACAAGCAAAATTCTATGGCTAATATGATGGGCATGCCCCAGACTCCAAGTGGTGGTCTCGAGGACTATACGCATGATTTGACAGAGCAAGCGCGTTCTGGCAAGTTAGAACCAGTCATCGGTCGGGATAAGGAAATCTCGCGTATGATTCAAATCTTGAGTCGGAAGACAAAGAATAATCCTGTCTTGGTTGGGGATGCAGGTGTCGGGAAAACAGCCTTGGCGCTTGGGCTCGCTCAGCGTATTGCTAGTGGGGATGTACCTGTGGAAATGGCTAAGATGCGCGTGTTGGAGCTTGATTTGATGAATGTCGTTGCAGGGACACGCTTCCGTGGTGACTTTGAAGAACGCATGAACAATATCATCAAGGATATTGAAGAAGATGGCCAAGTCATCCTCTTTATCGATGAACTTCACACTATCATGGGTTCTGGTAGTGGGATTGATTCTACATTGGATGCGGCTAATATCTTGAAGCCAGCCTTGGCTCGTGGGACTTTGCGAACAGTTGGTGCGACCACTCAGGAAGAATACCAAAAACATATCGAAAAAGATGCCGCCCTTTCTCGTCGATTCGCCAAAGTGACGATCGAAGAGCCAAGCGTGGCAGACAGCATGACTATTTTACAGGGTTTGAAGGCGACTTATGAGAAACATCACCGTGTACAAATCACAGATGAAGCGGTTGAAACAGCTGTTAAGATGGCCCATCGTTACTTGACTAGCCGTCACTTGCCAGACTCTGCTATCGACCTCTTGGATGAAGCGGCAGCAACAGTGCAAAATAAGGCTAAGCATGTGAAAGCAGACGATTTTGGCTTGAGTCCAGCTGATAAGGCCTTGATGGATGGCAAGTGGAAACAGGCAGCCCAGCTAATTGCAAAAGAAGAGGAGGTGCCTATCTACAAAGACTTGGTGACAGAGTCTGATATTTTGACTACCTTGAGTCGCTTGTCAGGTATTCCAGTTCAAAAACTGACTCAAACGGATGCTAAAAAATACCTGAATCTGGAAGCTGAACTCCACAAACGTGTTATCGGGCAAAATCAAGCTGTTTCAAGTATTAGCCGTGCCATTCGCCGCAACCAGTCAGGGATTCGCAGTCACAAGCGCCCGATTGGCTCCTTTATGTTCTTAGGGCCTACAGGTGTTGGGAAGACCGAATTAGCCAAGGCCCTGGCAGAAGTTCTCTTTGATGACGAATCAGCCCTTATCCGCTTTGATATGAGTGAGTATATGGAGAAATTTGCAGCCAGCCGTCTCAACGGAGCTCCTCCAGGCTATGTGGGCTATGAAGAAGGTGGGGAGTTGACCGAGAAGGTTCGCAACAAACCCTACTCTGTTCTCCTCTTTGACGAGGTAGAAAAGGCTCACCCAGACATCTTTAATGTTCTCTTACAGGTCTTGGATGATGGTGTCTTGACCGATAGCAAGGGCCGCAAGGTTGACTTTTCAAATACCATTATCATCATGACGTCAAACCTTGGTGCGACAGCCCTTCGTGATGACAAGACTGTTGGTTTTGGGGCCAAGGATATTCGTTTTGACCAGGAAAATATGGAAAAACGCATGTTCGAAGAGCTGAAAAAAGCTTATAGACCGGAGTTTATCAACCGTATTGATGAAAAGGTGGTCTTCCATAGCCTGTCTAGCGACCATATGCAGGAAGTGGTGAAAATTATGGTTAAACCTTTAGTGGCAAGTTTGGCTGAAAAAGGTATTGACTTGAAATTACAAGCTTCAGCCCTGAAATTGTTGGCAAATAAAGGATATGACCCAGAGATGGGAGCTCGTCCACTTCGCAGAACCCTGCAAACAGAAGTGGAAGACAAGTTGGCAGAACTTCTTCTTAAGGGAGAATTAGTGGCAGGCAGCACACTTAAGATTGGTGTCAAAGCAGGCCAGTTAAAATTTGATATTGTATAAAAATGGAGAATCAGGAGCAATCTTGATTCTCTTTTTTGCTACTTTTTTATAAAAAACAATAAAAAACTATTGACAAAACAAAAATATAGTTTATAATAAAAACATATATAACAAAAATATCAAAAACTATAAAAAGGCAATGCGTTTATGAAAAAGAAAACAGCAGTGGTATTTGGAACCTTTGCTCCACTTCATCAAGGACATATCGATCTGATCCAGCGAGCGAAGCGGCAGTGTGACCGGGTCTGGGTTGTCGTTTCAGGATATGAGGGAGATAGAGGGGAGCAGGTAGGCTTAACGCTTCAAAAAAGATTCCGCTATATCCGAGAGACATTTCGTGATGACGAGTTGACCTCTGTCTGCAAATTAGATGAAACCAATCTTCCTCGTTAACCTATGGGCTGGCAGGAGTGGTTGAATCAGATGTTTGCAGAGATTTCCTATGATGAAACCCAGCAAGAACTAATTTTCTTTGTGGGAGAAGCAGACTACCAGCAAGAACTATCTAATCGTGGCTTTGAGACTGTCTTGCAAGAAAGAAAGTTTGGTATCTCAGCGACTATGATTCGAGAAAATCCAAGCAAATATTGGAAATATATTGCTCAACCCTTCCGACGTCAGTTTACAAAGAAAGTGTTGATTATGGGAAGTGCTAGCAATGGGAAGACCACTCTAGCCAAGGATTTGGCAAGGTATTACGATGCACCAGTCAGCTTGGAATACGCACGTGAGTACCAGATCAAAAACAATGTCCGCGATGATGAATTGACCCCAAAGGATTATTATTATCTCCTGTTGGGGCAGTATGACCAGACCTCTAAGTTAATTGACAGCAATGCCAATAGGGGACTGGTGATAGCAGACACCAACTCCTTAGTAACCAAGGGCTACTATGATTATTATATGGAGACTGAGGATCGAGGAGACTTATCGGGAGAGACTTTTGATAATCTCTTTGCCTCGATCTTGGCTAAGGAGAAATGGGACTTGATTCTCTTTGTGCAACCTGTCGGTTCCTATGTCAATGACGGATTTAGAGATATGACCATGGCGGAAGACCATATTCGTCATAGTTTTTCACAACATTTGGATCAGATGAGGGAGCGCTACTTAGCAAACATTCCACTAGTTTATCTAGCAGAGGATTATCTAGGAAATTATGAAACAGCAAAAGTGGCTATTGATGCCATTTACCAAGCAGATTAGGAGAAAATTATGAAAAAATTAACTGAAAAAATCACACAATTTATCGAAAACTTTAAAAATGTCCATGCGGAAGCCCGCAAGATCGGTTTTGCAGGAATCATGAACCTGCTCTGGAAAGATCTCTTTGTCGGCCGTAGTCTTTTCCAGTGGTTGTATCTCATCGTCCTGTCAAGTGTTCCCTTGATCTTGGAATTCACGCAAAATACAGAAAGTCATGACTGGATGAGCTTGTTTGCATCTTGGACTGGGATTGTCTGTGTTATCTTGGTAGCAGAAGGGCGTGCAAGTAATTATCTCTTTGGGGCCATTAACTCTGCTATCTATTTGATTTTGGCCATGAATGCGACTTTTTATGGCGAAGTTTTGACGACAGTTTACTTCTTTGTCATGCAGCCGATTGGCCTCTATGCTTGGCTGTCCAACCGTATTAATGACCAAGGAAAAGCAGAAGAATCTCATTTTGAAGCTAAGAAATTATCTGTGCTTGACTGGCTCAAGTACTTGGCTTTGACTGCTATCATTTGGATTGGTATGGGCTTGGCCTACCAAAGTATCCATAGTGCTCGCCCTTTCCGTGATAGTGTTACCGATGCGACCAATGGTGTCGGTCAGCTCTTGATGACACGTCTCTACCGTGAGCAATGGATTTTTTGGATTGCAACCAATCTCTTTAGTATCTATCTCTGGTGGGGTGAAAATATCCATATCCAAGGGATGTACTGGGTTTACACACTCAATAGTCTAGTAGGTTGGTACCAATGGACCAAGGCAGTTCGTAAGGAGGCATAAAATGGCGGACACGATGATTCCAGCAGGGATGACAGAGAGAGAATATTTTGAAATCCATGCAAGTCAGGAAGAGTTTTTAGACTGGTACTACAAGCAGGAACTCCCTCAATACGAAAAACCAAGTGTGACGGTGGATATGGTAGCCTACTGCTTTGTTGAAGGAAAAATCAAGCTCTTATTAATTCGTCGCAAGGCTCACCCTTATCAAAATTGTTTAGCGCTAGTTGGAGGATTTATGGACAAGGGCGAAGATGCTGCGCATGCCTGTCAGCGTGAGGTTAGAGAAGAAGTCAATCTCGATCTTCCTTTGGAAAAAATCGAGCAATTGATGACCGTATCGACCCCAGGCCGTGACCCACGGGGCTGGACAGTGACCATTGCCCACTTGGTTTATTTGCCTAGTCGTGCATTAGAACTTGTTCAAGCAGGAGACGATGCCAAGGATGTCGTTTTCGTAGATGTCGATTTTCAGACAGGCAAGTGCTTCTTAAAGGGAGTAGAGTTGGAGGAGCAAGCCTTCGCTTTTGACCATTATGCCATTATCCAAGAATCCATCAAACGAATCCAAGGCCGTCTCGACTGGAATCCGACCTTCCTTTATCTGCTGGAGGAGGAGTTCACTGTCTACGAAGGAACTGAACTGGTCAATCTTATCAACCCCGGTCGTCCAATCGTCAGCAATAACTTTCTCGTAAAATACGGAGAATATGTAGAAGAAGTCGGACTCAAACGAGTACCTAAAAAGAAACCAAGAAAAACCTATCGATTGAAATAAAAGAGTCTGGGACAAAAAGATTTTGATTTTAGGAATTCTTTATTATAAATTTTAAAAATCGATAGATTAGACAAAAAAGCGAACAAGACAGAATTCTGAGTGTCAGATAACTCGTTTTGTTCGCTTTTTATATTTAAGGCTAGACTTTTGTCCCAGCCTCTTATTTTATACTTATACTTGGGTTAAAAATTCTTCTGTAGTAAGAATTTGAGCAAACTCATCTTGTAGAGAAAGGAGATTAATCTCATGGATAGTCTCAGGAGAGATGGCCTGACCGTTTTTGTTAGATAGGGTAAAACTGGCAGTAGCATCTGCTAGTAAAGTGACTTCAAAACCAAGATTTGCTGCCATTCGTGTCGTAGTAGATACACAATGAGGCAGGGTCAAACCAACAACGACTAAATGACAAATCTGATTTTTTCGTAAATATGTTTCAAGATTTGTTCCAATGAAGGCGCTATTAAGCGTTTTTTGAAAGACAGGTTCTGCAGTAACTGGCTCAAATCCACTTTTAAACACCTGATTTTGTTTGTTATGAAATTGCGACTGGGGATTGTCAGATATGTGTTGAACATGTAAGACTGGAAGAGCGTGTTTACGAAAGTATGCCAGTACCCTCAGTGCTTGATGTTCAGCTTGAGGGTTGTTCCGTTCTCCCCAGATAGGGTTATCAAATGCTTTTTGCATATCGATAATCAGTAGAGCAGTATGAACCATTTTAAGCCTTATCCAACTGCAAGAGAACCTCAATCTCTGTCAGAGTGCTAGCTTGTGAAATGGCTCCACGGAGTTTGGCTGCACCAGATGTTCCACGGAGGTAGTGAGGAGCGAGGCCACGGAATTCACGAACTGCGACGTTTTCCCCTTTGAGGTTAATCAATCGTTTTAAGTGTTCGTAGGCGATTTTCATCTTGTCCTCAAAGGTCAAATCAGGGAGAATTTCTCCTGTTTCAAAGTAATGGTTGATTTGGTTGAAGAGGTAGGGATTTCCCATGGCTGCACGGCCAATCATGACTGCGTCAGCACCAACTTCTTCGATACGCTGTTTGGCTTCTTGGACTGTACGGATGTCACCGTTGGCGATGAATGGAATCTTGGTCAAAGCTTGAGCTACGTTGTGCAGGGTCTCAAGGTCTGCGTGGCCTGTGTACATTTGTTCACGGGTACGGCCATGCATGGCAAGGGCAGAAACGCCTGCAGCTTCAGCAGCAAGGGCATTTTCTACTGCCAGAGATGGGTCGGCCCAGCCGGTACGCATTTTGACAGTAAGTGGAATATCAAGGACAGATTGGACCTTGTTGATAATAGAGTAGATCTTGTCTGGATCCTTGAGCCACATAGCGCCAGCTTCGTTCTTCACGATTTTGTTAACAGGGCAGCCCATGTTGATATCCACGATATCGGTTTTGGTGTTTTCTTGGATAAATTCTGCTGCGCGTGCTAGGCTGTCTTCATCACTACCAAATAATTGGATAGAAACAGGGTTTTCGCCCTCATCGATATGAAGCATATGCAAGGTTTTTTCATTGTTGTATTGGATTCCCTTGTCAGAGACCATTTCCATGACAACGAGTCCAGCTCCGAGCTCTTTTGCAATAGTACGAAAGGCTGAGTTGGTGACACCAGCCATAGGTGCTAAAACAGTACGATTGGGAATCTCAACATTGCCAATCATAAAAGGTGTATTAAGATTTGTCACGAATGAGTTCCTCCAGGTCGTTTTCATCAAAGTTGTAAGTAGTTTGGCAGAATTGACAAGTGATTTCTGCTCCGTGGTCTTCCTCTTTCATTTCCTGTAAGTCTGAGCTTGGAAGGCTGGCAAGAGCATTCATAAAGCGCTCATGGCTACAGTCACATTGGAAACGGATCTCTTCTTCAGAAAGACGCTTGTAGGCCTCGTCACCGTAGATAGCTTTGAGGAGGGCTTCGATATGGTCTTCACTTTCGAGAAGGGTTGAGATAGCTGGCATTTCTTGGATGCGTCTTTCAAAGCGAGCAATCTCTTCTTCCTTGGCTCCCGGCAAGACTTGAACTAGGAAACCACCAGCAACCTTAACCTTGTCTTCTTCGTCCAAAAGGACATTGAGGCCGACTGCAGAAGGGGTTTGTTGGCTTTCTGTTAGGTAGAAAGCAAGGTCTTCCCCAATCTCTCCAGAGATGAGTGGGGTCAAGGAAGTATAAGGATTTCCAATGCCGTAGTCTGTGATAACGAGAAATTGACCATTTCCAACAAAAGGTCCGACTAGAACTTCACCAGTTGCGGTCTTTTTAATGTCAACACCAGGATTTTGAACGTAACCTTTGACATTCCCCTTGGTATCAGCGACGGTGATGATAGCACCTAGAGAGCTAGATCCCAGCACCTTAACTGTTAGTTTGGTATTTCCTTTTTCATTGGCTGCGAGAATCTGGCTAGCGATAAGAGTTCGACCAAGCGCTACAGTTGAGCTGGCTTGGGTTTGATGTTTTTCTTGAGCAGTGCGGACGGTTTCTGTGCTATCAAGGACAAAAGCACGAAAGGCTCCGCTTTCTGATATAGTTTTAATAATTTTATCCATAGCTACTATTTTAGCATAAAAATGCCCAAAGGGGGAGCCGTGTGTTTGTTGATTTTTAGGATAATGGACCAGAAAATCAGCAGGAAAATAAAAAGAGAAACAGATTATTTCAGCATTTGTAAGATTTATGCTATGCTTAAGGTAGAAAATGAAAGGGGTAACAAATGTATTTAGGAGATTTGATGGAGAAAGCCGAGTGTGGTCAATTTTCAATCCTTTCCTTTCTATTACAAGAGTCTCAGACGACTGTCAAGGCTGTAATGGAGGAAACAGGATTTTCAAAAGCAACCCTAACCAAATATGTCACCCTACTCAATGACAAGGCTTTGGACAGTGGCTTAGAGCTGACTATTCACTTAGAAGATGAAAATCTGCGTCTATCGATCGGTGCAGCGACCAAGGGGAGAGATATTCGGAGCCTGTTTTTGGAGAATGCTGTTAAATACCAGATTCTTGTTTATCTTCTCTACCACCAACAGTTTTTAGCCCATCAGCTGGCTCAAGAATTGATGATTAGTGAGGCTACGCTTGGTCGCCACTTAGCTAGTTTGAATCAGATTTTGTCAGAATTTGACTTATCCATCCAAAATGGACGTTGGCGAGGTCCAGAGCATCAGATTCGCTATTTCTATTTCTGTCTTTTCCGCAAGGTCTGGTCCAGTCAGGAATGGGAAGGTCACATGCAGAAACCAGAGAGAAAGCAGGAGATTGCCACTTTAGAAGAAATCTGCGGTGCAAGTTTGTCTTCGGGTCAGAAATTGGACTTGGTTCTCTGGGCTCATATCAGTCAACAGCGTCTTCGGGTTAATGCTTGTCAGTTCCAAGTGATAGAAGAGAAAATGCGAGGGTATTTTGACAATATTTTCTACCTTCGTTTGCTGAGAAAGGCTCCGTCCTTTTTTGCTGGACAACACCTTCCTCTAGGAACTGAGGATGGGGAGATGATGATTTTCTTCTCTTTCCTCCTATCTCATCGCATTCTTCCTCTTCATACTATGGAATATATCCTTGGTTTTGGAGGGCAGTTGGCCGATTTGCTGACACAGTTGATTCAAGAAATGAAGAAAGAGGAGTTGCTAGGCGGTTATACAGAGGACCATGTCACCTATGAACTTAGTCAGCTTTGTGGTCAAGTCTATCTATACAAGGGCTATATTTTACAGGATCAGTACAGATATCAGACAGAGAATCGTCATCCTTATTTGTTGATGGAACATGATTTTAAGGAGACCGCAGAAGAGATTTTTCATGCTTTACCTGCTTTTCAGCAGGGGACGGATTTGGATAAGAAGATTCTCTGGGAATGGCTGCAGTTAATCGAATATATGGCTGAAAATGGTGGTCAACATATGCGGATTGGTCTTGATTTGACATCTGGTTTTCTTGTCTTTTCAAGGATGGCAGCCATTTTAAAACGGTATTTGCAATACAATCGTTTTATCACCATTGAAGCCTATGACCGAACTCGGCATTATGATTTGCTGGTTACCAATAACCCGATTCATAAGAAGGAACAGACCCCAGTTTATTATTTAAAAAACGACTTGGATTTGGAAGATTTGGCAGGGATTCGTCAGTTATTATTCACTTAAAAGGCTTGGTTGTTCCAGGTCTTTTTTGTGAAATTTACACAATCTCCTCACATTTTTTTAAAAATTAAAAAAAGTTGATAAACAAGAAAGCGCTTTATTTTGTATACTAGTTACTGTAAAGAGGAAACATCCTCAAGATCTTTATCAGGAGGACAGCACATGTCACAAGAAAAATACATTATGGCCATTGACCAGGGAACTACAAGTTCTCGTGCTATCATTTTCAACAAAAAAGGAGAAAAAGTTAGCTCGAGTCAAAAAGAGTTTACCCAGATTTTCCCTCAGGCAGGTTGGGTAGAGCACAATGCCAATGAAATTTGGAACTCTGTTCAGTCAGTTATTGCTGGTGCTTTCATCGAAAGTGGTGTCAAGCCAAATCAAATCGAAGCAATTGGGATTACCAACCAACGTGAAACAACTGTCGTCTGGGATAAGAAAACAGGGCTCCCTATCTACAATGCTATTGTTTGGCAGTCACGCCAGACAGCACCTTTGGCTGAGCAACTAAAAAGCCAAGGTTATGTGGAAAAATTCCATGAAAAGACTGGTTTGATCATCGATGCTTACTTCTCTGCGACCAAGGTTCGTTGGATTTTGGACCATGTCGAAGGCGCTCAAGAGCGAGCAGAAAAGGGTGAATTGCTCTTTGGTACCATCGATACTTGGTTGGTTTGGAAATTGACTGACGGTGCGGCTCACGTGACGGACTACTCAAATGCAGCTCGTACCATGCTTTATAACATTAAAGAACTTAAATGGGATGATGAGATTTTGGAAATCCTCAACATTCCAAAGGCTATGCTTCCGGAAGTTCGTTCTAACTCTGAAATCTACGGTAAGACAGCCCCATTCCATTTCTATGGTGGAGAAGTGCCAATCTCAGGTATGGCTGGGGACCAACAAGCAGCCCTCTTTGGACAGTTGGCCTTTGAACCAGGTATGGTCAAGAATACTTATGGAACAGGTTCTTTCATCATCATGAATACTGGTGAAGAGATGCAGTTGTCTGAGAACAACCTATTAACAACCATTGGTTACGGAATCAACGGCAAGGTTTACTATGCCTTGGAAGGTTCTATCTTCATCGCAGGAAGTGCCATTCAATGGCTTCGTGACGGTCTTCGCATGGTTGAAAATTCACCAGAATCTGAAAAATACGCTCGTGATTCTCACAACAATGATGAAGTTTATGTCGTTCCAGCCTTTACAGGTCTAGGTGCTCCATACTGGAACCAAAACGCTCGCGGTTCTGTCTTTGGTTTGACTCGTGGAACAACTAAAGAAGACTTTATCAAGGCAACTTTGCAATCTATCGCTTATCAAGTGCGTGATATTATCGATACGATGCAAGTGGATGCTCAGACAGCTATCCAAGTCTTGAAAGTGGACGGTGGTGCAGCTATGAACAATTTCCTCATGCAGTTCCAAGCTGATATTTTGGGAATCGATATCGCACGCGCTAAAAACTTGGAAACAACAGCTTTAGGGGCAGCTTTCCTAGCAGGTTTGTCAGTAGGCTACTGGAAGGATTTGGATGAGTTGAAACTCTTGAACGAGACAGGAGAACTCTTTGAGCCATCTATGAACGAATCTCGCAAGGAACAACTCTACAAGGGCTGGAAGAAGGCTGTGAAAGCAACCCAAGTCTTTGCGGAAGTAGACGACTAATACTGGAAGAATAAAGCGACTTAGTTAGAAAGTGTGTAAATATGGAATTTTCAAAGAAAACACGTGAATTATCAATTAAAAAAATGCAGGAACGTACCCTGGACCTCTTGATTATTGGTGGAGGAATCACAGGGGCTGGTGTAGCTTTGCAGGCAGCAGCTAGTGGTCTAGATACTGGTTTGATTGAAATGCAAGACTTTGCAGAAGGAACATCTAGCCGTTCAACAAAATTGGTTCACGGAGGTCTTCGTTACCTTAAGCAATTTGACGTAGAAGTAGTATCAGATACGGTTTCAGAACGTGCAGTGGTACAACAAATTGCTCCACACATTCCAAAACCAGATCCAATGCTCTTGCCAGTTTACGATGAAGATGGAGCGACCTTTAGCCTCTTCCGTCTGAAAGTAGCCATGGATTTGTACGATCTTTTGGCAGGGGTTAACAATACGCCTGCTGCAAACAAGGTTTTGAGTAAAGAAGAAGTCTTGGAACGCCAGCCAAACTTGAAGAAAGAAGGTTTGGTAGGAGGTGGGGTTTACCTTGACTTCCGTAACAACGATGCACGTCTCGTGATTGAAAACATCAAACGTGCCAACCAAGACGGTGCCCTCATTGCCAACCACGTTAAAGCAGAAGGTTTCTTATTTGACGAAAGTGGCAAGATTACAGGTGTTGTAGCTCGTGATCTCTTGACAGACCAAGTCTTTGAAATCAAGGCCCGTCTGGTGATTAACACAACAGGTCCTTGGAGTGATAAGGTACGCAATTTGTCTAATAAGGGAACCCAATTCTCACAAATGCGTCCAACTAAGGGAGTTCACCTAGTCGTGGATTCAAGCAAGATCAAGGTGTCACAGCCAGTTTACTTTGACACAGGTTTGGGTGACGGTCGTATGGTCTTTGTTCTCCCACGTGAAAACAAGACTTACTTTGGTACAACTGATACAGACTACACAGGTGATTTGGAACATCCAAAAGTGACGCAGGAAGATGTAGATTACCTACTTGGTATTGTCAACAACCGCTTCCCAGAAGCGAACATTACCATTGATGATATCGAAAGTAGCTGGGCAGGTCTTCGTCCATTGATCGCAGGCAATAGCGCTTCTGACTACAATGGAGGAAATAACGGTACAATCAGTGATGAAAGCTTTAACAACTTGATTGCGACTGTTGAGTCTTACCTCTCTAAAGAAAAAACTCGTGAAGATGTTGAGTCTGCTGTCAGCAAGCTTGAAAGCAGTACTTCTGAGAAACATTTGGACCCATCTGCAGTTTCACGTGGTTCGAGCTTGGACCGAGATGATAATGGTCTCTTGACCCTTGCTGGTGGTAAAATCACAGACTACCGTAAGATGGCTGAAGGAGCTATGGAGCGTGTGGTTGACATCCTCAAAGCAGAATTTGACCGTAGCTTTAAACTCATCAATTCTAAGACTTACCCTGTTTCAGGTGGAGAATTGAACCCAGCAAATGTGGACTCAGAAATCGAAGCCTTTGCGCAACTTGGAGTGTCACGTGGTTTGGATAGCAAGGAAGCCCATTACCTAGCAAATCTTTACGGTTCAAATGCACCGAAGGTCTTTGCCCTTGCTCATAGTTTGGAACAAGCGCCAGGCCTCAGCTTGGCAGATACCTTGTCCCTTCACTATGCAATGCGCAACGAGTTGGCTCTGAGCCCAGTTGACTTCCTTCTTCGTCGTACCAACCACATGCTCTTTATGCGTGATAGTTTGGATAGCATCGTTGAGCCAGTATTGGATGAAATGGGACGATTCTATGACTGGTCAGAAGAAGAAAAAGCAGCCTACCGTGCGGATGTAGAAGTAGCTCTTGCTAACAACGATTTAGCAGAATTAAAAAATTAAGAAAAAATAAAAGAGGTGGAGGGCAGGAATCCTTGTCGCCCGCCCCTTCTTTTTAATGGAGACAGAAAGATGATGAATGAATTATTTGGAGAATTTCTAGGGACTTTAATCCTGATTCTTCTAGGAAATGGTGTTGTTGCAGGTGTGGTTCTTCCAAAAACCAAGAGCAACAGCTCAGGTTGGATTGTGATTACTATGGGTTGGGGGATTGCAGTTGCGGTTGCAGTATTTGTATCTGGCAAGCTCAGTCCAGCTCATTTAAACCCAGCTGTGACCATCGGTGTGGCCTTGAAAGGTGACTTACCTTGGGCTTCCGTTTTCCCTTATATCTTAGCCCAGTTCGCAGGGGCTATGCTCGGTCAGATTTTGGTTTGGTTGCAATTCAAACCGCATTATGAGGCAGAAGAAAATGCAGGAAATATTTTGGCTACTTTCAGCACAGGACCAGCCATCAAAGATACAGTATCAAACTTGATAAGCGAAATCCTTGGAACTTTTGTATTGGTCTTGACAATCTTTGCTTTGGGTCTTTACGATTTTCAGGCAGGTATCGGAACCTTTGCGGTGGGGACTTTGATTGTCGGTATCGGTCTGTCACTTGGTGGGACAACAGGCTATGCCTTGAACCCTGCGCGTGACCTTGGACCTCGTATCATGCACAGTATCCTTCCAATTTCAAACAAGGGAGACGGAGACTGGTCTTATGCTTGGATTCCTGTTGTGGGACCTGTTATTGGTGCAGCCTTGGCCGTGCTTGTATTCTCACTTTTCTAATTTGGAAAACAACTATGTTGATAGAGCTTGGGATGAAAATCTCAGGCTTTTTTATGTGAAAAATCTCACTTTTGTTTTCTGCTATTTTATGCTAAAATATTAAAAATCAAATTTTAATTCTAAAGTTGGTAACTAAGATGGGAGAGCTATATGTCTAATTCATTTATCAAGTTGTTAGTCTCTCAATTGTTTGCAAATTTAGCAGATATTTTCTTTAGAGTAACAATCATTGCTAACATATACATTATTTCAAAATCAGTAATTGCCACGTCACTAGTTCCCATTTTAATAGGGATATCCTCTTTTGTTGCGAGTCTTTTAGTTCCTTTAGTTACTAAAAGGATAGCGCTAAATAGGGTTTTATCTTTATCTCAATTTGGAAAGACCATATTATTGGCGATACTGGTAGGGATGTTTATACTAATGCAATCAGTAGCGCCTTTGGTGACCTATCTATTTGTTGTTGCAATTTCAATATTAGATGGTTTTGCAGCACCTGTTTCCTATGCTATTGTGCCACGCTATGCGACCGATTTGGGTAAGGCTAATTCAGCCTTGTCAATGACTGGTGAAGCTGTTCAGTTAGTGGGTTGGGGATTGGGTGGACTCTTATTTGCAACAATTGATCTGTTACCTACCACGTTTATCATTTTAATATTTTATATCATTTCTAGCTTTTTGATGTTATTTCTTCCTAACGCTGAAGTGGAGGTGTTAGAGTCAGAAACTAATCTTGAAATTTTGCTCAAAGGTTGGAAGTTAGTTGCTAGAGATCCTAGATTAAGACTTTTTGTATCAGCAAATTTATTGGAAATTTTTTCAAATACGATTTGGGTTTCTTCCATTATACTTGTTTTTGTAACTGAGTTATTAAATAAAACGGAAAGTTACTGGGGATATTCTAATACAGCATACTCTATTGGTATTATAATTAGTGGCTTAATTGCTTTTAGGCTATCTGAAAAGTTCCTTGCTGCTAAATGGGAAAGTATTCTTTTTCCTCTTGTAGCTATGGCAATAGTGACACTGACTATTCTATATTTTCCAAACGCACAGATGTTTTTATTATTTTCAGCTTTAGTTGGTATGTTATCGCAACTAAAAGAAGTTCCTGAAAGTGTATTTCTTCAGGAAACAGTAGAGGAAAATCATTTGGTTAATGTCTATTCCGTTCTTGAAGTGATTTCGACATTAGCATTTTCAGTATTTGTTTTGCTAATGAGCTATATTACTGAGACTTTTGGTATTAGCATCAGTTTTTGGCTATCAGCCATTTGTCTGATGATAGAAGCTATTTTAATTTATATCAGACGAGATTATTTTAAATGAGAGACTGGTTAAAAAGTCTTGAAAAATTAGAAAAGCGCATAGTATCAGGTGTTGAAAAAACTTGATATTGTGCGTTTTATTATGGAAAGATTTACTTCATTTTCTCCTAAAATTGAGTTTTTGCCCAGGAACACTCTATTTGAAATATTCATAGAAAAACTGCATAATCTTTAAAATTAGCTTAAATGCAGTGAAAATGTACGGTAAACAATTGAAAAATTACCCTAAAAAATGGTACAATGGTAGAAAAATACTATAGTAAGAGTTCATCTTATTTAACAAAAATTACAGAAATGAATGGTTTTTCTTGATGAAACAGAGAAAAGAATTGTACCTCTTTCTTGGTCGGACAGCCTTGTATTTTCTTATCTTTCTAGGGCTGCTTTACTTCTTTAGCTATCTTGGCCAGGGTCAAGGAAGCTTTATCTATAATGAATTTTAACTTGAAGGAGAATCCCTATTGTGTCAAATAAACCAATAGTAGATATGATTGAAACCATTGAGCATTTTGCTCAGACACAGCCTAGCTATCCTGTTTACAATGTTTTGGGGCAGGAACACACTTATGGCGATTTGAAGGCTGATTCGGATAGTTTGGCTACAGCCATTGACCAACTAGGCTTGCCAGAGAAGTCTCCTGTGGTCGTTTTTGGTGGTCAAGAGTATGAAATGTTGGCAACTTTTGTATCCTTGACTAAGTCAGGTCATGCCTACATTCCAATTGATAGCCATTCGGCCTTGGAGCGAGTTTCAGCTATTTTAGAAGTAGCAGAGCCAAGCTTGATTATTGCCATCTCAGACTTTCCATTGGAGCAGGTTTCTACGCCAATGATGACTCTAGCTCAGGTTCAAGAAGCCTTTGCTCAAGGGACAAGCTATGAGATCACGCATCCAGTCAAGGGCGATGATAATTACTACATCATCTTTACTTCTGGTACGACTGGTAAGCCAAAGGGAGTGCAGATTTCCCATGATAACCTCCTCAGCTTTACCAATTGGATGATTACGGACAAGGAATTTGCGACGCCAAGTCGTCCGCAAATGCTGGCTCAGCCACCTTATTCTTTTGACCTGTCTGTCATGTACTGGGCACCGACCTTGGCACTGGGTGGTACGCTTTTCGCTCTTCCATCTGCCATTACTCAGGACTTTAAGCAACTCTTTGCGACCATCTTTTCATTGCCGATTGCTATCTGGACATCAACCCCTTCTTTTGCGGATATGGCCATGTTGTCTGAAGACTTCAACAGTGAGAAAATGCCTGGAATCACGCATTTCTACTTTGATGGCGAAGAATTGACGGTTAAAACAGCTCAAAAACTGCGCGAGCGTTTCCCAAATGCCCGTATTATCAATGCCTACGGTCCAACAGAAGCGACAGTGGCCCTGTCAGCAGTTGCCGTGACAGATGAGATGCTAGCGACTCTCAAACGCCTACCAATCGGCTATACCAAGGCTGACTCTCCAACCTTTATCATTGACGAGGAAGGCAATAAATTGCCAAATGGCGAACAGGGAGAAATCATTGTTTCTGGGCCAGCTGTTTCAAAAGGCTATATGAACAATCCTGAAAAAACGGCAGAAGCTTTCTTTGAGTTTGAAGGACTGCCAGCCTACCACACAGGCGATGTGGGAACCATGACAGATGAGGGCTTGCTTCTCTACGGTGGACGCATGGACTTCCAAATTAAGTTCAACGGTTACCGCATTGAGTTAGAAGATGTCTCTCAAAACCTCAACAAGTCTCGCTATATCGAGTCTGCTGTTGCAGTACCGCGTTATAACAAGGACCACAAGGTGCAAAATCTATTGGCCTATGTCATCTTAAAAGATGGTGTTCGTGAGCAGTTTGAGCGAGATATCGATATTACCAAGGCCATCAAGGAAGATTTGACAGACATCATGATGTCCTATATGATGCCGTCTAAATTCCTTTACCGAGACAGTTTGCCACTGACTCCAAATGGAAAGATTGACATCAAAGGATTGATTAACGAGGTGAATAAGAGATGATGGAGTTTTTTCAACAGCTTCCTCATTTAGAGCCATATGGCAATCCTCAGTATTTTGTCTATGTGATTGCTGCAACCTTGCCCATCTTTATCGGTCTCTTTTTCAAGAAACGCTTTGCCTGGTATGAAGTGCTGGTAAGTCTCTTCTTTATCGTCACCATGTTGGTAGGTGGGAAGACCAATCAGTTGGCTGCCTTGGGTATTTACCTTTGCTGGGAAATATTGCTCCTGCTTTTCTACAAGCATTATCGAAAAAACAAGGATGGCAAGTGGGTCTTCTACCTCGTTAGTTTTCTGTCCCTCCTTCCGATTATCTTTGTCAAGGTGCAGCCGGCTATCAATGGAACGCAGTCTTTGCTTGGGTTCTTGGGAATTTCTTACCTGACCTTTCGTTCGGTTGGGATTATCATTGAGTTGAGAGATGGAGTGATTAAGGATTTTACCCTCAGGGAATTCCTCCGTTTTCTTCTCTTTATGCCGACTTTTTCAAGTGGTCCAATCGATCGCTTTAAGCGTTTTAATGAAAATTATCAGACCATTCCTGAGCGGGATGAGTTGATGGATATGCTGGATGAATTTGTTCGCTATATCATGTGGGGATTTTTGTATAAGTTTATCCTAGCTCATGTTTTAGGAGAAACCTTGTTGCCTCCTCTGAAGAATCTAGCCTTGCAGTCAGGTGGTTTCTTTAACCTCTATGCCTTGGCAGTCATGTATACCTTTGGTCTGGAACTTTTCTTTGACTTTGCAGGTTACTCTATGTTTGCCTTAGCCATTTCAAATTTGATGGGAATTCGTAGCCCTATCAACTTTAACAAGCCCTTTTTATCAAGGGATTTAAAGGAATTTTGGAATCGTTGGCATATGAGTCTCTCTTTCTGGTTCCGTGACTTTGTCTTTATGCGAATGGTCATGGTATTGACCAGAAAGAAGGTCTTTAAAAATCGTAATGTAACCTCAAGTGTGGCCTACGTTGTCAATATGCTGATTATGGGATTTTGGCACGGTGTGACCTGGTACTACATCGCCTATGGACTCTTTCATGGGATTGGGCTGGTCATCAATGACGCTTGGGTTCGTAAGAAAAAAACGCTCAATAAGGAACGGAAAAAAGCAGGGAAAGCTGCTCTACCTGAGAATCGCTGGATTCAGTTGCTTGGCATGGTTATCACTTTCCATGTCGTCATGCTGTCATTCTTAATCTTTTCTGGATTCTTGAATGATCTATGGTTTAAAAAATAAAAGGAAATAAAATATGGATATCAAATCAGAAGTTATCGAAATTATTGATGAGTTATTTATGGAAGATGTTTCTGACATGATGGATGAAGATCTTTTTGATGCAGGTGTCTTGGATAGTATGGGAACGGTTGAATTGATTGTTGAGATTGAAAACCGTTTTGACATTCGTGTCCCTGTGACAGAGTTTGGTCGCGACGACTGGAATACAGCTAATAAAATCATAGCTGGTATTGTGGAGCTACAAAATGCTTAAACGCTTATGGATAATCTTCGGACCGGTCTTGATAGCTGGTTTGTTGGTTTTTCTGCTCATTTTCTTTTATCCTACTGAGATGCGTCATAATCTAGGAGCTGAAAAGCGTTCGGCGGTGGCTACTACTATCGATAGTTTTAAGGAGCGAAGTCAAAAAGTCAGAGCACTATCTGATTCAAATATGCATTTTGTTCCCTTCTTTGGCTCTAGTGAATGGCTTCGTTTTGACGGTGCTCATCCTGCGGTATTAGCTGAGAAATACAATCGCTCTTATCGTCCCTATCTTTTAGGACAGAGGGGAGCTGCATCGCTTAACCAGTATTTTGGAATGCAACAGATGTTGCCACAACTGGAGAATAAACAAGTTGTGTATGTTATCTCACCTCAGTGGTTCAGTAAAAATGGCTATGAGCCAGCAGCTTTTCAGCAGTATTTTAATGGAGACCAGTTGACTAGTTTTCTGGAACATCAATCTGGAGATCAGGCTAGTCAATATGCAGCGACTCGCTTGCTGCAGCAGTTTCCAAACGTAGCTATGAAGGATCTGGTTCAGAAGTTGGCAAGTAAAGAAGAATTGTCGACGGCAGACAATGAAATGATTGAATTATTGGCTCGTTTTAATGAGCGCCAAGCTTCCTTTTTTGGTCAGTTTTCGGTTAGAGGCTATATCAACTACGAGAAGCATGTAGCTAAGTATTTAAAGACCTTGCCAGACCAGTTTTCTTATCAAGCAATAGAAGATGTTGTCAAAGCAGATGCTGAAAAAAATACTTCCAATAATGATCTGGGAATGGAGAATGATTTCTATAATAAGCAGATCAAGAAGGATTTGAAGAAATTAAAGGATTCTCAGAAAAGCTTTACCTATCTCAAGTCGCCAGAGTATAATGACTTGCAGTTGGTTTTAACACAGTTTTCTAAATCCAAGGTAAACCCGATTTTTATCATTCCACCTGTTAATAAAAAATGGATGGACTATGCTGGTCTACGAGAGGAAATGTACCAACAAACGGTGCAGAAGATTCGCTACCAGTTAGAAAGTCAAGGGTTTACCAATATAGCAGATTTTTCTAAGGACGGCGGGGAGCCTTTCTTTATGAAGGACACCATTCACCTTGGTTGGTTGGGTTGGTTGGCTTTTGACAAGGCAGTTGATCCTTTCCTATCCAATCCCACACCAGCTCCGACTTACCATCTGAATGAGCGCTTTTTCAGCAAAGATTGGGCGACTTATGATGGAGATGTCAAAGAATTTCAATAGATAATATAGAAGAGTTCAAGAATAAAGCCGATTTTTACGTTTTTTCTTGACTCTTTTTTTGCTTGTGATATAATTAACTGGTAAATAAAATTCTACAGAATAGTATTTTTGTCTTAAAAAAGAAAAGTCCAGAAGGAAAGGAGTCAGATATGAGACAGCTAGCGAAGGATATTGATGCCTTTTTGAATGAGGTAATTTTGCAGGCGGAAAACCAACATGAAATCCTAATAGGTCATTGCACTAGCGAGGTGGCCCTGACTAATACCCAGGAGCACATTCTCATGCTCTTGTCAGAGGAATCTTTAACAAATTCAGAGTTGGCGCGTCGCCTCAATGTCAGTCAGGCGGCAGTTACCAAGGCCATTAAGTCTTTGGTCAAGGAAGGGATGTTGGAAACGTCTAAAGATCCTAAGGATGCGCGTGTGATTTTTTATCAGTTGACTGACTTGGCTCGTCCAATCGCTGAGGAGCATCATCATCACCATGAGCATACACTTTTAACCTATGAACAAGTGGCGACTCAGTTTACTCCAAATGAACAAAAAGTGATTCAGCGGTTTTTGACTGCTTTAGTAGGAGAAATCAAATAATGAGATACATTACGGTAGAGGATTTATCCTTCTATTATGATAAGGAGCCCGTTCTTGAACATATCAATTATAGTGTTGATAGTGGGGAGTTTGTTACCTTGACAGGGGAGAATGGGGCAGCTAAGACGACACTCATCAAGGCCAGTCTTGGTATCCTCCAACCACGCATAGGTAAGGTGACCATTTCAAAGACAAATACGCAGGGTAAGAAATTGAGAATAGCTTACCTTCCTCAACAGATTGCCAGTTTTAATGCAGGTTTTCCAAGTACGGTTTATGAATTTGTCAAGTCGGGTCGCTATCCGCGAAAAGGCTGGTTCCGTCGCTTGAATGCTCATGATGAGGAGCATATCAAGGCTAGTCTGGACTCAGTTGGCATGTGGGAACACCGAGATAAACGCTTGGGTTCTCTATCTGGGGGGCAAAAGCAACGAGCGGTGATTGCGCGTATGTTTGCTTCTGACCCAGATGTGTTTATCCTAGATGAGCCGACAACGGGGATGGATGCAGGAAGTAAAAATGAATTTTACGAACTCATGCACCACAGTGCCCACCATCACGGCAAGGCTGTTTTGATGATTACCCATGATCCTGAAGAAGTTAAGGACTATGCGGACCGCAATATTCATCTAGTCCGTAACCAAGACTCGCCATGGCGTTGTTTCAACGTTCATGAGAATGATCAGGAGGTAGGCCATGCTTAGTTTGTTATCTTATGACTTTATGCAACGTGCCTTTCTGGCTGTTATTGCCATGAGTCTTTTCTCGCCAGTATTGGGAACCTTCCTTATCTTGCGCCGTCAGAGTTTGATGAGTGATACCCTCAGCCACGTCTCGCTTTCGGGTGTAGCTTTTGGTCTAGTCCTAGGGATTTCTCCAACTGTTTCTACTATTGCCATTGTCTTGATTGCGGCAGTCTTCCTGGAGTATCTCCGTACGGTTTATAAGAGCTTTATGGAAATCGGGACAGCTATCCTCATGTCAACAGGTCTGGCTGTTTCTCTGATTGTCATGAGCAAGGGGAAAAGCTCTAGTTCTATGAGTTTGGACCAGTATCTTTTTGGTTCCATCGTGACGATCAGTGAGGAGCAGGTGCTTTCCCTCTTTGTCATTGCGGCGGTTGTCTTGATTTTGACCTTCCTCTTCCTTCGTCCAATGTATATTCTGACCTTTGATGAGGATACGGCCTTTGTGGATGGCTTGCCCGTTCGTACCATGTCTATTCTTTTTAACATGGTGACAGGGGTGGCCATTGCCCTTATGATTCCTGCTGCGGGAGCTCTTCTGGTATCGACCATTATGGTCTTGCCAGCTAGTATTGCCCTGCGTCTGGGGAAAAATTTTAAATCGGTTATGCTGCTTGCCAGTGCTATTGGATTTTTGGGAATGGTGGCAGGACTTTACATTTCCTACTATGCAGAAACACCTGCAAGTGCAAGTATTACTATTATTTTTGTAACTGTTTTCTTGCTAATCAGTTTAGTAAGACGTTTTATCAAATAGGAGAAGAACATGAAAAAAATTAGCTTATTACTAGCCAGTCTATGTACCTTGTTTTTAGTGGCTTGTTCCAATCAAAAACAGGCAGATGGCAAACTCAATATCGTGACAACCTTTTACCCTGTCTATGAATTTACCAAGCAAGTAGCAGGAGATACTGCTAATGTAGAACTTCTCATCGGTGCTGGTACAGAACCCCATGAATACGAACCGTCTGCCAAGGCAGTTGCTAAAATCCAAGACGCAGATACCTTCGTTTATGAAAATGAAAACATGGAAACATGGGTACCTAAATTGCTAGATACTTTGGATAAGAAAAAGGTGAAAACTATCAAGGCGACAGGTGATATGTTGCTCTTGCCAGGTGGTGAGGAAGAAGAGGGAGACCATGACCATGGAGAAGAAGGTCATCACCATGAGTTTGACCCCCATGTTTGGTTATCACCAGTCCGTGCCATTAAACTAGTAGAGCACATCCGTGATAGCTTGTCAGCAGATTATCCTGATAAAAAAGAGACCTTTGAAAAGAACGCATCTGCCTATATCGAAAAATTACAAGCCTTGGATAAGGCTTACGCAGAAGGCTTGTCTCAAGCCAAACAAAAGAGCTTTGTGACTCAGCACGCAGCCTTTAACTACCTTGCTTTGGACTATGGACTCAAACAAGTCGCAATCTCAGGCCTCTCTCCAGATGCAGAACCATCAGCTGCACGTTTGGCAGAATTGACAGAGTATGTCAAGAAAAATAAAATTGCCTATATCTACTTTGAAGAAAATGCCTCACAGACCCTTGCTAACACACTTTCAAAAGAGGCAGGTGTCAAAACAGATGTCCTCAATCCTTTAGAAAGTCTGACAGAAGAGGACACCAAGGCTGGAGAAAACTACATCTCTATCATGGAGAAAAACCTCAAGGCTTTGAAACAAACAACGGACCAAGAAGGCCCAGCAATTGAGCCTGAAAAGGCAGAGGATACCAAGACAGTCCAAAATGGTTACTTCGAGGATGTAGCTGTCAAGGACCGCACCTTGAGTGACTATGCAGGTAACTGGCAATCAGTTTATCCTTTCCTTGAAGACGGCACGTTTGACCAAGTCTTTGACTACAAGGCTAAGTTGACTGGTAAGATGACCCAGGCTGAGTACAAGGCTTACTATACAAAAGGCTATCAGACAGATGTGACTAAGATTAATATTACTGATAATACTATGGAATTTGTTCAAGGTGGACAAAGCAAGAAATACACTTACAAGTATGTCGGTAAGAAAATTTTGACTTACAAGAAAGGCAATCGTGGCGTGCGTTTCCTCTTTGAAGCTACAGATGCGGACGCTGGACAATTCAAGTATGTTCAGTTTAGTGACCACAATATCGCCCCAGTTAAGGCAGAACATTTCCATATCTTCTTTGGAGGCACAAGCCAAGAAGCCCTCTTTGAAGAAATGGACAACTGGCCAACCTACTACCCAGATAACCTATCTGGCCAAGAAATCGCCCAAGAAATGTTGGCGCATTGATGAGAAATCGACTAGTTCATAAGAGCTAGTCGGTTTTTTGATACTAGATGGCTAACTTCATTATAGATCTTTCAGAACTAAGGGAACCTGAAAAAATAAATAAAACTCTTGAAATATCTGGGTTTATATGCTAGAATGTAGTTAATGGATAAGGTTCATTAGAACACCAAAGCCCCTAACTACTGCGATAGTTAAGGGCTTTTTTGACGTATCTTAGCGATTTAACGGGTGTTGATAGGCTAGTCAGTCGGTCTACTTCTTACCATCTAGCCATTTGCAAACGAAATACAAGATGATTCCAGCTATGACGTCTGCTATAATAGTAAGAGCGAGCTCTGGGATAAGGCTCATTAGTTTCACCTCCTTTCACGAACCGTAAGGAACGTAATCGGTAACCGATGACAAAAATAGTATACCACAATAAATTTATATCATCAACCTCACTTAATGCTTGAAATATTAGGACTTATATGCTAGAATGTAGTTAGTGTATAAGGTTCATTAGAACACCAAAGCCCCTAACTAGTGCGATAGTTAAGGGCTTTTTGACGTATCTTAGCGATTTAACGGGTGTTGATAGGCTAGTCAGTCGGTCTACTTCTTACCATCTAGCCATTTGCAAACGAAATACAAGATAATTCCTGCGATGACGTCCGCTATAATAGTAAGAGCAAGCTCAGGTATAAGGCTCATTAGTTTCACCTCCTCTCACGAACCCATAGGAACGTAATCGGTAACCGATGACCAAAATAGTATACCACAATAAATTTAGACCATCAACCTTACTTAATGCTTGAAATATTAGGACTTATATGCTAGAATATAGTTAATTGATAAGGTTCATTAGAACACCAAAGCCCTTAACTATTGCCGTAGTTAAGGGCTTTTTTGACGTATCTTAGCGATTTAACGGGTGTTGATAGGCTAGTCAGTCGGTCTACTCCTTACTATCTAGCCATCTGCAGACGAAATACAAGATAATTCCAGCTATAACATCCGCTATAATAGTAAGAGCGAGCTCTATGATAAGGTTCATTAGTTTCACCTCCTCTCACGAACCGTAAGGAACGTAATCGGTAACCGATGACAAAATAGTATATCACACTACATTCAGATCATCAAGGTCACTTAATTCTTGAAATATAGGGTCTAGGCGACAAAGTCTTTAAAATCAGAAAAACGCATAATATCAGGTGTGTAAAAACTTGATACTATGCGTTTTATTGTGGGAAGATTTACTCCATTTTCTCCTGAAATTGGGTATTTGCCCAGCTTCTGTTTTTGGGGTTGCTGAGAAAATAATGTCATGTGGCGAGTATTTGTAGATAAGTCAGCAGACAGAACGAATATTCTTCGAAAATCTCTTCACATCATATCAGCTTCGTCTTGCCGTGTCTATGGGGGACTTGACTTTGTCAGTTCTATCTACAACCTCAAAACAGTGTTTCGAGCTGACTTGATCAATTTTCAAATCTGTACTTTGAGCAACCTGAGACTAGCTTCCTATTTGATTTTCATTGAATATCAGAAACCCATTCTCCATCAAATAATTCTACTGCGTCTAATAATTTTTGATCTGGCAAGATGTCAGAAATAAAGGTTGTATATTTAGAGAGCGGATTAATTTTAAAAAATCCAGTCTTGTAAAATTTAGAACTATCAATCAGTAAGATAGTTTCATGGGCTTTATCAATAATATTCTTTTTTGAAATAGCTTGGCTGAGAGAAGCTTCATAAACATATTGATCATCAATACCTCTTGCTGAACAAAAAGCCAAATCGATATTAAAATGATCTAATAAAGAATTTTCCTTATCATAGTTGACTACGGAACAGGATTGATGTTTGACCTCGCCAGATGTGATAAAGATTTTGGAGCTATCTTTAACAGTTTCAGATAGGGTTTGTGCAGTATGTAAACCATTTGTAAAAATAATCAAATTATCAAGTTCAGAAAGATAGGGACAAAGTTCGTAGGTAGTAGTACTAGAATCCAGATAGATACACATACCTGACCGAATAAAGTCTTTAGCGAGACTAGCGATTAATCTTTTTTGCCTAGTACTTTCTCCTTCACGTATTTGATGGGAAAGTTCAATTGTATTCATGGAGGACAAGGTCACGTATCCGTGCTTTCTTTTGATAAGACCTTGATTTTCTAAGAAAATTAAATCACGACGTAAGGTACTTGTGCTGGAGAAAGTGATTTCTGCCAACTCTTTTACGGCAATTCTTTTTTTCTTTTTGATAATTTCAATCAATTCAAGTATACGTTCATCTTTTATCATAAGCTCCTCCTAATTTATCATCTCAACTATATTATAGCACAAATTGAAGGAATTTGAATTATTTTTATGTTTATGGCGCAAACGTATGAATTTTATTCAAGTAAGCGTTCACATATTGAAAAAATAAAATGTGGGGATTATAATAAACTTAATCAAGGACGAAGAGAGAAGAAAAATGGAAGCGGTTTTAGCAATAGATTTAGGTGCGACTTCTGGAAGAGCAATCGTTGGTTACCTTTCTGAAAATAAACTAGTAATGGAAGAAATAAATCGCTTTTCTAATCTACCTATTAGAGTAAAAGGGCATTTATCTTGGGATGCTGACTTTCTACTAGCTAAAATTCTTGAAAGCATCCGCTTGGCTAATACTAGTTACAAGATTTTATCTGTCGGTATTGATACATGGGGAGTTGATTTTGGACTTATTGATAATGAAGGTAAGCTGTTATCACAACCTGTTCATTATCGTGATGAAAGAACAAAGGGAGTGTTAAAGGAAATATCTGAAATTACTGAATTAGAAAAACTGTATTCAGAGACAGGAAATCAGATTATGGAGATAAATACCTTGTTTCAACTCTTTAAGGCACGTCAAGAATCTCCTGACTCTTTCTATAAGACCAATAAGATTCTTTTAATGCCAGATTTGTTTAATTATCTGTTGACAGGTAAGTTTGCTTCAGAAAAAAGCATTGCTTCAACAACCCAACTCTTTGATCCGAGAAGTCAAAAATGGAATCAGAATATTTTAAAACTATTTGAATTGGAGTCATCTTTACTTCCTGAAATTGTTTCAGAGGGAAATGTCCTTGGAAGGATAAAAGAGGAGTATGGTTTAGGCGATATTCCTGTTGTGAATGTTTGTAGTCATGATACAGCAAGCGCGATTGTCTCAGTACCTAAGACAGAAGATAGTTTATTTATTTCATCAGGGACTTGGTCTTTGGTTGGAGTGGAGCTTTCTTCACCTGTTCTTAGTACCGAATCCTTCAGTTATGGATTTACAAATGAAGTCGGTAAAGATGGAGTGATTACATTTCTGAAGAATTGTACAGGGTTGTGGATCATAGAGGAGCTAAGACGTTCATTTGAACGAAGAGGGAAAGCATATTCTTTTGGTGATATAAAAACAATGGTGGAGAAAGAAAAAGAAGATCTTCCTTTGATTGATACTGAATCAACTGAATTTGCAACAGAATCTGACATGTACAAGACTTTGACAGAATATCTAGCTTATCATCATGAAACTAGAGAGTGGACAGATGGACAACTATTTAAGATCGTTTATGAAAGCCTAGCTGAAACGTATAGGAAAACGATAGAGTTATTAGAAGGGCTAACTCATAAGGTTTATAAGAGGATATATGTGATTGGAGGAGGTGCTAGAGCCAGTTACTTTAATCAAATGATTGCTGATAGAACTGGTAGAGAAGTTCTTACAGGTTCAACTGAGGCTACAGCTGTGGGAAATATTGTTGTGCAGCTATTAAGTCAAGGTAAAATAAACGAGGATACAGGGTTAAAGGATATTATGACAAATATTGCTGATACACAATATTATTATCCTCAGCTATCATAAACAAAAATAAAAAACGGAGGTTTTGTCATGAACAAAAAAAGTCTTTTGAAATGCGCTGTTATCGGGTTAGTAGCTACCCTTGGTTTAGCAGCTTGTGGAACATCTAAGGATGCAAGCGGTGGAAGTTCTTCTGGTAAAGAAGTATTAGAATTTTATCATGGGTATCATCATAGTGAAGATGAATGGCCTGTAGCTAAGACTATGCGAGATTTATATGATAAATTTGCAGAAGAACATAAAGATAGTGGTGTAGAATTTAAACCAATTCCTATAAATGGTGATTTGAAGGATGTAATGAATAACAAGGTTGCTAGTGGTGAATTTCCAGATGTGATTGACCTAGCAGGTAATGCAGTATCATTAGCTGCAATTGAACAAAAACTTGTTTTAGATTTGAAACCATATATCGATTCAAATAAGCTTGAAAAAAATGTTGGTTTGAACTATAAACAAACCAAAAAGATGGAAAAATTTATACAGTTCACGAACAGTTATTTACAATGGGTTTGTGGTATAACAAGGATATATTTGCAAAAGCAGGTGCTAAAACACCTGATCAGTGGAATACTTGGGAAGATTTTACACAAGCAATGGCTACTGTGAGAAAGCAAGATGGAGTGTATGCATTTGGTGCTGGAGAACCATCTATTCGCTTGTTTAATACAGTCTTAGGAACCACAGAAAATGGGCGTAAATTATTAGACAAACCATTAACAAAAGAAGGAATCGAATCTAAAGAATTTGCAGATGCTTTGAAAATGGTTATGAAAGAAATTCAAGCTAATGGTTCTAAGAATGCTGGTGGCGATGCTAATGCTTATTCTAAAGACTTCCAAGAAGGTAAATCTGCAGTCTTCTTTAATGGTGTGTGGGCTTCTGGTGAGATGTCTAAGAACCCAAGTCTTGCACCTGGAATCTATCCTGCAGGTGTAGCAATTAGTTCTTCTGGAGGTGGTATCACTATCTCAAGTAAGATGTCTGAAGCTAAACAAAAACTAGCTCTTGAGTTTTTGAAATATATGACTAGCGATGATGTACAAAAAGTAATTTTTGAAAAAGTAGGAGCAAATCCTTCTGATGAAAATGTAAATGTAAAAGAACTTTCAGAAAAGAGTTCAGAAGCTACTACTAAAATTTTAGGACAAGCAATCACTCAAGTTAAGAATGCAAAAGTAGTTGTTCCAACTGTAAGTGATGTTTGGGGTGGCGATGTACACACAGCTATTATCAATGCATTGACAGAAAGTGCTGCTGAAAATGTAGATGTTGATCAAAAAGTGAAATCTACTCAAGATGTGTTGAAATCATTGA
>NZ_AFQV01000030.1 GCF_000220085.1 Streptococcus mitis SK1080 | reverse complement strand
AAATTGATGGATTTAAAACTCCAGATGAAAATGATATGGGAACTCCAAATCCTGGAAATTCATTCTATAAGGATCGAATTTCATACTTCCCTCGTACGAGTGATAAAATTAAAGAACAGGCTGTAAAGCAAGTTCAATGGGTAGACGGCTCAAGTTTATCAACAGGTAAGAGAGTAATCGAATTAACACTTGATAATCGTAAAACAGAGTTGTTTACAGTGCCAGATGATATCGATGTTTTACCAGGTGGAAAAATTTCAAAAGAGAACTTAGAAAAATTAAAAGAAGCAATTCGTAAACAATATCAAAAAGTAAATACGAATGGCCAGGTAGTAGGAAATGTTCCAACTATCACGGAGACAACGCCTGTTTGGGTGAAAAAACAAGTTAAGGTTACCTACTATGATAATGAAAATAATTCCAGTACAAATAATCAAGATGATTCTGTAGATTATGTAGATGTACTTTTCAAAAATATTAGAAAAGAAATTGCTCCAACAACGCCGACAGTATCAACTCCTACAGATGGTTCGGTTTCCGTTACACCAAATGGAACTACAGATAAATTGGTAGTATCTTATAGACCTAATAATCAAAATTCTGATACTACAATAACGGTTAAAAAGTCAGGAACTACATGGGGAACACTTGATACGTTACCAAATGGAGTAAAGGTTAATTCATCTAACGGGATTGTATCGATTGCAGAACCTACTGTAAAAGATGAATCCACAGTAATAGCAAAAGCAACTTATTTGAATAGTGATGAAGCTTCTGCAACAGGGGTAGCTAAGAATCCGGATAATGTAGCTCCAACAGTTACGCTAAATGGTACAACATTAACAGATAATGCAAGTAATAAGACAGTTCATGTTTTCCGTGGTTCTTCACTAGAGTTGCCATTGAAATACTATGATAATGCTGCAACTGGTAGAGTTAATATTAGTTATAAGAATGATGGTGGATTACCACAAGGTGTTTGGTTCAATGATAATGCTAATGCAAGTAGTAACTATACTATTAAGCAAAATGGAAAAACTGTGAATTCGCAAGGTTCGTATACAGTTCGAGGTAATATTTCAAATACAGCAAGTCTTGGTGAACGTCCGATAACGCTAAAAGTATCCGATTCTGCTGATGGTAATGTTGATAGTGGAAATAAAAAAGAAGTTAAATTTAATGTTCGAACATATGATATTGAACCTAATAGTACAAAAGTGACTGTGGAGAAAGGAACTACTTTATCAGAACAAGATGCAAAAGCTGCTGTAACAAAAGTAAATGGTGCATTAGATTTACCAGAAGGTACAACTTATGAATGGGTTGATACTAATGGAAGAAATCAAACGGTTACTCCAAATACAGCAGGTGTACAAAATTATCGAGTTAAAGTTACGTTACCTTCCTCTGAAACGGGAAACAATGCAGCCTTTCGTTCATCTAAAATTGTAAATGTTTCAGTAAATGTTAGACCAGAAGCACCAACGATAACTACAGAAGAGAAATATAAAGGTACTTTAGTTTCCACAGAACGTAGTATTTCAGGTACAGGTCATCCTGGAGCAACAGTTAAAATTACATTACAAGATGGGACTACAGTTAGGGAAGTTACTGTTGAAAATAATGGTAAATGGAAATATAATTTAGCGTCGAATGAAAAATTAACACAAAATGATAAAGATTCGACTGTAAAAGCTTCTAATCCTATATCTGTGAAACAGGTTGTTAATAATATTGAATCAGTAGCGAAGACTGTGGATGTTCAAATGGGAAGAGCAATCTCTGTAGCTACACCTGTTAAGGCAGGACGAGATATTTCTGTTAAATTACCTCACGATACTGCATTATTTTATCTACAAATAAAAAATGGAAGTGATACTGTTCAATATGATGTTAAATTAGTTGACGGAAATTGGAAAATAATAGATGCTAAAGTTGGAACTACTGATTTAACAGTGTCTAGTGGGGATAATATCTCTGAAAAAGTATTTACTCTTCATATTAAGGATTCGAATAGAAAAGAAAATATTCCATTTAGAATTAATGATGGCACTACTATACAAGTTCGTGCTCATTATGTTAATGGTAGCAATAATCCAGCAAATCCAACTGATGATGGAGGATGGGCTGTAGCAGCGCCAGCTACAAATACAAATCCAGCCATTTCAGTAGCAAATCAAAATACTACTTATATCTCAGATGGTACTTTGACAAAAGATAAGTTAAAAACACTTGTTAATGTAACAGATGCAGAAGATGACAATAATAAAACAGTTGGAAATAGTGCTAAAGAAAACTTAGATGTAACAGTTACGAAAGATGGACAATCTGTTGATTTAACAAAAGGTAAAGCCTTAAAACAAGGAACGTACAATTTAACGTATACAACAACAGATGCGGCAGGGGCAAGAGTTACAAGAGATCATACTCTTAAAGTAAACTATACTGTTCAAGCTAGAGCAACTATCAATTTAGTACAAGGCGAAACTGTATCAGATGAGCTTAAACGTAGTTTGGTTCAATTACGTGATGGAAATGATGTGATTGATGTTCCGAGAAATGCTAGAGTTGACGTTGCTGTAGATACAAGTGCTAAAACAGATAGCAATAAGCAAGCTCAGGCTACAGTTGTACTAGCAGATGGAACAAGACTTGCTCCAGTGACTTTGAGTTACCGCGTATTACCAACGTTTCCAATAGCGCATACGGTTTATGACTTTAAAAACGTAGCACGATCTGATAATGAATCTGGCTATTATGTGAACACAGGCAATCTTCCAGGAGGAATGGTATGGGTTGCTAAACGTGGTTCTGAACAAGAAAAAAATGCTTCAGAGCTTAAAGGTATGCTTGCCTCTGATCCGTTAGGGGAAACAACATACAAGTTTGGTGGTAAATACAACTACGGTCGATTTACTAACAGTCCACAAGCAACTGAAAAATTAGAACATACAGGCACATTGACTCATAAGGTATTTGATATTGAAGCAAATCCTACGAAAGTTACTGTTGAAAAAGGTGCTACTTTAACAGAACAAAATGCCAAAGATTCAGTAACTAAGGTAACTGGTTCAGCCAACTTACCAGACGGAACGACTTATGAGTGGGTAGGCACTCCAGATACAAATACACCGGGAGTAAGAACTTATAAAGTAAGAGTAACGTTACCAGTATCTCAAACAGGGCAAAATCAGCCTGATGCGACACAAAAACGACCATTTAAGATAATTGATGTTAAAGTCAATGTTAAGCCGGAACAACCAACAGTCAAAACAACCATTCAACCAAAAGGAAATATTCGAATTCCAACAGTATCTTCAACAGACAGAGAGTTGACAGGTACAGGACTTCCAAATGCAAAAGTTAAAGTAAATGTATCTGGAACAGAGCTTAATGAAGTGACTGTAGGAAGAGATGGAACTTGGGAGAGTAACACTTCCTAAAGGATTGAAGAGTAACCAATTAAACCAAAGACAACTTGTACAAGGTGATACTGTTAGAGTAAAACAAATTGTAGATGGTGTAGAAAGTGATACTAAGGACGTACCAGTTTCATTAGGAGCAACAACCATTCAACCATCAGAACAAGGGGGTAATAGTCTATACGCTGGAGCGAAGACTATAGTTATAAAAACACCTCATGATGCAGGAATAGCTTATGTAAAATATATTGACAATAAAACAGGTGCAGAGCATGAGCTAGGATTAAAACGTGAAACTGTTACCGGACCATGGGTATCTAAACAAAGCAATTATGGTGTAGTAAGAAGTTACGAAACTGATAATTTCATAGATACTATTACGGTAGATATGAACGAAGCGATTAAAGAGTCTACTCCTAATAATCAAGGAAACGCTCAGGCCATAGCAAATATATTTGAAGGTAGTTACTCTAGTGCGACAGATTGGAAAGCGATTTCTGTCACAAACCAAGCACCAACAATTACCGGTCCTCAAGGTGATAAGAAAGTTGTTGATTATGGTTCCACTCTAACAGAGTCTGAATTGAAGAAATTTGTTACAGTTCATGATACAGAAGATGACAAGGATCTTACTCGTGGTACGAAAGTACATGTGGATGTTGTGTCAGTAAATGGCAATTCACAAACTAAGAGTATTACTAGTCAAACTCCAGGTAGCTACACAGTCAAATATAAAGCGGTAGATAGTCAAGGCAAGACTTCTGAAGAAAAAACCATAACGGTAGAAGTCAAACCACAAAAACCAACTGTAAATCCTCTGGAAAATGGTGATGTGACAATTACTAACGTTAATCAAACCAATGTTAATCGCTTAGAAGTGACTTATACTCCAAATCCAACGAGACGTTTGCAAGATAATGGTAATGTAGCTGAAACAGAACAAGCTAGAACGACTGTAGTTGCTACTAAGGGAACTAATAATCAATGGACCATCACACAGGGTAAAAAAGATGGTATTAGTATTTCAAATACGGGCGAATTGACTCTTAAAGACTCTGTGGTTAAGGATTTGACTAGCGTTGACGCTAAGGTTCTTGCTCAAAATATCGCAAGTAATGTAGAAAGTCAAAATGCTAAGGCTGGGGACAAAAAAGTGCCAGTTATTGGTGCTAATTCTACGCTTATAGGAGTTGGAAAACAACTTAACATTCCTCTGACTCTATCAGATGGAAATGGAGTAGGTGTAGACGAAGGAAATATCAAAGTTACAAACTTGCCAAATGGTCTAACTTACGACAAAGCTACAAAATCAATCAAAGGAACGCTAGCCTCAGCCGCTAAACATGATGTTACAGTAAGAGTCCTAGATAAGAATGGGAATAAAGCTGAGAAAATAATCTCTATAGCTGCTGTGAAAGCTAAGCCGATTTATGCGATTAAAGACGGAACAATCGACAATGTAGACACTCCAAGTAACTTTGTGGAAATGCCTAAAGGGGTTACTTTAACTGCAGCATGGAAAGATGGCAACAAACCAACAACAGCGGCAGTGGGGAATACGACTAAAACTGTGATGGTTAGTGCGAATGGTTATACTTCGACAGAAGTAGATGTTCCGGTGACGGTATATCCAGGAGTAACTTATCGTAAGGTTAATAATAAAGAAGTAACAGAGTACGATGAGATTGTTGGTCAACCATTGACGTCAAGATTGGTTCCAGGTGGAGGTAGCTTTAATCCTGTAACTCCAGATTACTATATAGCGTTTGAAGGAGGAACAAAACCAGAAGGAACTCGTGTTGAATTTGAAGGTGGAACACCTGCGGAAAGAAGTACGACTGCAGGAGTAACGACTAAAACAATCGTTGTGACCTATCCGCATGGAGCTGGAACTGTTAAGAAGCCAGTTACATTCAAGACTTATGGAAATGAAGCAAATTATGAAACTGGAAAAAACTCTATCGAGACAACGGTCGGTACAGAATTTAGTAGGCTTACTGCGAGAAACTCTGTCAAGTTAAGTGATCCGAATGTACCAAATCCAGACGGAACTTTCATTGGTTGGTATAGAAATGGCAACTACACTCCTGAAAATAAAATCGGTAAACGAAACGAAAATGTCAACGTTTGGTATGGAAGTAATGTTGAAAGTAAACGTGGGGATAATACTCACAATTATAGCGACCAAAACATTCCCGTGAATGTAACGGTCAAACCGCAAGCGCCTACAATTGCTACGGACGCTTTCCATGGTAAAGGAGCTACTAGACCAGCGGTTACCGTTAGTAATATTCCGACCTCTAATCAGTTAGAGGAAAATGCTAGGGTAACGGTGGAATTGTACCAAGGAGGTAATAAAGTTGCTTCTAAAGAGTTAAGTCGCGATGAGGTAACTCAAGGAGCAGGTTCAGTTCGTTTCGATACTGCTAATTATACGTCTAATCTAACTCTTGGAGAAAAGGTTCATGCGGTTGTTAAAGTTGCGGGTGGTAGTGGAAATACTGCATATGACTTATCATCTGCAAATAGTAATGATGTACAAGTTACTCCTCAAAAACCAACCTTTGATACAGCAACAGTGACTTCAACTAGTCGTACATTAAGTGGTACATTAGGTGGATTTGATGCTCCTAATAAAGTAGTCAAAGTTCATTTGAATGATGAGAATAGTACTGTACTATCTAGTGAAAATAATGGCGGAGTAACCATCAATAATGATGGAACTTGGACGGCTACGATTCCTGCTACTGTAAAACTTCGTCAATCAGTTGCTAAGAATGGAGAAACTACAACACCGCCAGCGATTACAGTGGAGAATACAGTCACAGGTGGAACAGTTTCAACTACAAGTGATGAAAAAGAAGTCACAATGGGTGCTTACTCTGTATCACCTACAATTGCTGGTAGCAAGCATATTAATATAACGGTACCACATGATGCTAAACGAGTTGAATTACGATTCCATAACAATCAAGAAACTGGGGATAAAGCAAATAGTATCACTCTTGTACGTGGCGCAGATGGTACTTGGCACACAGATGCAACTCGTGCTGATAATACAACGGTGACAGATGCTTCTGGATATGTCGGAAGAATTAGTTCTAGCGCAAGCAAGACTAATCCAGCAGAAAGTATTATTACTATTCCTCTTAATGAAGAAAGTAACGGCAAGAAACTTCACATTAGAGAAGAAGCTGCTAGCGGAGATAATACAGCAACCTACGGCAAAGGACTAGGTTTGCGTGTAGAATATCAACCAGAAGCAGGACAAGATCCAACGGCTGCTGGAAACTGGAAAGTCGCTAGTGTTACGAATACAGCACCTACTATCAAAGTAAAAGGTGACACAGGAAAAGATGCAACTCATAGAAAAGTCTATGATTCTGGAACAAGGTTGACAGCCGACTTGTTAAAAGAATTAGTGACAGTAACAGATGCAGAAGATGGACGTGCTACTGAAAGTGAAAAACCATACGGAACAGGAAATGTTAAGGTTGTATCTGGATTACCTACAGCAACAGGAGCAACTCCAGCTGGATTATACGAAGTAACTCTCGCAGCGGTAGATAGCCAAGATAAAGAAGGCACTGCGGTTAAAGTATACGTAGCTGTTAAAGAAGCAACTCCAAGCGCCCCAACCGTAGAACAATGGCAAAACGGTAACTTGAAAGTGACTCCAGATACGACAAATGGAGGCGATCGCATCGAGATTCCGTTGACAGAAGGCGGACCAGTTGTTGTCAAGAAAGGGGACAATGGCACTTGGACTGTAGAGGGTAACCATCCAGATGTTAAGGTTACAGGCGGTTCGATTGAAGTTCCAGCGGACAAAGTAGGCGATAGCGTCACCGTAACAGCAAAAGTTGGAGAAGGCGATCTAGAAAATAGCACAAACAGTGCAGCCTACAGCAAACAAGCGCATACTGTTCGTAAGACAGACATCATCAAGAAACCAACAGACACCTTGAGTGGCGAAGACCTTCATACGAAGACGGGAGTTGTGGGAGTCACAGTAGGAACGGAAGAGAAAGACTATGCGTCATCGAACATTCACTCCGTGACTTCAAAAGAACAATTACCAAGCTTAACTGCAGGAAGCACCCAAGATATTCCAGTTACGATTACTTACACTGACGGAAGTAGTGGAGACACGACTGTTAAGTTGAAAGTAACGAAAGCCGCGCCAACAGCCCCAACCGTAGAACAATGGCAAAACGGTAACTTGAAAGTGACTCCAGATACGACAAATGGAGGCGATCGCATCGAGATTCCGTTAGACAGAAGGCGGACCAGTTGTTGTCAAGAAAGGGGACAATGGACACTTGGACTGTAGAGGGTAACCATCCAGGCGTGAAGGTTACAGGCGGTTCGATTGAAGTTCCAGCGGACAAAGTAGGCGATAGCGTCACCGTCACAGCAAAAGTTGGAGAAGGCGATCTAGAAAATAGCACAAACAGTGCAGCCTACAGCAAACAAGCGCATACTGTTCGTAAGACAGACATCATCAAGAAACCAACAGACACCTTGAGTGGCGAAGACCTTCATACGAAGACGGGAGTTGTGGGAGTCACAGTAGGAACGGAAGAGAAAGACTATGCGTCATCGAACATTCACTCCGTGACTTCAAAAGAACAATTACCAAGCTTAACTGCAGGAAGCACCCAAGATATTCCAGTTACGATTACTTACACTGACGGAAGTAGTGAAGACACGACTGTTAAGTTGAAAGTAACGAAAGCCGCGCCAACAGCCCAACCGTAGAACAATGGCAAAACGGTAACTTGAAAGTGACTCCAGATACGACAAATGGAGCGATCGCATCGAGATTCCGTTGACAGAAGGCGGACCAGTTGTTGTCAAGAAAGGGGACAATGGCACTTGGACTGTAGAGGGTAACCATCCAGGCGTGAAGGTTACAGGCGGTTCGATTGAAGTTCCAGCGGACAAAGTAGGCGATAGCGTCACCGTCACAGCAAAAGTTGGAGAAGGCGATCTAGAAAATAGCTCAAACAGTGCAGCCTACAGCAAACAAGCGCATACTGTTCGTAAGACAGACATCATCAAGAAACCAACAGACACCTTGAGTGGCGAAGACCTTCATACGAAGACGGGAGTTGTGGGAGTCACAGTAGGAACGGAAGAGAAAGACTTTGCGTCATCGAACATTCACTCCGTGACTTCAAAAGAACAATTACCAAGCTTAACTGCAGGAAGCACCCAAGATATTCCAGTTACGATTACTTACACTGACGGAAGTAGTGAAGACACGACTGTTAAGTTGAAAGTAACGAAAGCCGCGCCAACAGCCCCAACCGTAGAACAATGGCAAAACGGTAACTTGAAAGTGACTCCAGATACGACAAATGGAGGCGATCGCATCGAGATTCCGTTGACAGAAGGCGGACCAGTTGTTGTCAAGAAAGGGGACAATGGCACTTGGACTGTAGAGGGTAACCATCCAGGCGTGAAGGTTACAGGCGGTTCGATTGAAGTTCCAGCGGACAAAGTAGGCGATAGCGTCACCGTCACAGCAAAAGTTGGAGAAGGCGATCTAGAAAATAGCACAAACAGTGCAGCCTACAGCAAACAAGCGCATACTGTTCGTAAGACAGACATCATCAAGAAACCAACAGACACCTTGAGTGGCGAAGACCTTCATACGAAGACGGGAGTTGTGGGAGTCACAGTAGGAACGGAAGAGAAAGACTATGCGTCATCGAACATTCACTCCGTGACTTCAAAAGAACAATTACCAAGCTTAACTGCAGGAAGCACCCAAGATATTCCAGTTACGATTACTTACACTGACGGAAGTAGTGAAGACACGA
>NZ_AFQV01000031.1 GCF_000220085.1 Streptococcus mitis SK1080 | reverse complement strand
ATAGATATATTGGTAGCAGGTCATCTGAAAAATTTGTTGAAGGCATCAAATTTTTTACCTCAAACGGAAATTATGAAGTAATTAATTATCCTAAAGTTCATATACAAAATGGTATCTCTAAGAATAAATCTACTCACTATAAATATAAATATTTAGTTAGGATTATGAAGCATATTAAGAACGAGATGCAGGAGCTAGGATTGACAAACGAACGCATTTCTTCATATTTGATAGAATGTTTGGTCTGGAATATACCTGAACAGATGTTTTTCAATAGTAATAGCTACACAGGGTTGTTACAGCAAGCGTTATATTACATAGTGTCTCAAGTGAATTTAAATTGGGTTGAAGTAAGTGGAATGTATTACCTTTTTCGTTCAGAGCAGAAATGGAATTTACAGGATACAAAAACTTTTTTAGTTAGAATGATTGAATTTTTGGATTATAAATAAAACTTATGAATGAACAGCAGAAAAAATTTTTGAATATTACAATATGGGTTTTTGCAATTTGCTTGTTATTAAGATTGTTAATAAGTGGCCAAGAGATTGCAGTGAATCTTAAATCTGATATTTTGGCATTGGTATATTCAGCCATTGGGTATATTGGTGAAGCTATATCAGTTACAGCAATTATTATGGCTATTTTTGAAAAAACAGCATGGCGGTGGCCATTACTATCTAAGATTCATAATGTTCCAATTTTATTTGCGAATTATGTAGGTAGTTTCAAGACGGACTATGATCAGAATGAAAGAAATTGTGAACTTACTATTGAACAGTCATTTACGACTATTAAAGTTAAGTTTAAAACGGGTGAAAGTTCGAGCCATAGCATTACAGCATCAATTATCAATGATAATGGAACACAAAAATTAATTTATACATATTTAAATAGCCCAAGGGCTGAATTGCAAAGTCCTATACATTATGGGACGGTAATTCTTGATATTGATAATCCAAATCAACTAGAAGGAAATTATTATACTAATCGAGGAACCAAAGGTTCAATGAGTTTTGAGATAAACAACCCTTCTCGCTAGTTGGATTTGTAAAGATTTAAATAAAGAAAGAAGAACTAACTATCGGAAACTTGGCATAGATGTAACAATACTGTATATTAACGAAGCCGTAAATACTCGCATTAGTTACGTTTAATAGTTTAATACGGATATTCAGCAGCTTTGATTTCGTTTCACAGTATAGGTAGTAACCGTCAAGACATGTGGAGGCGGTAGTTTTGATGTCAAAAGTTGCAACCAGTGAATAAATGAAGTGTAGAAAATAACGGCTTGTTCAATTCAATATATAATGAATTACCGGCACCCAAACCAAAGAAAAAGAAATAATTAAATTAGAAGTTGAAGGGGGGAAGAATGAGAATCGGAGTTATTCAAGCAAGTTCGCAAGCGACCAAAAATCAAATAATCTATGATGCTGTATTAAAGTATGCTCCAAAGAAATCTGAGGTTATAAATTTTGGCTGTACGATGGAAGAAAATGAAAAATACTCGTATATAGAAATTTCTATTCTTATAGGTATCTTGTTGGCAAGTAGGACAGTTGATTTCGTTGTTACGGGCTGTTCTTCCGGACAAGGAATGATGCTTGCTTGTAATAGTATGCCTGATGTCATTTGCGGATATGCACCTACACCGAATGATGCCTATTTATTTGCTCAGATTAATAATGGAAATGCGATATCATTACCATTAGGTGAAAATTATACATGGTCAGGTACTGAAAATCTTGAAAGAACAATAGAAGCTCTTTTCTCGGAGCCATTTGGACAAGGATACCCCAAAAGTGAGGCAGAGAGAAAGGTAAGAGATGCTGAGAAACTTAAAGAAATAAGAAGAATCGGGCA
>NZ_AFQV01000032.1 GCF_000220085.1 Streptococcus mitis SK1080 | reverse complement strand
CGAGATTCCGTTGACAGAAGGCGGACCAGTTGTTGTCAAGAAAGGGGACAATGGCACTTGGGCTGTAGAGGGTAACCATCCAGGCGTGAAGGTTACAGGCGGTTCGATTGAAGTTCCAGCGGACAAAGTAGGCGATAGCGTCACCGTCACAGCAAAAGTTGGAGAAGGCGATCTAGAAAATAGCACAAACAGTGCAGCCTACAGCAAACAAGCGCATACTGTTCGTAAGACAGACATCATCAAGAAACCAACAGACACCTTGAGTGGCGAAGACCTTCATACGAAGACGGGAGTTGTGGGAGTCACAGTAGGAACGGAAGAGAAAGACTATGCGTCATCGAACATTCACTCCGTGACTTCAAAAGAACAATTACCAAGCTTAACTGCAGGAAGCACCCAAGATATTCCAGTTACGATTACTTACACTGACGGAAGTAGTGAAGACACGACTGTTAAGTTGAAAGTAACGAAAGCCGCGCCAACAGCCCCAACCGTAGAACAATGGCAAAACGGTAACTTGAAAGTGACTCCAGATACGACAAATGGAGGCGATCGCATCGAGATTCCGTTGACAGAAGGCGGACCAGTTGTTGTCAAGAAAGGGGACAATGGCACTTGGACTGTAGAGGGTAACCATCCAGGCGTGAAGGTTACAGGCGGTTCGATTGAAGTTCCAGCGGACAAAGTAGGCGATAGCGTCACCGTCACAGCAAAAGTTGGAGAAGGCGATCTAGAAAATAGCACAAACAGTGCAGCCTACAGCAAACAAGCGCATACTGTTCGTAAGACAGACATCATCAAGAAACCAACAGACACCTTGAGTGGCGAAGACCTTCATACGAAGACGGGAGTTGTGGGAGTCACAGTAGGAACGGAAGAGAAAGACTATGCGTCATCGAACATTCACTCCGTGACTTCAAAAGAACAATTACCAAGCTTAACTGCAGATAGCGAGACTGAGGTTCCAGTATTGATTACGTATAATGACGGTTCTCAAGAAAATACAGCTGTCACACTAAAAGTCGCACCAGTAGCACCTAACGTGACTGTCCAACCACAAGATGGCACAACAGGAGACTTAACACTAACAATCAAACGACATGATGATACTAAATACCCAGATGATTCTGTAGTAACTGTTCCAGGAATAGACGGAACATTCAAAGTTAAAGATGGAACAATCAGAATTAAGAATGATCAACTAAAAGATAAAGTACAAACAGGCAAAGTTACCGTAACAGAAGGAACAAAACTTCCAGCAGAAACTGACGGGGATAAGACGATTCCGGCGAAGAAAGTACTAAGTGCAACTCCAACATTTACGGTAGGAACACAAAATCCACAAACTGGAAATGTTGAAGTAACAGTTGATGGAGTTCCTGAAGGTACTAAAGTTAAATTACCTGGTATTGCTAGCGAAAAAGTTGTCACTGGAGGAAAAGTAGAGTTATCTCATAATGAGTTACCTGAAAATCCAACAACAGGAAAAGGAATTGCCCAAGAAGACGGTAAACTTCCAAAAGAAGGAACAAGTGATATTACAATTCCTGGTAAATTAACTAGCGCTAAAGGTGAGCCTGCAAGAGAATTTGAAGTAACAATCCCACTACCGATTGTAGTTCCAGATCCAGAACATTTAACGCCAGAAGAAAAAACAGAATTAGAGAAAAAAGTTAAAAAATCTAATCCAAATATGGATGTTAAAGTTGACGATAAAGGAAATGTTACTGTAACAGAACCTAAAACAGGTCAATCTAAAGTAATTCCAGTTAAAGATTTAACTGTTAAAGACTTCACCCCAGTGAAACCAACCGACAAGGTTCCAGTGAAAGACAAATCCCACTTAACTCCAGAAGAGAAAAAACAAGTGGCAGACAAAGTCAAAGATAAGAACCCAGGTAAGGAAGTAACAGTAGGAGACGATGGCACAGCAACAGTGACAGATCCAACAACAGGAATTAGTCACACAATTCCAGGAACAGACTTAGTGAACCAAGACTTCGAACCAGTGAAACCAACTGAAAAAGTTCCAGTCAAAGACAAATCCCACTTAACTCCAGAAGAGAAGAAACAAGTGGCAGATAAAGTCAAAGATAAGAACCCAGGTAAGGAAGTAACAGTAGGAGACGACGGCACAGCGACGGTTACCGATCCAACAACAGGAATCAGTCATACAATTCCAGGAACGGACTTAGTGAACCAAGACTTCGAACCAGTGAAACCAACCGAAAAAGTTCCAGTCAAAGACAAAGCGCACTTAACTCCAGAAGAGAAAAAACAAGTGGCAGATAAAGTCAAAGACAAGAACCCAGGTAAGGAAGTAACAGTAGGAGACGACGGAACTGCGACAGTGACAGATCCAACAACAGGAATCAGTCACACAATTCCAGGAACAGAGCTAGTGAACCAAGACTTCGAACCAGTGAAACCAACTGAAAAAGTTCCAGTCAAAGACAAAGCGCATTTAACTCCAGAAGAGAAAAAACAAGTGGCAGACAAAGTCAAAGCGAAGAACCCAGGTAAGGAAGTAACAGTAGGAGACGACGGCACAGCGACAGTGACAGATCCAACAACAGGAATCAGTCATACCATTCCAGGAACCGAGCTAATAACAATTGTGCCACCTATAGTTGAAGTACCAGAATACACAGAAGGGATAGGGACAACAGGTGACGGCCAACAAGGACCAGCTACGCCATCTGACGATACAAATCGTAGACCAGATACTGCTACCCCTGCTGAAGTGCCAGCTACTCAGCCGACTGAACAACCAAGTCAAACAGTTGAAGTACCTGCTCAATTGCCGAATGAAGTGTCAGAAACTGATTCATCAGTTTCTCAACCGCAAGCAGTATTGCCAAATACTGGTACACAAGAAAACCGTGCTACCGGTGCATTCGGACTTCTATCTCTTCTTGGCGCATTTGGTTTGCTATTTGCCAAAAAGAAAAAAGACGATGAAGAGGAAGCTTAAATAGATGATCTCATCTGATCCTTAGTAGTTTTCCCTGCATAAAGTCTTGGTAAATCAAAAAGAACTAGAAAATCACTCATTTGTGAGAATTCTAGTTCTTTTTTCGTATTTCATAAACATTTCATATTTAGGTTTTATAATAGTCTTACAAATATGGAGGTGACAAATGAATCCAATCCAAAGAGCTTGGGCTTATGTCAGCAGAAAACGACTGAGAAGTTTTATTTTATTTCTGATTTTATTGGTCCTATTGGCTGGAATTTCAGCCTGTTTGACTCTGATGAAGTCCAACAAAACAGTGGAAACCAATCTTTACAAATCACTTAACACATCTTTTTCTATTAAGAAGATAGAAACTGGGCAGACTTTCAAGTTGTCAGACCTAGCATCTGTAAGCAAGATTAAGGGACTGGAAAATGTTTCTCCTGAACTCGAGACGGTCGCAAAACTAAAAGACAAGGAAGCAGTGAGTGGCGAGCAGAGCGTTGAACGTGATGATTTGTCAGCTGCGGACAAGAACTTGGTTAGCTTAACGGCTCTTGAGGATTCATCCAAGGATGTGACCTTCACCAGCTCGGCTTTCAACTTAAAAGAAGGGCGACATCTTCAAAAAGGGGATTCAAAGAAAATCATCATCCACGAAGAGTTGGCTAAGAAGAACGGTCTTTCCCTTCATGATAAGATTGCCTTAGATGCTGGTCAGTCAGAAGCTGGTAAAGGACAAACTGTCGAGTTTGAAATCGTCGGAATCTTCTCTGGTAAAAAACAAGAAAAATTTACAGGCTTGTCTTCCGACTTCAGTGAAAACCAAGTCTTTACAGACTATGAAAGTAGCCAAACCCTTTTGGGCAATACTGAACCTCAAGTTAGTGCAGCGCGCTTCTATGTAGAAAATCCTAAGGAAATGGACGGACTCATGAAGCAGGTAGAAAACTTGTCCTTGGATAGTCAAGGTTACCAAGTTGAGAAGGAGAACAAGGCTTTTGAACAAATCAAAGACTCAGTTGCAACCTTCCAAACCTTCCTGACCATCTTCCTTTATGGGATGTTGATAGCAGGAGCAGGGGCCTTAATTCTTGTTTTGTCTCTCTGGTTGAGAGAAAGGGTCTACGAAGTGGGAATTTTACTGGCACTTGGAAAAGGCAAGAGCTCGATCTTCCTACAATTCTGTTTAGAGGTAGTTTTGGTATCTCTCGGTGCTTTGCTTCCATCCTTTATCGCTGGAAATGCCATTACATCCTATCTGCTCCAAACTGTCCTAGCCAGTGGAGATCAGGCAGTCTTACAAGACACGCTAGCCAAAGCAAGCAGTTTATCAACCAGTATCCTATCTTTTGCAGAATCCTATGTTTTTCTAGTTCTGCTTAGTTGCTTATCTGTAGCCCTTTGTTTCGTATTCTTATTTAGAAAATCGCCTAAAGAAATTTTATCATCTATTAGTTAATACTCTTCGAAAATCTCTTTAAACCGTGTCAGCTTCCATCTGCAACCTCAAAACAGTGTTTTGAGCAACCTGCGGCTAGCTTCCTAGTTTAATCTTTGATTTTCATTGAGTATAAGAAGGAGAAATCATGACCTTATTACAATTGCAAGATCTTACCTATCGTTATAAGAATACTGCCGAGGCAGTTTTATATCAGATCAATTATAATTTTGAACCCGGGAAATTTTACAGTATTATTGGGGAGTCAGGAGCAGGAAAATCCACACTCTTGTCCCTCCTTGCTGGTTTAGATAGTCCTGTTGAAGGTTCTATTCTTTTCCAAGGAGAGGATATTCGTAAGAAGGGCTATTCTTACCATCGTATGCACCATATTTCCTTGGTTTTTCAAAATTATAACTTGATAGATTATCTTTCTCCACTGGAAAATATCCGCTTGGTCAACAAAAAGGCAAGCAAGGATACACTGCTTGAGCTTGGTTTGGATGAAAGTCAGATCAAGCGGAATGTTCTCCAGTTATCAGGTGGTCAACAGCAACGTGTTGCCATTGCTCGTAGTTTGGTCTCAGAAGCTCCAGTTATTCTAGCGGATGAGCCAACAGGAAATCTGGACCCTAAAACTGCTGGAGATATTGTCGAACTGCTCAAATCACTTGCCCAGAAAACAGGTAAATGTGTCATTGTCGTAACTCACAGCAAAGAAGTGGCACAAGCGTCAGATATTACACTTGAATTGAAAGATAAGAAACTGACTGAAACTCGCAATACGACGAAATAATACGAGCTTTTTCTGTTAGAACTATAAAATAGAATAAAATCTAGAAAGGGAACCTATGTTACACAACGCATTTGCCTATGTTACAAGGAAGTTTTTCAAATCGATTGTCATCTTCCTGATTATTCTCCTCATGGCGAGCTTAAGTTTGGTTGGCTTGTCAATCAAGGGAGCTACTGCCAAGGCTTCTCAGGAGACTTTTAAAAATATCACCAACAGTTTCTCCATGCAAATCAATCGTCGCGTCAATCAAGGAACGCCTCGTGGTGCTGGGAATATCAAGGGTGAGGACATCAAGAAAATCACCGAAAACAAGGCCATTGAGTCTTATGTGAAACGCATCAACGCTATCGGAGATTTGACTGGCTATGAACTCATCGAAACGCCAGAAACCAAGAAAAATCTGACTCCTGACCGTGCTAAACATTTTGGAAGTAGCTTGATGATTACAGGTGTCAATGACTCCTCTAAAGAAGACAAGTTTGTTTCCGGTTCTTATAAGCTGGTCGAAGGTGAGCACCTAACCAACGATGACAAAGACAAGATTCTCATGCACAAGGACTTGGCAGCCAAACACGGCTGGAAAGTAGGGGATAAGGTCAAACTAGACTCTAATGTCTACGATGCAGACAATGAAAAAGGTGCCAAGGAAACAGTTGAAGTGAGAATCAAGGGACTCTTTGATGGTCACAATAAGTCGGCAGTAACTTACTCACAAGAACTCTATGAAAACACAGCTATTACAGACATTCACACTGCTGCAAAACTTTATGGATACACAGAAGACACAGCTATTTATGGGGACGCAACCTTCTTTGTAACAGCGGACAAGAACTTGGATGATGTTATGAAAGAGTTGAATGGCATCAGTGGTATCAACTGGAAGAGCTATACACTCGTTAAAAGCTCATCTAACTACCCAGCTCTTGAGCAATCCATCTCTGGTATGTACAAGATGGCCAACCTCCTCTTCTGGGGTAGCTTGAGTTTCTCAGTTCTTCTCCTTGCCCTCTTGCTCAGCCTTTGGATCAATGCCCGTCGCAAGGAAGTGGGAATTCTCCTCTCTATCGGTCTCAAGCAGGCAAGTATCTTGGGTCAATTCATCACTGAATCCATCTTGATTGCCATCCCTGCTCTTGTTTCTGCTTACTTCTTAGCTACTTACACAGCGCGTGCAATCGGAAATACTGTCCTTGCCAATGTGACTTCAGGTGTTGCCAAACAGGCTAGTAAGGCGGCTCAGGCCTCTAACCTTGGTGGTGGTGCAGAAGTAGATGGCTTTAGCAAGACCTTGTCGAGCCTAGATATTTCCATTCAGACATCAGACTTTATCCTCGTTTTTGTTCTTGCTTTAGTTCTAGTCGTTCTCGTTATGGCGCTTGCTTCAAGCAATCTCCTTAGAAAACAACCAAAAGAGCTTTTGCTGGATGGTGAATAATACTGATGCTAGACTGAAAAATGTGGCTAGCAACTGAAAGTTTTAAAATGATAAATGAAGCAGAAAGCAGTGGTGAAAATCATTGCTTTCAGTTGCTTTCTTTGTACTTTAGTGCTTAAAATATGATATACTAAAGCTATGGAATTTATTAGAAAGGAGTTTCGCAACTTATATATGGAATTGTGCATAAAAATCTATAGAAATCTTATCTTGAAAATAGATAGATAAATCTGTAGAAGCCTATCCATATCGCAAACATAGGCTAGTAGACCTAGGCAGGGTCTACTTTGGAAAATATAGAATAGTGAGGAAAAATAAACATTATGAGACAAACAAATGTTAGAGGAAGCTTGTCCCTCCGTGGCTTTAGAAAATTGAGAACTGGTGCAATTGTTGCGACAGGTGTCATTTTGCTAGGTCTGGGCTTTTTAGCTCCAACTGTATCAGCCAGTGAACAAGATGGTGTCTGGGTAGCCAGAACAGTTGAGGAAGTAAAAGCTGACCTTCAAAAAGAAGGTGATTTATTTAAGTATGTCATTAAGTGGGGAGATACATTAAGTGTTATCAGCGAAGCAAGCAATATCCCTGTAGATGTACTTCAAGAAATGAATCAAGCTTCAGGCAAGAATTTATTCTTACCGCACAATGAATTGTACTTTACCGAAGCTGAAACGGTTTCAGATACAGTCACAAAACACAAGATTGTCATCAAAGAAAGTGGTGCAAGTGGCGAAGTTCGCACTTACGAAGTCTTGCTCAAGAAAGATCAGGAAACAAAAGCTGTTACCTTTGAATTAACAGATGTCACTGAGAAAGTTGAAAAAATGACTGTGAACTATAGCCCAGTCTATCAGCCTGTATCAGCACCAGTAGTGGAAAGAGCGGAAGAATCGGGTGAAGAACCTGCTTCAGAAGCACCAGCAGAGACAAGCCCAGAAGTTAAAGAAGAAACAGAAGCTCCAGTAGCGCCAAAAGCAGAAGAACCAGCGACACCAGCGCCAAAAGTAGAGGAGCCAGCGCAACCAGCGGAAGACCAACCAGTATCGCCAGGAGCGACAGAAACACCAACTCCAGCGCAACCAGCGGAAGACCAACCAGTATCGCCAGGAGCGACAGAAACACCAACTCCAGCACAACCAGCGGAAGACCAACCAGCAGCGCCGGGAGCAACAGAACAACCAACCCCAGCGCAACCAGCGGAAGACCAACCAGTATCGCCAGGAGCAACAGAACAACCAACTCCAGCGCAACCAGCGGAAGACCAACCAGTAGCACCAGGAGCGACAGAAACACCAACTCCAGCACAACCAGCGGAAGACCAACCAGCAGCAGGAACAACACCAAAAGCAGACGAACCAGCAGCAGGAACAACACCAAAAGCAGAGGAGCCAGCAGCAGGAACAACACCAAAAGCAGACGAATCAGCAGCAGGAACAACGCCGAAAGCAGAGGAGCCAGCAGCAGGAGCAACACCAAAAGCAGACGAACCAGCAGCAGGAACAACGCCGAAAGCAGAGGAGCCAGCAGCAGGAACAACGCCGAAAGCAGAGGAGCCAGCAGCAGGAGCAACACCAAAAGCAGACGAACCAGCAGCAGGAACAACACCAAAAGCAGAGGAGCCAGCAGCAGGAACAACACCAAAAGCAGACGAATCAGCAGCAGGAACAACGCCGAAAGCAGAGGAGCCAGCAGCAGGAGCAACACCAAAAGCAGACGAACCAACGACCTCAGCACCGAAAGACGATGAATCAGCTTCTTCGGTTGAATCTCCATCAGCAGGTAATCATTTAGAAGAGTCTGGAGCGCCATCTACAACTCCTACAGGTGACTCAACAGCTACCCAACCAAGTGATTCAACATCGTCACTGGTAACCCCAAGTGAAGAAGCACCGGTCACATCAGGCGATACCAATTCTACTGCACAGCCAGCTGGAGAAACAGGTAACTCTGAAACAACTGCAGAACCTTCCAATACTCCATCTGCGGAAGCTACAAATGATTCAGGGAGTGCAGCGACATCAGGTTCAGTAACAGATGATACTACTTCAAATGTGGAAACTACAGAACAACCTGAAACTTCAGCTCCAAAAACCGAAGCAACAGCGCCAAAAGCAGAAGAACCAACGGCCTCAGCACCGAAAGACGATGAATCAGCTTCTTCGGTTGAATCTCCATCGACAAGTAATCATTCAGAAGAGTCTGGAGCGCCATCTACAACTCCTACAGGCGACTCAACAGCTACCCAACCAAGTGACTCAACTTCGTCACCGGTCGCCTCAGGTGAGCCCAATTCCACTACACAGCCAGCTGGAGAAGCAGGTAAAACTGAAACAACTGCAGAATCTTCCAATACTCCATCTGCAGATGCTACAAATGAATCAGGGAATGCAGCAGAATCAAGTTCAGTAACAGACAACGCCCCTTCAAACACAGGGGTTGCAGATCAACCTGTAGCTTCAAATTCAAGTTCTGAATCACCGGCGACCTCAACACCCAAAGCAGAAGAACCAGCAACAACTGAGCCGAAAGCGGAAGAGCTAACTTCTGAAGAAGCAAAAGCTAAAAAGGAACTAGCAGATGCACAAAAAGATGGGGAAGATATTATTAATGAACGAGTATCTTCAAAACTAGCTGAAATAGAAAAAGTTAAAGACGAAGCCGAAAAAGAAAAATTAAAAGCGGAATTAAAAACATTAAAAGAAGACGCATTAGCCGCAATAAATAATGCTAAAGATCATGATGCAGCAGTAGCTGCTGCGGATGAATATCAAACTAAAATTGATGAAATTAATGTTCCAGGTGAAGAATTACCAGCACCAAACTATAATAAAGATAATTTAACAAATGGCCGTAATGAAGGTACTACTATTGACAATGGAAGTACGGTAATAGGTCATGGTTCAGGTGAAGCTACCTCAACAACTCCGACACAGCCTGCTAGTGAAGAAAGCACGACTTCGACAGCATCTCCAACACAACCGTCTTCAACTTCAGAAAGAGGTTCAAGTTTTAGAAATGCCCCATCAGTTCAAGCAAGAGCAAGAAGAGTGGCACGTTCAACATCAGAACCAGATGGAACTGTAAATATTAGCTATAACTTCGCTGGAATGCCAGATATTCATGGCTTCCTATCTGATCCGGGAGAAAATAACACTGTCACAATTCCTGCAGGAACGAGTGAAGCACAGGCAAAAGAGCTAGTAAAAGAAAAAATTCAAGCCAAGATAAAAGACTTAGCTGCTAGAGGGTATCATGTGAAAAATGACATTATTTTTGAACAAGATACTACTGTGAAAAATTATAACTACGTCGTTACATTCACTAAGGAGGCTACAGGAACTTCAGGTTTCAGAATGGCTCCAGCAGTTCAACCACGCGCTAGCAGAAATCGTAGAAGTATAGAACAGCCAGTTCCTCAAAAGGTCAAAGTCAATGTTTTTTATAACTTTGATCAAATGAAAGATATTGCAGGTTTCCTAGGAGATATCAATGGAACTTCTCTTGAAATTGCGGAAGGTTTATCAAATGAACAGATTAAAGCAGCTGTCAAGAGCCAAGTTGATGCTAAGAAAGAAGAGTTGGGCAAACGCGGCTATACTTTCAAAGAGGACTATGTCTATCAAGCTAATGGGAAAGATTATAATTACGTTGTAACATTTTCAAAAGCAGCTAAATAATTTTCATTCTATAGAGAGTGAAATGCAAGCAGAGAGAGCGATAGGCTCTCTTTGTTTTATCTAGTGGTCAGTTGCTTACAGACAAAAGGCCAGTAAGAGGCTATAATAGAAAATAGAGTAGGTAGTTATTCTAATACTCTTAGAAAATCTCTTCAAACCACGTCAGCGTCGCCTTACCGTATATATGTTACTGACTTTGTCAGTTCTATCTACAACCTCAAAGCAGTGCTTTGAGCAACCTGCGGCCAGCTTCCTAGTTTGTTCTTTGATTTTCATTGAGTATAAGAAAAATAAAAAATAGAGAGCAGTTAAAGTATGAAAATTTTAATTGTAGAAGATGAAGAAATGATCCGTGAGGGGGTCAGTGATTATTTGACGGATTGTGGCTATGAAACCATTGAGGCTGCAGATGGTCAGGAAGCCTTAGAAAAATTTTCCAGCTATGAAGTAGCCTTAGTTTTACTGGATATCCAGATGCCCAAGCTCAATGGTCTGGAAGTTCTAGCTGAGATTCGTAAAACCAGTCAGGTTCCTGTTTTGATGTTGACTGCATTTCAGGATGAGGAATACAAGATGAGTGCCTTTGCCTCTTTGGCAGATGGCTATCTGGAAAAACCTTTCTCCCTCTCCCTCTTAAAAGTGAGGGTGGACGCGATTTTCAAGCGCTATTATGATACGGGACGAATCTTCTCCTATAAGGATGCCAAGGTAGACTTTGAGAGCTACAGTGCTAGCCTAGCAGGTAAAGAAGTGGCTATCAATGCCAAAGAGTTAGAAATCCTTGACTACTTGGTGAAAAATGAAGGACGAGCCTTGACTCGATCTCAGATAATTGATGCCGTCTGGAAAGCGACAGATGAGGTTCCCTTTGACCGTGTCATTGATGTTTATATCAAGGAATTGCGGAAAAAGCTAGACTTGGACTGCATCCTCACTGTGCGCAATGTTGGTTATAAATTGGAGCGAAAATGAAACGAACAGGTTTGTTTACAAAGATATTTATCTATACCTTCTCGATTTTTAGTGTTCTGGTTATTTGCCTTCATTTAGCTATTTATTTTCTTTTTCCTTCGACTTATCTGAGTCATCGTCAGGAAACCATTGGCCAGAAAGCGACAGCCATTGCCCAGTCCCTAGAAGGGAAGGATAGGCAGAGTATCGAGCAAGTGTTAGAGCTGTATTCCCAGACTAGTGATATCAAGGGGACCGTCAAGGGAGAGATGACTGAGGACAAGTTAGAAGTCAAGGACAGTCTTCCTCTGGATACAGACCGCCAGACCACCTCTCTTTTTATCGAGGAGCGCGAGGTGACAACGCAGGACGGTGGTACCATGACTCTCCAGTTTTTAGCGTCCATGGATTTGCAAAAGGAAGCAGAGCAAATCAGTCTCCAGTTTCTTCCCTATACCTTGCTGGCATCCTTTCTGATTTCCCTCTTGGTGGCCTATATCTATGCTCGGACCATTGTTGCACCGATTTTGGAAATCAAACGGGTGACTCGTAGAATGATGGAACTGGATTCCCAAGTGCGATTGCGCGTGGATTCTAAGGATGAGATTGGTGATCTCAAGGAACAAATCAATAGCCTCTACCAGCATCTTTTGACTGTTATTGCGGACTTGCATGACAAGAATGAAGCTATTCTCCAGCTGGAAAAGATGAAGGTCGAATTTTTGCGAGGGGCTTCTCATGAATTGAAAACACCTCTGGCTAGTTTGAAAATCCTAATTGAAAATATGAAAGAAAATATCGGGCGTTATAAGGATAGAGAACACTATTTGGGAGTAGCCTTAGGAATTGTGGATGAGCTCAATCACCATGTTCTGCAGATACTTTCTCTCTCTTCTGTGCAAGAATTGCGAGATGATAGGGAAGAAATTGACTTATACCAGATGACGCAAAGTCTGATTAAGGATTATGCTTTACTAGCCAAGGAAAGAGAGCTCCAGATAGACAATAGTTTGACTCATCAGCAGGCTTATCTAAACCCATCAGTTATGAAGTTAATCCTGTCTAACCTCATCAGTAATGCTATCAAGCACTCTGTTCCAGGTGGCTTGGTTGGCATTGGAGAAAGAGAAGGGGAATTTTTTATAGAAAATAGCTGTAGTCCAGAAGAACAAGAAAAACTAGCCCAGTCTTTTTCTGACAATGCTAGTCGCAAGGCCAAGGGGTCTGGGATGGGGCTCTTTGTGGTCAAGAGTCTATTGGAACATGAAAAATTAGCTTATCGTTTTGAAATGCAAGAGAATCGTTTGACTTTCTTCATAGCTTTTCCAAAAGTCGCCTAAGACTAGGGAGAGAAAGGGTTTACATAGATGAAGCTAGAAGAAATTCAATCGAAACTGCGGGAAAAACTAGATTTTTTTGTCAAAAAGTGATAAAATGAACAATGTAAATGGGATGACCCATAAAAATATACAGGAGGCCTGATAAAATGGCAATCGTTTCAGCAGAAAAATTTGTCCAAGCAGCTCGTGACAACGGTTATGCAGTTGGTGGATTTAACACAAACAACCTTGAGTGGACTCAAGCTATCTTGCGCGCAGCAGAAGCTAAAAAAGCTCCAGTTTTGATCCAAACTTCAATGGGTGCTGCTAAATACATGGGTGGTTACAAAGTTGCTCGCAACTTGATCGCTAACCTTGTTGAATCAATGGATATCACTGTACCAGTAGCTATCCACCTTGACCACGGTCACTACGAAGATGCACTTGAGTGTATCGAAGTTGGTTACACTTCAATCATGTTTGATGGTTCACACCTTCCAGTTGAAGAAAACCTTAAATTGGCTAAAGAAGTTGTTGAAAAAGCACACGCTAAAGGTATCTCAGTAGAAGCTGAAGTTGGTACTATCGGTGGTGAAGAAGACGGAATCATCGGTAAAGGTGAATTGGCTCCAATCGAAGACGCTAAAGCAATGGTTGAAACTGGTATCGACTTCTTGGCAGCTGGTATCGGTAACATCCACGGTCCTTACCCAGCAAACTGGGAAGGTCTTGACCTTGACCACTTGCAAAAATTGACAGAAGCTCTTCCAGGATTCCCAATCGTATTGCACGGTGGATCAGGTATTCCTGATGAGCAAATCCAAGCAGCTATCAAACTTGGTGTTGCCAAAGTTAACGTTAACACTGAATGCCAAATCGCATTCGCTAACGCAACTCGTAAATTTGCTCGTGATTACGAAGCAAACGAAGCAGAATACGACAAGAAAAAACTCTTCGACCCACGTAAATTCTTGGCTGACGGTGTAAAAGCTATCCAAGCATCAGTTGAAGAACGTATCGACGTATTCGGTTCAGAAGGTAAAGCTTAATCTAGCTGAATAATACAGATGAAACCTGCCCATTGGGTGGGTTTTTTGGTGTGAATATACTGTAGAAGAACCAATCTTAAGTTGCTTAAAGGACTTATTTTTTGTACAATAATGCTATGAAAAAACTAAAACAATGTAGTCTTGCCTTTCTTAGTTTCGTTCTTTTGTTTCTAGCGGCTACATTCATCTTTCACCGTATCAGTTTGGAAAAGGAACAAGCCTCACTGACACCTATGGGGCAACAAGTTCTTGTCAATGGACATCAAATGAATGTTTACGTTGAAGGGGATGGTCCTGAGACTATAGTAGTTCTCTCAGGTGCTGGTATTGCTTCTCCTATATTGGACTTTAAAGAAGTATCGGAATCCTTATCGAAACGGTATAAGGTAGTCATCGTGGAGAGAGCAGGGTATGGTTATAGTGATGATAGCAATCATTCAAGAGATGTGATAGAGGTTTTGTCTGAGACGCGTCAAGCTCTTTCACAAGCAAATGTCAAAGGTCCTTTTATCATTTTGTCTCATTCCATGGCTAGTCTTGAGAGTTTAGCTTGGCAGGAAAAATATCCTGATGAAGTGAAAACCCTGGTTGGATTAGATTGGGCACTGCCAGCTAGTTATGAGAATTTAAAGCAAAATCAGGCCTTAATCACTGTGGCATTTTGGAGCAGCAAGATTGGCCTATTACGCTACTTTCCTGAGTCCTTTTATATAAAAAATCCAACTCTGATTGAAACTGAACGAAAACAATATAAAATTCTAGCTTATAAGCAGTTGATGTCACAAGCCATGCTTCATGACTCCCAAAAGGTAAAGGAAAATGCCAAGAAAGTTCCCTCAAACATTAATCCGAAAATTCCCACCTTACTACTGGTGTCTAACGGTCAAGGTACTAGTTTTGGTCAATCAGAATGGCAGCATTTTTCAGAGAAATTTGCTAGTGAACAGTCTAATGTGAAAGTCATCTATATGGATGTACCACACGACCTTTATCATTATCAAAATCATGAGGTTGTTTCTCGTATTGAAGATTTTTTAAAGAGTAATTGAGGGGTTAGAAATCATTTTAGAGTGATGACAATAATTAAATGCTGAAGGATTAACAGTAGAATCGTGAGTTTTTTCGATTAAAAAAATTCTTTTTCTTATCCACCAGCCTGCCTATTGGGCAGGTTTTTGGCGTTTTAAGGGGAACTATTAAGCCAGAATTTTTGATTAAAACTATTATTTTAAGAGAGAAATCTTTAATTTTATAATCTGTAGGCAAACGCTTGCATTTTAGTTTTTATTGGACTATAATAGGTTGGTATAAAGACTTCTGTAGCAATAAAATGTAGAAGGTGTAGAAAGTAAGGATTTAGAATACTTGTAGTCAAAAGACAATGTTGCTATTCCTTGCGATAGGGAGATAGATATGGCGATGATAGAAGTGGAACATCTTCAGAAAAATTTTGTGAAGACTGTTAAGGAACCGGGCTTGAAGGGGGCTTTGCGTTCCTTTATTCATCCTGAAAAGCAGACCTTTGAAGCGGTCAAGGATTTGACTTTTGAGGTGCCAAAGGGGCAGATTTTAGGATTTATCGGGGCCAATGGTGCTGGGAAGTCGACAACCATTAAAATGCTGACAGGGATTTTAAAACCGACATCTGGTTTTTGTCGGATTAACGGCAAGATCCCCCAGGACAATCGCCAAGATTATGTCAAGGATATTGGAGTGGTCTTCGGGCAAAGAACCCAGTTATGGTGGGATTTAGCCCTGCAAGAGACCTACACGGTCTTAAAGGAGATTTACGATGTGCCAGACTCGCTCTTTCATAAACGCATGGATTTTTTGAATGAAGTCTTGGATTTGAAGGACTTTATCAAGGACCCCGTGCGGACTCTTTCACTTGGTCAACGGATGCGGGCGGATATTGCTGCTTCCTTGCTTCACAATCCCAAGGTTCTCTTTTTAGATGAGCCGACCATTGGTTTGGATGTTTCGGTCAAGGATAACATTCGTCGGGCTATTACTCAGATCAATCAGGAGGAAGAAACCACCATTCTCTTGACCACTCACGACCTGAGCGACATTGAGCAACTCTGTGATCGGATTTTTATGATTGATAAGGGGCAAGAGATTTTTGATGGAACGGTGAGCCAACTCAAGGAAACCTTTGGTAAGATGAAGACGCTCTCCTTTGAACTGCTACCAGGTCAAAGTCATCTAATTTCTCACTATGAAGGTCTACCTGATATGACTATCGATAGACAGGGGAATAGTCTCAACATTGAATTCGATAGTTCTCGCTACCAGTCGGCTGATATTATCAAGCAAACCCTGTCTGATTTTGAAATCCGCGATTTGAAGATGGTGGATACGGATATCGAGGATATTATCCGTCGCTTCTATCGAAAGGAGCTCTAAGATGGTCAAATTGTGGAGACGTTATAAACCCTTTATCAATGCAGGTGTTCAGGAATTGATCACCTATCGAGTCAACTTTATTCTTTATCGGATTGGGGATGTCATGGGGGCTTTTGTGGCCTTTTATCTCTGGAAGGCAGTCTTTGATTCCTCCCAGGAGTCTTTGATTCAGGGCTTTAGTATGGCAGATATCACCCTCTACATCATTATGAGTTTTGTGACCAATCTTCTGACTAGGTCAGATTCGTCCTTTATGATTGGGGAGGAGGTCAAGGATGGTTCCATTATCATGCGCTTGTTGAGACCAGTGCATTTTGCGGCTTCTTACCTCTTTACTGAGCTTGGGTCCAAGTGGTTGATTTTTATCTCTGTTGGCCTTCCATTTTTAAGTGTCATTGTTTTGATGAAAATCTTATCTGGGCAAGGGATTGTAGAAGTGCTGGGATTAACTATCCTTTACCTCTTTAGTTTAACGCTGGCCTATCTGATTAACTTTTTCTTTAATATCTGTTTTGGTTTTTCAGCCTTTGTGTTTAAAAATCTTTGGGGTTCCAATCTACTCAAGACTTCCATAGTGGCCTTTATGTCTGGAAGTTTGATTCCCTTGGCCTTCTTTCCAAAGGTTGTTTCAGATATTCTGTCCTTCCTGCCTTTTTCATCCTTGATTTACACTCCGGTCATGATCATTGTTGGGAAATACGATGCTAGTCAGATGCTTCAAGCACTCGCTTTGCAGTTTTTCTGGCTCTTAGTGATGGTGGGCTTGTCTCAGTTGATTTGGAAACGAGTCCAGTCATTCATTACTATTCAGGGAGGTTAGTATGAAAAAATATCAACGCATGCATCTGATTTTTATCAGACAATACATCAAACAGATCATGGAATACAAGGTGGATTTTGTGGTTGGTGTCCTGGGAGTTTTTCTGACCCAAGGCTTGAATCTCTTGTTTCTTAATGTCATTTTTCAACATATTCCATCCCTAGAAGGCTGGACTTTTCAAGAGATTGCCTTTATCTATGGATTTTCCTTGATTCCCAAGGGACTGGACCATCTCTTTTTTGACAATCTCTGGGCACTAGGGCAACGCCTAGTCCGAAAAGGGGAGTTTGACAAGTATCTGACTCGTCCCATCAATCCTCTCTTTCACATCCTAGTTGAGACCTTTCAGATTGATGCCTTGGGCGAGCTCTTAGTCGGTGGTATCCTACTGGGGACAACAGTGACTAGCATTGATTGGACTCTTCCAAAATTCTTGCTTTTCCTAGTCTGTATTCCTTTTGCGACCTTGATTTATACTTCCTTGAAAATTGCGACAGCCAGCATTGCTTTTTGGACCAAGCAGTCAGGGGCTATGATTTACATTTTCTATATGTTTAATGATTTTGCCAAGTATCCGATTTCTATTTACAATTCATTTCTTCGTTGGTTAATCAGTTTTATTGTACCTTTTGCCTTTACGGCCTATTATCCAGCTAGCTATTTCTTGCAGGACAAGGATGTACTCTTTAACATTGGAGGTTTGATTTTAATTTCCCTCGTTTTCTTTACTATTTCCTTGAAACTATGGGACAGGGGCTTGGATTCTTATGAAAGTGCTGGGTCCTAAGATGAAGAAACTCAAAGCCTTGTCTCAGGACAGGCTTTTTCTAATAGAGATGAAAATTCCTTGACATCTATTCTCAGAGTGCTATACTGTAAGTGTAATAGCCGATTTAGCTCAGTTGGTAGAGCAAGGCACTCGTAAAGCCTAGGTCACAGGTTCGATCCCTGTAATCGGCAAAGAGAAGAAACTCATTCTACTGGGTTTCTTTTTTCTTAATTATTGAACCACTTAGACCGAGATAGAGACCAGATAGACAAAAGAGCTTGTTCTTGAAACTGACCTCTGCTATAATGATTTTTGTAAGGGACGTGAGGGGGGCAGTATTAGACAAGTCATGTTCATAAAAAAGAAATCGGAGATAAAGAAATGAAAAAATTATTGGGGATTGTATTTTTAGTGGCAGCAGCGACAGTAGTGTATTTTGGTTCTGTTGGCTGGCCAAATTTGGATGTCAACCTCTGGTCATTGATTCCGGTAGGCTTGTTCCTCTTTTTCACTCTAGAGAATCTTTTGAAAAAGGATTACAAGGCTAGTCTGATGTGTTTAATTATTGCCTTTATCATCGCAAATGCAATTTTGGACCTGTTGCCAATTTCAAGTGGCTTGGTAATTGGAGCAGGTGTCCTAGCTTGTGTAGGTATTGGTTATCTATTTCCTGATAAAGAAGGAAAATAATACTCTTCGAAAATCTCTTCAAACCACGTCAGCTTCGCCTTGCCGTATATATGTGACTGACTTCGTCAGTCTTATCTGCAACCTCAAAACAGTGTTTTGAGCTGACTTCGTCAGTTCTATCTACAACCTAAAAGCAGTGCTTTTAGCAACCTGCGGCTAACTTCCTAGTTTGCTTTTTGATTTTTATTGAGTATAAGAATGATTAAAAAAGATATAAAGAAAAAACACTTCAATCACTGTATTTCAGTTTGATTGAGGTGTTTTCGATTTAGTTTTTTATTTCTGAGCCATCAATTCAACAATCATCTCGATATACATGACAAGGGTTAATAAAAATCCTGCACGCCAGAAGAATTTGATGAATTTAGGATAGTAAAAGCTGCGTTTTTTCAAAAGGAAGAAAAACACGAGAATAATGGCTAGGAGTGAGAGGGCTAGGCCTAGTCTAGGGAGGAAATTATGGGTAAAGGTTTTAGCCGTAATAAGGTAATACTCAAATACCAAGACTGGAAAAGCCAAATCCGCAAAGTTTCGTCCTAATTTTTTTAATCTAAAAAGTTTGGTTATGATAATGCAGACTACTAAAGTCAGTATCAATAATAAAATAGATGCTAATTTCATTAAAATCATACCCATATTGTATCATAAAAAATCGCTAAAGGAAACGAGAAACAGAGGAATTTATAGGAAAGTCAGGCTTTTGAGATTGTGGGTGTTTTTTGTTATAATGAAAGTTATGAAATCTTATAATACCTTGAATGATTATTATCGAAAACTCTTTGGAGAAAAGACCTTTAAAGTCCCTATTGATGCGGGGTTTGACTGTCCCAATCGTGATGGGACTGTGGCTCATGGAGGTTGTACTTTTTGTACGGTTTCAGGTTCTGGAGATGCTATTGTAGCACCAGATGCGCCTATCCGTGAGCAATTTTATAAGGAAATTGACTTTATGCATCGTAAGTGGCCAGATGTTCAGAAGTATCTGGTTTATTTTCAAAATTTTACCAACACCCATGAAAAGGTGGAAGTTATTCGAGAGCGCTATGAACAGGCTATCAACGAGCCAGGTGTGGTAGGAATCAATATTGGAACGCGCCCAGACTGTTTACCAGACGAAACCATTGAATATTTGGCTGAGTTATCGGAGCGCATGCATGTGACGGTAGAATTGGGCTTGCAGACCACTTATGAAGCAACCTCTGACCTGATTAACCGTGCCCATTCCTATGAGTTGTACGTGGAAACGGTCAAGCGTTTGAGAAAGTATCCCAAGATTGAGATTGTTTCTCATTTGATCAATGGCTTGCCTGGTGAAACCCATGAGATGATGCTTGAAAATGTCCGCCGCTGTGTCACGGATAACGATATTCAAGGGATTAAACTGCACTTGCTTCACCTGATGACCAATACACGTATGCAACGAGATTATCACGAAGGACGTTTGCAATTGATGAGTCAGGAAGAATATGTCAAGGTCATCTGTGACCAACTGGAAATCATTCCCAAACATATTGTCATCCATCGAATCACAGGAGATGCACCTAGAGATATGCTGATTGGCCCTATGTGGAGCCTCAATAAATGGGAAGTTCTCAACAGCATTGAGATGGAGATGCGACGTCGTGGAAGTGTTCAAGGATGCAAGGCTGTAAAACAGGAGTTTGAAAATGAAAAGACCACTTGAGATGGCACATGATTTTTTGGCTGAGGTTGTAACCCAGGATGATATCGTAGTGGATGCGACTATGGGAAATGGTCATGACACGCTTTTTCTAGCCAAGCTAGCCAAGAAAGTCTATGCCTTTGATATTCAGGAACAAGCCTTGGAAAAGACGCAAGAGCGTTTGAACCAAGCTGGAATGACAAATGCCCAGTTAATCTTGCAAGGTCATGAGACACTGGACCAGTTTGTGACAGAAGCCAAGGCAGGGATTTTTAATCTGGGCTATTTGCCATCAGCTGATAAGTCAGTCATTACCCAACCTCAGACGACTATTGAAGCATTAGAAAAGCTGTGTGGCTTACTTGTCAAAGGTGGACGGATTGCTATCATGATCTACTATGGTCATGAAGGAGGCGACCTCGAGAAAGATGCTGTCTTGGATTTTGTTAGCCAGTTGAACCAACAAGAGTACACAGTTGCCATTTACCGAACTTTAAACCAAGTCAACAACCCACCATTTTTAGTAATGATTGAAAAATTAGAGAGATATAGACATGGATAAACAATACCTACGTGAAAAGCTGGATGCCATGCGCCAGAATTTTGTTGAATCAACCCACCACGAACGAGCGGTGGGCGTGCTAGACCAAGCGCATATGAGCAAAAAAATGCTTAAAATCAAGAAAAAATTAGTTGCTCTTGAGATGGAACGGTGTCAGAGAAAAATTGAGCACAAAGACTGTTCCAAGATTGACCAAAAAATCAAAGAGCAGAAGGAGATATTTGAATCCTGTTGTAAAAAAGATTAAGGAGGACGTGCGTGGAATTACTGATTTACCTCATCCTATTTTTACTGGTCTTGATTGTCTCAAGTACAACCAATAAGCTCCTGCCCTTTTTGCCTCTCCCTTTGGTGCAAATTCTTTTGGGAATTGTGATTGGTCTCTTTTTACCCAATACCGACTTTCACCTCAATACGGAGTTGTTTTTGGCCCTGGTTATCGGGCCCTTGCTTTTCAGAGAGTCCGAAGAAGCAGATATTACAGCTATTTTAAAACACTGGCGAATCATTGTTTATCTCATATTCCCAGTGATTTTTATCTCGACATTGAGTTTGGGTGGCTTGGCCCACCTTCTTTGGTTCAGCCTTCCCTTGGCAGCTTGCTTAGCTGTTGGGGCAGCCCTTGGACCTACTGACTTGGTGGCCTTTGCCTCTCTGTCTGAGCGCTTTAGCTTTCCTAAGCGCGTGTCCAATATCCTCAAAGGTGAAGGACTCTTGAATGATGCTTCTGGCTTGGTGGCCTTTCAGGTTGCCTTGGCGGCTTGGACAACAGGAGCCTTTTCTCTTGGCCAAGCTGGTAGCTCGCTCATCTTTTCAATTCTAGGTGGTTTTCTGATTGGCTTTTTAACAGCCATGACCAATCGCTTCCTCCATACTTTCTTGCTAAGTGTGCGCGCAACGGATATTGCAAGCGAACTTTTATTAGAATTGAGTTTGCCTTTGGTGACCTTCTTTTTAGCAGAAGAGGTGCACGTTTCAGGGATTATTGCCGTTGTGGTTGCGGGGATTTTGAAGGCAAGTCGCTTTAAGAAAATCACACTCCTTGAAGCCCAAGTAGATACAGTGACCGAGACAGTCTGGCATACAGTGACCTTTATGCTCAATGGTTCTGTCTTTGTGATTTTGGGAATGGAGTTGGAAATGATAGCAGAACCTATCTTGACCAATCCAATCTATAATCCCTTACTCTTGCTAGTATCTCTTGTCGCACTTACCTTTGTTCTCTTTGCTATTCGTTTTGTCATGATCTATGGCTATTATGCTTACAGGACACGCCGCCTCAAAAAAAGTTAAATAAGTATATGAAGGATATGCTTCTCTTGACCTTCTCAGGTGTTAAGGGAACGGTGTCCATTGCTACGATTCTTCTGATACCAAGTGATTTAGAGCAGGAATATCCAATCTTGCTTTTCATTGTTGCAGGTGTCACGCTAGTAAGCTTTTTAACAGGTCTCTTGGTCTTGCCTCATCTTTCTGATGAACAGGAAGAAAGCAAGGACTATCTCATGCATATCGCTATTTTGAATGAAGTAACGCTAGAGTTGGAAAAAGAGTTGGAAGATACCAGAAATAAACTTCCCCTCTATGCGGCTATCGATAACTATCATGGTCGTATTGAAAATCTCATTTTGAGTCAAGAAAATAAGGGGGCTCAAGAAGACTGGGAGGCCTTAAAACTTCTCATCCTCAGTATTGAAAGTGATGGTTTAGAACAGGCTTACGAAGAGGACAAGATGAGTGAGCGTGCCTATCGAGTTTACCAACGTTATTTGAAAAACATGGAACAAAGTATCAATCGTAAGTTTGCGTCACGAGTGACCTATTATTTCCTTGTTTCCTTGCGGATTTTACGTTTTCTCCTACACGAAGTCTTTACCTTTGGCAAGACCTTCCGCAGTTGGAAAAATGAAGAATCACAGAAACTCAGAGCCCTTGACTACGATCAAATTGCAGAGCTCTATCTAGAAAATACAGAGATGATTATCGAAAGTTTGGAGAACCTAAAAGGGGTTTATAAGAGCTCCTTGATTAGCTTCATGCAGGATTCTCGTCTCCGTGAAACAGCTATCATCAGCAGTGGTGCCTTTGTGGAACGGGTTATCAATCGTGTTAAGCCCAACAATATCGATGAAATGCTGAGAGGCTATTATCTGGAGCGTAAGTTGATTTTCGAATATGAAGAGAAACGGTTGATTATGACCAAGTATGCCAAGAAGTTACGACAAAATGTCAATAACTTAGAGAACTATTCTCTGAAGGAAGCTGCCAATACCCTGCCTTATGATATGGTGGAATTGGTAAGAAGAAATTAGTTAATACTCTTCGAAAATCTCTTCAAACCACGTCAGCGTCGCCTTACCGTAGGTATGGTTACTGACTTCGTCAGTTTCATCTACAACCTCAAAGCAGTGCTTTGAGCAACCTGCGGCTAGCTTCCTAGTTTGCTCTTTGATTTTCATTGAGTATAAGATTGTAAATAAAGGAGTATGATATGAAGAAGTGGTGGAAAGAGATGATAGACAAGCCTTTATTAAAAGCTTTTTTGCATTATTATCAAGCATCAGATAGTGAGTTGACCAGTGTCGCAGTAGCCTACTATTGGTTGATTTCGATTTTTCCCCTACTTTTGGTGGTGGTCAATATCCTCCCTTATTTTCAGATTCCTATGGGAGAATTTCTGGGCTTTGTGAAAGACGTCCTGCCCCCAAGCCTCTATGAAGGTGTGGAAAAAATAGCCAGAGAAGTCTTGACGCAACCTTCAACAGGTTTATTGAGTTTTTCTGTTTTATCGGCGTTATGGAGTTTTTCAAAATCTATGAATTTCTTGCAAAAAGCTTTTAACAAGGCTTATGGCGTCGAAAAGAGTCGTGGACTTATTTCCCATCAGATGGTGAGTCTCCTAGTCAGTTTTGGCTTGCAGCTCCTCTTTGCGTTTGCCTTGTTTTTAAGCTTATTTGGGCAGATGATTTTGGATTTACTTGCTCATTATTGGACAAAAGATGGCATTATCTATCAGGCTTTACAAGGGTTGTCAGGTCCTCTGACTTACGCCCTGCTCTTTGCTATCTTGGTCATGCTTTATTATTTTCTTCCCAATCTATCTAACAGGAAAATTAGCTATACCCTACCAGGCAGTGCCTTTGTTCTCTTAGTGATTTTAGGTTTACTAACTCTGTTCTCTAGTTATCTCAATTACTATGTCCATCATTTAGTGGACGTCCGAATTTTAGGTTCTGTTCTTCTTGTTGTTATGATGTTTTGGTTTATCTTGATTGCTAAAATTGTTATCCTAGGCGCGGTGATCAATGCCAGTGTGCAGAGTTTGAAAGATCCGGCCTTTAGAAAAGATTAATACTATTCAAAAATCAAAGTGCAAACCACGTCAGCTTCACCTTGCCGACTCAAGTACAGCCTGTGGCTAGCTTCCTAGTTTGCACTTTGATTTTTATTGAGTATAATTCCTTATCCATTACAAAACGCATACTATCAGGCTTTATAACACCTGATAATATGCGCTTTTTTTGATTATGTAAATTAATAGATAAACATGGCATCACCGAAACTGAAGAAGCGGTAGTGTTCTTGAATGGCATGGTGGTAGGCATCTAAGACTAATTCACGGCCTGCAAAGGCAGAAACCAGCATGACCAGAGTTGATTTTGGCAGGTGGAAGTTGGTTGAGAAGGCATCCACGACCTTCCACTCATACCCAGGTTTGATAAAGATATTGGTCCAGCCAGAATCTGCTTGGATTTGCCCCTCAAACTTGGAACCAATAGTCTCCAAGGTGCGGATAGAAGTGGTTCCGACAGCGATGACACGGCCTCCATTTTCCTTGACAGATCGAAGGGTGGCAGCAGCTTCCTCAGAAAGTTGGTAGAATTCTGAGTGCATTTCATGTTCGTCCAGATTGTCAACTGAAACAGGTCTAAAGGTTCCAAGCCCGACATGAAGAGTCAGATAGACTAGATGAACTCCCTTAGCTTGGATTTCTGCCAGCAGTTCTTTGGTGAAGTGAAGACCAGCAGTCGGTGCTGCAGCAGAGCCACTTTCTTTAGCGTAGACCGTTTGATAGCGTTCACGGTCATCCAATTTTTCATGGATATAAGGCGGTAGCGGCATTTCTCCCAGACTTTCCAAGACTTCTAGGAAAATTCCTTGGTATTCAAAGCGGACAATGCGGCCTCCGTGAGTCAATTCTTCCGTAACGACAGCGCTGAGGCGACCATCACCAAAGCTGACACGAGTACCAACCTTGAGGCGTTTGGCAGGTTTTGCCAGAACCTCCCACTCATCTCCAGCAGTATTTTTGAGTAGGAGTAGTTCCACATGACCTCCAGTTTCTTCCTTTTGACCATAGAGGCGGGCAGGGAGAACGCGGGTGTCGTTCATAACGAGGGCATCACCAGGTTCCAGCATATCAATAATGGAGTGGAAGTGTTTATCCTGCATTTCTCCCGTCTCACGGTTGACAATGAGGAGTTTAGAGGCATCTCGTTTTTCAAGGGGCGTTTGAGCAATCAATTCCTCGGGTAAGTAGAAATCAAAATCAGCTGTATTCATATATTTGTTCATTCTTTCTAAGTTCTAATCTTATCCATTATAACATGTTTCAAGTTTGGACGCTCTTTTTTTGAAAATTAAACCGTTTTCACTTGACAAAAATTGGTCTATACCATATAATAAATATAGATTGAAACGGAGGATAAAAAGATGAAAGTTATTAAAGTTGAAAACCAAATCGAAGGTGGAAAAGTTGCTTTTGAGATTTTGAAGGAAAAATTAGCCAATGGAGCTCAAACCCTAGGACTTGCGACAGGAAGTAGCCCACTTGAATTTTACAAGGAAATTGTTGAGAGTGACCTTGATTTTTCAAATCTAACCAGTGTCAACCTTGATGAGTATGTAGGCCTTGATGGGGACAACCCACAGTCTTATCGTTACTTCATGCAAGAAAACTTGTTTAACCAAAAACCATTTAAAGAAAGTTTCTTGCCTCGTGGGGTTAAGGACAATGCTGAAGCTGAAGTAGAACGCTACAACCAAATTTTGGCTGACCATCCAGTTGACCTCCAAATCTTGGGAATCGGTCGCAATGGACATATCGGCTTTAATGAGCCTGGTACTCCATTTGACAGTCAAACACATCTAGTCGAACTTGACCAGTCTACTATCGAAGCCAATGCTCGCTTCTTTGACAAGATTGAAGATGTTCCAACCCAAGCCATTTCAATGGGGATTAAAAACATCTTGGATGCCAAGTCAATCCTTCTCTTTGCTTATGGTGAATCAAAAGCAGAAGCCATTGCTGGAACCGTGTCTGGTCCAGTGACTGAGAACTTACCAGCAAGTAGCCTACAAAACCACCCTGATGTGACTATTATTGCAGATGCAGAAGCGCTTAGCTTGTTAGAAAAATAAAAAGTATAAAAACCACTTTGAACTGCACCCCAAAAGTTAGACAGAAAAATCTAACTTTTGGGGTGTTTTTATTATGAAATTAACTTATGAAGATAAAGTTCAAATATATGAATTAAGAGAGAAAGGAGAGAGCTTTAGACAACTTTCAAATCAATTTGGGATAAACATTTCTAATCTTCAGTACATGATTAAATTGATTGATCGTTATGGAATAGAAATCGTCAAAAAAGGAAAGAATTGTTACTATTCTCCTGAACTAAAACAAGAGATCATTGATAAAGTTCTTCTTGAGGGGCGTTCACAAATTAGGGTGTCTCTGGATTATGCTCTTCCAAGTAGTGGATTACTTTCGAATTGGCTGGCACAATATAAGAAAAACAGGTATACTATTGTTGAGAAAACAAGGGGGAGACCACCTAAAATGGGACGTAAGCCAAAGAAGAGATTTGAAGATATGACAGAATTAGAACGTCTTCAAGCAGAAAATGAGTACTTGAGAGCGGAGAATGCCATTCTAAAAAAGTTGAGAGAACTCCGATTGAGAGACGAAAAGGAGCAAGAAGAAAAACGGAAATTGTTCAAGGACTGGTAACAGAGTTTTCTTTAGATATCCTTCTAAAGATTATTAAGCTTGCCCGTTCAACCTATTATTACCACTTAAAACAGCTGCATCAAAGCGATAAAGATTATGATATTAAAGCTGAAATTCAGTTAATTTATTCTGAGCATAAAGGAAATTACGGCTATCGTCGCATGACTCTAGAATTACGAAATCGTGGCTTCGTAGTGAACCATAAGAAGGTGCAGCGTCTGATGAAAGTACTTGGTTTAACGGCTCGAATTCGCCGTAAACGGAAGTATTCTTCATACCAAGGAGAGGTTGGCAAGAAAGCAGATAATCTTGTTCAACGTCAATTTGAAGCAACCAAACCAATGCAAAAGTGCTACACAGATGTGACAGAATTTGCCATTCCAGCAAGCAGCCAAAAGCTTTATTTATCACCAGTTTTAGATGGCTTTAACAGCGAAATTATCTCCTACAATATTTCTACTTCGCCGAACTTAGTACAAATGAAAGCTATGCTAGAACAAGCCTTTACAGAGAACCATTACGAAAATACAATTCTCCATAGTGACCAAGGATGGCAATACCAACACGATTTCTATCATCATTTTTTAAAGAATAAGGGAATCCAACCATCTATGTCACGTAAGGGAAATAGCCCAGATAACGGTATGATGGAATCTTTCTTTGGCATTCTTAAGTCTGAAATGTTTTATGGTTATGAGAATACGTTTCAGTCACTTGAACACTTGGAACAAGCTATTGTAGACTATATTGATTACTACAACAACAAACGAATTAAGGTAAAACTAAAAGGACTTAGCCCTGTACAATACAGAACTAAATCCTTTGCTTAAATTAATTGTCTAACTTTTGGGGGTCAGTACACTTGCTCTTTGGAGTGAGTGGTTTTTTACTTCAAATGTTCACTATCCTGCTAAAAGAAATTTTTCTGTAAATTCCCGTAACAGTTGTCGATATTTCATATAAAAAGGTATCCAATAGAAAATTATTAAATGTCTGTAAACTGTGATATAATCGTATTGACTATTTTTTATGATACTATACGATTTTTATTAAGACAGTCGATAGTTGTTGATGCTGGAAACCATGATATAACTGGCAATTCCTGACATGTGAAGAAAGGTTGAAATCCAGCCTGTTATATTTGGTAGAAGCATGGTGAGAGATAGAACGATTAAAAGGATATAAAATAGTTTTAATCCTAAATTGAAATTTTTCCATATACTAAACATATTCATCACCCCACCCGTTACAAAAGCATAGCCAATAGCAGAGATACCCGATGCCTGAATTTCTTGATTCTGTGTTAATATATGGAATGCAATTGAAGATATTATCATAGAAGTAATAAAAACTAAAAATACATATTTTGATCCCCTTTTATACTCCAATAGCCCACCAAAAGGAAGTAACATTAAAGTATTTAAAACTAAATGAAACCATATAAACCATACTGGTGCTTCTTTACTTCCATGCATAAATGTACCACTAAAGTATTGCCAACAATAAATTGGCTTTGAATGAAATGCAAATAAGTCATACATTACACTTCCCAAAAAGGTAGTAAGAATTCCTAGCAATAAACAAATTACAACTAAAATACTGACCACAGGGCAAATTTTTATGATTCTTTTCATGTTATAGATTCACTTCTAAATAATACTAATTTTTGCTAATCAATATGTGCCACTATTATATCATTTTCATCTATAAATGTTAATCAATTTTAACAAGATTAAAATTGAAGATAATATAAGTTTATGGCAGTTTTTTCTTGACAATTATTCCTTTTACGTGTAAAATAGAATAGATCTTGAACTTGAAGGGAGTGAAAAAAATGTCTAAAACAGTAGTACGTAAGAATGAATCTCTTGACGACGCACTTCGTCGTTTCAAACGTGCGGTTACTAAAGCTGGTACTCTTCAAGAAACACGCAAACGTGAATTCTATGAAAAACCTTCTGTAAAACGTAAACGTAAATCAGAAGCAGCTCGTAAACGTAAAAAATTCTAATTAGAAATGAAAGGCTAGAGAAATCTAGTCTTTTTCTTTTAAATAAATACTTCAAAGCCTGCAAAAATCTCAAATATCCTACTACAATTTGATATAATAGAGAGAAGAACTCATTTGAAGGAGGAAATGATGTCGGTTTTAGTAAAAGAAGTGATTGAAAAGCTTAGACTAGACATTGTCTATGGCGAACCAGAATTACTTGAAAAGGAAATTAATACCGCGGACATTACGCGACCTGGTCTTGAAATGACTGGCTATTTTGACTATTATACGCCTGAGCGAATCCAGCTCTTGGGAATGAAGGAGTGGTCCTACCTCGTTTCGATGTCCTCTCACAACCGTTACCAAGTCTTGAAAAAAATGTTTCTACCTGAGACACCTGCGGTAATTGTTGCCCGTGGTTTGGTGGTTCCGGAGGAAATGTTAAAGGCAGCCAGAGAATGTAAGATTGCCATCTTAACTAGCCGTACGGCAACCAGTCGTTTATCTGGAGAGTTATCTAGTTATCTGGATTCACGTTTAGCAGAACGGACCAGTGTGCACGGTGTCTTGATGGATATCTATGGTATGGGTGTCTTGATTCAGGGTGATAGTGGCATCGGTAAGAGTGAGACAGGTCTAGAGCTTGTCAAACGTGGTCACCGCTTGGTAGCTGATGACCGGGTTGATATTTTTGCCAAGGATGAGATTACTCTTTGGGGTGAACCAGCTGAAATCTTGAGGCACCTGATTGAAATTCGTGGGGTTGGGATTATCGATGTCATGAGCCTCTACGGTGCGAGTGCGGTCAAGGATTCTTCACAAGTCCAGCTGGCTGTTTATTTGGAAAATTACGATACACATAAAACTTTTGATCGTCTTGGAAACAATGCAGAGGAACTTGAAATTTCTGGCGTATCTATTCCTCGTATTCGTATTCCAGTTAAAACAGGTCGTAATATTTCTGTCGTGATTGAGGCTGCTGCCATGAATTATCGTGCCAAGGAAATGGGCTTTGATGCGACACGCTTGTTCGAAGAACGCTTGACAAATCTCATTGCTCAAAACGAGGTGCCTAATGCTTGATCCAATTGCTATTCATCTAGGCCCTCTAGCCATTCGTTGGTATGCCTTGTGTATTGTGACAGGCTTGATTTTGGCGGTTTATTTGACCATGAAAGAAGCACCTAGAAAGAAGATCATACCAGACGATATTTTAGATTTTATCTTGATAGCCTTTCCCTTGGCTATTTTAGGAGCTCGTCTCTACTATGTCATTTTCCGTTTTGATTACTATAGTCAGAATTTGGGAGAAATTTTTGCCATTTGGAATGGTGGTTTGGCCATTTACGGTGGTTTGATAACTGGTGCCCTTGTACTCTACATCTTTGCTGATCGTAAACTCATCAATACTTGGGATTTTCTAGATATTGCGGCGCCTAGCGTCATGATTGCTCAAAGTCTGGGACGCTGGGGTAATTTCTTTAACCAAGAAGCCTATGGTGCAGCAGTGGATAATTTGGATTATCTACCTGGCTTTATCCGTGACCAGATGTATATTGATGGGAGCTACCGTCAACCGACCTTCCTTTATGAGTCCCTATGGAATCTACTTGGATTTGCCTTGATTCTGATATTCAGACGAAAATGGAAGAGTCTCAGAAGAGGTCATATCACTGCTTTCTACTTGATTTGGTATGGTTTCGGTCGTATGGTCATCGAAGGTATGCGGACAGATAGTCTCATGTTCTTTGGCCTTCGAGTGTCTCAATGGCTTTCAGTTGTTCTTATCGGACTGGGTATTTTTATCATTCTATATCAAAATCGAAAGAAGGCCCCTTACTATATTTCAGAGGAGGAAAATTAAATGTTAGAAGTTGCATATATTCTTGTAGCCCTTGCTTTGATTGTATTTTTAGTATATTTAATCATTACTGTACAAAAGCTTGGACGTGTTATCGATGAAACAGAGAAGACGATTAAAACCTTAACTTCAGATGTTGATGTGACCTTGCATCACACAAATGAATTGCTGGCTAAGGTCAATGTCTTGGCAGATGATATCAATGTCAAGGTGGCAACGATTGATCCACTCTTTAGTGCAGTAGCAGATTTATCTCTATCTGTTTCCGACCTCAATGACCATGCGCGTGTCTTGAGCAAGAAAGCTTCATCAGCTGGATCAAAAACACTCAAGACTGGTGCAAGTCTGTCAGCTCTACGTGTCGCAAGTAAATTTTTCAAAAAATAAAAAAGGAGAATTCTTATGGGTAAACTATCCTCAATCCTTTTAGGAACCGTTTCAGGTGCAGCTCTTGCCTTGTTTTTAACAAGCGACAAGGGAAAACAAGTTTGCAGTCAGGCTCAAGATTTTCTAGATGACTTGAGAGAAGATCCTGAGTATGCCAAGGAGCAGGTCTGTGAAAAACTAACAGAAGTCAAGGAACAGGCTACAGATTTTGTTCTTAAAACCAAAGAACAGGTTGAGTCAGGTGAAATCACTGTGGACAGCGTCCTTGCTCAAGCCAAATCATGTGCTCGTCAAGCAACAGAAGCATCAAAAGATCGATTCAATAATCTCAAGGAGCAATGGCAAGAAAAGGCCGAAACTCTTGATGAATTAGAAGAGATTGTGATTGATATCAAAGAAGAAAAAATCTAGATTTGATGAGACTGGGCAAAAACTCAATTCTCGGAGAAAATGAAGTAGATCTTCCCACAATCAAACGCATAGTATCAAGGTTTTTCAAGACTTGATATTATGCGTTTTTTGATTTTAATACTCTTCAAAAATCAAATTCGAACCACGTCAACGTCGCCTTGCCGTACTCAAGTATAGCCTGCGGCTAGTTTCCTAGTTTGCTCTTTGATTTTTATTGAGTATAAAGACTTTTCGACAAACCTTTTTTAAAACATATGAGTGTTATGGTTTTTTATGGTATAATGGCAGTGTTGGAAGTGAAATATTTACATTTTTTTATATTTTACTGATATTTTATTAATATTAATCGATCCATTTTTCTATGATTAGAAATCAATGTGATAGTTTATGATCAAGTAGAGGAAAAGCTCTAAAATTTTAGTCAAGAAATGATCTAGTATTCTGTCAAGGCAAAATATTAGAAGCCTCTATTTTGTAAAAAAATAGCTAGAAAGAAAGTTGGTAAAATGAAAGATATTTTTAATAAACGTCAACGTTTTTCGATTCGAAAATTTTCCGTTGGAGTGGCTTCTGTATTAATAGGAATTGCCTTGTTTACACCATCTCAGGGAGTGCTTGCTTCTACGGAAAATTCTCCATCTTCTGTGGAGAAAAAACAAGAGTCTCAAAGTTCACCAGAGAATCGAGCTTCTATTTCCAGTCCAGCCCCAAAAGATACTCCAATAATATCTACAAGAACTACAGAACTTGAGACATCTGGGGAGATGGGCAATAATAGCTTGACCACAAGGGCTTCCGCGGCGGGTGAAGACAGATCAAGCACTCCAGCGGTGAGAGCAGCATCAAATCCTTCCGAGGTTAAAAAGTATGAATTAACTGATGAGTATGCTAAGCAAATAAAAGCAGGAGTAATCGGTTCAGAAGGTAATAAGCTTGACAGTTTGTTATTAAACGGTCCTAAGTTAAGTCCAGAAGCTTATACAGATGATGACTACTTGAAGGATAAAGAAGAACTTTATATTTATGAAAAAGGCGGGAAAAAGTATGTAGGGTATAATAGTCATCCCTTATTAGAAGATACTGATGGTGATGGTATTATTGACAGTAACGAAAAACCCGATGAAAAATTAAAATGGAATGTCAGTGAGCGCGATATGATTATGTTCATGGAATTGTCCTACCGTGATGATAATTATATTGATAGAGTGCTGGATCATAAGAGATCCTTAACAGAGTCAGAGTTATATAAAAAGAATGGTGACAGTAGACCACGTTATGAGTATATGATGATGAATAAGGAATTGGGGCCTTATTGGGAGAGGAAGAAAAGTTACCATACCTCCAGTGGACTAGATGCTGTCTTGTATGAAACGAAGAGTGATTTCTTATATTTACCAAATGGAACTGCACAAGTATTAGCCTTTCGTGGAACAAGTGATGCGAAGGATATAGGAGCTGATGTAACACTTGGATTAGGAAGCAATCCTCAGCAAGGGATAGATGCAGAAAATATCATGCGTGAACTGGCTAAAGATAAGAGTATCACCAATCTTTATTTGACAGGTCATTCTTTAGGAGGATATTTAGTACAACGGGCAATGGTTGAAGCTTATCAGCTGGCATATTCTGACAGCAGAGTCATGTCTCCTAAAGAGCAGTTGGCTTATAGAAACTTTTATAATAATGTATTGAAAAAAGGAACAACATTTAATGCCCCAAAAGTAGTGACGAGTTTGGTTTCTGGTCGTGAATTTTGGCAAAAAGGTTTAGATAGCAAAAAAATAGCCAAGTCTGGTAAAATGACTCATTATATTGTTGATAATGATTCGACGATAAGAAAAGGCGTCAGCAATGATAGTGATGTTGTTATAAATGTTGGAACAACAAGAGGAGGTCATAGTTCACGTTCTTATTTTGAAGCCGATATGATTAATAGAAGACCAGAATTTATATCTGGGAAACGAATTTCCTTAGATGGGACAGGTTATCAAGATAAAAAAATTGCAACAGTTAAATCTGTAGAAAAAGTTGGAGAAACTGTTGTATATAGTAAACGTGGAGATGACATCATTAAGTCAATAACTGTGAGTATGAGAAATTCTGATACAGGACAGATTACTAACAATACAATTGATGAAGTGTTCAAGAAAGATGGAGCCAAGTCTACAGTTGTCGATACCCAACTTGAGCCAAGTGTACGTTATGAAAAAGATGCCACAAAAGCCAAAGGTGAAGCAAATGTAACAATAGCTGGTACTCCAGGTACTAGTGCAGTAACTACGACTTATAGTGTAAATCCTAACACTGGAGATCTGATTGCACATATAGAACAACCAGTAGTTAAGCAACCGGCAATAGAAACAGTTGTCAAAGTCGCAGCCAAGGATGAAGTAGAATACATTAAAAAAGGAGACGACGTTGTTAAGAAGACGACAAGTTACACAGTAAACTCAAAAACCGGCAGTCTTACTTCGACTGAGAAGGAAGAAGTAGTCAATAGAGGTGGCGCGAGGGATATAGTTGAGTATAATTCAGTTGAACCCAAACCAGTTTATTTAAAAGATGTGAACAGTCCAAAAGGTACGAATACCGTTCAATTTCCAGGGAAAGCAGGAAAAACTAAAGTCACCACAACCTATAGCGTAAATCCAGTAAATGGAACCCTAACTCCATCAAAAGGCAAACCAGAAGTCGTAACTCTACCAATAGCTAGAGTTGTAAAAGTGGGAGCTAAGGATAAAGTAGAAGTAGAAACAATCCCATCTCCAGTAACATACGAAAAAGATATTAGTCGCGAAAAAGGCCAAGACAATATTACTGTCCCAGGAAAAGCTGGAAGTAAGACAACCACAACGACTTATACAGTAAATCCAGACAATGGGGAAGTTACTCCAAATGAAGGAAATCCAGTAATAGTAAATCCAACAGAAACAATCGTTAAAGTTGCGGCTAAGGATAAAGTAGTAGAAACACCAATTGAACCCGCAGTGGTTTACGAAAAAGATGGCACTCGTGACTTTGGTACACCAGACGAGCCTAGAGAAGGAGCAAAAGGAAAATCTGTAACGACTACAAGGTATGATGTTAATCCAAATAATGGAACAGTCACAGAACAGGTTGGTAACCCAGTGGTCACTCCAGCTGCTAAAACAATCGTTAAGGTTGGGGCTAAAACTAAGGTTGAGCGTAGCAAGGATGACCAAGGTCGTGAAGTTATCAACACTACAACTTATGAAGTTAATCCCAAAACAGGTAAGGTAACTCCTACAACAGTAACGACTTACGGAACAAGGAAAGAAGCAACGGTTGAGAAGAGGGTGGTACCATCTCCAGTACGTTACGAAAAAGATGATACGAAAGAAAAAGGTGCTGAAGCAATCACCGTTAAAGGAGAAGATGGTGAAGACACTATCACAACAACCTACGAAGTAAATCCAACAACAGGGGAAATTACCCCAACTGTAGGAAAACCAGTTCGTACGAAAGAACCAACTAATACGATTGTTAAAATTCCAGCTAAGGATAAAGTAGAAGTAAGAGGAATCCCATTATCTAAGAGATACGTAAAAGATGCTAGTAGGGAAAAAGGTCAAGATAATATTACTATTCCAGGAAAAGATGGAAGTAAGACAACCACAACGACTTATACAGTCAATCCAAATAATGGGGAAGTCACTCCAAATATAGGAGAGCCAGTAATAGTAAATCCAACGGATACAATTATCAAAGTAGCAGCAAAAGATAAAGTAGTATACTCTAAAGATGGGGATAACATTGTCAAAGAAGTTACTACCTATACAGTAAATTCAACCAATGGAAACATCACAGAGTATACAAGAAAAGAAACGTTTAAAGAAAACGGATTGAAGGATAAAGTAGACGTAGAAACAATCTCATCTCCAGTAAAATACGAAAAAGATGCTAGTCGCGAAAAAGGTCAAGACAATATTACTATCCCAGGAAAAGCTGGAAGTAAAACAACCACAACGACTTACACAGTAGATCCAAACAGTGGAGAAGCTATTGCACATACAGGAGAGCCAGTGATAGTAAATCCAACAATTACTATCGTTAAAGTCGCGGCTAAGGATAGAGTAGTAACTTCTAAAGATGGAAATAACATTGTGAAGACAGCAACTTCATATACAGTAAATCCAGATAATGGAAACATAATAGAGCATACAACAAAAGAAACATTTAAAGAAAATGGAGCGAAGGATAAAGTAGAAGTAGAAACAATCCCATCTCCAGTAAAATACGAAAAAGATGCTAGTCGAGAAAAAGGCCAAGACAATATTACTATTGCAGGAAAAGACGGAAGTAAGACAACCACAACGACTTACACAGTAAATCCAGACAATGGGGAAGTTACTCCAAATGTAGGAAATCCAGTAATAGTAAATCCAACAGAAACAATCGTTAAAGTCGCGGCTAAGGATAAAGTAGTAGAAACACCAATTGAACCCGCAGTGGTTTATGAAAAAGATGACACTCGTGACTTCGGTACACCAGATGAGCGTACGGAGGGTGAAAAAGGTAAAACAGTTACTACAAGCACTTACGATGTAGATTCAAAGGACGGTCATATCACAGAGCATCTTGATACAGTGGTCACCCCAGCAGGTAAGACAATAGTTAAGGTTGGAGCTAAAACTAAGGTTGAACGTAATAAGGATGACCAAGGTCGTGAAGTTATCAACACTACAACTTATGAAGTTGATTCAAAGACCGGTAAGGTAACTCCTACAACAGTGACTACTTACGGAATAAGGAAAGAACCAACGGTTGAGAAGAGGGTAGTACTATCTCCAGTAATTTACGAAAAAGATGATACGAAAGAAAAAGGTACTGAGGCAACTACCGTTAAAGGTGAAGATGGTGAAGACATTATCACAACAACGTACAAAGTAAATCCAACAACGGGGGAAATTACCCCAACTGTAGGTCAACCAGTTCGTACGAAAGAACCAACTAATACGATTGTCAAAATTCCAGCTAAGGATAAAGTAGTATATTCTAAGGATGGAGATCATGTTGTTAAGACAGTAACTTCTTATACAGTAGATTCCAATACAGGAAATATTACTGAGGATATAAGTGTTCTAATTTCTAATGAACATATTTTAGAATCAGCTAAATTGGATATAGCTGCACTTCTTATCACTAAGTGGGTTGATGAGGATGGTCATGATCTAAAACCAGCGGCTGTCAAAGAACCAGCTACACTAGGTGGTGCTAACGAGGCATTAGAAGCGGGTGAAATCGAAGGATATGTCTTTTTAAAAACAGAAAAAGATGAAGAAAATCATATTGTTAAACACATCTTCAAAAAAGTTTCATCTAATAGATTAATAGAAATGAATAATCATGAATCTAGCAATCATGAATCTAGCAATCATGAATCTAGCAATCATGAATCTAGCAATCATGAATCTAGCAATCATGAATCTAGCAATCATGAATCTAGCAATCATGAATCTAGTAATCATGAATCTAGTAATCATGAAACTAGTAATCATGAATCTAGTAACCATGAAACTAGTAATCATGAATCTAGTAATCATGAATCTAGTAACCATGAAACTAGTAATCATGAATCTAATAACTATGAATCTAGTAACCAAGAATCTAATAGCCCTCAACCAGTGCAATCTGATAATACGGAACGTGAATCTGAGAAAGTTACCCCAAGTGGACAAGTGGGGGAAACAGCGAACAATACAACAATAAAATCAAATGATTCTCAAAATGTATTGCCAAATACAGGAATAGAATCGAATGCGACTCTTGCATCTCTAGGACTTCTTGGCATGTTAAGCGGTCTCGGGCTTGCATTTGGAAAGAAAAGAAGACTAAAATAAAAATTTAGTCAAAATATGAACGGTTCATTGTTAAGTGGACAATGAAATATTAAACAACAGCCTTGTTCCTCATTTCAAGAGGTGCAAGGCTGTTGTTGTATTCTCGAAAAAGTGGATATTAATATTCGTACCAAGATATAGTGAATTGAAATAAAATATGCACAAATAGATTAAGGTATTTAGAAAAAATTTCTAAACATAAATTAGAAGCTGTATTGTACTATTATAGATTCAATGCACTACATCTAAAAAATTGTGTTGTTTCAACTCCGAATTCTCAGTTTTAAAGTGCCAAAAGAAGTTTTCAATATGTTCGTTATGAATGCATTTACCAATCTGAGATATAGAGTATGTGATCTGAAATAGTGTAGATATCATTCAATATTTTTGAGACGGATGTTCTACTAGATTCAACGACTATGAATCAGCTACTATGATATGTGAGAATAGGGATTGATTAATTTATAGATGATATAACAATATTGTATAAAATTATATATTTTGAACTGTTTGGAATTTATTTTATCAAATTGTTGTTCTTTTTACTTGGCAATTGAATGATAATTTTGTATACTGTTAGTAAGAGTAGTTGAATTTTCAACTTGAAATGAGTCGGAGTAGAGACGTTAAACCTACTTCCAGAGGTCGGAATGGAGACTGAAAACCCATATCCAGTGCAGAAGGAAACTGTGAAAAACCAAAGGAGGTTGATTTTTCATCCTCCTTTTTTGAGGTGATGCTATGGTAGAACAATCATTTAAAGAAAGAGTACGATTAAAGTTGATGAACTGTGCAGTGTTATACTATGAGCTGTTAGTTCAGAAAGATTATCTTATTTTCTCTAGGGAATTTAAATATCAGAAATATTATATCGTTTCTGCTTTTGAGGATAATTTTTTGCATTTAACAGGAGTTCACACAAACTTGCAAGCAAAAAATTTTTTTGAAAAATGTTATCAAAAGACTTTAGAGGATGGTGACTTTGAAATCAATGATAAGAGCCAAAAAGGTTCTGTTCGTAGGAAGATGAGTGTCTTAGAGAATGCTATTCAAATATTTTCATCAGAAGCAATTGTTGTGGAAGAGAATTTTAATAAAAATAGGATTTCTTGTTCTTTCGCTTCTTCAGATAAAGTTTGTACAATTGGTTTTACAAAGACGAAATTAGCCAAACCACAAACGATATTGAAGGGGTATCAATTACATGATGAAGTGAAAGTTGATCTTATTTTATCTAGAAATAAAGGTGAAACAGATTTTCAGACAGTTGTGTATAATACCTTGGATATGACTTTAGAGGAATGTATGGAATTAATCAAAACAAAATGATATGGGTGTGATGAGACAGTAGAATGATTTCTATTGTCTCTTTTTTATGGAATAAGGAGGAAGAAGATGAGAATACATGATTTCAATAATCGAATCGAAGAGATTAAAAAAGATGTGTTAGAAAGTCCTCAAGAATATATAAAACTTCTAGAGGTTATTGGTAATAATCATTGGTAGTTCTATAGAATATTGAAATAAGATGTGTACAAATCGATTAAGGTATTTAGAAAAAATTTCTAAACATAAATTAGAAGCTGTATTGTACTATTATAGATTCAATGCACTACATCTAAAAATTGTGTTGTTTCAACTCCGAATTCTCAGTTTTAAAGTGCCAAAAGAAGTTCTCGATATGTTCGTTATGAATGCATTTACCAATCTGAGATATAGAGTATGTCATATGAAATTGCGTAGATATCATTCAATATTTTTGAGACGGATTTTCTACAAGATTCAATGCCTATGATATGTGAGAATCGGGATCGATTAATCCACAAGATAATATAACAATATTTTTATAAAAGTTATATATTTTGAACTATTTGATAGAATAAACTGGTTTATATTTGATTAAAAATAGTAAAACTGGTATAATTGAGCTGTGATAGCTGTGATAGCTGTGATAGCTGTGATAGCTGTGATAGCTGTGATGTTATTAGCAAATACTAGTCATCATAGTGATTTTTATAACTTAACTCTTTTTTGAATTGAAGTTATAAAAATCTCTTTTTCTATATTATATTGCTCTTAGGAGGGAAAATGGAACATAAAAATAAGTCATTCAGTCGGATTAAACGTCATCAAAGTGATAAGGTCTTGCGCTATTCTATTCGTAAGTATAGCTTTGGTGCGGCTTCAGTAGCTGTAGCAGCACTGATGTTTTTAGGTACGCATGCCGTCAGTGCGGATGTTGTAGATGCTAAAAACCAACCTACCATAGGCGCACCGAATCCAAATGAGGAGGAATCGCCTCAGATAGAGCCTGCTCCAATATCAAAAAATGAGGAAACCAAGGAAACTGAAAAAGTTGAGGTAGCTAAGAAAACTGAGAAAATAGAAGAACCAGCTGAAAATCAAGAAGCCCTAGAGGCTAATCCTCTAACTAACGGCACATCTACTAGCGCCATAACTGTAACTGAAGATGCTAGTGGTGATAAAGTGGCAGAGAAACAAACACTAGATAAGACTAAATTACAGGCTAATATTACAAAAGTTCAAGAACTCTTGGATAAAGTCAACAAGGAAAAAGCTCCAGCTTCAACCCTTGCTGCAATCCAAGCAGATTTAGAAAATGCTAAAAATGCATTAAATAATAATGAGTTAACACAAGCTGAAGTTGATGCGGCAGCTAAAACTCTTAGCGATAAATTGTTTATATTATCTTCAATGCCTAAGCTTGGCACTCCTAAAAAAGTAAGCGATGAAACGGTAGTAACTCCTAAGACTGAAACAGAGATTAAACACTCTCTTGAAACAGTAAAAGAGGATCTTCAAAAATACGTGAAGAAATCAGAAATTACAACTGATAAACCAAACGTAACAGCAGCGGAAGAAATTCTAGAAAACATTTCAAAACAATTAGAAAATACTACGTTAACATCAAAAGAATTAACGACACTGTTGGAACAAGCAAAGGCAGTTCGGAATACATTAGTCAATGAAGAGTTGCGTGCAAATTCAGGCGCTCGTGATTCACGTAATAATCGAAGCATGGGTGAAGGGGTTAACTTTAGAGCAGATGGTGTAAACGTAGAAGGTGCGTTATACAATGTAAAAGAGTATATATCAGAGGATAAATTTACTGGTGGTGGCACAGTTACTGGTGCTCGTGCCCGAACAATTGATAAAACATTCATGACAGCAAAATATAGTACAGAGGGTAATAAGAAATTTATTACTTATGATGTTTACTTCCAAAATGATGGTCAAGCTTTGAGTGGGTATAATGGAAATGCATTTTGGTTCTACCCACCTCGTGATCTTTTGTATCAAGGAGGTAGTTATCCTGTAGGAGTTGTTTCTGATCTTTACTACGAACGTTATCAAAAAAATACAGGAGCAACAGGGACGCTTTCTCACAATTCGAATAATTTTACTAGAGTGGGTGAAAGATATACAGTTCCATTGGGGAGATTGGCAAGTAATAGTTATCAGGATTCAGACTCACAAAGACTATGGGGATCTGCTGGTGGACTTTTTCAGATGAGTGGTGGTCCTACTAGTGTAAATTCAAGTCAGCTACAACAAATGTTGAAGGGATTAAAAGATAATCCTGAGCTTAATCGTATCGTTCGGCAAGATAATGGTCAGTTACCTCGTGCTTCTTATTCTCATCTGTTAACTGTAGGTAGTCATCAAGATTATGCTTATAAATTTCATATTAAGGTGCGTTTGAGAGATGATGTTACGGCTGAGCAAGCTCAAAAAGCAGGAACTATAGCTGTAACTGCTAAAGAAGGAAAAGCTTTCAATGCGCTTCAGGCATATATTTATTCTGCCACAGGAACGAGATTGGAAACCAAGCCAGATGCACAAATAGATCCAATTCAAGGGTTGACTGTTACAAAAACAGTAGGAGACACTTTGGGGGATCCAAATGATCCTGCAAATTCAGGTTACGTCAGACATAAAGAGAATAAATCATTCCCAGGAGGTATGACTTGGAGTTGGCAAGGCGGTGTTAAGCCAACAAGTACAGCTAAAGCTGGAGTATTCAAATATAAAGTAATTGCAACATATCAAGACGGTACAACATCAGAAGATAAAGGTTCTGGTTCAGATGGTACAGTTACTCTAATTGTTAGACCAACGGCACCAACAATTACTACCGCACCTCAATACAACGGAACTTTAGTGTCGACTGATCGTGTCATTTCGGGAACAGGTACAGCTGGTGCAACGATTAAAGTAACGCTGCAAGATGGTACAACAGGTACAACAACAGTTAACAATCAAGGTAAGTGGACTTATAATTTAGGAGCAAATGAAAAACTTACGCAAAATACAAAATCAGATGCTACTATAAAAGCTGACAATGCTATCTCTGTTACACAAACACAAAATGGAGCAGAATCAGAAGCTTCAACAGTGAATGTTCAATTAGCCAAAGCCATCTCTATTGATACTCCAGTTCAAGCAGGACGAGAACTGACTGTTAAAGTTCCTCATGATGCAGGTCAATTCTATATTCAATTAAACTATGGTACAAGACAAGAGTACGAGTATGGAGTTAAACAAGTTAACGGGCAATGGCAAATAACAGATCCTAATAAAGCAAACACGACTGAGTTAATCGTAAAAAACGGAGCTAATATTTCAGAAAAAGAGTTAACTTTACGAATTAAGGATTCGAATAAGAAGATAAATATTCCGTTTACAATTCCAGCAGGGGAAAACAAGATAAGAGTTCGTGTACACCACGTTAATGCCAAAAATAATCCTGCTAATCCAGCAAATGAGACTGACCAAGGATGGATTACTGCTTCACCAGCAACAAATAATGCACCAACTATTACAGTCAAAGCACCAAGCACTCGTAATTATACTGCAGACGGTAGCTTAACGCTGACTGGATTGAAAAATCTTGTGACAGTAGCAGATAAAGAAGATGATGCGAACAAGACAGTAGGAAATACAGCTAGTGATAACTTTAACCTTACAATCAGAAAGGGAAATCAAGTTGTTAACCTAAAAAATAATGATTATCTGAAAAAAGGTGAATACACTTTAACGTATGCAACAACAGATGCGGCAGGGGCAACAGTAACAAAAGAACACACAATTACAGTTTCATCACTTGCAGAATCAAAAGGAACATCTATTACTTATCCAGTT
>NZ_AFQV01000033.1 GCF_000220085.1 Streptococcus mitis SK1080 | reverse complement strand
TTTGCATCATCAAGTAATTTTCCATAGTCAGCTAAAGCAAGTTTGCTTACTACTGATGCATCAGTATTTTGGTCAATACCAAGGTAAAGGCGAATGTTTCCTCCCTTGATGACAAACTGATCCAAGAAAGTAGAAGGATCTTGATAGTCAGGGTTCCATCCTAGCAAGGTGTGGATATCCCAATCTTGCTCTTTAGCTGTTGGAGCACTAAATGAAATTGGTAAAGCTTCTGCTTGAGTCATTTGTTGCAAGTCTACAACAACATTATCTGAACCCAATACTTTTTCAATTGATTGTTTCAATGATTGAACACGATTTACAACCGCTGTTGATTCTTGGATAACCAAGGCATCCAAGTGGATTGGGAATTCAACACCTTCAGCTTGTAGGCTTGATTTAGCTTTAGCAAAGACTTCTTTCGCTTTTTCTTCATTGTAAAGTCCATTTTGAGAATCTGCTAGAGATACGTTTGACCAAGTAGAAGAATTTGTCTTAGCCAAGCTATCTTGTACCAATTCACCAAATGTTTTCTTACCAACTTGAAGATTATACGGTGCGAATGTATTACGGATGGCTACTGCAGCTCCATCAGTACCATTTGTTTGAGCTGAGTAAGAATTGCGATCGACCGCAAAGTTCAAGGCTTGACGGAACTCCTTATTTAGCAAAGCTTTTTGAGTAGATGTCTTTTGGGCATCACTTGTTTTGGCAGTGTGGTTATAAGTTGTACGGCCATAGTTCAAGCTGACAGTTGCAACACCCGCACCTGGTTCATTAAAGTAAATGTTATCTTTGAAGTCAGCTGCATATTTTTCATATGTAGAACTTGTAGGGAAGATACGAGCCTTGCTATATTGACCATCAGAAAAACCTTTGGCAATTACATCTTGATCCTTACCATCCCAGAAAGTGAACTTAACGTTCTCAATTTTTACATTTTCTTTATCCCAGTAAGCATCATTTTTAGCCATCTCGATAGATGATTTAGGAGTTACAGCCTTCAAGACAAATGGACCGTTATAAAGAATAGAGTTAGCATCTGTTGGAGAACCAAAACCTTCCCCTTTTGAAGCTAAGAATTCTTCATTAACTGGCATCAAAACACCACTAGTGGTCTTGTCATTCCAGAAAGTTTCTGGCTGGTTCAAGGTATACTCTAGTGTTTGGTCATCGAGTGCTTTTACTCCGACGGTTGAAAAATCGCTTGTTTCACCCTTAATATATGCTTCTAATCCCTTAATAGAAGAGCTAACGATTGAAAGTCCTTTTGATTTCCCATCTACCGCATGTTTCAAACCAGTAACGAAGTCTTTAGCAGTGACAGGAGCGTACTCTTCTCCCTCTGCTGTCACCCATTTAGCATCCTTACGGATTTTATAGGTATACGTCAAACCATCTTTTGAAACTGTCCATGATTCAGCAATAGAAGGAACCAGATTACCATATTTATCGTTAGCCAACAAACCATCTACAGCATTTGTTGTGATGAATGATGTTGAATCGATATTGCTGACGATATAATCCAAGGTTTCTGGATCTGTTTGATAAACATATTGGTAATCTTTTGCTAGTTTCGCATTATTTGAACTAGTGTTTGAACACGCAGCTAGAACTCCTGACGCTAATAAGGTAGCTCCTGCTACAGCAAGCACTTGACTTTTTTTCATTTCTTCACTCCTCGTAATAAAGTATAGGTCATTATCAATTATATCATAGATTTCAAGAAAAGTAAACGAATTTTCAGAATATTTAGGCTTATTAACACAAAAAATCTGAAAAAACTATTGACTGAGAATGATTTTCAAGGTATAATAATAAACGTTAAGGCGGTATAGCCAAGTGGTAAGGCACGGCTCTGCAAAAGCTTGATCGTCGGTTCAAATCCGTCTACCGCCTTTCAATGCCGAATTTATCGGAATTTATCAAGACAAAAAGCCTGTAAATTAGGGCTTTTTTTATTTTTCTTCTGATAAATACGGATAATTTTAAAAAACTTTTGGGGCAAAGTTCTTTCCATGACATAATTCCCTCATGAAATCAACTGAAAAAAGCTTCGTCACACCTGGTGACAAAAGCCTCTAGTTTATTCTGTTTCTTCTTCTATTTCGACTTCTGTGATCTGGACTTTTACCTTGGTAACACGTCCATTTTTCACTTTATCATTGGTTAAGATAAGCTGTTTGTTTTGGCTGACTAATTCATAACTGAGTTTCTCAGTCGTTGGAATGGTCCCAACTCCTGTCAAATAGTAGCCAGCGATGGTATCAACGTCATCACTTGCCAGTTCAACATCAAAGTAGTCATTAAAATCATTGAGGGTCATAGTTCCTTGAACAATGTAAGTGTCCTCGCCAATCTGATGAACATCTATTGCTGCTTTGTCCGTTTCATCATCAATTTCACCAACAATTTCCTCTAAAAGGTCTTCCAAGGTCACCAAACCAGCCATCCCACCGTATTCATCCAGCAAGATTGCCATTTGTCTTTGGGTATTTCGCAATTCTTTTAGCAAGTCATCCACAAAAATAGTTTCAGGTACAAAAAGTGGATCTTGTAAAATTCTCTTCCATACAATATTGTCAAAACCGTCCACAAAGCCCGCCTTAAGAAGACTCTTGGTGTGAATGATTCCAATCACGTTATCCTTGTCTCCATCATAGACAGGGATACGAGAATAATTTTGTTTTAAAATACTTTGGATAATGGCTTGACTATCATCCTGAATATCCACCATAAAGGCATCCGTTCGAGGAACCATGACCTCTCTGGCCATCAATTCGTCCAGTGAAAAGATTCCTTGTAACATTTCAATTTCGTCAGCATCTAGTGTTTCTTCACTATTTGTCAGCATGTACTCAATTTCATCACGGGTCATTTTTTCATCCGCATCGTCAAAGGTCATAGGAGTCAAGCGACTCAAGAGATTGGTAGATGCAGATAAGAGCCAAACAAAGGGACTAACTAGTTTCCCCAGTCCAATGATGACTGGCGCTGTACGAATGGCCAAGGCATCCTTTAGATTAAGAGCGATTCTCTTAGGATACAATTCCCCAAAAACGATGGAAATATAAGTCAAAAATGCTAAAGATAGAAAACTTGCAACGGCATAAGCTGTTTCGCCATTTCCAAGCCAAGATGCAATTTCTCGTCCCAGAGTGTCTGCCAAACTCGCCCCTGATAAGATCGTAATCAGGGTAATCCCTACTTGAATGGTTGATAAAAAGTGGTTAGGATTTTCTAGTACCTTCAGCAGACGGATATAGCGTCTATCTCCTTCTTCTGCCTTTTGTTCAACCCGCGCACGGTTAAGTGAAACCATGGCCATTTCTGTGGCTGAGAAAAAGGCATTTAACACCGTCAAGATAAACAATAAAACAAATTGTAGCAACAAATTCTGACTACTTGGGTCTTCCATAGTTCTTCTCCTAAAATAGTATCTTATCCTTTATTATATCACAAAATATAGTCCAGTACATATTATTTTTTCTTAGTACCTATTCTAGCCCTGCTGAAACTAGTAAAAGAAGAACTCCCACATCTACAAGTGACATGGGAGTTTATGTTATCTTTTACTGAGTAACAGTGACTTCTCCAGTTCGGTAATCCAGTTGAAGCCCCTTTTGAACATTGGGAACTAGGACATTAAATTCCAATTCTCCGTCTGAGGACTTGGCTTCAATCTGTGAAGCTGAAGGAACTAAATCCTCGTTTGAAGCATAATAAAGAGTTACACGGTAACGGACGTGCTTGTTTTGGTCCAAGGCCTTACGCACCTTGCTTTCATAGTAGTTTTGACCAGTCGAATCCTCGGCTTGTGCCTGATTTGCCCAGGCTGTCTGAACAGCAATATTTTTAGGATTGCTTGTTGAGGCATCAAAACCATCCAAGCCACCGATTAAGGCATAGCCTAACAAGTGACCTCTATCGACTGCATGGGTATAAGTACCCTTTAGATTCTTAACCTGATGCCAACCTGGAGGAGTCCAAGAAGTTGAACCGTTTCCAGTTTCTTCACGATTCTTGTACTGGCGAGTAGCCTTAGACAAGAGGGCATTTGCTACGGTTGGCACTGTTTCCTTGCCCACTGTCTTTGTCTTATTATCAGCGTAGGGTTTACTTGAAACCTTGGCATCTAGATTTGTTTTATTACCATTTACGATAAAAGCACCTGCTCCATTCCACTCCAGACTCCCTTTTATTTGGCTTTTGACTGCATCTGTTAAGACACTCTCTGCCAATTCTTGACTAGGAGCTTCCGAAGCTTGTTTTTTCTGACTAAGCTTGGTTTTAGGACTATTCGCTGTCGACTGCATCTGCTTGATATAGTAGCTCCCTGCAGACAAAAGCAATAACACTAGCAGTCCGATTAGTGTCTGTCTTGTTTTTTTGTTCATATTTCTCCTTATCTTTATAAAAAGGCTGGTCTCCCAGCCTAATTTCCTGTAAATTTATGAATCAATTCCTGCCATTTTGCTGGGGACAGGATAGCCCATGGGTCTTGACCCTTGCCCAAGATTCCATAGCCTACCATTAAACCGATTCCTAGGGCTAGAACGCCTAAAATCAGTACCAGGATGACTAAAAGTAAACGCTTGATTACGTAGCTTGATTTCTTATTCATCTTCATCACTTGCCTCAATCCGCTGAATCTTAGCACCCAGCTGCGCTAACTTCTCATGGAAACGGTAGTAACCTCTATCCAAGTGAACCAATTTACCAACTACAGTTTCTCCTTGTGCTACCAAACCTGTCAAAATCAAGGCTGCGCTGGCACGAAGGTCAGTTGAAAGAACTTCTGCTCCCTGCAAAGGCTGTCCACCAACAATACGAGCTGTATCACGGATAATCTCAGAGTGCAAGCCCATGCGGCGCATTTCTTCTAGATGTTGGAAACGATTTTCGAAAACTGTCTCCACCATAGTTGATTCCCCTTTTGCGACGGTCATCAAGGCTGTGAATTGAGCCTGCATATCTGTTGGAAATCCTGGGTGGGGCAAGGTTTTTACATGAACAGCTTTTAGATTTTCTAGTTGAGAGCGAACTCGAATTCCTTCAGTCTCCTCCGTCACTTCCACTCCCATTTCAAGCAATTTAGCAATCAAGGGACGGTTGTGCTCCCAAACAGCGTCTTTAATCAAGATATCACCACCAGTCATGGCAGCAGCTACCATAAAGGTTCCTGCTTCGATACGGTCTTGGACTACATTGTGAGTCGTACCATGAAGTTTCTCCACACCAGTAATGGTAATGGTCTCTGTACCAGCCCCTTTGACCTTGGCTCCCATTTCATTGAGGAGAATGGCTAGGTCGACAATCTCAGGCTCACGCGCAGCATTTTCAATCACTGTCACCCCATCAGCCAGCGTCGCTGCCATCATCAAGTTCTGCGTAGCACCAACACTTGGAAAGTCCATATAGATATGGGCACCATGTAAGCGATCAGCCTTGGCTTCGATATAACCAGCAGTCTGGCTAATCTTTGCCCCCATAGCTTCCAGACCTTTCAAATGAAGATCGATAGGGCGACTACCAATCGTACAACCACCTGGCATGGATACCTTGGCATGACCCACACGGGCAAGGATTGGCCCTAATACAACAATGGAGGCGCGCATCTTGCTGACATACTTATAAGGGGCTTCCTCAGTGATGTCGCCAGTAGCATCCACCTCAACAAGATGGGCTTCCTCATCAAAGTCAACCTTGGCATTCAAACCACGAACCACCTGATTCATAATAAAGACATCCGACAAGATCGGTACATTCTGTAAGACTGTCTTTCCTTCACTTGCTAGAATAGTCGCTGCCAACAAGGGCAAGACTGCATTCTTTGCTCCTTCGATGGTTACACTTCCTACCAGACGATTATCGCCACCTTGAACCACAATTTTGTCCATACTCGTTTCCTTTACTCTTGATTTTATAATAATCCTCTAAGCGCTTCTTGCCACAACTGATACAGGCTGATAAAGAAAGAACTCAGGATGTAGCCCATGACAATGCTGAAAAAGGCTACTAGTAAACGAACTTTTCCTGTATTCTCAGTTGTCACTTTTAAAACCTTTTCCCATCTAACAAGATCCTTTAAAAGGTAAAAACTCACATAAATAAAGAGCATGTGACTGCTTAGAGTGAATAATAATTGAACCATTTGACTATTATACCATCTTCTCTGTTTGTGCGCTAGTTTGGAAACTTCCCTTAGAAATTAGGGATTGTTTTTCAAGTAATCAATTGCATCCTGTAGGGTTTTAACTGGCACAATTTTCATATCTGTCTTGATTATTTTAGCCGCTTCTAGGGCTGTTTGGTAGTTGTTTTTCGCGTCCGGGTGTGCTTTTTGTTCTTCTTCGCTAACAGGGTTATCAGGGGCAAAGAAAATCGCAGCACCTTCTCTAGCCGAAGCTACAACTTTTTTATCAATACCTCCAATGTCCCCTACATTCCCATCGCGGTCAATGGTTCCTGTACCGGCAACGATACGACCATTACGAAGGCCTGGGTCAGCTATTTGGGTATAGATGGCCAGACTAAACATGAGACCTGCACTTGGACCGCCGATACCAGCTGTTGAAAAGCGAATTGGGACATCACTGGTCACTTCCGTACGGTCAATCAAACCGATTCCAATCCCATTTTTGCCATTTTCTAGAGTAATGATTTTTCCTTCTGCAGACTTGGTTTGCCCATCCTCTTCATAGGTGACCTTGACGGAGTCCCCTAGTTTTTGAGAATTGACGTAATCAATCAAATCTTTGGAACTATCAAAGGTCTGATCATTGACTGCTGTAACTGTATCAGAGATGTTGAGAATCCCTTTAAAGGTCGAATTATCCGTTACAGTCAAGACATAAACCCCAAGGTATTTGAGTTCGATATCTTTACCAGCTGTTTTTAGCCCTTGATATTTGGCCATATTTTGCGATGTTTGCATGTAAAATTGATTGATTCGCATAAATTCCACATCGGAAGAGCCACCTGTAGTCTCTTGGGCACTACGAATATCTGTAAAAGGCGTCAACCAAGCATAAATCATATGGGCTAAAGTAGCGTGCTGGACACCAACCGTAACGAATTGATAGGCCCCAGCTTCCTTATCTTCTGTGTCATTTACTTTAAGAACTTGACGAATATCTTCCGAACCACCTGGAACCTCTATATAGTAGGGCAAGGGCACTACAAATGCCAAGAAAGTCACAATCAAGGCCGCAATGACATATAAGGGCCATCTAATCTTTTTTTTCATTTCTTATTTCCTCCAAAATACTCTCGGGAACATGGCAGGCAATATCCTGACCAAACTTCAAAAGTTCTCTAACGCCTGATGAACTGATATAGAGATGTTCAGGTCGACTATGTAAATAAATGGTCTCTATATTAGGAGACAGCTGATGGTTGTAGTAATCAAAACTGGCTTCATATTGCAAATCCGACGCATTTCTCAAGCCTCGCACTAGGAAAGTAGCCCCCAGTCTTTTTGCAACATCAACCACCAATTCATCATGAGAAGACACGACTGTAACATTTTTCAAATGTTTCACAGCCTTTTCTAGCCCCCGTTTACGATTTTCGATAGGGAGAAATCCTTGTTTGTGGGGATTAAAAAAAATACCGACATAAAGCTTATCAAAGAGTCTGCTCGCCCGTTCAATGATATCCAGATGCCCATTTGTCATCGGATCAAATGAGCCTGTGAATAAGCCAATCTTATCTGACATAGACCGTCACCTTACTAATTCCATAAATTTTTTCCTTCCAGATGCCCAGGCAGGCAATTTCTTCTGGAAGCTCAACGGCCTTATCCGTCTCACACACGACCATGACATCTTCAGAAAAAAGCTCTCTCTCAGCCATTTTTTCAATATCTGCTACGATTTGTTCCTTGGCATAAGGAGGGTCTAAGAAAATGAGGTCAAATTCCCCAGATACCTGTTCCAATGCCCTTTCTGCATCCATCTTGAGGAGTTGAAATTTTCCAACTTCCTTGGTCATCTGAATATTTTCAGCTACGATAGCCTGAGCCTTACGGTCTCGTTCCACCAAAACAGCGCTGGACATGCCACGCGATACTGCCTCGATAGATAAACCACCACTACCTGCATAAAGGTCCAAGACTCGTCCCCCTTCAAAGTAGGGACCAATCATGTTAAAAATGGCTCCCCTAACCTTATCCGAAGTAGGTCTTGTCGTCTTTCCTTCTAGTGTCTTGAGGGGACGTCCCCCATAGATTCCTGATACGATTTTCATACCGTTTATTATACCAAATTATGGACGAAAAGAGAAAGAAAACCGAACCTTGCGGTTCGATTCTCTACAAAATATTTTCGTAAGTATCGCGGACTTCTTGAGGCCAAACACTTGTTTGCACTTCTCCGATGTGTTTCTTGCGAAGTAGGAACATGGCCATACGAGATTGTCCAATTCCCCCACCGATTGTCAATGGGAATAAGCCATTCAACAAAGCCTTGTGCCATTCCAATTCCAAGCGGTCTTCATCACCTGTGATTTCTACCTGACGGCGAAGGGTTTCTTCATCTACACGAATCCCCATAGAAGACAACTCAAAGGCTCCACCTAGAGACTCATTCCAAACAAGAATATCACCATTTAGACCCTTGTAGCCATTTTCAGACTCACTTGTCCAGTCATCGTAGTCTGGTGCACGTCCATCGTGCGGTTTACCGTCTGGTAATTCACCACCGATACCGATTAAGAAGACTGCTCCGAATTCTTTACAGATCGCATTTTCACGTTCTTTCGGTGTCAAGTCTGGGTAGCGTTCTACCAACTCTTCTGTGTGGATAAAGGTGATTTGTTTTGGCAAGATAGACTCAATGTCATAGCGGGCTTCAACAGCTAGCTCAGTCAGGCGAATAGCCTTGTAAATCTTCTCAACTGTTTCTTTTAGATAAGCGATGTTACGCTTACCATTTGGAATAACCTTCTCCCAGTCCCACTGGTCAACATAAACAGAGTGGGTCGCATCCAACGAGTCTTCGTCTGGACGAAGGGCCTTCATGTGGACGAAAAGACCTTCACCTTCACCAAAACCAAAGCGAGCCAAGGTATGGCGTTTCCATTTAGCAAGGGAGTGCACCACTTCATAAGTAGCATCAGGGATTTGGAGAACCTTGACCGATACGGCGTTCTCCACACCTGATAAGTTGTCCTGCATCCCGTCGCCGACCCTGCTCAAGATAGGACCTTGAACTTCGACAACTTCTAACTTATCTTTCAAATACTGGGTAAAAGTGTTTTTGACAAAGGAAATCTCTTCTTGTTGATGGATAAAACTTTTCTTCATAAACTACTCCTCAAAAAATTAATTAAAAGCATTATACACCTATTTTCAAGAAAAGGAAAGAGAAATTTTAAAAAAAATCAGTGTCACTCAAAACACTGATTTCATAGACCTTTTAGTCATTACGACCGAAGATACGTAAAATACTTAGGAAGAGATTGATAAAATCAAGATAGATACTGAGAGCCATTGACACAACCCAACCTGTCGCTACACGGCCTTGTGATTGCTCATAAGCAAGGCGAATCCTTTGGTTGTCCCAAGCAATCAGCCCAGAGAAGACCAAGACCATGGCTACGCTGATCATATAATCAAAGAAACCACTAGCCAAGAAAATATTGACTATCATGGCAATTAGCAAACCGATGAGAGCTGCCATCATCGCTCGACCAAGGCCACTCAAATCTTTCTTGGTGAACATGCCAACTGCCGCCATGACAAAGAAGAGAAGGGCGCTTGATACAAAGGCAGATAAAACTGTACCTGGAGTATAGAAGGCTACCACAAAACTGAGGGTAAAGCCGTTTAATACTGAGTAAAGTAAAAATACTGGAAGAGCCGCTGGACTATTCTTTGAAGCCATGCTACTGGCAACGAAAACCAAGGCCAACTCCGCAAATGTTGCAATGGTCAACCAGAGACGCCCCTGCATCAAAAAGTAAACCAACTGAGATTGAAAGACCGTCAACATAAGACCTGATACCAAGGCGGATAGTCCGATTCCCAGACCAACAAAGGCATAAACCTTAGCGTAAAATTGATTGAGACCTGCGCGGTCATGAATAATAGTGTGATTCATCTTTTCTCCTTTTCTATGAACATCTTTCCTTGATTATAACAAAGAAAGTTAAAATTAGCTTAAATGGAAGATTAAAATACCGGCCGCAACGGCAACATTCAAACTCTCTGCCTGCCCCTTCATACTAATGTGGACCAACTGGTCTGCACTTTCAGCCATAAGGGGACTAATTCCTTGACCTTCATTTCCCATAACTAGTACAAAATTTTCTATAGGAGGCAGTTCTCTGTAATCAACAGAATCTTTAGATAGGGTTGTTGCCAGCACTGGAATATCTGCCTCTTTGGTTTCCTTAAGAAGCGCTTGACTAGACATCCGGTAAATGGGCAGATGGAAATGACTGCCTTGCATGGAACGTAGAGTCTTGAGACTGTAGATATCTGCCGACTTATCTGAAACAATCACTCCAGTAAAACCTGCTGCATCCGCAGTCCGAATGATAGTTCCCACATTACCAGGATCTTGCACATCTTCCAAAAACAAGAACTTGCCCTGATTAAAGTCAGCTTGCCCTACTTCTTCTTTTTGAACGACGGCAACAATTCCCTGTGGGGTCTGAGAATCTGCCAAATCTAGCAAAATTTCCTCTGAAACCCAGACAGTTTGCGGAAAGGCAGCTAACTGATCTCGGTAACTTTCTAGGGCAAAGATTTTCTCAATCGTCACTCCAGCTTGAACAGCTTCTTCAAACAAGTGCCAGCCTTCAATCAAATAAGCAGACTTGCGGTATTTTTTTTGGTGTAATTTCTTGGCATTTTTTACCACAGAATTGGCTTTTGAGGTTATAATAGTCATAGAAATATTATAACACAATCAAAGGGGTTTGGTATGCAAAAGGTTAGAATGATTGCCCAAGGTAGGGTACAGGGAGTCGGCTTTCGTTGGGGTGTTTACAGCTTGGCACTTGAAATTGGTGGCATCACAGGTCGAGTATGGAATAACGACGATGGCACAGTGGAAATCTTAGCCCAAGCAGACTCATCTGCTACCATGGCAAAATTTATCCAAGAAATCCGCAAAGGACCAACACCTTTTTCAAGAGTCAGCTACTTAGATGTCAAACTGAGCAACTTTCCTCCCTACCCTGACTTTAAAATCGCAAATTAGGTCTCTAGAACTATTGTATATTTTGTAAAAAAACAGTAGAATAGAAAGGTATAATTTTTAAAGAAGGAATAAAAACAGTGAAATCTATTAAACGTTTTGCACTCTCGGCTATGGGAGTGGCTATGTTGCTAGTCTTGACTGGCTGTGTTAGCGTCGATAAAGCCACAGGAAAGCCAATAGGATTTATTTGGAATACTATCGGAGCGCCTATGGCTGAAGCTATCAAGTACTTCGCTACTGATCAAGGTCTAGGCTTTGGTGTCGCTATCATCATCGTAACTATTATCGTGCGCTTGATTATCTTGCCACTTGGAATCTACCAATCATGGAAGGCAACGCTTCACTCTGAAAAGATGAACGCCCTCAAGCACGTCCTTGAGCCACACCAAACGCGTCTCAAGGAAGCAACTACTCAAGAAGAAAAACTCGAAGCCCAACAAGCTCTCTTTGCCGCTCAAAAAGAACACGGCATCAGCATGTTTGGTGGTGTAGGATGCTTCCCTATCCTCCTTCAAATGCCTTTCTTCTCAGCTATCTACTTTGCTGCCCAATATACTGAAGGGGTTGCTCAAGCAAGCTACCTAGGCATTCCTCTAGGTTCTCCAAGTATGATTTTAGCTGCCTGCGCTGGTGTCCTCTACTATCTTCAATCACTCCTTTCACTTCACGGAGTAGAAGATGAAACGCAAAGAGATCAAATCAAGAAAATGGCTTACGTGAGCCCAGTCATGATTGCCGGCTTCTCCCTCATCTCACCAGCTAGTGTCACACTTTATTGGGTTGTCGGTGGTTTCATGATGATTCTCCAACAGTTTATCGTCAACTATATCGTTCGTCCAAAACTTCGCAAAAAAGTCCGTGAAGAACTAGCCAAGAACCCACCAAAAGCACGTTCTTTCTCAACACCAAATGGACGAAAAGACGTTACTCCTGAACAACCAACTGCTATCACAAGCAAGAAAAAACACAAAAATCGCAACGCTGGGAAACAACGTTCGAGATAAAGCTACGTAAATTATCCAATAATTAAAAAAATGAATGAATGATAAATAGTTTTCATCAACTAGATATCATCATTCGTTTTTATTATCTACCGTTACATCTTATACTATAGTCAAAAAAGTTAAATAGTTTAAAAGCTCACATATAAAAACGATTCAATCATAAATTAACAAGTAACTCGCTATGATTTAATACAATTCACAGTTATTAAAACTTCTGCTCCATCGTCTCTATTTCTAAGCTCAACTCGGCCTTTGTGTAGTTTTGCAACTCTACATACAAAACTCAGTCCAATACCATAATGTTGCTCTTTATACGATCTAGCTTTATCCATACGATAAAAGAGCTTTCCAAAATTATTTAAAACTTCCTCTGGAAATTCCGAACCATTATTCCATATACCTATTTTCAATTCCTTCCCCTCTTGCTCTACTCTAATTTTAATTTTAGGATTCTGTTTATCGGCGTATTCCAAAGCATTTGTTAAAATATTTTGTATGGCACGAATCAGAAGAGATGGATTTATATAATAGTTTTCAGTTCCGTTCACATTCTGTTCAAAAGAAAACTTCATCTGATTTTTTATCAAAAAAGAGACTTCTTTCTCTAATTCATTAATAAAATCTGAAGAGGAATACTCCGTCCAACCTGTCTCATCATCATAATAGGTTTTAGAATAGTGAATCAATTGATTGAAATAATCTAGTAACTGTTGACTAGCTCTTTCTATATCTGCTAAGCATTCTTGGGATTGGTCGTTTTCAGTTATCGCCTGCAAGAATTCTACATTTCCCCTAATAATGGTTAAGGGTGTCTTTAAATCATGAGAAGCTGCTGAAACCTGAAACATCAAATCTTCTTTCTGCTGTTTCTCATCAACTATTAATTGTCGAATTCTATCTTGCATCACAATAATCCGATTTCCTGTCTCACGAAATTCTTTAACCGTTAAACTTTCTGTACATTCCCTCTTCACCCACATACTATTTTCATAAATCAAAGTCATTTCATAACTCAGTTTTTTCAACAATTTTCCAATGTGATAACTTATTAGAATAATCAATAAAACACAAATATATATCCATGATGACACATTGAAAAAAATTGATAGAACACCACTATTGTTTAAAGGTTTCCCATCTTCGTTTATTTGTATAGATACTGAAGCTAAGGGAATAAGATAGGCCATTAGTAAGCCAAGACTAAACTGCCAAATAATTCTCCAACAGGTTTCTCGAATTAATTGTCTAAAACTTTTGATTCTACCCATTGATATCCTCCACCGTATAAGGTTTTAATTGGATTTAATTGATAAGGTTTCAGCTTTTGACGAATTTGATAAATGTACTCTGAAACCGAACGTAAAAGCGCTTCTGAACTTTGTGGATATAGATAATTATAAATTTCCTCAATAGAATATATTTTACTTGGGTTGCTTGCCAAAAGATTCACTATGTCAAATTCCCTCCTTGTCAGAGCAATCTTATCATCGTTTACAAATAGTTCCTTACTATCCGTATATAGTATAAGCTTCCCAATCTTTATTTGATGAACATTTCCTTTAGTCCGTTCTTCACGACGCAAGTGCATTTTAACACGTGCTAAAAGTTCTTGCATACTAAAGGGCTTCATAATATAATCATCAGCACCTGCATTGATTCCAGCTACTAAGTCTTCATCCATATCCTTGGCAGTTATAAAACAGATAGGAACAGTTATCTGCTCGCGAATCATCTGACAGATTTCTAAACCACTAACAGGCATCATAATATCTAATAGAATCAAGTCAAAGCCTGTAAAATCACAAAGATCAATCTCTTCTATCTTATTTCGTATGACTACTTCATATTTTTCATATTCTAGTACTTTTTTTATTAGGCGAAGAATAGCAAGATCATCATCTACAACCAAAATTTTATAAGCCATAACTCACCCTCCTGAATATATTATAGCACTAACTGAGAAAAAGACAGGATATCCCCTGTCTTTAGCGTACATTTTTTCCTATAAGTATCAGTGTAGCAAATACAAAAACAATTAATAACCAAACTATTTGTATCCCTAAGCCTTGCCACACTGGATAATAAAGAGATAATGGATAGGTATAAAAACAATTCATACTAGCCAGTAATGGTAAATTTCTAAAAAAAGAACTGAATTGTAATAACATTTGTCCCAACCCCAATAAAAGGGATAAACTGATTCCCAAAATTAAGATAAAAGACTGGGAAATAAATACAAAAATACCACTTAAAAGAGAGAAGGTTAGAATAGAAATACAAGCTGGAAATAGAATTGTTAGAACATGTTTAATATTACTCAAAAGATTGATATTGTAGTATCCTTGCGCGATTAGTATGCATAATGATATTACAGCAACCAATAATACAATTTCCATACATAATACAATAGCTAGTTTAGATATTATAAATTTCAAACGATTTGGACATGTAAGAAAACTGGTACGAAGGCTAGAACCTGTAAATTCTTGACCTATAAATAGGACCGCTAGACTAATGAAACCTGCCTGTCCTAAATAGAGACTTTGCAGTAGCTGTTCCAAAACAAACTGTAGAGTCAACTGGTCTGGCTTACTATTTAAAAAAACAACCATCGCCGGAACACACAGTAATAGAGCACCTATAATCAACCAGTGCCAAGGATTCATAATAAACTTGAGATACTCACTTTTAAGTTGCTCTTTCAACTTATTCACCTCCTCCAATATCTGACTTAAGTAATCGATAGATTGCTAAAGCCAAGAATGAGAAGTTCCAACAAAGTAAAAGTAAAATATGTTGTAAACTATTCTGTTCTAAAATTTGAGGAGATGTAGCAATCAATCCTTGCCCCAATGCAACTGGAAGAAATTTTGCAGCTGAGATATAGTTTGCTAAGAATGTTCCTAAATTGTAGACTTGAGGAAGCAAAAATAATAGAGGAACAATGGCTGTTTTAAATGTCAAAGCCATAATATAGGCTAGCAGTCCCAATAAAGTCCAAGCTATACTGGCTAAAAATATATAGAACCAAACTCTCCCATTTAGTGAAAAAAGAAGTAAGCCATCTTTTCCTAAAACATAATGTGTCATGTTAATCGTAAAGAATATTGATAGAAAGGAAATGAAAAAAGAAAATACAAGCCAAACTAATGTTTTTGAAACTAGGAAAGTACTTCGATTTGTAATAGAGAGGAGGCTTGTACGAATAGCAGAGCATTTATACTCCTCGGCTCCGTAAATTGAGCCTAGGATAATCATAATAAAAACACCAAATAAAGTGACATCAAAACCTAAAAATTCAATAGGAGGTATGGCTTCTGCTAAATCTGGATTTGTCTCTGGTGTAGCATGAATACCAACTGAAACAATTTGAGAAGCACCAATATTTGCTAAAAACATTTGAAATACCAGTATCAAGAATAGTACAATATGAGTAGCTCTCCTATAAAGCAATTTCAAGATTTCAGAATGAAGAGAGTAAATAAGTGCCATGTCACTTTCCTCCTTCTGTTAAACTAAAGAAGACTTCTTCTAGTGAAGAAAGATTTTTCATCACTTCTTGTAAGGTCCCTTTTATAAGAACTTTTCCTTTATTTATGATAACTACATCATCTGTTACTGCTTCCACTTCCGATAATATATGAGATGATAGCAAGACTGTCTTCCCTTCTTGAGCTTGTTTTTTTATAAACTCTCTAAACCACCTAATTCCTCTTGGATCCAACCCATTAGTTGGTTCATCCAATATCAGATATTGAGGATTTCCTAATAGAGCTGTTGCAATCCCCAAGCGTTGTCCTTCTCCTAATGATAATTTTCCAATTTTAGATTTTTTCTTATGGCTAATATCCACTATATCCAAGACTTGCTCAATTCGCTGACTGGATATCCCATTACTAGCAGCAACAATTTTCAAATGCTGATAAACAGTCCGATCATCAGGAGCACCTACACTGTCAAATGAAGCTCCTACAGTTTTTAGAGGAAATTTTAATTCTTTATAAGTTTGATCTCCAATTTTAGTAAGACCAGATGTTGCTTTGTCTAATCCTAATAAAATACGTAAGGTTGAACTTTTCCCAGCTCCATTTGGACCTAGGAAAGCAGTCACTCTACCTGCTTTTGCTTCAAAAGAAATATCTTTTAAAATTTGAGTTTGGCCATATGACTTACATAAATTTTTAATAGTAATACTTTGTTCCATAGATGTTTTCCTATTCTATTTAATATTTCTAAAAGTAACTATATCTTACACATTCATTTTCGGATTTTTTCAGAATTTAGAGAGTAAAAAAGATTTATAGTCAATGAAAATCAAAGAGCAAACTAGGAAGCTAGCC
>NZ_AFQV01000034.1 GCF_000220085.1 Streptococcus mitis SK1080 | reverse complement strand
GGTTATAATTTTCCTTGACATGAATCTTTTTCCCAAAATATAGATGTTGAAGTTCCCCATTTTCTAAAATTCTAAAAATATAACTACTATCTTTCATTTCCAAATGAAAAACGGTCTCGTCCTTATTAATATAAATCGTCATCTCTACCTCACAATTTTTTCTTTACTTCTTCAGTATCACGATAGAGTACGGTGCCAATTCTATCTCATCTTCTTGAATAGTAAAATCTCCAATTACTCTGGTAAAATTCTCTATCGAAAGATTCTCTATTTTTATTTTTTGTTTAATCTGAGCAGGATTTCTCAGAGAGAGAATTTCAGTAGAAGTCTTCTGATTGTGACACTTATAACCATAAATTTCAAATTTTTCAGGACTTCCTCCTATTTTTTTACTATATTTTAGTGTTTGATAATTCTCCTCTATCCATTTGACGGCACGAGCATTGGCTTTCCAGCGTTCTTCATCAAACATATCAAAAGAATAGTGAAACTCCCAAAAAGCGTTCCCTCTTGTTGAAATAAATAATAGATAAGCTTCAAAATCTGGTATTGATGCAAACATTTGATGATCCATGTACCAGGTATTTGCACTGACAGCATAGATTGGTTCATGATTATAAAGCGACCACATAGGTAACTGTATCTCACGTTTTTCCAAAAATTCTTGATACTGACTATCTCGGTAAGTAATC